>DASXLA010000068.1:0-109125 GCA_036496505.1 Candidatus Acidiferrum sp. | reverse complement strand
GGCGGCGAAGACAGCTTTGTGCAGGCGGTGATGGCCGGCTGGAATGGCGCCATCCCGGCTTCGTTTTTTTACGCCAAAGATGGGCGGCAAATCGGGCATTTGCTGGGCGAAAATAATCGGGACACTTATGAGGCCGCCATTCGCTCGGTACTGAGTTCAGGCGGGTCCAGCGCAGCTTCCAAGTAAGGAATAGGACTGCCGTCTTGCGATCAACGGATTTAGCTGCAACGTGATGCTTGTCGTGCAGACTGCGGAATATTTCGACAGAAGCTGTAGCATGTAAGAAAACCGCCATTGGAGCCCGCCCGGGATTGCAATCGAATGTTTTATCGCTTCCAAATCAACGGTTAAAACCTCTCTGGAGAAATCACATGCTGGATATGAAGGGAAACAAGATTACATTTTTTGGACACAGCACTTTTTCGCTGACTACCAGCGGAGGGCAGGTTGCGCTTCTGGATTCATGGGTAATGACCAATCCGAAGTGCCCTGAGGGGCTCAAAAAACTCAAGAAGCTGGACGCGATATTCCTCACTCACGGGCATAGTGATCACTTTGGCGATTTGCTGGCGCTCGCCAAAGAACACAAACCAAAAATTGCGGTGATCGCCGAAACCGCCAAATGGCTTGGCACGAAGGGCTTTGAAAAACAGGTGATGCCCATGGGAAAAGGCGGCACCGCGCGTGTCGGAGAATTTCAAGCGACATTGACGCACGCTTTCCATTCGAACTCCATCGAGGATAACGGCACGATGATTTATGCCGGAGAGCCGGCATCTTTTATAGTGCGCATGCCCGGCGGGCTGACGGTGTTTCATGCCGGGGATACCACCGTATTTGGAGATATGAAGCTGATTGCCGAATTGTATAAGCCGGATATTGCGTGCCTGCCAATCGGGGACAACTACACCATGGGACCGCGGGAAGCCGCGTATGCCATCAAGCTGCTGGGAGTGAAGCATGTCATCCCGATGCACTATGGGACTTTTCCGGTGCTCACCGGCACACCCGAAGAACTGCGCGCGGAAAGCAAGGACATTGCCGGACTTGAAATACACGTCATGCAACCGGGAGATACCCTGTGAAATTACCAAAGAATCTGCGCAGCGGGTTCATGCGAGAAGACGTGGAGGACTATCTTTACGAGTTATTGCCGAAGCGCGATCGGGTCGTCAGCGAGATGGAAGACTACGCCGCCAAACACGATGTGCCGATTATCGGACCGGCGGTGGCACGCGTGCTGGCCTTGCTGGTACAAATCTCAGGAGCGAAGCGAATCTTTGAACTGGGTTCGGCGATCGGATATTCGACGATCTGGCTGGCGCGTGCCGCGGGCCCACAGGCGGAGGTAACCTACACGGACAGCGATCCGGAAAGCGCGAGCCGCGCGCGGGATTATTTCAAGCGGGCCGGAGTCGACAAACGCATTCGCATCGAGACCGGAGACGCGCTTTCGCTGCTGAAGAAGGCTGGCGGCAAGTTCGATTTGATCTTTAACGACATTTACAAGCGCGAATATCCGGAGGCCGCGAGGATGGCCATGCCAAAGTTGCGGCGGGGAGGGCTGTTTATCACGGACAACACTTTGTGGTCCGGAAAGGCTGCGCGAAAAGCAGCGGCGGGAGACGCGGACACCCGCGGGGTACAGGAAATGAACCGCATGGTGCACGAGTCGAAGGAGCTGTTTTCGGTTTTGATTCCGCTGCGCGACGGCGTCACGGTTTGCCGCAAGTTGTAAGGCGAGTGCGAGCGGCATCCAAGCGGCCAGCAGTACGGTTGAAAAACCGAGAGTGGCGCGATTATTGCCGCAGGAAGTTTCGCGCGAAGAAGGCCACGTTGGCGGGGCGCTCCGCCAGGCGGCGCATGAAATAAGGGAACCAATCGCGACCGTAGGGAATGTAGATGCGCAGACGGTAGCCATCTTTCACGAGGCGACGCTGCAGGTCGGTGCGCACGCCATAAAGCATCTGGAATTCAAAATTTTCCTTGGAGATGTTATTGGCGGCGGCAAAGCGGATGGTCGCGGCAATCATCGCGGGATCGTGCGTGGCGATGCCGTGGTAGGTGCCGCTGGGCAGGAGCATTTGCATCAGCTGGACGTAGGTGGCGTCGACATCTTTCTTTTTCGGAAAGGCTACCTCGGGGGACTCCTTGTAGGCTCCCTTGCACAGGCGGATCCGGCAGCCGTAAGCCAGAAGATCGGTGATGTCGCCCGTGCTGCGATATAAATAGGATTGAATCACCGTGCCCACCGCGCCGTTTCGTGCGCGCACGCGCTTGACGAGTTCCACTGTGCGCTGGGTGTAGACCGAGCCCTCCATATCCACACGCAGGAAATTGTCATTGCTGGCCGCGCGCTCCGCAAGGGACCACACCAGGCCCTCGCAGAATTCCACGCTGAGGTCCAGGCCGAGCTGCGTCAATTTGCAGGAGACATTGGCGCGCAGATTTTCTTTGGCGATGCGCTCGAAAATTTCCAGATAAGCGTCGCGCGCCCGCTGGGCATCGGCGGTGGAGGAGACGTTTTCGCCAAGATAATCGAGGCTGGCGAACATGCCCTGGTTATTGCAGTCGCGAGCGGCCGCAATGGCTTCATCAAGGGTTTCGCCGGGAACAAAGCGATGGGCCATGCGCCGGGTGCGGCCGTTGGAGGTCACCCAGTGCGCGAATGCTTTGCTTTCAGAAAGCTTGAGAAGGCTCGCACGGAGCATGCACGTCGATTATGGCAGCCCGCTAACGAGGAAACCAGACGTGTGGGCTCACTTGTGCTCTTCAAGAAACTTTTCGGCGTCTATGGCGGCCATGCAGCCGGACCCCGCGGCGGTAACCGCCTGACGATAGCGATGGTCCTGAACGTCGCCGGCGACGAAAACGCCGGGTATGTCGGTCTTGCTGCCGTTGGTGGAGAGAAGATAACCATTGGCATCGGTTTGCAGTTTGCCATGAAACACCGCGGTGTTGGGGTCATGGCCGATGGCCACAAACACCCCGTGAACTTCGATTTCGCGCATCTCGTTGGTCTCGGGATTGCGGAGCCGGACGCCTTCGACACCGGCGCTGTCGGCCAGAATTTTGTCAATCACCGCGGGAGCGACAAATTCAATTTTCGGGTTGGCGCGGGCACGATCAATCATGATTTTCGAAGCGCGAAATTCGTTGCGGCGATGGATCAGGTAGAGACGCGTCGCGTAGCGCGTCAGAAAATTTGCTTCTTCCATGGCCGAATCGCCTCCGCCAACCACCGCAATGGGTTTGCCGCGAAAAAAGAAGCCGTCGCAGGTGGCGCAGGTGGAAACCCCGCTGCCCAGCAGCGGGCGTTCTTCCGGCAGCCCGAGCATGCGCGCCGACGCGCCTGCGGCAACGATGAGGGTTTTCGTCTCGTAGACGTCGTTTCCCGCCGTCACCTTGAATGGGCGCTGGGAAAGATCCACGTCGGTAACGATGCCTGCATTGAATTCCGCACCGAAGCGCTGCGCCTGTTTGCGCATATTTTCGATGAGCTCGTGGCCCAGAATGCCGTCGGGGAAGCCGGGGAAGTTCTCCACCATGGTGGTCAGGGTAAGCTGCCCCCCAGGCTCGTGACCGTCAATCACAAGGGGTTTCAGGTTCGCGCGGGCCGCGTAGATGGCGGCGGTGAGGCCGGCGCAGCCGCTGCCGATGATGACCACGTTATACATTCGATTGCTCCTGGTATTTGATTCTCGCACGAGCATTGGGGATACAATCACGCAAAACGCCCTATTCTACCCGAGGTTTACGGATGCGCGCGCCAGCAGAGCCAAATTGGAGAGTGTATTTGAAGGGCCGGCGTTGAACGTCCGGAGGTGTGAATTTTATATTGCCAAGAGTGAGCAGAGACACGGAAGTTCCCCAGCAACAGACAGGAGAAAAGCCAATGGATGCACGATATCCCATCGGGAAAATGCAAATGCCCAAAGAGATTACTCCGGACATGCGGCGATCATCCATCGAATCGATTGCGCGCACACCGAAGAATTTGCGGGAAGCGGTTTCCGGACTCAGCGAATCTCAACTGGACACGCCTTACCGCGAAGGCGGATGGACGGTGCGGCAAGTGATCCATCACGTGGCGGACAGCCATTTGAATGCGTACATCCGGCTGCGCCTGGCGCTGACGGAGGAGCGGCCGACAATCAAGCCCTATGCGGAAGCGGCGTGGGCGGAGCTGGCCGACGCCAAATCAGGACCACTCAAGCCGTCAGAGATGCTGTTGGAGTCGCTGCACGACCGCTGGGACCGTTTGTGGCACTCGCTGAAGCCGGAGGATTTTTCTCGCCAGATGGTGCACCCGGAGCACGGGGACCGCTCCGTCGATTGGTTGCTGTTTCTGTACGAATGGCATGGGAGACACCACACTGCGCACATCACGGAATTAAGAAAACAGAAGGGCTGGGAGGCCTGACGCAGGGACCCGGGTTAGAGCGGTGAGCCGGCAATCGGGAATTTAACGTGCAACTCCGCAGAATCATGTCTCACAAATTTTAATGTGGAAGATCGCTACGTGAACGGTAAGCTGCCGGTCGGGTGGCGTGGGCCAGCGCGCCTCGTGTACGATGGCTCAGTAACAGGGAGAAGACAACTGATGAGCAGAGCGCCGGGAACGTACGCAATTTTCGAGACCTCGCAAGGCAATGTCGTGATTCATTTGCTGGAGAAGGAAGCGCCCAAAACCGTGGAGAATTTTATCGGCCTCGCCGAAGGGACGAAGGAATTTACCAACGAGAAGACCGGAAAAAAAGAAAAGCGCAATTTCTACGACGGGCTGACCTTTCACCGGGTCATTCCCCAATTCATGATTCAGGGCGGATGTCCGGAAGGCACCGGCCGCGGCGGGCCCGGCTACAAATTCGCGGATGAGTTTCATCCCTCGCTGAAGCATTCGAAGGCCGGCAAGCTGTCCATGGCGAACTCCGGGCCGGGCACGAATGGCAGCCAGTTTTTTATCACGGTGGCCGCGACGCCCTGGCTGGATAACAAGCACACCATTTTTGGCGAGGTGGTGGAAGGGCAGGATGTCGCGGACAAGATTTCCAATTCGCCAAGAGATGCGAGCGACCGTCCGCGAACGCCGATTACCCTGAACAAGGTGCGCATCGAGCGCTCCTGAGCGAAGCATTTCTGCGAGGAGAATCCTGCCGGTTGAACGGTAATGGCGATGCTCACTCCTGAGCGGCTCCTGAGAGCCGTGATCGAAATTATCTTTGTGTTGCTGGGGCTTCTGGTGGTGTGGCTGGGCTTGACGGGCCACATCTTTTTCAACCGCCACAAATTCTCGTGGTTGATCTTGAGTGTGGCTTTGATTTTATGGGGACTCCTGGGAATTTACCGGAGACCGGGCCGTAAACCTCCGCGGCTGGAAGACTACATCCGCGCCGTTTCGTTGGCGCTTCTGGGAGGCGTGCTGCTGGCGATTTCGCGCGTGCCATTTACCTGGGTAGGACCGCTGCTGGCGTGTGCCGGGGCATTGCTGGCCGGCCGCGGAGTCGTCGGATCAGCAATTCTGCTGCGCCCCGCGGCAGCGAAGAAGTAAGACTCAGGGCAATCAAAACAACAGGCGGCTATTTGTGGCTTAATTTTTCTGCGAGCGTTCGCGCTTGCTCAGATTCGCGTCCAGATGCGCTCGCAGCCGCTTGACGACTTCGTCTTCGTGACCCTCATCCAATTCCTTCTGCACTTCTTCCAGCGCGAAATGGACCACGTCGTGGTGATGCAGTTCCTGCGGAGCGAGCACTTCGCTGAAACGCAGCCAGAGACGGTGCAGCAGGTTGACTTCGTTGCCAGTGAGATTCGGCGCGTGCGGCCCGAGAACCTTGTAGACCTTGTCGCCGTTGGCCAGGTGGATTTCCAGATTGAATTGCGGCTTCTGATCGCCAAGCTGCTCCCAGCCGTCGCCAATCTGCCGGGCCTGTTCTTCGGTGGTTTCCTTGGCGGAGTGACCCAGCACAATGGTGCTGGATTTCAACGCGGTGGCCGCGCGCAGGACGCCGTCCCACAAATCGTTCGCGGCCACCACGGCGAGGCGGATGGACTTGCCTCTTTTTTCGGCCATGGACAAGGCTTCAGAAAATAAATGTTGCTCGATGCTGCCGAAAAGCTGGTCGGCGTCCAGTTCGTTTTCGCCGGAAGTGGAACGCCGCAGTAAACGGATATGCAGGACGACCACGTCGCGGCGCCCCGGCTTGATGCGGTCGAGAACATTGCCGAGATGGTAGAGGGCGTAGCGGTTGCTGATTGGAACCAGAATATTTCCGGGTCGCGCGCCGACGCCTTCGGGAGTCAGCTCGCCTTCGAGCGCGAGATTGAACTGGTCCATCTCGACATGCGCGACGCCGCCATGGCGGCCGCGGCGCTCTGAAATGGTGAATACGATGTACAGCAAGATGGAGAACGCGCCGCCGGCCACGGTAGCCACAGGCTTGGTGAAAAGGTTAATAAAGGCGATGAGGAATAACGTCAGGGTGATCAGGCTCAAGCCGACAGGAATCTGCACGCCATTAATATGGAAATTCAGCGGAACCTGAAACTCGCGCTGCCCCGGCCGGGTGTAGCGCAGCACCAGCACCGCCAGCCCGTTCATCGCAAAACTCCAAATGACTCCGAAGGCATAGAGGTTCGCGAGGAAGGTTACGTCGCCGCGGCTGATGATAATGGTTACGACCTGTAGAAAAACGACGATGTTAATGATGCGATAGCTGGTGCCGTAACGCGGATGCGGCTGCCGAAACCAGTCGCTCAATACGCCGTCTTCGGAAACACGGTTCAAAACGCCGTTGGAGCCCACGATGGCGGTGTTTACCGCACCTGCCAGGATCAGCGTGCCCACCACAACGACAAATCCATGAAAAATCAGCCGCGCCCAAATCGGCCCGGTCAGGCTCATGGCCAGGCCGCCGATCAGATTCTCGAGGAAGCCCTGGCGCACGTCATCGGGAATGATCATCACCGCGAAAAAGGAGACCAGCGAGGTGAAAACCAGGCTGTAGATGAAAATCACCAGGCCGGCTTTGCGCAGATTCTGAAGCTTGGGGCTTTCAATTTCGCGATACACCTGCGCGAGAGATTCCTCCCCGCTCATGGCCAGCACGGAGTGCCCGAGCGCGATGAAAATCGCGATGATGCCGAACATGTGGGGAAGACTGCTGTGTGCTAACCAGCCAAGCGCGCTGGGACTTAAGCGGAGGTTGCGCGGGTGCGGCCAGGGGGGAAGAGCCGAATGGCGCACGATGACCGTATAAGTGCACCAGGTGATCAGCATGACCACCATCACGGTGACCAGCTTCATGATGTGCAGAGCTTTTTCGCTGGATTCCGATACGCCTTTGGTGTTTTCCCACCAGAAATAAAGCGTGACGATGACCGCGAATCCGGCGGAGATGATGCTGATGCTTCCCTCGGCCAAGGGCCCGCTCAGATGCATATATTGCAGCAACTCGCTGATGAGGCCGGCGAGATATTGGCCCGCGGCCACGCCGCTGATCGGGCCAGTCAGCACGTAATCGAACATCAGCGCGGAGACGCTGAATTTCGCAAGCGTGCCGCCCAGAGCGCTCTTCACCGCGCGGTAGACACCGCCGCGGACGAACATGCTGCAGCTTTCGACGTACACCGCGCGAACGGCGTACGAAAAAATCATGATGGCCAGGATGAACCAGGGAGCGGTCTTGCCGATGTAGCCTTCCGCTTCGCCTCCGGCGTAATACGCGGAAGAAGCCAGGTCGTTCAATACGATAGCAGCGGCACGCCAGAAGGAGATAAAGGTCAGGAGCGCGGTGGTGGCGACGATGACACGCGGGACCCCTGCTCCCCGCCTGCCGGGCGCAGAGGGGATATTAGAAGAAATCGTACTCATGAATGGATATCGATATTCCTGAAATAAAATCGTCGCATTTTTCGCGTGTGAAGTCTAGCCGAGCGGAAGGTTCTGATAAATAGAAAATCGTTTATGTGGCGAGATTTCGAAAGGTGGCCGCGCACGCGGGGCAGGGGCAGATGGTGCGGAGGTGGTCATAACTGAAGATGCCGGTATTGTGCCCATCGTTGAAGCTGATTTGCACCGCGTAGTTGCCGACCTGCGTGGCGGAATTGGCGCGAATTTTGGGTTTGAACATAGGCAGGGTCGGGGAAGAAAGCATGGGAGATTTCGACCCCGGGTGCTGATGTTCCTGGTCGCGCTTTTCATTGCACGTGGCACAGGGACATTCGTCGCGAAGATGGGCGAAATCGTAGTGGCTGGCATGGTTGTCCGCCCAGACGATATCGACGCCGGCGCCGCTGGAGACGTGAATCTTGATGGATAAAGGCTTCTTACGCTCGTCGACGGGAATGGGCATACGCGGTGGGGCTCAGGAGCGGCCAGATTTGGACTTTCCGTCGCAGCAATCGCCCGGCGGAATGGGATTGCCGTGAGGGCAGGTCTTGGGATGGCCAAGAAACGTGCAGATGCGCTGGTCGAGTTCGGGGCTGATGATGTGTTCGAATTTGCAGGCCTGGGTGTGAGCCTCGGAATCGTCAATCGCGAAGGTGTCTTTGAAGAGGCGCTCCGCCAGGCGATGGCGGCGCACTACGTCCCGGGCGCGGCGGCTCCCGGTTTCTGTCAGGTGCACATCAGTCTGGCGCACTTCCACTAACTTGAGGTCGGCCATGCGCCCGAGGGTACGGCCAGGATCGGTATTTCCTGGGGCACTGAGATTATCGACGCGCGAAGTGGTTCCTTCTTCGCCGCACATCCAGATGCGTTCGAGCAAGTGATCGAAGCGAATTTCGTCGTCGATGGAAATGAGCGAGTCCGACTGCGTGGTATCCAGGCTCAGGCGTCCGTGCGCAAGCTCAATGCGCCGGCCGGCCTGCCGGGCGATGTCCGGATCGTGAGTAACCATCAGGATGGTGTGACCGGCCTCGTGCAACGCGCGGAAAATATCGATAACCACGGCTTCGTTAGCTTCATCGAGATTTCCCGTGGGCTCATCGGCGAGAATCAGTTTCGGTTGATTGATCAGCGCGCGCGCGATGGCCACCCGCTGCTGTTCGCCGCCGGAGAGTTGCGCGGGCAGATGCGTGAGGCGGTCTCCGAGTCCGACACGGCGCAGCGCTTCCTCGGCTTGCTTCTCGTCGGTGACGCTGTGGAAGTATTGCGCCAGCATGACGTTTTCAATCGCGGAGAGATACTGAACCAGATGGAACTGTTGAAAGACAAACCCAACTTTTTCCGAACGATAACGCACCAGTTGGTTCTCGGTGCGCTTGGCGAGGTCGATATTGTCGACAATCACCCGTCCGGAGGTGACCCTGTCCAGGCCGCCAAGAATATTGATCAAGGTGGTCTTGCCGGAACCCGACGGGCCCATCAACGCCACCCATTCACCGGCGTCGACGCTGAAACTCACCTCGTCGAGTGCGCGCAGTGACCCGTATTGCTTGACGAGGTTATCGACCAGCACCTGCGGCGAAGCGGAATCGCGCGAGCTCACGCTTCACCCCTGAATACCGACGCGGGAGAGACGCTCGCGAGACGCCGCAGCGGATAAGCGCTGATGATGGCAACCAGGATCGTGAGGGCCACGGAAACAGGATACACAATCAATCGCGGACGCGCCGCGACGCCAAAGACGGTTTTGCCCAGCCAGATAGACAGCAAAATTCCCGAAGCCGCGCCAATCAATCCGCCGGCAAGTCCGAGCAGCGCCGCCTCCGCGAGAAACAGGCGCAGCACGCGACGGGTGGCGCCGCCGATGGCTTTCATCAAGCCCACGTCGTTCTTGCGTTCCATGGCCACGTTGGTCATGGCCGCCATGACGCACAGCGCGGTCAGCGCCAACACCAGAATGGTAGTGGCGGTGAGCAGGCCGCTGATGCGATTGTAAATTTTCGTTTCGGCGTCGGTGAATTGCCGCAGGCCATGCACGTCCGCGCCAGGAATATTTTGCGCGAGTGACGCGATATAGCTGCGGATTTCCGGCGGCGTGCCGGCCACGCTTAATTCGATCAGGCTGATTCTGCCGGGCAGATTTGCGAGACGCTGCGCGGCGTCGAGAGC
Organism: Candidatus Acidiferrum sp.; assembly: GCA_036496505.1. GTDB lineage: Bacteria > Acidobacteriota > Terriglobia > Acidiferrales > UBA7541 > Acidiferrum. The sequence continues at coordinate 99,071 of DASXLA010000068.1, read as the reverse complement.
GATTTGAATTTGGCTGTCGGCTTCATCGCCCTGCGCGGGCATGGGAGCAGCGCGGCATGCTTCTTCTCTCCCGGCATTTTGCAGGACCATGCGATCGCCGGACTGCAGATGCAATTGCTGCGCGGCTTTGAAGCCCACGAAGCAGGGCGCCAGATTTTCGCCCTGCTCACCCGTCGAAGGAGCAACCGACGCAGTCGTTCGTGCTACGCCCTGGAGCTCAATTATTACCCGCTGCGAGGAGACAATAACCCGTTTGCCGGCAATCACTGCTTTGACCGATGACCGGGACGCAGCGGAAGAAACGTCTGCCACCAGGTACAGGTTGGAAGTAGCGGAGGTATGTGGCGGGGCAGGGAATTCACGCACTTGCTTGGCGACGAGCTCATCCATTGTGGGCGCCGCGCTGGAAGCGTTGGTCTCGCGCGGAGCCACGACAACGTTGGTGCCGAACACGCGAAATTCCGTGGTGAGGCGGCTTTTGGCATCCACCTGAAGATTCAGAAGCGCGGCGGTAAGTGCGGCTCCCGCGCCAAGGGCCAGGAGAATCACCAGCAGCCGGCCGCGCTGCGCGATGAACAGGCGGCGCACGATGCGCCAGAACATTTTGCGGTCTGGCATTTCATTCGCCTCGCAAAATGGGCGCCGGTTCGTAGCGCGACGCGCGGTGCAGGGGAATGGCGCTGCCGAGGAGGGTAACGAGCGCGGCCAGGGCCAGAATGCTGACGAAAACGAGGATGGACGGCTCCGGCGCCACGCCAAATATTTTCTCGCCGAGGATGCGGGCGAGAATGATACCCAGGGCATAGCCGACGCCGCCGCCGACAAAAGCGAGCAACAGTTGTTCGGCGGCCAGAAGGGAACCAATGGTGCCGGAACCCGCGCCGATGGCTTTCATCAGCGCAATCTCGGAACGGCATTCGATCACCGCGGCCGCGGAAGAGGCGCCTACGGCCAGCGCAGCGGCAAGCAGCGCTGCAAACGTCGCGAGCCAAAGCAACATGCGCACACGCGTGAGAATGCTGCCTTCTCCCTCGGCCACCCGCCTGATCACGCGAGCGTCGACGCCCGGCAAAACCTGCTTTATCTGGTATGCAATCGAGGAAGCGTAGGGGCTGCAGGACCAGCGCTCGAGATCTGCGGCGTTCATGGTTGAGGGATTGCGCCGCGCGAAATCATCCTCCGGTTTCGTCAGCGCGCTGACGTACAGGCGGCGATACTGGCCGGGTTTATCCGCGATACCCTGAGCAACTTGCAGAGGAGCGACAATGGCGTCGTCCTCCGACCCGCCGCTTGAGAGAATTCCTGTAACGGTAAGCGTGACATTTCGACCTGCGGAGTTGACCTGCAAGGTGTCGCCGGGCTGGAGCTTCGATCGCGCCGCCAGCGACTTGCCAACGATGCATTCCTGAGCCTCGTCTTTAAACCAGCGTCCGTCGACATGCCACCACGAATCGGTTTGATCCATGCCCGTGACATAGATGCGCCCGTCGGGAATTTCCACCGGATGTTGAGCCCAGGTGCCAATCAGCGTGGTTTTGAGGCGAGAAGTCGGGGCTGAGTTTGAAGCGGCCTCTGCTGGAACTTCCATCACGGGCGCAAAGCCGACGATATTGTTGCGCCAGAAAATCGTTTTCAGTTTGCCCAGATCCTTCTCGCGGAGATAAGAGCCGGCATTCACGGGGCGATAGTCTACCCCTCCGATTTCGAGCGGTAGAGAGTCGGCCTCCGGCGTGACGAGCAGATTTGCGCCCAGGCCGCGAAATTCGTGCGCGAGACGGTCGCCAACGTCCAGCGCCACGCTGAGCGCTGCCGTCACTACGGCCATGCCGAGAGCCAGCGCCGCTCCGGTCAGCAACTTGCGGCGCGGGCGGCGTCCAAACGAATCGGCGACGAGGCGGAGGAACATGGCAGGGTTGCGGCGCAGCGCAGCTACCGCGGAACCTCTTGCTCGGCTTTACCCAGGTTGGAAAGATCGATCACGATGTCCCCGCCAACGATATGTGAGGGTACACCGATAGGATTGCAGCCGCCTTGATCTCCCACCGAGGGAACATAGATCGCCGAACCGCAATGGCGGCACACCACGTTCTGGCCATCCTGGCGATACCCTTCCGCACCACAAATGCGGCATGCATCCAGGGCAGCGCCGTAGCCGTTGGGCTTCTTGATGATCATGAAGCGCAGGGATTGTCCCGCGACGTTGACCGTGAACAAATGCATCTTGCCATCTTCCACCTGCGGAACTGGCACGCGCACTTCACCATTGACCGCGGAAAGCGGAATAGACGAAGGCGGCGCGGAATTCGCTCGCGCATAGATAAAATCCGCGGTGAGCACGAGTATGACCACGAGGCAGGCAGTCGCCGCGGCTATCATCCAGGTACGCTGACGGCGGTTCTGCGATTCCAGCAGGCGTCTTTCGGCTTCGCCGGCCGCTTGCTTACTGCTCTTCGCGTGCGAGGCCGTCTGCCATTCGCGTAAGACCAGCAGTGCCGCCGCGCCAAAAATCAGCACGAAGAAAAACAATTCATTACGAACCACCGGGCCAATGATGGCCATTTCCGTTTTGCTGGAAGGCAGCCATTGCGACTCACTCAGTTCGTGCATGCCGGTGAGAGCCAGTTGAAAAGCCACCAGCATCAGGATGATGCTGGTTACGGCGAAGAAACGATGCAGCGGCACGCGCAGCGTGCCCTTGAAGAATAATATCCCCACAGCGACTGCGGCGCTAATGCCCGCGATGGTGCCGATCCAGGTCTGCAGGCCCGCGCTGGAAAGCTCCACGGCGCGCAGGATCAATGCCAATTCCGCGCCCTCGCGCACCACCATCAGGAAAACAAACAGGAAAATGCCCCAACCGGCGGCCCTACCGGCGCGCGCGGCATAGGCTTCTACTTTTTTCTCGATTTCATTTTTCAGGTGGCGCGCAACTCGGTTCATCCATACGATCATCGTAATGACGAAGAGGGCGGCTACCAGCATCAGCACGCCTTCGAATCCATCTTCACTGATGTGCCAGCTATCGAGCGCGATGGCTACAGCCAAGCTGAGGGCGGCTGCCGCGGCAACGCCATACCAGACGAAACGTGACAAGTGAGAGCGGCCAGTGCGGGATAAGTAGACGAGGATAATGCCGACAACGAGAGAAGCTTCGACACCTTCACGAAGGGCGATAAGGAAAGCCGAGAGCAAGGAGTCTCCAGTTGTGAATCATTTGCAACTACAATTTAGTGTACGCTCGCGCTATTCCGCCGTCAAGCCGAGTGCCCTCCGATAGATACGTCAAGATAGAATGAATGGACCAGCATCGATCATGATCTCGAGCCTGAACCGCCAATTCGTAGCCGCAATTCTCGCAGCCGTGTTTTTTGCGCCATTCTGTTGGGCGCAAGAGGAAGCGGTGCCCTCCAAGAACGAAGCTGGCTTTCCCCTGCATATCGACCTGAAACGCGCGCAGAGAGCCGCGGAGCGTGGCGACCAAGCGGAAGCCGCCGGGCGTACCGATCAGGCGCTGCTCCACTACCGGGAGGCCGTATATTACGCGCCAAAGGAGCCCCGGTACGTGGCCCGGGAAGCGGAGTTACGTTCCAAGCTGGTTCGCACGCACGTGGATGCCGCCGAGAAAGCGGCGCTCGAAGGAGATATGCGCGAGGCCACCGACGAGCTACACATGGCGCTGCACATTGATCCGGGAAACACGGTTGTCGCCGAGCGCCTCACGCAAATGAATTCCATGGAAAATGAGTTGCCCAAGATGCAGCTGGCGTCGGTCGTGCTGCCAAAACTCAATCCCAAGAGCGGCAAACAGGATCTGGATTTACGCGGTGAAACGAGGGCGGTTTATGAGCAATTGGGCGCAAAATTCGGCATAAGGACCTCGTTCGATCCGGACCTTATGGGTCACATGGTGCGCCTGCACGTGCAGGACGTGGATTTCTATACGGCTCTCACGGTGTTGGGCGTGCAAACCGGCACGTTCTGGCGCGCGCTGGACCCCACACTGCTTTTCGTGGCGGCGGACACTCCCGAAAAGCGCAAGCTCTACGCGCCGGAAGCCGAACAGATTTTCCCGTTGCCTGCCTCGGTAGCGCCCGACGAAATGACCGAACTGTTGCGCGTGGTGCGCGACATTACCGGTGCCACCCGGCTGGAACTGGATACCGGCAGCCGCACCATCACCATGCGCGACACGCCGCAGAGATTGGCGCTGGCGGGGCAGCTGATTAATGAAGTGGAGCAGGCGCGCGGAGAAGTGCTCCTCGACATTGAATTGCTGGAAGTGGATCGCGCCGCCATGCAAAAACTGGGCCTGACGCCGCCGTCGTCCACCTCTTTGATTATCTTGACGCCCAACAATGTGCGCGCGCTGGCGGCTTCCACCGACCTGGCCAATTTGCTCACCAACGCGCAACAGATATTCACCGGGCAAGGCTTCTCGAGCATCCCTCCCTTTATTTTGCTGGGCGGCGGCCTCTCCACTTTTTTGCTGACCTTGCCCGGCGCCAGCGTGGATTTTTCGAATTCCTTGTCGCTGGTACAAAGCGGCCGTGAAGTTCTTATGCGCGCGCAAGACGGCAAGCCGGCGACGTTTTTTGTGGGTGACCGTTACCCCGTGACGTTGTCACTGCTCTCGACGAGCCTGGGAACCGGAGGAACCTTCACAGGCGTGCCCGGCTCCGCCACCTTTCCGGAAACAAATTTCACCGTGGGGCCCAATCCAACCGCTCTGGTAGCAGGTCCTTTTACCGGCGGGACCTTGCCGGATCTTGCAGTGGTGTTCAACAACACCGCCGCCAACACCTTTACCATTCTGCAGAATCAGGACAACGGCAATTTTGTGCCGGTAGCCACGCCGCCGATTACCCTGGGCGCCAACGAAACCGGGCAAGTCGCGATTGGGACGGGCGTGTTTCGCACCGACAGCACCAAATTTACAACCCCGCAACCGCAAGACGTGATTTTGGTGAACTCCACTTCGAACAACGTTTCCGTTTTGCTCGGCAATGTGGATGCCAACGATGTGCCCAACGGAACATTTACGGAAGCGCCGGGCTCGCCAATCGCCGTGGGAAAAAATCCCAGCTCCATCATGGTGGCGGACTTTAACGGCGATGGCATTCTCGATTTTGCGGTGACCAACGAAGCGGACAATTCTATTTCCGTATTTCGCGGCGCGGGTGACGGCACCTTCACGCCATTTCCGGCCTCGCCTTTTCTGTTGAACACCAATGGTGTCGCGGAGACCGGCCCGGTGGCCATGGTGGCGGGAACTTTCCGGCAGGGCGACTCGACCGATCTCGCCGTCGTGAATCAAACATCGGGGAATGTTTCCATTCTGCTCGACAACATCGACCAGAATTCCAATATCACTTTCACCGAAGCGCCCAATTCGCCCATGGCGGTCGGGGCCTCGCCGGTTGCTATTGCCACCGGAGATTTGAATGCGGACGGTGTGGGCGATCTCGCCGTGGTAAACCAGGGGGATAATACCGTCTCCATTTTATTGGGAAGCACCAGCATCAATGGCACATTTACGATTGCTCCCGGTTCTCCGCTGGCTACGGCGGCGACACCCGTGGGCGTGGCTATTGCCAGTTTCGCGAATGGCCCTTCGCCGGATATTGCCGTGACCAACAAAGACCAGAGCACCTTAAGCGTTTTTCTGGGCCTCGGCGGCGGAGCTTTCCAAACGGGCGTCGAGCTGAATACTCCGGCGAGCCCGGGAGCGATGATTGTTCCGGTGCTGACCAGCAGCGGGCTTCCAGACGTCGCGCTGGTGGCGCAAGGTCCGACGGCTGGCCAGGGGATCGTGGCGATTATTCAGGATTCCGCGGCATTGGCGGAGAGCGGTAGCGGCACGGGCCAAACTCCGTATCCCGGCGCGGAATACATGGACATCGGCTTGAAAGTGAAAGCCACTCCGGCCATGCATCCGAATAACGAGGTAACGCTGCAATTGGAATTTGAAATTCGCGCGCTCGCGGGCAGCAGCGTAAATGGCATTCCGGTGATTTCGAACCGCACGCTGACGCAAACCATCCGTGTAAAAGACGACCAGCCGACGCTGATCGGCGGATTGGCGGATCGTGAAGAGACTCGAGCGATTACCGGTCTGCCCGGTTTTGCCGAGCTGCCCGGCATTGGATATGCGTTTGGCGGCCGGACCAAGAGTTTGACCGATACGGAACTGATGATTCTGATTACTCCGCACCGTTTGCGTTCGCCGCAACACCACAGCGCAACCATCTTCGCCGGCCATGGGGAAAGAGGCTCCGTGCCCAGTACGCTGCCTTCGGAGAGAGTGCAGCCGCCATGATGTAAGGCGCTGGCCGCGGCGCATGAGGCGTATCGCGTGACAAATTTCGAAACGCTTACGCGCTTACGGCAATGGTTCGAAGACCACCACCGGTTGGTAGGTCCGCGGCACCACCGCTTCGGCGATGGCGATCAGCTTATCCTGCTGGCTGAACACGCGCAGCCTGGGCGCCCGCGGTTCGCCTCCGTCGAGTTGCGCCGTGGCCCCGGGAGGGGGCTCAGCGCGGCCCGGCTGAATCTGCCCGATGGAAATATTGAATTTTGATCCGTGACGCACGCGGCGCTCGATGACCGGCAACACATTCATGCGCGGAAAATTAGGCAGCAGACTCTCCAGGCGGATCAGGCAACTCTCCATCTTTCCCTGGCGCACTGCGCCGGCCAGTTCCTCCAGCTTGACGGCCTGATCCAGCGAAAATTCTCCCACTGCGGTGCGCGTAATCTCGGCAAGGTGCGCGCCGCAGCCCAGCTTCTGCCCCATTTCGTGAGCCAGTGCGCGGACGTACGTGCCTGAAGAACATTCAATGGTGAAGCGCGCGATCGAGCCGGAAACCTCCGTCAAACGGTATTCGAACAATTCCACTTCGACGGGCTTCAGCTCGACGGGTTGTTTTTTTCTGGCAAGTTCATACGCCGGTCGGCCCCGTATCTTCTTGGCGGAAAAGGACGGCGGCATTTGTGCGAAGCGGCCGACACGTTCAGCGGCCAGGCGCTCGAGCACCGCGGCGTCAAGCACCGGAGCGCTGTCAGGCCCTTGCGCCTCGCCGTCCGAGTCATAGGTATCGGTGGCAAAGCCAAAGCGGAAACCGGCGTTATAGCGTTTGCGGCGGCCGTTGTAGAACTGCACCAGCCGCGTGGCTTTGCCCAGAAGCAAAACGAGAACGCCGGTGGCCAGCGGGTCCAGCGTGCCGAGATGGCCAATCTGGCGAAATCCCACCAGGTGGCGAACGGCATCCACGACATCGTGAGATGTTTTGCCTTGCGGTTTGTCGATGACCAGGGCGCCGTCAAATGGCGGTGGTTGCGGCTGCTGATGCAATGATAATTTTTCCTGTCCGAATGAAGAGTGCTGAGGCGTTTACCTGCGAAACCTTTAATACCACACGGCGCGCTTGCTTATTGCCGGCTATGGAGCGGATGAATTATTTTTTTTTCATCTCCTTCAGGAGCTGTTCGATGCGCTGAACTTTTTCCTGGGAAAGGTCCAGGATGAAATGCAATTCCGGGACGCGGCGCAGCTGCAAGCGCTCTATGAGCTCGCGGCGAATGTAGCCGGAAGCGTGCTCCAGGGCCTTTACCGCGTCGCTTTGTTCCTGGTTCGTGCCCTGCATGCTGACGAACACGCGCGCGTGCTTCATGTCCTGCTGCACCCGCACCTCGTTGACCACCACATTGCCTTCGAGCCGGGGGTCTTTCAGCTCGCCAACAAGCATGGCGTTGATTTCGTGAGCGATTTCTTCGCCCACTCGCAGGTGACGATGATTGGCTGGGCTCATGCGCGATTCCTGTATCCGCCGGCTATGCCATTTTCCGACGCGCGTTACACGCGCATCCGCAATTCTAGATTATTTCCACGCCATGACCGACCAAAACCGGCCCGAGAATGCTGTCCGCTTCCGCCAACACGTGCTGCAAAGACTCTTCCACGTGATGCTCTTCGTTGGCTAGCGTCACCACGCCCACCACCGAACGTTGCCACGTGTCCTGATACTCCAACTCCGCTACCGCCACGTTAAACTTCGCGCGCAGCCGGTCCTTCAGGCTTCGCAACACCTGCCGCTTGTCCTTGAGCGATTGCGCATGCTGGATGTACAGCTCGAGGGTGAGCAGGCCGACCGGCATGAGCGGCTCCGGAGACGAAACTGCCAAAGCTGCGGCTACCTGCTGCGCGAGGTGGCTGCCGTGTTGCTGTTGCGCTCGGCTGCGGCTTCCGCGGCGGAAACCTTGGTGATCTGGAAGCATTCGAGAACGTCGCCGACTTTTACATCGTTGAAGTTCGCAATGCCCGCGCCGCATTCAAATCCCGTGCGCACTTCGCTGGCATCGTCCTTGAAGCGCTTCAGGGAACTGAGCTTGGAAGTGTAGATAACCACGCCATCGCGTAACACGCGAATCTGGCCGTCGCGCTTGAGCACGCCATCCACGACGTAGCAACCCGCAACGGTGCCGGTGCCCTTGACGCGGAAAGTGTTGCGCACTTCGGCGCGCCCCAGGTACGTTTCGGTGACCACCGGCTCGAGCAGCCCTTCCATGGCCTTCTTAATCTCGTCGGAAACTTCGTAAATAATCGTGTGTGTGCGGATATCGACGTGTTCCTGCTGCGCGAGATCGGCGGCCTTGCGATCGGGGCGGATGCCGAACGCGATGATAATCGCTCCGGAAGCGGACGCGAGCAGCACGTCGTTCTCGGTCACCGCGCCCACGCCGGAACCGATAATTTTCAGTTTCACCTGGTCGGTGGAAAGCTTTGGCAGCATTTCACTGAGCACTTCCACGGAGCCCTGCACGTCGGCCTTGATGACGATGCCCAGTTCCTTGACGTCGCCGGCCTTGAGCTGCTCGTGAAGCTGATCGAGCGTGATGCGCGCTCCGCTGCTGCGGGCCATTTGCGCGTCGCGCTGCTTGCCCTGGCGGAATTCCACGATGTGCCGAGCCTTGGCTTCGTCGGTCACCTGGAAGTGGTCGCCGGCATCGGGCACGCCCTGCAATCCGAGAACTTCGACCGGGGTGGAAGGCGGCGCGTCGATTACCGGACGGCCGCGATCATCGAACATCGCGCGCACTTTGCCGAAAACCGCGCCGCAGATGAAAAAGTCACCGGGCTTTAAGGTGCCGTTCTGCACCAGGATGGTGGCCACCGGGCCGCGGCCTTTATCCACGCGTGATTCGAGAACCGTGCCGCTGGCCGGCGCGTCCGGATTGGCTTTGAGTTCGCGAAGGTCCGCGACAAGCAAAATCGTTTCCAGCAATTTATCCAGCCCTTTTTTCTGCTTGGCGGAAACTTCCACGAATTCGGTATCGCCGCCCCACTCGGCAGGCATCAGGCCTACTTCCGTAAGCTGGCGCTTGACGCGTTCGGGCTGCGCTTCAGGCTTATCGATCTTGTTGATGGCCACGACGATAGGTACGTGCGCGGCCTTGGCGTGATCGATGGCTTCTTTAGTTTGCGGCATCACGCCGTCGTCGGCCGCCACCACCAGCACCACAATGTCGGTAACTTTTGCGCCGCGTGAACGCATGCGCGTGAAGGCTTCATGGCCCGGCGTGTCCACGAAGACCACGCTGCGGTCATTGACCACGATTTTGTAGGCGCCGATGTGCTGGGTAATTCCTCCCGCTTCGCCGCCGGCGACATCCGCCTGGCGAATGGCGTCCAGTAAACTGGTTTTGCCATGATCCACGTGGCCCATGACGGTGACCACTGGCGGCCGCGTCTTGAGGCTCTCCTTGGTCTCTTCCTTCGCAACCTCGAGCACCATTTCTTCTTCCAGCGAAACGACGCTCACCACGCCGCTGAACGCTTCGGCCAAAGTGGTCGCCGTGGGCACATCCAGCGCCTGGTTGATGCTCGCGAAGACCCCGCGGTCGAGCAGGTTCTTCAGCAATTCCTTGGCGCGCACGTCCAGCTTTTCCGCCAGTTCGCGGATGGTGATGCCTTCGGTGATGGTCACTTCGCGCGGCGCGCGCGGTTCCGGCGGCGCAATCACTGCGGCGGCGGATCGCCGATCGCCCATGCCGGGGCGCTGGCGGGTGGGGTGCAGCTTGCGCTCACCCTCCTGCTCGCGTTTATCGGCTACCGGGCGCTGGCGCTGTGGCGGTTTGCGCGTATACAGCGGTTTACCCGGCTCGGCCTTCGGCGGAAGCTTTTCCGGGAACGGCGGCAACATGCCAGGACGGCCGGGAGCGCGAGGTCCGGGACGCGTTCCGGTTGGCAAAGGGCCGCGGCGTTGCTCGAATGGCCTGCTGGGCGCCCCTCCGGGGCCTGCCGGACGCGGTGTAAAAGTCCTGCCCGTCGCCGGTTGTTGCGGGCGCATGGGCTGTCCGGGACGCGGGCCGCCTGCGGGCCGTTGCGCGCCCTGGCCAAGCGGACGTGAAGCCCCATGCGTGGTGCTGGGCAATGGGCCGCGATTGCCGGTGGGCAATGGCGGACGAGGAGCCATAGTTGGCCGTGGCGCAGGCGTTCCTGGGCGTGCTTGCCCGGCTGGCGCGGATGCAGCAGGGCGTATTCCTGGCGCACCTGGGGGTTGCGGGCGCAGGCCGCTGGGCTGTGGCGCCCCTGGGCGTGCTGCGGTTGGTGCACCTGTTTGTGCCGCCGGAGCTGCCGGACGAATCGGAGTAGGCGCAGGGGTAGCCGGTTTTGGCGCAGACGGCGCTGCTGCCGGCGGGGCAGCAGCGGGCGCAGCCGAAATGGGCGCAACCGGTGCCGCGGGCTTTGCGGGCGGCACTGCTGCCGCAGGTGGAACGGAAGCGGGTGGTCGAATCGGCGTTGGCGCTGCCGGGGAAGTCGACGCTACGGGTGCAGGCGTCGTTGGCGCTGCCGCCGGCCTGGTGCGTGCCTTGGCCGCGGCTTCCTTGGCCTGCGCCTCGGCTGCGGCGTCGGCCTCGGAAGCCCCCGTGATGTGCCTGCGAACCTTTATGGCCACGTCTTCAGGGATAGAGCTCGAGTGCGTCTTCTTTTCCGTGACTCCGTAGCCCGGCAAAAGATCGATGATGGCTTTGGCCTTCACTTCCAGTTCGCGGGCCAATTCGTTAATACGGACTTGATTTGCTTCGCTCAGGACTTTGCCTCTTCCGGTTGCTCCGAATCGGGTTCCGCAGTTTCGGACGCAACCTCTGTTGCTTCATGATGTTTTGACGCTTCTGAATTTTCAGCGGAGGTTTCGCCAGGCTGTTCCGTGGCCTCGCCGGATTCAGCGGCGTGCGCATTCCCGCCGTCGGTCGCCCCTTCGTTCTCCGCCAATTCAGTGGCCTCGCCGGTGGGGCCTTCGGACTCCGCGGTGGTTTCCATGGCCTCGGAAGCTTCCGCGTTTTCTTCCTGCGGTTGCTCGATCTCGGCCACGGCGTCCGTTCCCGCTGCGCCTTCTTCCGCCACGGTGGTGACTTCTTCCGCCACGGCTGCGCCTTCTTCGGCGGCCGCCGCCGTTTCACCGCCGCCTTCGTAAAAGCGATTCACGGCCTGGTAAATCTTGTCGACCATCTTTTCGCCGATGCCCGGGATTTCCATCAACTGCTCGGGAGTCATGGCGGCCAGCGCTTCCACGTTATTGATGCCCGCCGCTTCCATTTTCTCGATGGTCTTGGCGCCCACACCCGCAAGAGAGGTGAGCGGCGTAGCCGGAGCGGTCAGGCGCGTCATCTGATCTTCGATCTCGCGGCGCTTTTCTTCCTCGCTCTTGATGTCGATGTCCCAGCCGATCAGCTTGCTTGCCAGGCGAACATTCTGGCCCTTCTTCCCGATGGCCAGTGAAAGCTGCGAATCTTCGACGATGACCTCCAGCTTGTGCGTTTCGGGATCGGTGATCTGCACACGGGTAACTTTCGCGGGGCTCAACGCTTTCTGCGCGAATGCCACGGTTTCTTCGCTGTAGGGGATAATGTCGATCTTCTCGCCGCGCAATTCGCGGATGATGGATTGCACGCGCATGCCCTTCATGCCCACGCAGGCGCCCACGGGATCCACGTCCTTGTCGCGGCTGGCCACGGCAACCTTGGTGCGCTCTCCGGCTTCGCGCGCGGCAAAGCGGATTTGCACCGTGCCGTCGTAAATTTCCGGAACTTCCATTTCGAAGAGGCGCTGCACCAGCGACGCGTCCGCGCGCGAAACAATCACCTGCGGCCCCTTGGCGGCGCGGTCCACCATTTTGATGACCACCCGCAGGCGCTCGCCGATATTGTAGGTTTCCAGCTTGGATTGCTCGCGTTTTGGCAACCGCGCTTCCGTGCGCCCCATGTCCACGATCAGGTCCGGGCCCTCGGCGCGCTTGACGATCACCGTTACCAGTTCTCCGACGCGCGTGTGATATTCGTTGAAAATCGTGTCGCGTTCCGCTTCGCGCACTTTTTGCAGAATCACCTGCTTGGCGGTCTGCGCCGCGATTCGTCCCAGCACGTCGGTGGGCTTGGCGGCGATAATCTCCGAGCCGACCTCCACCCCCGGATTTTTTTTCTTGGCGTCGCTGAGGCTGACTTCCTTGTTGGAGTCGGTCACCTGGTCGACGACGATATGCACCGAGAAAACGTCCACCTGCCCGGTTTCCTGGTTGAATTTGGCGCGCAAATCCTCTTCGCTCTTATAAAATTTTCGCGCCGCCACCACCATGGCGTCTTCAATCGCCGACACCACCACTTCCGGCTCAATGTGCTTTTCGCGACTGAGCATTTCAATCTGTTGGTACAGCAAGTTCGCCATTAACGTTTCCTAATATTCCTTGCGGCGCGTGCCTAAGACCTCAGCGCGCCACCACTTTCAAAAATTCGCGGTTCAGAATTCGACTACCAGGTTCGCCTTGCGGATGGCATCCAGCGGAATCTCAACCATTCTCGCGTGCTTCCCTTGCAATTCCAAACGAACTCGGCCCTCAACCACGCCCGCCAAGCGCCCTTCAAAAAACTTGGCGTCTTCCACCGGTTCGGTGGTCACCACCTTGGCCAAACGGCCCCGGAAGCGCTCAAAATCAGCCGCCTTTTTCAGCGCCCGATCCATCCCTGGCGAGCTGACTTCCAGGGTATAGCTCGGCCCGGGAATCAAATCCTCCACGTCGAGGATCACGCTCAACTGCTGGCTGACCCGCTCGCAATCGCCGTGCGTAATTTTCGGGTACGGATCGCTGGCCGGAGTTTCACCCGCTTCACTTTGCCCGGACTCGGATGCTTCCGCGTGTGTCCCATTCGAATTCGTCGCGCCGGCAGCGGCGGCTCGTTCGGGAAGGCGGTCGATATACACCCGAAGAAATCGCTGCTTGCCAACTTTCCATTCGATGTCGGCGATTTCCAGGCCTTCTGAGCGCGCAACCCGCTCGGCGGCCTGCCGGACTTTTTCCAGATCCAAACGAAGACTCCCCGGCCTATGCCGGTCCAGCTAGCGCTGTAACCGCGAGCAACAAAAAAGTGGGCTTGCGCCCACCCATTCGTGCGACCCGCTTAGAGCGAAATTAGAGTATATTCCGGCGGCAATGTAAAAGCAAGATACGGGCAGTCAGTCCCGTCGGTCATTTTGCACACGGACCTATCGCCTCTGTCTTACAACCTGGGCAGCGCTAAAAGAAATCGCCCCACGGCGGGCTGCCGGAGGCGATCCTTATGCGATCCCGATACGAATCAGCGCTTACGGCTTGCTGGGGGGTGGCGTAGCCGGCTTGGGCGTGGCGGTTGCAGGCCTGGGAGTCGCCTTGGGTGTCGTTCCCGCCTTCAAGGGATAAGCCTGATCGTAAAGTCGGATGATGTCCTGGGTTACGTCAACTTGGTTGGAGGCGTACAGAATCGGCGTATTTTGCGCTGAGGAATCCAGAATCACCGAATAGCCGTTTTCACGGGCGTAGCGGTCCAGCACGTCAATCATTTTGCGCCCGATTTTGTCGATGACGTCGCCCTGCGCGGCGTTCACGTCTTCCTGGTATTCGTCCTGTTTGCGCTGCAGTTGGTGCGCCAGCACTTCGCCCTGGCGTGTCAGCCGTGCTTGCTCTTCCTGGCTCAGTTTATTTTCTCCCGCGGCCAAACGCTGCCGCAGTTCGGAAATTTGCTTGTTCAGATTTTCAAGCTCGCTTTGCCGCGAGGCGAACTGCGACTGCAATTCCCCGGAGGCCTGCTTGCCTTCCGATGTCGCGACGATTGCCTGGCGAACATTGATCACTCCGACTTTACCCGTGAGGCCGGAGGTGGCGGGAGCAGCAGCGGCGCCCTGAGCCCGAATCGCCGGTGTAACCAAGAGGCACGCGCCGGCAAGAATCGCGCTGAAAAATATCTTTCTGGAATTCACTTTTTTCTCCTTATGTTTTGCCTCCGCGACGGAGGCCTAAAGCTGCGCCAATTTCCATTGGCGATAACCTGGTTGCATCAGGCGATTCTTCAGCTGCGGTTCAAACTTCGAAGTATAGCCGAGCCGCTTTACCGCCTGCAATCAAGAAACTCTTTGCCCAGCTACAGCCACAGCCGCATTCGATCCTCACGGCAAGGGCAACAACAACACCCGGTTATTCGCCTGGTCGGCGATCACGGCGAGGTTGGTGAACGGATGAATGGCCGCCGCAAACTGCGACGATCCGGCGATTCCCAGCGTGGCCCTGGTCTTGAACGTCTGCGAATCCACGATGGACACGGTGTTGCTCAAAGCATTTACGGTGAGCAGTGTGCTGGTTTGAAAGTTGAACGCCAGCGACGTCGGATTGATGCCCACGGGAATATTCTGAGTTTGCGTGGTGTCCGGATTAAACGCCGTGATGGAGTTGCCCTGGCTGGAAGTTGCGAAAAACAGCGTAGTGGCTGGATCGAATACGATGCCCGACGGTGTGGCCTGGATTCCCGAAAGCGATGCGCTGGCATTTTTCGTGGGCGGCGACGTGCCCAGATCTACCACGTCCAGGCCTCCGAATGGCGCTGAGGAGCCGTTCAGGATTAACGAAGTTACCACCGCCAAGCCCAGGTTGCTGGTGCCGCGACCCGGGTCGATGGCAATGGCGATGGGGCTCTGGTTCACCGCGATGGTGTTCGGCGTCACCGATCCGGCCGGAGAAGCCCGCAGCGGCGTGAGATCCAGCGAAGACACGGTATTGGATCCGGTATTGGCGACCAGCGCGATGGCCGTATCCTGATCGATGGCCACGCCGTTCGGTTGCGTGCCCACGGAGATGTCCGGGGTCGCTTGCATGTTGGTGTCGAGATTCAACACCGATGCCGTTCCCGCGCTATTGTTGCTGACCACCGCGTACCCGAATCGCGGAATGACCGCCACTGCGGATGGCGCCGCGCCGGTGGCGATGCGGTTCGTCAAGGTGCCGAAGGTGGAATCCGGTTTCAGGCTGATGATGGACGCGTCGTTGCATCCCGAGTCGGTCACCACCGCAATGTTGCGTTGCTCATCGATAGCCACCGCGCCGGGCGCCGCATCGGTTCCAGAGCACGCCGGAATGGCAACGGATTGAATGACGGTGAAGTCGGTAACATTCGAGCCGATGCTCGCGCTATTGACCACATCCAGAGCATAGCGTCGCGGGGCGGTCAGGAACGTCGAGGGAATCGTTACGTCCAACTCGCGGCTGCTCACAAATTGCACGTTGCCCGCCAGCGACTGACCATCCAGGCGTACCTGCGAGCCGGCATCAAATCCGGAGCCCAAAATCCTGACTCCTGCAACGGGACTTGGCGTGGTGCCGCCCGTAGTAATCACCGTTTGTGGCAGAAGCGCTCCGGGGATGAGCGGAGTGATGACCTGCTCGATATTCACCGGCTTGAAGAATTGACTCAGGTGGAAGAAAGTCAGGTTGTCGCTGCCGGAATTAGCCACCAACACCGAGTTGGAATTGGGATCGACCTGAATCGCTCCGGATAATTTCAGGGAGACCATTACGTTGCTGTCGGTGAACATAACGGTTTTCAAGCCCGTGCCCAGCGATTTTACGATGGCATCCCGCTGCAACAGCACCGGGTCCAGCAGCGACACTTCGTTGAGCGACGGATTGAAGGCCACCGCGGTATTTGTGAAGGGCTGGAAAGCCACGTCCGCCAGTCCCGATTCCGGTGGAACATTCGCCGGCGGAGTTCCCACCGTTTCCGCAAACAAGGATATGAACTTGAAGGACTGATCCAGGGAGTCGATGAAGCTGATTTGCGAGGAATCCGCGTTGGGGTCCGCCAGCACGGCCGTGCGCGTGATGGGATTGATGGCGATGCCCTGCACCGTCGGCGTCAGCGAATAGGTAAGAAACGCCAGTCCATAACTGACCGTGCCCTGGCTCGAGGTGGTGCTGGTGGTGGTGTCGTCCGCGGCGGTTTGCGTGTACGTAAAAGTGAAGGCGTCAATCACGCTGGTCACGCTGAACGTGCCGTCGAAAATGGTGCCACCTGTTCCGGGCGGAAGACCGGCGATCAGCACCGTGCCGGGATTGCCGGGATTGAGATTGTGCGCGCTCGAGGTGGTGACGGTCACGACGTCGGAAGTTCTCGTCGCGCTCGCAATCGGAATGCGTGACTGCGCCGCGATATGCTGCAAATCCACGACGGAAAGATTCCCCGCGCCGCCCGGCGTGACGTACGCCAGGTCCACGCGCGGCTCCAGCGCGATCTGCGGGTTCGAGCCGGTATTCAAGGTGACCGCTGCGATCGGGCAATAGACCGTGCCAGTCGCAGGAGGCTGCCCAGGCAGACAGATGGACGCGGCCTGCGTGGGATCGAAGTTCAAAATGAATCCCACATTCGTGGAAGCAAACGCCAAAATTCCACGATGGGTCTGCGAATCAATTCCCACGGAATAAGGAAACGGCGGGGCGCTGGGCGGCGTTGTTGGCGCGCTTGCGGGAATCAGCGTGCTCAGGTCGATTTTGCCGAGCGGCGTCGTGGAGGGCGCGTTGGGAGGCGTGGGAATCTGGAAAATCCACAGGCTGCGGTCGGCATAGTTCACCACCGCCGCGATGTGCAAAGTCTCATCCACGGCCACCCCTGTCGGCAGGCTGCCCGGCGCGGTGGACGCTGGAATGCTTCCAGTCTGAATGGGCCCGCCCAGCAACGCCGGCGTGCCGCTATGAATGTCGACGAATTGAATCGCGCTGGTTCCGGCTTCGGCCACGACTTCCACGCCCAACACGTTGTCGAGAGCGATGGCGCTCGGCGCAGAGCCGGGGGGCAGCGCGATCAGCGACGGCGTCGCATCCGGCTTGTTGGTGTTGCCGTAATCCGGAATGATCGCGACGTTGGTGTACTTGGTTGGCGGCGAAGCATTGTTGTTGGTGACGCTGACGGGATAAAGCCCGGACAATCCGTTCAAGTTCGGCAAGGTGACATTCAAGCGCCGCGGGTTCGACACGTTGGGATTGTTCGGATCCGTGACGATCGGCAACGTCCCACCGTTGAATGCCGCGGAAACGACCGGCGCGTCCGGTGGCCCGTAGTAGCCTCCATCCAACGTCATGGAAGGGCCAGCGGGCAAAATCTGCGAATCTTCAGGCAAGCTGTCGGGGTTCGACGCCACCAGCGAGGGTGGAGCGGAAACAACGGTCACGGTAAAGTTGCCGCCCGAGACCTTAGTTACCGGGCTCGCCGGATTGGTGCTCGTAATATTCACCTGGTACGAACCTGCTGCGGCCAGTTCGTCCGAGGTGAGCCGCACACGAGCGCCGACCGAAGCGGCCGCATTGCTCGGCGAAAAAATCACCTTGATTTGAGAGGGAGCAATGGCAAAAGGGCCGACGGTGACGCCCACGCCACTGGAAGTGAGATTCGTGGCATTCAGGAAAATATCCTGGAGCAAGCCTCCCTGCGGTGCGATGGGCGGCGAAACGTCCGAGAAACTGATGGGTCCGGCCTGGACCACGGTGATGGTTCCGCTTGCGAAGCGCGTGGTGTCTTGTTTTGACGTGGCGATGACACTCACCGTGGGCGTGCTGGGCACAGTGCCGGGCGCGGTGTAGAGGCCATTGGTGTCGATACTTCCGCATCCCGGGGAGCAACTTGTGGAGGTCGGGAGAATAGGATTCGTCGTGGTGGCCTGCACCAGCAACCAGGTCACATCGTTCGGAGTGGTATCGGTCGTGAGCGTTGCGGTGAATTGAAAGTTCGCGCCGGTCGCCACCGTGGCCGTCGCTGGGTTTACCGTCGCGCGGATCCCCGAATCCAGCGAAATCACACTGGTGCCGGTCTTCTTCTTATCCTCATTGGAAGTAGCCGTGACGGTGATGGTCGGCGGCGGGTTGGGAACGGTGGCCGGCGCGGTATAGGTGACCGTCGTGGTTTGCGTGTTCGACAGCGCGCCTTGTGCCGATGTGCAGGGAGCGGCGGCAGAAGTGACCGGCGTGGTGGTTCCGGTCGGCGTGGTGGTGGTGGTGAACGTGCACGTCCAGGTAACGGTGACGTCCGTGGCTCCGGTGACCGTCGCGATAAGTGTGACCGCCTGATTCACAACCAGGATGTCGCCCGCCGGCGACACGGTGACCACCACTACGTTGGCGTTGCTGCTGCCACCGCATCCCGCCAACCCCACACTAACCGCCGCGAGGACCAGCGCGAGAAATCTAAGAACATTCCGCAACTTAATTCCCACTGTCTCCCCCAAAAATTGTCCGCTGCTTTCGCGTGAATCCAGGCCCGGCAGCACCCCGCCGCCACGCCCGGCTCTTCCTGAACTCGCCAACACCAAAACCCCTTAAAACGTCCGGCTTACGGTAAACCGGAAAGTCCGCAAAGGCTCGAAATAATTCAACCGTCCCGGATTAGCGACGAACTGATTCAGAGTCGGCGCGAACTGAAATCGATAGAAATCCTTGAGCAACGGATTATTCTTGACCAGGTCGATATCGCTTTGCTCGATGTAGTCCGGAGGCGCGATGATTTGTTCATGCAGCCTGTCCAGGTTGAAAGCGTAGTAGATGCGGAACGGCGCCTGGATGATCGGAAGTTGCACCACCAGCTCCACACCCGTCGAGGCGCGTACTCGGAAGTTCGTTCCCGCCGCGATCTTGAGCTGCCTCTGGAGGCCTGCTTGCGACTGCGCATCCGGGAACTGCGAGAGTAGATTCTGGAATCCTGTGGGATCCAGCTTCAACGCATCCTGGCGCAGAATACCGACGGTGCCCACATCCATGAACAGCCCGGCGGTGACCGGCCCGGCAATCGGAATGCGATATTCAAAATTTCCGT
Source organism: Candidatus Acidiferrum sp. (assembly GCA_036496505.1). Classification (GTDB taxonomy): domain Bacteria; phylum Acidobacteriota; class Terriglobia; order Acidiferrales; family UBA7541; genus Acidiferrum. The sequence continues at coordinate 79,913 of DASXLA010000068.1, read as the reverse complement.
AAGACTGTAAATCTCCGCCTGGAAAAGTGATGGTATAGCCCAGCACCGGGATGCTAAGTATTCGTTGTACCGGCGTGCCATTGCCGTTCAAAGACGTTGGATCGGTATAGATGAATTGCTGCGTCGTGGCCGTGGGAATAAACGTGACCGGCGAAATGGATCGAATATCGAATCCGCGAATGTCGTTCTCGCCGCCCATGTAATAGCGGCTGAAGGGCGGAACTTCCTTGCCGCCATAACCGGTGATAAACGCCGCGGTGACGTGCATGCCCAGTACGTTTCGCCTTTTGTTGATGGGGCGGAACGCCTTCCAGTCGAAGACATTGGAGATGCTGTTTACATTGCCGCCCAGCGGGCCACCGGAAAATCCCAGCGAATAAAAATAACTCTTTCCGGACGTGGGATTCTGCGGATTGCCGATGGTGTTGTACGTAATGCTCGGTGTGATGGTGCTGGAGATGATGCCGTTGAGTGCGCTGGGGCCCGCCACGCTGCGGAATTGCAATTGTTCGAACAGGATGCTGGACGCCTGGTTGAAGGCCGTAATGTTCGTGCGCGTGAGTCCATACGAGGCGGACACGCGCGTAAAAGAACGCTTCTTCAGCGGGTAGCTCGCGAAGGTGGTGAAGCCGGTGCTGTCCTGGTTGTAATTCTGAATGTATTGGGGATTGATGCTGACGGACTGGCCGGTCAACAGCGCTTGCTGTTGCGCCTGGTCGAACTTGTAGCGGCTGGAGAAAATCGTAAAGCCCGTCTGGATCGGCCGGTCAAAAAGATAAGGCTCGGTAAATCCGAATTGAAAGCTGCGCTGCAGGTTGCCGAATTGCGCGGAGAACGTCAAAGTCTCGCCCAGACCCAGAAAATTATTGGTCTGGTAGGTTAGTCCGATGAAGCTCCCGGACAAGCCGCTGACGCCGCCCTGCAAGCCAATGGATTGCTTGCCCTTTTCCTTCAGCTTGAGGTTGATATCGACGGTGCCTTCCTTGGTGTTGCGTTTCAATTCCGCAGCCTTGTCCGCCTCGATTTTATCGAAGTAATCGAGCTGGTTCAGCCGCAGGATGCTCAATTCCCACGCGCGCTTGTTGAACAGTTGCCCTTCGTCAATCAGCAGCTGCCGCCGGATTACTTTGTCGCGAGTGGTGGTGTTGCCGCTGAAATCGATGCGGCGCACGTAATACTGCTTCTCTTCGTTGAACCGCAAGGTCAAATTGATGATTTTCTTTTCATCATCGAGATTCGTTTCCGGTTCCGCGGTGAAATCGATGAACCCGTACTCGCCGTAGGCGTTCTTGTAATTTTCCATCGCCTTGCGGACCTTGTCGGTGGCGAAGAGATCCCCTTCCTTCAACGGGAAAATCTTCTTCAGCGCTTCCACCTTGAGCGACAACGCCTTATCCGGATCCGCGCTGATAATCTTCAAAGTCCCCATGTGGTATTGATCGCCCTCTTCGATAGGGATGGTGATGTTCACCGCTTTGCCGACGCCTTTGCCGGCAAAGGGCAATGGCACCCCGAGTTTATAGGACGTCACATCCACATTTTCCAGAATGGGTTCGCCCACGCTGACCTTGAAATAGCCATTGTCCTGATAAGTGCCGCGGATGCCCACTTCCAGGTCTTCGCTCAGCTTGTCGCGGTCAAACGTTTTGGACAGAACATTGATTTCCGTGATGTACAGCGGAATGGCATAGGGACGGTCGTGATGCATCGCGCGGATCAACTTGCGATCGCTGAAGGCATGATTGCCTTTGAAATGAATCTGCCCCACTTTGACCTTGGGGCCTTCTTCAATCTTGAAAACCAGGATGACCGCGTTGCTGGAGGCAATGCGCTCGTACTGCGGAGTTACCTTGGCGAACTGCCGGCCGTGTTCGCCAAGCAATTCCTTCAGCACCACTTCCGCCTTCTTGATTTTGGTGGGGTCAAACTGGCTTTCCACGCTGAGCCCGACTTTGCGCTCCTTGAAACGATCGAGAATATCGGATTCGGAGATCGAGTGAATGCCGTCGTAGCGAATTCGCCGGATGACCGGCCGTTCCTTGACGTCGAAGATAATAATTTTGGCATCCGCCCGGTCCGGCGAATCTTCCACGCGCAATTTCACGTCTTCAAAAAACTGCGTGTTCCACAACGCTTGAAAGTCGCGGCGCAGGGTCTCTTCGTTATAGGGATCGCCTTCCCGGCTGAAAATGCGGGCTTTCAAGGTATCGCTGCGGATTCTGCGGTTACCCAGGAACTCGATTCGTTCGATAACGTAATGCGTGGCGCCGGGAGGCGTTTGCGCGGCGGGTGCGGGAGCTGTGGGCGGCTGCTGGGTCGGGTCCTGCGGCGGAGCGGGAGAAACGGAGGACGCGTCTGCACCGGAATTGTTTCGCGAGGCAGCGGGTGAGCTGATCGCGAAACAAAGCACCACCATCGCAATGCAGTAAACCCGGCTCGTCAAAACCCCGTTAGGAAAACAGACTCTTCTTTGAGCGGCCAGTGAGCTGATCAAGGCCGCGCCCCCAAACCCAAGATGTTCTTCTCCTGCCAGACCCGGTATGGGCTGGCTAAGCGCCTGGCACAATGCGGTCGCCAATAACGGTTAACCGCTTTGCAGCGACGCGTTTGGTGTCAGATTCGTTAGTGAACTACAGGGGTTGCCTCGCCTACGGGACGGAACGAGAGACCCTCCCCGGCGACGTATATTTGCAGCGTCGCAGGCCTCTGAATTCCTCCCTGGATCAGTGCTTCCGAGAGCGGGTCTTCCACATACTTCTGCAAAGCCCGCCGCAGCGGCCGCGCTCCATAACTGCGATCCGCACACGTTTTCTCCAGAATCCACTGCCGTGCTTCCGGTGAAACAACGATCTGCACCTGCCGATGAATCAGGGTGTCGTTCAATTGGCCCACCAGCAAGTCGATAATGCGAAGTAAATCATCGTCGCCCAGAGGATTGAACAGAATCACTTCATCCAGGCGGTTGAGAAACTCCGGATTAAACGCTCGTTTCACTTCGCCCATCACCAGTTCTTCCATGGACTTGAGGCTGGCTTCATCGGCGCCCGACTGGAATCCGATGGAGGTGCGCCGTTGCAGATGGCGCGCCCCAAGATTGGAAGTCATGATAATGATGGTATTCCGGAAATCCACAGTATTGCCCAGCCCGTCCGTGAGTTGCCCGTCTTCAAACACCTGCAGCAGGATATTGAAGACATCCGGATGGGCCTTTTCGATTTCATCCAGAAGGATGACCGAATACGGCGTGCGCCGAACTCGCTCGGTCAGCTGGCCTCCTTCTTCATAGCCGACATAGCCTGGAGGCGCTCCAATCAGCTTGGAGACGGAATGCTTCTCCATGAACTCGGACATATCGAAGCGCACCAGCGATTTTTCCGAACCGAACAGGAATTCGGCCAGGCGCCGTGCGACTTCCGTCTTCCCGACGCCCGTGGGCCCGAGGAAAAAGAAGCAACCGACGGGGCGCAGCGGAGATTTCAGGCCAGCGCGGCTCCGGCGGATGGCGCGGGCCAGGGCGGTAATGGCCTTGTCCTGGCTGATGACGCGCTTGTGCAGTTCCGGTTCGATGCGCAGCAGTTTTTGCTGTTCATCTTCCTTGATGGAAGAGACTCCGATGCCCGTCCAGCGTGAGACAACTTCTTCGATGTCTTCACGCGTGACGATACCGGTCGAGGCATCGTCCAGCTTGTAGCGCTCGCGAAGGCCACGCAGATTTTCCTTTTCTTTGCGCTCTTCCTCGGAATAAAACCGCGCCTTCTCAAATTCGTGATTGGCGATGGCCGTTTCCATGCGGTGCGTGATGAACTTCACGCGTTTTTGCACTTCGCCGACTTCTTCGGGAACGGTGGCCTGCCGCAGCTTGACGCGCGCGCCGGCTTCGTCGATGAGATCGATGGCCTTATCCGGCAGGAAACGGTCGGGAATATAACGGTTCGACAAATACACCGAATATTTCAGTGCTTCGTCCGTATAACTGACGGCGTGAAATTTCTCGTAACGTTCGCGAACGCCGCTGATCACCAGCACCGCTTCCTCTTCGTTGGGCGCCGGTACTTTCACGGATTGAAAGCGGCGCTCCAGGGAACGGTCCTTTTCCACCGACTTGCGATATTCTCCCGGCGTGGTGGCACCGATGCATTGAATTTCCCCGCGGGATAGCGCGGGCTTCAGGATGTTGGCGGCGTCAAGAGAGCCTTCCGCCGACCCGGCTCCCACCAGGGTGTGCAATTCGTCGATGAACACGATGGAGTTCTGGCTCTCCATCAATTCCTTCATGATGGTCTTGAGCCGCTCTTCGAACTGTCCGCGATATTTCGTGCCCGCCACGATCAGGGAAAGATCCAGCGAAAGGATGCGCTTGTCCGCCAGAAAGGGAGGAACGTCGCCGTCGGAAATGCGCTGCGCCAGCCCTTCGACGATGGCCGTCTTGCCCACACCCGGCTCGCCGATAAGCACCGGATTGTTCTTCGTGCGGCGGCACAGAATCTGGATGACGCGCTCCACTTCGCCGTCGCGTCCCACCAGTGGATCGAGAGAGCCCTCCGACGCCGCCTGCGTAAGATCGCGGCTGAACTCTGCCAGTAGGGAAGTTTCTTTGGGTCGCGCCGTGGTGGTTTTTTCGCCGGAGGTGCGCGCCAGCTCTTCACGCAGCGTGGAGAGCCGCAAACCGCGCTCCATCAGGATCTCCGCCCCGAAGCATTTTTCTTCGCGCAAAATTCCGAGCAAGAGGTGCTCGGTTCCGACATGCTTTACGCCCAGCCGCTCGGCTTCTTCGCCGGCCATATTCAGGATGCGCTTGCATTCGGCGCTCAGCGGAACCTCCACGGACGTGGAGATGCGCTCGCGAATGGTAATGCGCGCCTCGATCTCTTTGCGTATCGATTCGATCGAGCCCTGTTGGCGCAGGAAGCGATTGGCCAGCGCCTTGTCCTCTCGCATCAAGCCCAGCAGCAGATGCTCGGTCTCGATGTAAGGGCTGCCGTACTGGCTGGCCTCGTACCTCGCAAAGAAAATGACTCGACGCGCTTTCTCTGTATAACGTTCGAACACGTTAGCTCGCTTCTCCCCCGGGGGTCATACCCGCATTGGCCGTAGCCTTACGGGTAGTCAGAACGCCATGCTCCAGCGTCAGAACACGGTCACATCGCGCCGCGAGTGCCAGGTTGTGCGTCGCGATAAGCGACGTCAAACCCAGCGTGCGATGCAGCCGTACTAGCAACTCGAACACAGCCCAAGCATTCTGCTCGTCTAAGTCTCCCGTCGGTTCATCTGCCAGCAACACTGCCGGCCCGGTGACAAGCGCCCGGGCAATCGACACGCGTTGCTGTTCCCCGCCGGAGAGTTCCCCTGCGCGGTGGCCGGCTCGGTCTTGCAAGCCAACCTCCGCAAGCCACTTCCGTGCCATCCCCAGCGCGGAAGTGAAATTCTCACCGCGTAACAACAGCGGCATGGCCACGTTTTCTTCGGCCGTAAAGTCGAGCAGCAGTTGGTGCCTCTGCCACAAAAATCCGATGGCTCGATTGCGAAATTCCGCCAAGAGCGCGTCTTGATTCGATTCAATGGCTTTCGTCGCGAAGTATACTGTACCGCTTGTCGGCGTGTCTAGCGCGGCCAGCAAATGTAAAAGCGTGCTTTTACCCGCGCCGGACGGGGCTACGATGGCAATCATCTCTCCGCGATGCAGCGCGATGCTGGCGTCCACCAAAACCGCCAGAGTTTTCGATGCCGCGCCATAATTCTTCTTCAGATTGCGCCCTTCCAGCACAATCGTGCCAAGCGCAGCGTCGCCCGTCGCGAGGTTCGCGGCGTGAGACGTCGTGTTGGTGTCTGCCATCATCATGATTTTGTCTTCAAAATTTTCGCCTGCTTCCACCCCGCGCCTCTCACCATCTACCCAGTTAGATGCGGGTATATAACTACTTGTATTCTTCCGAAGGCCACCAATCGCATTCTCCCGAAAGGTGACGAACTGTGCGAATAACTGGACAAAAAGGTTCCTATTTTCGACCCCGGCTTTCTGACCTCGAAATCGAAGCCTCTGACCCATTTTGATACAGATGTAACACTCTTGTCTTCAATTAGTTGTAGGGGGCTTTTCTTTCCGCCGGGTCGAGGGAAGTTACCCGGCGTAGCCCGCCTGCCTCTGTGCTTAATCAGGAGCAAATGACGCGCCAAAATCTGCGCCCAAGCCCCCCGGTTACTCGTATCGGAGAATTTCGACTGGCAGGAGTTTGGCAGCCGCTCTCGCCGGTAAGATCGTCGCTGCCAACGAGATAGCCATCGCGATCACCGTAATCCACACGCCATCCATCAGTCCTGGATGAAACGGAACGTACGGCACGGCGTAAACCTGGGGATCCAGTGGGATTAAATGATAATGACCAGCCACAAAGGCAAACACGTACCCGACGCACAACCCTAGAAACGTCCCGACGGCGCCGATACACATCCCCTGCCACAAAAAAATCTTTCGAATCTGGTCGCGCCGGGTTCCGAGCGACATCAGCACCGCGATATCTCGAGCTTTGTCCGTCACCGTCATGGACAGCACCACAAGAATGTTCAGCCCGGCCACAAAAGTGATCAACCCGATGAATATCGCGGTAACCAGCTTTTCCATTCGCAACGCGCGAAACAGCGCGCGGTTTTCGCCCATCCACGTGGTGGCCGCGTATCCGCCCCCGGCAATCCGCAGGACCTTCCGCGCTATCTCCTCCGCCTTTTCGGGATTCTGCAGCCGGAATTCGAGGACATTCACCAGCTCGCCGCTCCCTGAAAGGTTTTGCGCCGCCTGCAACGTCAGAAAACACCAGTTCTGGTCGTAATCGTAAAAGCCCGAATCGAATACTCCCGCGACGCGAAATCTTCGCGAGCGGGGCAGAAGTCCGAAAGGTGTTAACCGTCCCTGCGGGCTGGTCAGCGTGACGTAATCCCCGGGCGAAAGCCTCCATTCTTCCGCCAGTTGTTTCCCGACCAGCAGCGCGTCGATGCCGTCCTTGTCCGGCGCGAAATTCAATTCGCCCGCCACGATGCGCTGCAGGGCCTCGTCGCTGCGCCGCTCTCGCTCGGGATCGATTCCTTTTGTAACCACTCCGCGCGCTTCTCCCGCGAAAGACATCAGCACCGTTTGATATACCGCGGGGGTCACGGAACGCACGCCCGCTATCGCCGCCAGTTTCGCGGATAGAGCTTCATAATCCCGGATCCCGCCGGTGCCCGGCCGGGTGAGCGATATATGCGCCGTAACTCCCAGCAGCCGATCCTGCAAAGTCTCGCGAAAGCCGGTGTTCATGGCCAGCGCGATCACCAGAGTCGCGACGCCCGCCGTCACCCCGGCAATCGAAAACCACGTCACCAGCCGCAGCACCGCAGGCCGGTGCGGAGACCGCAGATATCGCCGGGCCACGAACCATTCAAAGTGCATGATGTGCCTGTGCTTTACGCTTTCTCGCCGGAATTGGCGTCCGGTTGATCCACTTGCGACCCGGGATTTTCGGGCCGCAGCAGCGGGAACAGAATCACGTCGCGAATGGATTTTGAATCCGTGAGCAGCATGGTGAGCCGGTCGATGCCGATGCCTTCGCCGGCCGTCGGCGGCAGTCCGTAACAAAGCGCCTGGATATAGTCCATGTCCAGCCGCTTGGGAGAATCCTCGCCGCCTTGGGCGATTTGCGCCGAAAAGCGCCGTTCCTGCTCGGCGGGATCGTTCAGTTCCGAGAAGCCGTTGGCAATCTCCATTCCGCCCGCGTAAATCTCGAACCGCTCCACCAGCGCGGGGTCCTCGGGCTTCTGTTTGGATAAGGGCGATATCTCGATCGGAAAATCGTAAAGAATCGTCGGCTGGATCAGTTTGCTCTCCGCGATGGTTTCGAAGAGCAGCCCCGTCCACTCCCCGTCCGTCAGTTTGCCCTTGGCCGCGGCATACGGGGCGCCTGACGACTTAGCCCAGGCGTTATAGCGCTGGGCAACGGCCGGTGGTCCGCCGGCCGACGCCAACTCCTCCAACGAGGGCGCGCCTTGCAGCTCCGCCGGCCAGTGCTTGATGATGGCTCCACGCATCGTCAGCCGTTCGAATTTTGCGAAATCCAACTCATGTTCGCCGTACCGGACGACCGTGGACCCTCCGATGCTCTTGGCCAGCCGCACGAAGAGCTTCTCGTTGAGGTCCATCAGATCGCCGTAGTTGCTATAGGCCTCATAGAATTCCAGCATGGTGAATTCCGGGTTGTGCTGTGTGGAGATGCCTTCATTGCGGAAGTTGCGATTAATCTCGTAAACGCGGTCAAATCCCCCGACGGTCAACCTCTTCAAGTACAACTCCGGCGCGATACGCAGGTACAGGTCCAGATCCAGGGTGTTGTGGTGCGTCACAAACGGACGTGCTGCGGCCCCCCCCGGGATCGGATGCATCATCGGTGTCTCTACCTCTATATATCCCCTGGCATCGAAGAAGCGTCGCAGCTCCTGAATGATGTGCGCGCGGGTAACAAACACCTGGCGTGATTTGTCGTTCGAAAGCAGGTCGAGATATCGCTGGCGATAGCGCAATTCCACATCGCTCAGGCCGTGCCATTTCTCAGGGAGCGGCAGGAGGGCCTTGGAAAGAAGGAAAATTTCTTCCACCCAGACCGACAGTTCGTTGGTTTTCGTGCGAAACATGTGGCCCCGGACGCCGATCGAATCGCCCAGGTCCAGCAGATGAAACAGCTCGAACCCTTTTTCGCCAACTACATCTTTCCTTACATAGATTTGGATGCGCCCGCCGCCGCCCTGAAGGTGCGCGAACCCCGCTTTGCCCATCAGCCGATAGGAAACCAGCCTGCCCGCCACCCGGACGTCGCGGCGGTTATCTTCCAGGTCCTTTGTGGATGACTGTGAAAGACTCTGTGCCAGTTCCGCCGGGGTATGGGTCCAGCGAAATTCGCGGGGGAAGGGGTCGTAGCCAAGCTGCTGAATCTGCTCCAGCTTTTTCTGGCGTTGCTCAAACTGGTCGCGGGGCTCAAATTGCAAACCGAAAAATCCTTTCAAAAAGGGATGGACGGCGAGTATAGCGGCCAACACCGCACTGGGCAAGGAACCTTAGGCTCTGGCATTCGGTTGTTTCAAATCGGGAAAAGCCTCGCACCATCGCATGCCGCCTTTTCACAGCTATGTAAAATTATATGTAAAGTCCGCCAGCCTGAAGCGATGCCGCCTCTTGGCGCTTCGATAAGGAGGTACAAATAAACCATCTTCACCGGCCAACAGACTTTGTTATACTTTCCCCACAATTATTCGTCCCCCAGGAGAGAACTTTGAAACATTCTCATAACCCGCCCACGGGACGGGGTACTACTTCTGTCAAGGACGATTGGCGCGCTTACCTGCCTGAAGAAAAAGCGAAATTATTCAGTGTTTTTGTTCACGAACTGGAATCCACCTATGGCATGTTGAGTGTCTCCCTCAATGAAGCCCTGGAGTTTCAGCGAAACGGGCAGCTTGGCAAATCCATTCAGGCGGTAAACGTTACCCCTCAACTTTGTTCGCGGTTGTCTGTCCCCCTGGCTTCGCTGATTCGAATCCTCGCCCAGCACGCCAAGCACTACGGTACTGTGCCCAATGCCGCGCCGCTCGATCCGGAGAATTTTCAGAGCTCCAAAGGCCAGCGTTCCGCCCGCATCAGCGGCTTGCTCAGCAGGGTCCTACTCTCGCAGCGCACGCAATTTCTCCACAAATTAAGCAGTCTGCAGGAAATGGTCGAAGATCTGGGCAAGGAATTCTGCCTGAGCGCGGAAGAACTCGGAGCTGGATTAGGTACGGATCCGGTCATGCTCTGGAGAATCGTCGACGCTGCCCACTACGACCTGAATACCTGCCTGCGCGAAACCATCGTCTTATTGAAGTCATTTCTCCGCGCCCTGCCTGACGATCAATTGTCGGGTTTCCAGAAATCTGTAACCGCGTCCTGGGCCAATGCCACCTCGGAAGCTCGTCCCTCCACCCAACAGATTTTGCGCCATAGACGTATGGCCCATATCGCGGGAGAATAGCCAAGCCTGCTTGCCGGCAGCATCCCGTTGCTCTACCTCGGGGAACAAAACCCTTCATTCCGTGTTTGTAGTTTTGGGCAATGCCGGCCACTGCAAGGACAACTCTGGGAGGGATACGGTGCATCCGAACCTGTGGACGCGCCGCTACTGGACCGTTGGCCAGAAATAGACCGAGCGATCCGAGCGTTTCATCCGCTTCTTCATCGCCTAAGCACGCGGTAGCTTCGCAACCGCCGCAGGCGATGACCGAGGCGGAAGCGATTCGCTTGGCCCAAGCCGGAGACGCTGCGGCTTTCGAGTTTTTGTATCGTCTCCATGGTCGTCGCGTCTATGCGCTCTGTTTGCGCATGGTCAGTAATCCCAGTGATGCCGAAGATTTAATGCAGGAAGCTTTCCTGCAGCTCTTCCGCAAAATTGGGACGTTTCGGGGCGAATCGGCGTTTTCCACCTGGCTGCATCGCATGACCGTCAACGTCGTGCTCATGCGCCTGCGTAAGAAATCGCTGCCGGTAGCTTCGTTGGAAGAAACGACGGAACCCGACGAGGAAACCGGAGGGCCTAGAAAAGATATTGGTGCGCCGGACTTGTTGCTGACAGGCGCTGTAGACCGGGTCAATCTGGAACGTTCGATTGAAAAACTGCCCCCGGGCTACCGCACCGTTTTCGTGCTCCATGATGTTCAGGGCTACGAACACAACGAGATTGCGGACATCATGGGTTGCTCGGTCGGTAATTCGAAGTCCCAGTTGCATAAGGCTCGAACCCGGCTGCGTGACTTGCTCCAGGAAGAAGTCCGGGAGCAAGCCAGACACGAGCGCCAGATTGCGAAAACGCAGACGGGACAGTCGGATTGAGCTAGAATAGACGCAATTCCTGTCGTCTGAAGCGCGTCGATGCAGCGGGGCGGAAAGCCACCAGGGTCTTTTCCGCGGGGTGATGTGCGATGCTGTGCGGTGAACTCGAAGTTGTTTTTGAACAAGAGGGTTTGACGCCTCTTTCTCCGGAGGCCCGTCAACACCTCTCCGAATGTAATGCCTGCAAGCATTACTTCGACGACGTCACCGGCATCGTGGCATTGGCAAGTGGGTTTCCCGCCGAAGTAGAACCTCCCGAGCGCGTTTGGATTTCTATTCGCGAAGAATTGCAACGCGAGAACCTATTCCGCCCCAAGCATCGCGAAGCGAAATCCTGGTGGCAGTCGTTTGAGGAGCTCTTTTGGACTCGCGGTCTGGCGACCGCGGCCGTGGCTGGCATGCTCGTGATCGCCGCCTTCTCCGCCTTTCAGGAACCTCGCACCCCTGTTTTGGAAGCTCGCGACGATCCCTTCAGTTCCACCGTTAAAGTTTTGAACCAGCAGGAACACGATCTGGACAACATGCGCTTGGCAAGTACCACCGGCGACCCCGCCGTGGATACCTCGCTCCGCCAGAATCTGCAACAGGTTGACGAATTTATTGCCGATTGCGAGCACCGCGTCAAAGAAGTGCCTTCTGACGATCTGACGCGCGAATATTTGACCAACGCATATCAGCAGAAAGCGGAATTATTGTCCGCGATGATGGATCGCGGAGGGAGCCTGAACTGAAATGAATCTATCGACAGTGTTGACGGGAAGAAACATTCTGCCGGTACTCGCAGCAGGCTTCTTTTTGATGCCATGCACCCCCGCGGACGCCGCGCCCCAGCGGCTCGAAAAACACTTTGCCGTTAAGGGCCGCCCCGTCGTGGTCATTCGCAATATCGGAAACGGCCGCATCGAAGTAAAATCCTGGAAAAATTCCGAAGTGGTGGTCACCGGCACCAAAGCCTCCGACAAGATTGCCGTGGACACCGAGCAGGCCGGCGACCGCATCGATGTCACTTCCAGCGTCGTGGACTCCTCCGCCAATCCCGCGGAGATGCAGGCCAATTTCCAGTTGATCGTTCCGGAGGAAACCGAACTCCAGCTCAAGACGCAGACCGGCCTCATTTATGTCGAGCAGGTCACCGGTGACATGACCCTCGACAGCGTGGCCGGCGATGTGCACCTCAACGAAGTTTCGGGCTACATCATCGTCACCACCACCGGCGGCTCTTTGGTCTGTTCGCAGTGCGCCGGCAGGCTGGAATTCAGTTCCATCAGCGGCAATGCCCAGGTCCTGCAACCCGCCCTCAATAACGTCAAACTCCGCACCATGACCGGCAATATTCTGTTTGACGGCGATTTTGTGCGCACCGGACTTTACAGCATGCGCAGCGGCAAGGGACTCGTCGAAGTTCGCTTCTCCGGAAGCGACTCCTTCGATCTCAACGCCCAGACCGCTACCGGCACGGTCGATAACCAGGCTGCCGAATACCTGAAGCCCGATTCCCACGGCGCCAGGCACCTGGCCTCCAAATTTTCCAAGAGCCTCTTCGGCACCGTCGGCGCCGGTTTCGCCAAAGTCGAACTTTCTTCCTACAGTGGTACAATCCGCATTCTGAAGCGGGACTAGCTTTTCTCGGCAAACTAAAACGTGACGCCAACTCCGCCTTCGCGCGGGCTTCGTGCCCGTGCTCAGATTTTATGTCTTGCAGGTTTTATGGGCTCCGGCAAGACCACCGTTGGATCCCTGCTCGCCCGTCAACTTGCCTGGCGCTTCGTCGATCTGGATACCCGCATCGAAGAAGCCGCCGGCCTTTCTATTTCCGAAATGTTCGAACGCCTGGGCGAACCCGCGTTTCGCCAGATTGAGGCCGAGCAGCTTCGCATGGCCCTCGGTCGTGCCTCTGAGCTGAGAGAAGGAACCATTCTGGCCCTCGGAGGCGGCACCTATGCGCAAGTGGGCTGTCCGGAATTTCTGCGCTCCGGCGGCGTCCCGGTGCTGTGGCTCGATCCTCCACTGGAAACCTTACTGGCGCGTTGCATGATCATGCCCGGACGGCCGCTCTTTCGTGACGAGGCCAGCTTTCGTACTCTGCATGCCCAGCGCGTGAAGTCGTATCAACAGGCTGATTTTCGCGTCGACAGTTCGGGCGAACCTTCACAAGTCGTCGAGGAAATCTTGCGCCGCGTGATGACTACTGGAGATACTGGAGAGACTCACCTGGTCGTGGAAAAGCCCCAGTCCTCGAGAGGGGATTAGAGATGAGGATGGAGATGAATAGAGTCACCGACAAAACTTGGTTGGTCCTGGCCACGGCAGCCGCTCTTCTCTGCGCTCTTTCTGCCATGGGCGCCGCTAAAGATACCGCCTCTCCCGCTGGCGCGCCGGTTTTCAGTCCCGACAAAGGCAAACTCAGCATTCGGCTGAACGGCCAGAAGATTGGCAGCGAGCAGTTCGAACTTATGCCGTCCGGAAACGCCTGGCTTGCCAAGGGCACCACGGAGTTGAACGTTCCGGGAGGCGCTGCGCCTACCCGCGTGAGCGGCGCTCTGCTGCTGCAGCCGGATGGCGCGCCCATCAGTTATGAGTGGAGCTCACACGCGGACAAGACCAACGGCGCGCACATCGTGTTCACCAATGGCGTGGCGAAAATCACCCTGGAGATGCAGGGCGCGCGCCCGTTCGAACAGGATCTTTCCTTTAACGCGCCGCTCATCGCTGTCCTGGACAATAATCTCTATGACCAGTACGCGCTGCTGGCGCGTGTGTATGACTGGTCGAAGCGCGGCCCGCAGACCTTTCCGGTGCTTGTCCCCCAGGACCTGACGCCCGGAACCATCACCGTCGAAGCGACTGGAGACTCCTCGGTCGATGGCAAATCCTACGAAGGCTTGCGCGTCACCACCGCCGACCTGCAAGTGCTGCTCCTCGTCGATTCGAATCACCGCCTCATGCGCCTTGAAGTTCCCAGCGCCAAGGTCTCCGTCATCCGGGAGTAATTCCCGTTGGTGCATCACTTTGCCAACTGACCGCCGCCAACTGCAATAAAATTGAAATTAACCCTTGTCAATGTTTAATAGGTAAACGCTCGTCTACGCGACTCCCGCAAGGCAGACGGGCGGTTCGCCACAGCTCTTGGTCCCGCGAACCTGGCTGATCGCCCGAACTTGGCTGATCGCTCATTCTTGGTGTGATTCCTTAACCTCATCTTGGCCTCGAAATTGGGGAATTGTGCTTTTTCGGCCTCGAGCCTTCTCGAGAGTCGCGTCTTTTCCTCGTGGCCCTGGAGGATTCTGGGCAAGCGGCGGGGTAAGCGACGAGACTTACTTCAATGCATATTCAACTTTTTTGCGCATGTAATTGAATATTCGATTAGGTAAAAGCAATGGTACCGCAACACAAACAAAGCACTTATCGCGCCACACCCCTCGGAGGTCCCACATCTTTGCACAAGCGTGGTCCGCCCGTCGCGGCATCCTCCGTATTCGTAACTGTGACGGCCTCGCTGAAAACGCGATAAAAACGAAAACGGGATAAACATTTCTGTTTATCCCGTTTTCCATCAAAAAATGTTCGGTTGCGAAGCGTTTACATCTTCGCGAGTGAGCGCTGGTACATCGGCGCACCCGGCCGCCGCATCGGATACCCTTGCGGATTGCCGTGCGCGTGCGTGAGAGCATGTCCATTCGAATGGCCGGCGCCGATATGGCCGTTGTGGCCATTATCGTGACCGTTGCCATTCGCCGGCGCTTGCTGTGGCAGCCGCGCCGGATTACCGATAGGGCGTAGCGTTGCAGGCACCGCGGCAACATGGTCGCTGATCGCTTGCAGCCTCTTCAGGATCGACTGCCATTGCTCCCAGTCGAGCTGCCGGAGAAATGGGCGCAGTCCCTGGATGAACGGGTCTTCCAGCAGCGCTTCACCGTCGGACTCCGGAATGAAAAAGCGATTCAATCCGACGTTCAGGGCTTCCGAGATTTTTTCCAGGGTTCCCAGGCTGGGCGTCATCTGACCGCTCTCGATGCGCGAAAGATACGAGCGCGAGACCTTCGAGCGCGATTGCAGTTGGCTCTGCGTCATGGCGCGCGATTCGCGCAACTGGCGAATGCGCTGGCCGATGTTCTCGACCGTCTCCTGATTGACGAAGCGGTCCGGCGTCGGTTCAACCGCTGCTTCCTCCGGTGGCGCCGGTGGAGGAATCAGGAATTCCAGACGCTGCGGCAGTGCGCGCACGCAACGGCGGCAATTGCCGGTGCGCGTCCGATACTGCACCAGACCACAGGTCTTGCAGCGAATGACTTCCCGGTCCATTTCAAAAGAATCGAGCGAATTCATAGCTTCTTTTTCCGTTTGTGAAGACACCGGCACTCCTTGCTATCTGTATTTCCGGCGTGCGGATGGGATGAGAACGCTGGAACGTTCTAAAGGGGGGAAGACAGTAACTGGCGCGAGAGGGAGTTTCTCCTGAGCGCCCGGCGCTGTCAAGAGTATTTTTAGTTTATTTTAATTATCTTTAAAATGTACGCTGCGTTTTCGCCTGTACCATCGGACAGGCCGCCGCTGGAACGATTTCGTTCCATCCATCTTTCAATTCGCATGTAGAAATTTTTTGCGTCGCGCCAAAACATTGCAACAATCATGCCCGGCTTTTTTTTGTCCGCCGAACTCGCAGCGAGACGCCAGCGCGACATTCTATTTTTCGGTATGCTGTTGGACTTTCAAGAGGGAATTCATGCCAAATCGGGAAGACGCCTGGAAATTACTCTGCGAGTACACCGCTTCGGAAAGTTTGCGCAAACACATGCTGGCCGTCGAAGCCTGCGTTCGCGCCTACGCCCGCAAATTCGCCGCTGACGAAGAGCTCTGGGGCAACGCCGCGCTGCTGCACGACTTCGACTACGAACGCTGGCCCAATACCGAACATGCGCCGGACCAGGGGCATCCCTCCGCAGGAGCAAAGATTCTCCGCGAGCTGGGCTACTCGGAAGAAATGATCACCGCGATTCTCTCGCATGCCGACTACACCTGTGTGCCGCGGCAATCTCAGTTGGAGCACACTCTCTTTGCGTGCGACGAACTCGCCGGGTTCTTGACTGCCTGCGCCTACGTGCGGCCTTCCAAAAGCATTCTGGATCTGGAAGTGGATTCCGTGAAGCGCCGCATGAAAGACAAGGCTTTCGCAAAAGGCGTCAGTCGAGAGGATGTCCGCAAAGGCGCCGAGGAAATGGGAATTCCGCTGGAAGAACACGTGCAGTTTTGTATCGCAGCTTTGCGTGAGTACGCTGACGCCCTCGGCCTGCGCGGAACCCTCTGAGAAATTGCGCCTGAATTCAGCGTGGGCAACCAGCCGGTTTAGAACGCCAACGCGCAAACAGCGTGATGCCCGTAAAGTAGGCAATTTGGAACCAGCTTAAAACGGCCGATGTGCGAACAGCGTGACCGCCGCGCCAAACAGCATGGCCGCGATCAGCAAAGCGATGACGCCCGCGGTGAACCAGCCTGACCCTAACGCTGCGTCTGCAAATATTCCTGAACTCTGCGAAGCGTCTCCTGCTGATTTCTGCGCGACAGCCGCCGAGCGTTCAGAATCGGTGAACCTTGGCTGCTCGACAGCTTCAACATTGGCAATGAAGGTGTAGCCCTTGCGGGGAATGGTTTCCACGAACGCCGGCCGCTCGGGCGAATCGCCGAGCACCTGGCGCAGTTTGTTGACCGTGGTGTTTACGTTCGCGTCGTAGTTGATCTGCGAATCGTTGGGCCACAGCCGCGCGCGCAGCGTCTCGCGAGTCACCACTTCGCCGGGACTCTCAAGCAGCAGTAGCAACGCCTCGCAAACCTTGCCCTGGACCCGGATGCGTGTGCCGTCCTTGAAAAGTTCCTGTTGCTCGGGATCAAGATGAAACGAGCCGAATCGCAGAAAACGGCGGAGTTGCGGAGAAGGAGTTGACGAACGCGTTTCCTGGTAAGGCATGTCAGCTGCCACTGATGTTGCATCCATTGGTTTACCCCGTGAGTTGGCCCCGCCCATCGAAAAAAACACGCACCGGCAGGCGCGGACCACGACGGGCGCCTTGACATTTCATTGAGGTTAGTTATATCTTACCTGTATATACAAGTCAAGCGAGAGGTCAACCTGTGGGCGCTACGCTTTCCAATCTGGACCTCACCGGCACTGGCTATTGCGCCAGTCTCAACTTTCGCAGAACCGCTCGCGCCGTCACCCGCATGTACGACATGGCCATGCAGGCCTCCGGCGTTCGCTCCACGCAGTTCGCCATTCTCATCGGCGTCGCCAAAACGCAACCGGTGTCCATGGGGACCTTGGCGGACACCCTGGGCGTCGATCGCACCACCCTCACACGCAGCGTGCGGTTGCTACAGAAGGAGGGCATGCTCACCCGTTCCAAGCGTTCCGCGATGCGCCAGAGATTCCTGCAATTGACGCCGGCGGGCGAAAAGGCCCTGAAGCGCAGTTTGCCACTGTGGCGTGAGGCGCACGCCCTGTTTGTTTCCACTGTGGGCGCGGATTATTGGCTCAAGCTGCGTGCCGAACTCGAAGGACTGGCGCAAACAACGCTGAAGATTGTGCCCGCGGCCGACAGCGCGAACACTTCAGCACCCGCGCGCCAGTAATTACCGCCAGTAATCTACTTGTTGCCTGATGGTCTGCGCGTCATGTGCTTGCGCGGCGCGATCTGTGCGTCATGGGTTCCTCGCCCGTCAGTAAAAAGTTCTCGCTCGATGATCTATGCTTGATGTTCTGCGGCGGCGCGATCTGCGTGTGATGTGCTGCCCGCGGCGCCGCGCTCGTTTACGCTATGCGGGAATCACGTTAGAATCGTAGAGAATGTTCACGCAAATCGAAGGATTTGAACCCAACGGCAGCAAGCACCCGCGGCGCAAGACCTATGCCGTGAAGGTCGGGCACGTACGCGTGGGCGGCGGCGCGCCGGTTGTGGTGCAGTCCATGACGAATACAGATACCGCGGATGTAGCTTCCACGTTTCAGCAGACCGTGGAGCTGGCTGAGGCGGGTTCAGAAATCGTGCGCTGGACAGTGAATGTGCCGGAAGCGGCCGCGGCCGTGCCGGAAATCAGGAAGCGCCTGCAGGATGCCGGCTGCGCCGTGCCCATTATTGGCGATTTTCACTACAACGGGCACGTGCTCCTGACGAAATATCCCGAGTGCGCGTCGGCTCTCGACAAATACCGCATCAATCCCGGAAATGTCGGCGCTGGACAAAGGCGCGACGAGCAATTTTCCACCATCTGCAAGGTGGCGCGCGATCACGGCAAGCCCGTGCGCATCGGTGTGAATGGAGGCTCGCTCAATCAGGAGCTGGTCATGCGGAAAATGCAGGAAAACACCGACCAAAATCTGGGAAAAGAGTCCGAAGAAATCATCAATGAGTGCATGGTGCTTTCCGCGCTGCAATCCACGGAGCTGGCGCTGGAATCGGGCTTGCGAAACGATCAAATCATCATTTCCTGCAAGACCTCGCGCCCGCGCGATCTCATCACCGTGTACCGCGACCTCAGCTCCAAGACGGAACAGCCCCTGCACTTGGGACTTACCGAAGCGGGAATGGGCACCAAGGGCCTGGTCTGGTCTGCTGCTTCGCTCGGCGTGCTGCTTTACGACGGCATCGGCGACACCATTCGCGTTTCACTTACTCCGCGCCCCGGCGGCGATCGGCGAGAAGAAGTCTACGCCGCGTGCGAATTGCTGCAATCGCTGGGACTGCGATCGTTCTCTCCCAGCGTGACGGCCTGCCCCGGTTGCGGGCGCACCACCAGCACCACCTTCCAGGAATTAGCGGAAAGCGTGCAGGATTACATTCGCAATATGATGCCGGTGTGGAAGACGCAATACGACGGCGTCGAGGAACTAACCCTAGCGGTCATGGGCTGCATCGTGAATGGTCCGGGAGAATCGAAGGCCGCAAATATCGGAATCAGCCTGCCGGGCACCGGCGAGGCGCCGCGCTGTCCCGTCTACATCGACGGAAAGAAAGATGTGACGCTGGAAGGCACCTACGCGGAACTGGCGGTGGCATTTCAGGCGCTGGTGGATAACTACATCCAGAAAAAGTACGCGCGCAAAGCGGTGGAAATCGCGCCGGCGGGACGCTGACGAAAACTCATGAAAATCACCCGTGAAGACGTTGTGCGCGTTGCGGAACTCGCTTACCTGGATCTCAGCGAGGACGAGCTGGAGACCTATCGCCGACAGATTGACGAGATCCTGGAATACATCGGCAAATTGAACGAGCTGGATACCACTTCCGTGGAGCCGATGGCCCAGGTGCTGACCGATGACCAGGCTTCCGATGCCACCATGCGCGCGGACCTGGTGGTGCCTTGCGCGGTGGCGCACGACATTTTGATCCAGGCTCCGGACCCGGAGCCGCCTTACTTTCGCGTGCCCAAGGTGATTGAGCGCTAGACGTCCCGCTCAATCCAACGTGAAAATTTTTTAACTCGCGCCAGAAGCGAGACGGGGAAATTTATCCTTGACCAACGAATGGACAATCGACGGAGTTAAAACAGCGCTGGCGGAAAAGAAAATTTCCGCGCGCGAACTTACGTCCGAATTTTATACGCGCATCGAAACGCGAAACCCCGATTTAAACGCCTACCTGACGCTTTCTCCCGAGCGCGCGCGCAGGCAGGCGGACAAAGTCGACGCGCTGATTGCTGCCGGAAAACCGTTGCCGCCCTTGGCGGGTGTTCCCATTGCGATAAAAGACGTCATCAGCACGCGGGGAATCACCACCACTTGCGGTTCGAAAATTCTGGAGCATTACGTTCCCCCTTTCGATGCCACCGCCGTGGAACGGCTGGACGCCGCCGGCGCGGTGATTCTGGGCAAAACCAATTGCGACGAGTTCGCCATGGGCAGCTCCAACGAAAACTCCGCGTACGGAGCGGTCAAGAATCCCGCGTCCACCGACCGCGTTCCTGGTGGGTCCAGCGGCGGATCGGCCGCGGCGGTTGCCGCGGGACTCGCAGTGGCATCGCTCGGCACGGATACGGGCGGCTCGATTCGTCAACCCGGCTCGTTTTGCGGTGTGCCCGCGATGATGGGAAGCTACGGGCGCGTATCGCGCTATGGACTAATCGCTTTCGCTTCGTCGCTCGACCGCATCGGACCATTCGCCACGAACATAAGGGATATCGCCGCGGTGCTCCGCGTGATGGCTGGCCGGGATCCACGCGATTCCACTTCGACTACGGCCGCAGTCCCCGATTACCGCGCCGCAATGGAGAAACCTGTGAAGGGAATGCGCCTGGGCATCCCCAAGGAATATTTCGGCGACGGCATGGATGGCGAAGTCAGAAAAAAGATTGAAGCCGGCGTGGAAATTTATAAGAAGCTTGGGTGCGAACTGGTGGACATTCGCATGCCGCACACTGATTATGCCATCGCCACCTATTACATCATCGCGACCGCGGAAGCCAGTTCCAACCTGGCGCGCTACGACGGCGTGCGCTTTGGTCTACGCGTGAACAGCGACTCGCTCATCTCCATGTATCGCAAAACGCGGGGAGCGGGCTTCGGCGCCGAAGTCAAACGCCGCATTGTGCTGGGCACCTACGTTTTGTCCGCGGGATACTACGACGCTTATTATCTGAAAGGGCAGAAAGTCCGCGCGCTGATCGCCAGGGATTTTCGCGAGGCGTTTGAAAAGGTCGATGCGATTGTTACGCCGACCTCGCCGGTTCCCGCTTTTCGCCTGGGAGAGCGCTCCGCCGATCCACTGCAAATGTATCTCGCGGATATTTACACGGTGACGGGTTCGCTGGCGGGCGTCCCGGGCATCTCCGTTCCATGTGGAAAAATTTGCGGAAAACTTCCGGTGGGCCTGCAGATTTTTGGCGCGCCCTTCGCGGAAGAACGAGTGCTGCAACTGGCGTACGCGCTCGAACAAGCCGGCGGAGCGTCCGTCTAGGGCCGATTGCGTGTGGGGCATTTTGTTTTGAAGCGCGCGCCGAGGACCGCTCGCCTTAATCTCCGACGGCTACTTTTTCGTATTCTTCTCGAAACTCTGAGTCCTTCGCCCCCGCAATTCCATCTTGTTCCGCAGCGATGGCCGCAAGCTTGAATTGTGAAACCAGTTCATGAAGGTCCGAAGACATTTGCGATAATTCCGCCGCGGATTTCTGCAAATCGGCCGTTCCTTGCGAGGTGCTTTGCGTCACCTGCGCCACGCTGCGGATATTTTCCGCCACCCCGCGTGAGGACCTGGCCGCTCCCGTCAGGCTGGAGGACATTTGATCGGTGGTGGCGGATTGCTCCTCGACCGCTGCGGCGATGGTGGTGGAGATGGAATCCACCTGGCTGATGATGCCGTCAATGCGGCTGATGGCTTCGATGGCGGCGTTGGCGTCGACGCGGATAGCTTCGATGGTCTTGGCGATTTCCTGCGTGGCATTGGCGGTCTGCTTCGCAAGTTCCTTCACTTCGGTGGCCACCACCGCGAATCCCGCTCCTACTTCTCCGGCGCGGGCCGCTTCGATGGTGGCATTCAGGGCCAGCAGGTTGGTTTTTTGCGCGATGGAAGTCACGACCTTGATTACTTGCCCGATCTGCGCCGTGGAATTGCCCAGCTTGGTGACCATGGCGTTGGTATCCGCCGCGCGCTTGCGCGCTTCGCCCGCGATCCGCGCCGATTCGGTGGCGTTCTTGGCGATGTCCCGGATGGTGGTGCTCATCTGTTCGGTGGCGGTGGCCACGGTGTCCAGATTCATGTTCACTTCTTCGGTGGCTTCGGAGACCGCCTGCGATTGAGTGGAGGCTTTTTCCGAGTCGTCCTGCATGCTGCGGCTAACGCTCAAAAACTTCTGGCTGGCCGTGGCGATGTGCCCGGCATTTCGCGTTACCGCGGAGATGGTGGCCTGCAGATGTTTCTGCATGGTGTTGATGCTGCCGGCAAGCTGCCCGATTTCGTCTTCGCTGCGGATGGTCAAGGGCTTTCCGTTCAGGTCGCCCGAAGCGATTTGCTTGGCCACTTCGCTCACTTCGTGAATGGGCCGGCCGATCATCCGCGAACTGGTGACCGCCATGAACAATCCCAGCGCCAACGCGACCACCAGCGTCCCCATCACCAGCCAGCGCGTTCTTTGATACAGGGTTGTGCTGTTCTTGCTGGCGGCGGCCGCGGCGCTGACCTCCAGATCGATGGCCGCCTTGATGTCGGACATCAGGTCTTCAAAATTGCCGTTGGCCGTTCCCGTTTCTTCCGCCTGGGCCTCCAAATCCTTCTTTTGCGCGACCATGCCAAGCACTAACGCGGTCTCCGCTTTACATTTCGCGAGATCCGCTTTTACGGCCTCATAGGCCTTCTTTTCCTCGGGCGCCACGAGCAAAACACCAAGCTTTTCCAGGGCATTTTCCGATTCGGCGAGCCCGCTTTGCATTTTTGATTTGCGCAGATCGCGCTCATCCGGATCCTGCCTGAAGATGTAATCCATTTCCGCCACGCGATACTGAAACATGCCGGGACGAAGTTCAGACAACGCCTGGGTCACGGGAAATCTGCGGCCGGCCAGCTCCGCCGCCTGTTCCTGGACCACGCCGAGGCCATGCAAGGCGAACAATCCCAAAAATCCGGTCAACGCGAGCAGCACGAGGTAGCTCAGGAGTTGTTTCGTACCAATCTTCAAGTCCATATACCACTTCATTTTTGTGTCACCCGTTGGTTTGCGCGGCGCCAGGAAAAAGTGCCGGTGACGCAGTGCTGCCGATCCTTAACATTTTCTAATTCAGTGGCTCTAATCCACCTGGCTTAAACGCCCCACTCTGAATGCACCGGGCTGGCACTTTTCGTTTTTGGGAAACGCTTTCTGGATGCTGTTGGTGCAGGCAAGCTCCGGCCGGCATTCATCTGGCTGCATTCCTCACATCGACTCTGCGATCAAATTGAAATAAATTCCCTGTCTTCAAAACCTTCACGGTGCTTCACAGATTTTCCCCACAGACTTCCGGCGCGGCTCGGCAGTCTTCCATCACAGTTCGACCGCTGCCGAGCTTTGCCGGAAAATGCCCGAAAGATACTGTGCAACCGCTTAGCCAATGACGAACGGAGAGAATAATGGAGGGGAGCGCCGGTTAGTCGCGGGTGGAGGCAGACCCCTCGCGTTCAGGAGCGAAGGGCCCGCCGCAGCCATCATGCGGAAACGCAATGTGCAAAGAGAAATTTTAATGCCAGTTACAAACGAGGCGGTCTTAGCCTCCGAGATTCGTGGCGAGAAACCAGGTATTGCCAAACGGATCGCGTATCGTTCCCGAGCGTTCTCCGTAAGGCCTAGTCGCGGGCGGCTCCACGCCAACCGCGCCGGCTCGCACCGCTTGCGCATACATTGCATCGGCATCCGGCACGTACGCATGCAAGTAGCACGGTATGGGCTGAAACTCCCCGTGCGCTTCGTCAATTTCAAACGTGGCCCTGCCAACTTTAATCGTCGCGTGGAGTATGAGCCCCTCTTTCGACTTGCCTACGCCCAACACTTCCGCGCCGAAGGCCGCCTCCGCGAAGGGAATCATTTCGTGGGCGTTGCGAAGATGCAGATAGGGCTGCACGTTCAACACGCCCTCGGGACCAGGGGTCCAGCCTTTGGGCGTCGCGATGTACCACACGTTCCCAAACTCATCCCTGACGCTCCCCAGGCGGTCGCCCCAAGGTTGGTCGCTTACCGAAAATACGGAAGTTGCGCCGGCTTCGAGCGCGCGGTTGTAGGCGGCATCGACATCGTCGACATAGACATGCACGGTGGTTGGCCGATGCGGATACTGTTCGTTGGCGTCTCCCATCTCGATGACCGAATTGCCGATGGCCACCTCGCCGTGCATCATGGAACCGTCGGGCCGCGGCACGCGGATGCGCTCCGTGCCCTGGAAGGTGGTCTTCAGAAATTCCATAAAGCGGTCCGCGCCGTTGACCAGGATGTACGGCGAGATATTGTTGAAGCCCTCGCGCATGTAAGCTGGCGTGGTCCGTGCTGAAACTCCCGTGGATGCTGCACTGCCTTCGCTCATGGTTGCTCTCCTTTGCAAATCAGATTTAAGCGACTCCCTGAAATCAGGACGCGGCAATTCGCGCAAAGCTTCCGCGAGGGACACCAACTGGAGGACGCTGCGGTTGGCGCGCTCCTCCGGTGCGGGCGGGCGCGAGGCCAGCATGGCGTCAATGGCGCGATTGAGCAGCTCATCGGTGGAACGCTTAGCCACGGCTGCCTCCCATCTGCGCGCGCAACGTCCGCAACGCCCGAAACTGCAACTGCTTGATGGCTCCTTCGGTCTTGTCCAGCTGCTGCGCGATCTCGCGGATGCTGCGCTCTTCGATAAAACGCTGCTGAATGATCCTGCGCTGTTCTTCGGGGAGTGTGCTTACCGCCCGGAAGAGTTGCGCACGATTTTCGATAACCTGCAGGTCAAGTTCGGAAGCCGTTTCAAGCACATCATTCACCAGCGGCGCATCGCGGCGGTCGCGCTTGCCCTGATCGACGATGGCGTTGGCGGCGATGCGAAACAGCCACGCCGCCAGCGGCGCTCCGCGCCATTCGTAGTTGGGCAGCGCGGCCAGGGCCTTCTGGAAGACCTCGGCGGTCACATCTTCGGCCGTGGTGCGATCGCGAACGCGTCTCACGACATAGGCGTAAACCCGCTCGAAATGCAGCTCGTACAGCGCCTCGAACTTGGCCGGGTCGCGCTGCGCGGCTTGCACCAGCGCGGCTTCGTCGATCTCCGGCGCAGGACGTGGTGCACGTGGCGCAGCGGACAGACGTGGCGAACCTTTCGGTAGCGGGCGTCGAGCGGACATGTGCCTCTGAGTATATAAACGATCTGGGGCAGGGAAGGTTACGCCACCATGTACGTTAATGGCAGAGCCTCATGCGGCTCACGGCCTTCGCGATGCTTACAGGATTCCGTGTATGTCCCGAGGCTTGCGCTGCCTTCAAAATTCTCGAGGGCAACCACCCGTTTTTGTAAGGAGACCATCATGGTGAATGAGATGATTAACGGCACATTTCGCCAGACAAATCTCGCGAACGAATCCACCGAATACCTCGCCAAGCGCGAGGAGCTGCGCCTGGCGGAAGTTGATTTAATGCGCCAGAGTGAACGCGTCGCCGCGCTCCGCCGCGAACTTCCGAAAGGCGCGCCGGTGGAGAATTACCTGTTTTAGGAGGGCCCGGCAAGTCTCGACGCCGGCGATGGACCCGTTCACCCTGTGCATCTCGGCGAACTTTTTACCGGCCCGAATCGCGCGGTGGTGGTCTATCACTTCATGTTTGGGAAGAAACAGTCGAGTCCCTGCCCGATGTGCACGATGATCATCGATGCTTTGAACGGTGTCGGCCACCACTTGGCGGAAAACGCCGACGTGGTGATCGTGGCCGCCGCCGAGCCCAGGGAGCTGCGGGCACACGCCCGGAAACGCGGCTGGAATAATCTTCGGCTGTTGAGCTGCAGCACCAACACTTTCAAATACGATTTGGGCAGCGAGGACCGCGAAGGGGCGCAGGATTCGGCGGTTTCGGTTTTTACCAAGGATGAGAAAGGCGCCATCCATCACTTCTATACCGCTCATCCGAGGCTGGGCGAGGATATCAAGGAGCGAGGACTGGATTTGCTTTGCCCGGTTTACAACGTGCTGGATCTGACGCCGCAGGGGCGTGGCGACTGGTACGCTTCGTTTAAATACGCGCCAAAAGTGCAGGCCGCGCACCCCTGAGTTCCTGCGCCGGGCTGGAATGCTCATCGTTCGACGGCGGAAACGCTGAGCGCTGAGAGACGCTTCCGTTGGGAAGCCCGGCACTTCCTTGGGACTTCACTTCCACAATATCGTCAGGAGAAATCGCCATGCCTTTCGTTCGCATTTTTCTTCTTCCGGGAACTTCGCCGGAATATCGCAAAGCACTGGGCGATGGCGTTCATCGCGCGCTGGTGGAGGCCATCGCCATACCCGAGGAAGACCATTTCCAGGTGATCACGGAGCACTCCGGCTCGGAATTAATCTACGATCCGCAGTACCTGGGAATCAAGCGCTCGGAGCGCATCGTGATCGTGCAGATCACCATGAGCATTGGCCGCAAGCCGCAACAGAAACGAAAGCTTTTCAAGCGCATGGCGGAAATCCTGGAGAAATCGCCGGGGCTGCCGCGAAATGAACTGCTGGCGGTGCTGGTGGAAACCGCCTGGGAAAATTGGTCGTTCGGAAACGGTGAAGCGCAATACATGGACGCGTGATTGGACGCGTTCACCGTGCTCTGCGCGCGGTTCGCGGTTCAGGCGCTGCCGAGTTTCAGGCTGTCAAAGGTGGCCTCAAATCCCGGGCCCTCGGGCGCGGCGCACATGATTCCGACCTGCACCTTGACGTTTGGCGGGAAATAACCCTGTCGCACGGATGTGAATTTCTGGCCGTCCACGGAACACAAGGTCTCAATCGAGTCTTTTTTGCGCAGCGCTCTCCACCAGATGGCGTCCGTTTCGGAAAGGTCCGGCATGGTGGACCAGTCGGAGAAGTCCCGGGTGAATACCACGCTGGCATGGCGCCGCTCATCGAAGAATTCCGTGCCACACTTCATCCAGTTCTCGGCGTCGAGCCGCACCATCAAGCCGGCTTGATCGTATAAAGCGGCGTAGCGGCCATTGACGCGGGCCTCAAAGGTAAAATCTCCAGTGGCATCGAGGTGGAGAAAATGACCATTGTCGGTGATGTAACCGGAGAAGGTCTTCCTCCAGAAATCGGTCTTCGGCCGGCTTTTTACCACCAGCGTATCGCCAGTCCGTTTCTCGGATTGCGGCTCGTTCATCCAAGTCATGCGTGAAAGCAGGTTGCCGCTGGCCGATGGCTCGTCGGGTGCCGCTCCGGGTACCGCTCCGGATGCTCCATGCCCCGCCATCAACGCCGCCGTCACCACGAAAGATCCCTGAACGAATGTGCGCCGATCACATCTCATGACATTTCCTCCTCTTGCCGGCAAGAGCCGGCACCGAGACCAAGCCGCCTCTTGCCGGCGATGAGCCAGGATGCAAATATTAGCCTGCCTGATGGCCAATAGGGCGGTAACCAATTAAAACGTTTTGCCCGGCGGGATATCCCCATGGCGATGTTCAGGCATCATAATTGGGGATCGCAATGGTCACGGGCCGACATGCGAACTGGGTCATTTGGTTAAGTATAGGTGTGATTTCATCCGTGTCACCCGTTCTGGCGCAGGATTCGTCGCGGCCATCTTCTGCTGTTTCTCCGGCTCCTGTTTCTCCGGCACAGGCGCGTCCGCTTGAGGCCGCGGAACCCGCGGTGCAATCCCTTCCGTTGCAAATCCCTCCTAGCCTTATTGCCTGGAGCCTCGACACTCCGGATTCGGCTCAGCAAATATCGGGCCGCATCACCGGCACCGTTTTTGATCAGTCCGGAGCCGCCGTGGCAGGCGCGCGCGTGCGGCTGACGCGCAGCGCGCAATCTCAGGCACTGGAAGTATTGACGGATGACGGCGGCAATTTCTCTCTCACCAATATTGCTCCCGGACCTTTTCAGCTGGAAATTTCCTCGCGGGGGCTTGCGCCGCAAACGCTGTCCGGCAATTTGCATTCCGGTGACATTTACACCATTCCGAAGATCACCCTGGCGGTGGCCTCGGAGCTCACCGAAATGCGCGTGACACCTTCAACGACCGAGGTGGCTCACGACCAGGTCAAGGAGCAAGAGAAGCAGCGCGCGCTCGGGCTCATTCCGAACTTTTATGTCAGTTACATTCCCGACGCCGCTCCGCTCAGCTCCAAACAGAAGTTCGAGCTGGCCTGGAAAATGCTTATCGATCCGGTGAACTTCGGCTTGACCGGGGCCATTGCCGGCGTGCAGCAGGCGCAAAATAATTTCGCCGGATACGGACAAGGCGCGCAAGGCTACGCAAAACGCTATGGGGCCGTGTATGCGGATGGGGCCACCGGCACCTTGATTGGGAGCGCCATCCTCCCTTCGCTCCTCAAGCAGGACCCGCGCTATTTCTATAAGGGTACCGGGAGTGTGCGATCGCGCGTGCTGTATGCGATTGCCAGCTCGGTGATGTGCAAGGGCGATAACGGCCACAGGCAAGTGAATTACTCCGCAATTCTTGGAGGCCTGGCCGCCGGCGGGATCTCCAATCTTTATTACCCTGCCAGTGATCGCGACGGAGTGTCTTTGACATTCGAGAACGCCCTGATCGGAATTGGAACGAGCGCGGCGACAAATCTTCTGCAGGAATTCCTGATTCGCAAACTGACGCCGGGTATTTCCAGCCGACTAGCCTCCAGGCCGCAAAGTGACATTGGGGAGATATCCACAGCTCCAGGAGGTCAGGAACCTGATCGCCTTTCCGTGCCGGCGGGCACCGCGGCGTCCTGGTGAGCGCGTGCGAATGGCATCAAACCTGGCCACGTAAACACTCAAGCTGCAACGGCTGACTCGGCTGGCACTGCTCTGTTTTGGCCCCGCAAAAATCCCTTAGAACCAGCAGACGGTGCGCTACACCTTTGGCCGAGCGCCACTACACGGATATGCGGATTGAAGGATGTTGCGGGGCAGGAGTATTAACCGTATGAGGGGAATCCGCTATGAGCACCGCCACATTGGTCGCTGTGATTGTCAGCGCCATCATCGTTGTCGGCGCGATTGCTTACGTGGCCACCAAGCAACGTAGCCAGAGACTCAAGACGCGTTTCGGGCCGGAATACAATCGGACCACTGAAGAAACCGGGAGCAAGACGAAGGCCGAAGCCAAGCTGGAAAAACTGGCGAGAAGGGTCGACCGCTTCAAGATAAACCCGCTCTCACCCGCCGCCCGCGCTGATTTTGTGGCCACATGGCAGCAGATTCAGGGCCGGTTTGTAGACGACCCCAAGGGCGCGCTGACCGAGGCGGATAGACTCATTCAACGCATCATGACGGCCCGCGGCTATCCCGTCACCGATTTCGATCAGCGCGCTGCCGACGTCTCCGTAGATCACCCGCTCGTCGTGGAACACTTTCGGGCCGGTCACGAAATCTCGCTGCGCCATTCACAAGGGCGTGCCAGCACGGAAGATATGCGGCAGGCCATGATTCACTACCGCACATTGTTCACGGAACTGGCCGAGGAACCCGAACTGACCCGTTCGCCAACCGCTCGCGCCGCCGGCGCCTAGTCCACAAGCTTGGAAACATCAATCACAGGTTAGGAGCCTTCATGACCGAAGAATTCACGAACCGAGAGCGTGCAGTAAACAAGCCCGATTCAGAACTCACCACGGCGGATCTGGCTGGAACCAGTCAAATGACGTCCAAGCCTGCCATCACCGAAGCACCAATCGAAACGGATGCGCGTTCGCCGGATTCTTCTCGCGTAGCCATTTCGACCGACAGAGGCAGGACTGGTTCTAGTGGCGCCGCAGCTGCTCCCGCTCCCGCCGCGGAACGCGAGGCCGGGCCGCTCTTTTCCGGAAGCGAAGCGAACGAATTGCGCGCTCGCTGGGACGCCATTCAAGTGGGTTTCGTCGATGAGCCGCGCCACGCCGTGGAGCAAGCCGACAAGCTGGTCGCGGGCACAATGAAGCGCCTTGCGGAAGTGTTCGCGGAGGAACGCAGCAAGCTGGAAGCTCAATGGGACCAGGGCGAGAATGTCTCCACCGAAGATTTGAGGCAGGGTCTACGGCGTTACCGCTCGTTCTTCAGCCGCCTGCTGTCTTTCTAGTTTCTTTCTAACCACAGCAAGCTACCCAGGGCCCGCGCCGAAGGCACTATTTCGATCCATCTGCGCCAGCGCCACAGCGCTGGCGAATCGCTACTGGCCGGTTTGCTCGACGAGGATTCTTTCCTGCGCTCGCTGAACCAGGCCCTGTTCGATGACCGGCCATTGATCATAGGCTTTGCCACCCTGCCGCAGGTCGGCCGCGGTGAGGCCCGTGGGAGCCAGATCCTCGCCGTAAATGATCATCAACTCTTTGCGCTTCTGTTCGTCGAGCAGGTGCACGAGGCGCACATACATCATTCCCGCGGGCATAACGTAGCCCTTGGAACGAATGAGCGCCTCGATGTGCTCGCGGTCTGAGCCCGGCTTCATGGTCTCGTCCCTGGATCGCACCCAGGTGTCCACGTAAAAATCCAAGCCGCCAATGGTCGCGTGTCGCGGCGAATCATAAGTGTGATGCAGGTCCGGCTTCGAGGGAAGGTAGGCTTCGAACTGCACCCAGTAGAGCCGATCCACATTTTTCTGCGCGTCGGCTTCGACGAACGCGTGCAGCTCGCAATCCGCGATGCGGTACAGTACCCAGCGGTCCGCGCCCACATACTGCACCGACTCTGGCAGCCGGATTTGCACCTTGGGGTCGCGCTCCGAGGTGATGGTGTTGCCCTTCACCTGGCGCTCCGGGGGCGCGGTCTGGGCGGCTAAGAGGGCGCAAGACAGCAGCGCGACGCCGGTAAATCCTGCGAAGAAGGGAAGGGCACAGCGCTTCAGGTGGTTTTGCGTCATCGGGAATTCGAACGAGTGGCCCGAATTCCAGTATATGCGAGCGCCATGCGCTCTCGCACATTTGGGAAATTATCGCTGCGGCTGAGACCTCTGAGCAGTCGGCGCGTTATCGGTGTGCGAATCACTCTTCGAATTCTCGAAATCCTCGCGCTTCAGATGTACGTCAGCGTCGACGAGCACGGTGAACTCGGAATTTTCAGCCATCACGGCGTCTTTTCCCGAGCCCATATGAGTCGTGCTGGCCGTGCCGGAGCTTTCTTCGTAACTACGCAGCGGCGCCTGCTGGCCATCGGCAAGCCGCAAGGAGGTCATGGAGATTGCCAGTTTGCCTCCGTGCCCGAAACGTTTCTTGGGTTCTGCTTCCGCAATGACCGCGGTGACCCTGGAGCCTTTAGGCAAAACGGTAACACCGTCGACAACAACGTCCTCGGCAACCTCCATATCCGCGGGGTCGCCGATGTGGGCAGTGGCCGAAGAGATGGTC
This sequence comes from Candidatus Acidiferrum sp., assembly GCA_036496505.1. Lineage (GTDB taxonomy): Bacteria > Acidobacteriota > Terriglobia > Acidiferrales > UBA7541 > Acidiferrum. Next base: position 49,056 of record DASXLA010000068.1, on the reverse strand, counting down.
CTGACCAGCTTTACGTGCACGACGGTGTCCTTTGCCAACATGAAGCCGGGCGCCACATGTGGAGGCGCAGCGGCTACGCGTGGCCGCTGATCGTAATGTGTGGTTTCCCGTGGCAACTCCGTCAGGGGAGTTGGCGAGCCGTTTGCGGGCTCGTCCTTCAGCACCACCACGCTGGCCTGGGGAACATAGCCAGTCTCACCCTTCGCGGTTTTCACGCCGTAGTAGTATTCATATCGCAGCGTGATGTAGACCAGTTCGCCGCATTGCAGCGTGGCGCGCACCTGCAGCGTGGTGATGGAGCTGTACAGGTAGACATATTCGTCGCTGCGAGCGCACTCAATGCGCCCGGTGTTCTGCGCCTTGCCCAGCGAAGGGAACAATAGGGAAACCGCCACTGCCGCCCACAGCACCAAAACTCTCATCCAGCACCTGCCCGGGTAACCCAAGTTGGAACAGCACCTTCTATCCCAACCTAAAGAACGTGCGATGACAACAAACTACCGTTTGGTACTGTGCATAAAAAGATACGCGTAGGCCCAGGTGGAAAAGTGGTGATGATGCGGAGGAGCGAGCAAGTTCAATAATTTGCAAACGTCTGCCTGAGCAGCAGGAGTTGCACGCCGAAATAGCCGGTGAAGCAAGGCTGGCCGTTGCGCATGTTTGGCATGTATGAATATGTGTCGACGACCGGTAGTCGGCTCTGAAACACGGATAAACTGTTCGGTCACTTGGGGTTTTTTCGTGCGCTGGTGCCTTCATCAACGAGTTTGTTGTCACCCCTGCAATGTGCTAGGCTGTGCCTGCGAAAACGCTCCGGCTTCCGGCACGCGAGTCCCTGCGTAGACGCCAGAGGTTCTCTCCCGCACCGTCCCTGACCAGCGCCAATTAGGGCGCGTAGTTGCCTCCAGAGACAGTGGCGGAGCCAACCGGGTCGTTCCGGCAAAATCAAAAGGACCAGATCACGCTCATGCCTGCCACCCAGCCAGCGCCGCGCGCCGAAAAACAAGTTATGGAAATCAAGCTTGCCCATTCGCCGGACTCCGACGACGCTTTCATGTTTTACGCCCTGGCCACCCACAAGCTGGCCACGCCGGGCTACAAGTACACGCACGTGCTTTCGGATATCCAGACGCTCAACGAAGCTGCTTTGAGCGAAACGTACGACGTTACCGCAGTGAGCTTCGCCGCTTACCCTTCGCTGCGGGACAAGTACATCCTGCTGGATTGCGGCGCCAGTTTTGGCGAGAACTACGGCCCCATCGTGGTGTCGTCCACGCCGCTGCGCAAAGAAGAGCTCGCCGGTAAACGCATTGGCGTTCCCGGATTGAAAACCACAGCGTACCTGACGCTCAAGCTCTTCGAGCCGTACTTTGAAGCCGTGGTGATGCCCTTCGACAAAATTCTCGACGCGGTGCAATCGGAAACCGTCGAGGCCGGATTGCTCATTCACGAAGGCCAGCTGCTTTTCCCGCAGCTCGGGCTGCACCGCGTCCTGGATCTCGGCGTGTGGTGGCATGAGCAGACCAACCTGCCGTTGCCGCTCGGTGGCAACGCGGTGCGCCGTTCGCTGGGGCCGGAGCTGGGCCGCCAGATTTCGCGCACCATCCGCGAGAGTGTCGAGTACGGGCTCAATCATCGCGAGGAAGCGCTCAATTACGCCATGCAGTTCGCGCGCGACATGGAAACAGACACCGCCGATAAATTTGTAGCCATGTACGTCAATAAATGGACCTTGGGCTACGGCGACCGCGGCAAGCGGGCCGTCACGGAGCTGATCAACCGCGGCACGGCTGCAGGCCTGCTCCCCGGGCCGCCCTCCGTCGAATTCCTCGGCGAAAACTAACGTCGCGCATCATACCCGTGGTTCCCCCCATTTAGGGTCGTAGGCTGTGCGACATTCTGCTTTTGTAAGAACGAAGTTTTGCGCTCCGCTCTCCAATCCATTACAGTGTCCCGCGATGGGTGCCAAAAGCATTTTCCGCGCGTATGGCCTGCTGACGTTTTTGTTGATGCTCCCAGCCACCGCTACCAACGCGCAAACCGCCGCGGAACTTCAGAATCACCCCGCTGCGACGCCAAACCCTCCGGAACACTGGCCGCAGCAGCCGGTGCGCGGCGCGCACGCCATGGTTGCCACCGACGAAGCGCTGGGCTCGCAAGCCGGCGTAGAAATTCTGAAACGCGGCGGAAACGCCGTCGACGCGGCGGTGGCGGTGGCTTTCGCGCTGGCCGTGGTCGAACCCGCCGCGGGGAATATCGGCGGCGGCGGATTTATGCTGGTGCGCCTGACTGGGGGAACGACAAATTTCTTCGATTACCGCGAAGTGGCTCCCGGCAAAGCCACGCGCGATATGTACATCAAGGACGGCAAGCTCATTCCCGACGCCAGCACTCTCGGCTATCGCTCCGTCGCCGTTCCCGGCACGGTTGCCGGGCTCGAATTAGCGCTCAAGACTCGCGGCACCATGAAACTCGCCGAGGTCATGGCGCCCGCCATCCGCCTTGCCAAGGATGGATTTCCCATCACTGAAAAACTGGTGCGCGAATTTGACGAAGAAAAATCCGGTCTCCAGCAATTTCCCGTCAGCAAGCGAATTTTTCTGAATAACGGGCAGCCCTACAAGGTGGGCGAAATTTTTCGCCAGCCTGAACTCGCCGCCACGCTGCAGCGTATTGCCACACAAGGGGCTTCCGATTTTTACCGCGGCGAAACCGCGCGCATGATTGTCGCCGACATGCAAAGCAACGACGGCATCATCTCCGCCGAAGATCTGGCGAACTACCAGCCCATCATTCGTGAAATCGTCAAGACCCATTATCAAATCAACGGCCATCGCTGGGATGTTCTCAGCTCGCCGCCGCCGAGCTCCGGCGGCGTGGCTATTATTGAAGCGCTGAATATTCTCGAGCAGGTTCCCCTGAAAGGCTGGGACGATCCGCAGAGCGTGCACATGGTTGTGGAAGCCATGCGCCGTGTTTTTGCCGACCGTGCCGCGTATCTGGCCGATCCCGATCATTCCCGCGTTCCGGTCGACGGGCTCACCGCCGAATGCTATGCCCGGGAACTCGCCGCCAGCATCGATCCTCAGCGTGCCAGCAAAGACGTGAAAGCGGGCAGCCCGCATGTGTGCGGAATCTCCGCAGGAAATAAATCCGCACCCGACATTCTCGTGAGTCTCGGCGAGGGCCCGCACACCACGCATTTCTCCGTGGTGGACGGGGCGGGCAACGCCGTGGCCAGCACCTACACGCTGAACGACAGCTACGGCTCGCATGTCACCAGCACCGCGGGATTTTTACTCAATGATGAAATGGACGATTTCACCACGCAGCCCGGCGTGCCCAACGTATTGTTTGGATTGATTCAATCCGACGCCAATGCCATCGCGCCAAATCATCGCCCGCTCAGTTCCATGAGCCCCACCATGCTGCTGCGAGACGGCAAGCTGAGTTTTGTCACCGGCTCACCCGGAGGCCCGACGATCATCTCTGCCACGCTTTTGACGGTTATCAACTGGATGCGGCTCGGCATGAACGCCCAGGCGGCCATCAACGCTCCTCGCTTCCATCACCAATGGCTGCCCGATGAAGTTTTTCTGGAGAAGGAGTTTTCGCCGGCTTTCGAGAAGGCTCTGAACGCCCGTGGTTACGCCACCAAGCGCCGCGGCCACATCGGCCTGGTCAACGCCGTGGCCATTGACCCGCAGAGCGGCGACCGCCTGGGAGCTGCCGATCCACGCGACCAGGGATCCGCGATGGGCTTCTGATTTTGGTTTTGCATTTACAAACTGTTTAGGGAATCGGCCATAGCAGACTCGCGTCAATCGCGCCAACTGCTCAGCCGCCATGCACTACCTGGGAATATAATCGTTAAGCCAACTCTATGCGCAGACTCCTCTCGACCTACCCTTTCATATCTCGCAAGGTGACTTCCGAGCTTCTCGGCCAGATCGCGCACGCCGGCTTCGAAGGCGTGGAGCTCTTTTGTTCGCGCAGCCATTTTGATTACACCTCTCGAGCGGAAATTTTGGCTATGGCCGAAGCGCTGCGCACGAATCATCTTTCCCTGGAGTCCCTGCACGCTCCCAACAGCCGGGACCTCAGCGCCACGCGCGAAGGGGGTTTGCCGCTTTCCATTTGCGAAGTGGAACGCGTGCGGCGCATCGAAGCCATGGATGAATTGAAACGCGCCATCGATGTCGCGGAAGACTTGCCTTATGCCCGTATGATTCTGCACATGGGCGGCTCTCGTGAAACCGCGGACCCGCGCAAACGCGACGCGGCGTTCAGCACGCTGGAGCACCTAGTGCTTCATGCGCATCACTGCGGCGTGACGCTGTGCATCGAAAATACTCCCAGCGAAATGGGCGATCCTGTTTACCTGCGCACTTTCGTGGACGAAACGCGCTTGTCCGGCCTGCGCTTTAATTTTGACGTTGGCCATGCCCATCTGTGCGATGGCCCTGAGGAAGAACGCATCGCAAAATGTTTCGAGCCCATGCGCGAACTGGTCGCCAGCGTCCATCTTCACGACAATCACGGCGATAAAGACGAACACCTCGTGCCTTATGCCGGCACCATCGATTGGCCCGCGGCCATCAAGATCCTCAAAACCGCTCCCGAAGCACAGAAAGTTCCCATCATGCTGGAATTGAAAGAAAAAACCGGCCCGGACGCTCCCGGTGCGCCTGAATTGCTGGAATCCGCCCGCGCCGCCATGGATCAATTCGAAGAAGAGTGGAATTAGCATCCGGAATTAACATCCGCAGAAGACGGAGGTCATGAGACGCGCGGCCATCGCCATTCGCATGCATTCCGGTTGGGGCGCGCTCGTAGCCGTGGTGCCCGGCGCAGGCCCCGGCTCCATCATTGAACGTAGATGCCTCTCCGTAATTGCCCCGGACGATCCGCGCGCAAAACAGCCCTATCACTTCGCCAGGACTCTGGAACTTCGCGAAGCGGAGAAGTTCATTCGCGATTCTTTTGCGAGCTCAGAGCGCCTTGCCGTGACCGCCATTCGCGATTTGATGGACGAACTGGCTCTACGCGGCTTCCGCGTTGCGGTGCGGCGGTGATTATGGCATCGGGGCGGGCGCTGCCGGACCTGTCTCACATCCTGAATTCTCACCCGCTGATTCATACCGCGGAGGGCGAGTTTTTTCGCGCGGTTTTCTGCAAAGCATGCGGGCGCCTGGGCCTGCCAGTGTTGGGATTTCGCGAGCGTGATCTTCCGCAGTGTCTTCGCAGCGCTTTTGGCGAAGAGGTGCCCCGATTGCGACGCCGCATTTCTACCATGGGCCGCTCCATCGGGCCACCCTGGACCGCGGACCATAAGGCCGCCGCCATGGGCGCTCTCATCGCTTTATCCGGCAAGCGCAGCGCGCTAAACAGCTATTCCGTCCCGCTGACCTTTCAACATTTGAACCCTCCGCTGCTAAAATAGATTCACGCGAACACGTTGCTCGGACCGGTCCTGCCTGCATTGGACGATTGGAATCGACCGTGAGCCTCACGATTTTAGGAAAGCCAAAGAATGCCCATTATTTCCATCGAAGAAGCCGGCAAGTACGACGGCCAGGAAGCCACCATCCGTGGCTGGCTTTACAATCTGCGCGAATCCGGGAAGTTGATGTTCCCCATTTTTCGCGACGGCACCGGCATCATCCAGGGCGTCTGCGCGCTGAAGGAAAATCCCGAGGCGTTTGAAGCGCTCAAAGGCCTTACGCAGGAATCCAGCGTCGTGGTTACCGGCACAATTCGCGCCGAGCAGCGCGCGCCCGGCGGTTTTGAAATGGGCGTCTCAAAAATTCAAATCCTGCAGAAAGTTTCCGAAGCGCAGCCCTATCCCATCCAGCTCAAGGAACACGGCGTCGATTTCCTTCTCGATCACCGCCATCTCTGGATTCGCACCCCGCGCCAGGCCAGCATTCTACGCATCCGCGCCGAAGCGGTGCGCGCTGCCCGCAATTACATGGACAGCCAGGGCTACATTCTTACCGACGCGCCGATGTTCACTCCGGCCGCGTGCGAAGGCACTTCCACGCTTTTTGAAGTGAACTACATCGACGACCAGAAGGCTTACCTGACGCAGAGCGGGCAGCTCTATATAGAAGCCACCGCGATGGCTTTAGGCAAGGTTTATACTTTTGGTCCCACGTTTCGCGCCGAAAAATCCAAAACGCGCCGCCACCTGACGGAGTTCTGGATGCTCGAGCCGGAAGCCGCTTACGCCGAGCTTGGCGATATGATGACCCTTGGCGAAGGCCTGGTCAGCGCCATCGTCCAATCGGTACTCGCCAATAAATCCGTCGAGATGGAAACTCTCAAGCGCGATATCAAGAATCTCGAAAATGTGCAGGCTCCCTTCCCGCGTATCACGTATGAGGAGGCCATCGGCATTTTGAACAAGCACCAGAATCCGGCGAAATTCGGCGACGATTTCGGCGGCGATGAAGAAACCGTCATCTCCAGGGAATTCGATCGGCCGGTGATGATTCACCGCTACCCCACGGCCATCAAGGCGTTCTATATGCAGCCGGACGCCGAACGGCCCGATCTCGCGCTGGCCTTCGATATGATCGCGCCGGAAGGCTACGGCGAAATCATCGGCGGCAGCCAGCGCATCCATGATTACGATCTGTTGCTGAAGCGCCTTCACGATTACAACCTACCCGTGGAGCCCTTCCAGTGGTATCTTGACCTCCGCCGTTACGGCAGCGTGCCGCACGCGGGATTCGGTCTCGGGCTGGAACGCACGGTCGCCTGGATTTGTGGCACGGAGCACATCCGGGAAGTAATACCCTTCCCGCGCATGATTTATCGGGTATACCCTTAGATTCCGCATCAGAAAGAACCATCAATGGCGCAAAAAGTGAGGATTATCGGTGTGCCCATGGACCTGGGCCAGAGCCGCCGCGGCGTGGACATGGGGCCATCCGCCCTGCGCGTCGCCGGCTTGCAGGCGCGCCTCAAGCAGCTTGGTCATCAGGTGGAAGACATCGGCAATATCTCCGTGAAGCAGGCGGAGGAAATGTCTTATGGCGAAAAGCGCGCCAAGTACATGGCGGAAATCGCCGAGACCTGCATGGACCTGGCGGAAATCGTTCAGAAATCGCTGCAAGAGAATTTTGTGCCATTGGTTCTTGGCGGAGACCATTCCATCGCCGCCGGCGTGGTCAGCGGCGTGGCCGCACATTTTCGCAAAGAGAAAAAACAGATTGGGTACATCTGGCTGGATGCCCACGGCGATATGAATACGCCGGAATCCTCGCCTTCCGGAAATGTGCACGGCATGCCGCTGGCGGCGGTCATGGGCTATGGCGCGGCGGAGCTGGTGGACCTGTTGGGCTTCAAGCCAAAAGTTGAGCCACAAAATATCGTGCTCGTCGGCGTGCGCGACCTCGACATGCAGGAGCGCCGCCTGGTCAAGAAATCCGGTGTGCGCGTCTTCACCATGCGAGACATCGACGAGCGCGGCATGCGCGAAGTCATGGCCGACGCTCTCAAATACGCCACCGACGACACCGATGGCATCGCCGTCAGCCTGGATATGGATTTTGTCGATCCTTCCGACGCTCCCGGCGTGGGCACACCCGTGCGCGGAGGCGTTACTTACCGGGAAGCGCATCTGGTGATGGAAATGATTGCCGACAGCGACGCCATGGTTTCCATGGAAATCGTGGAAATCAATCCGGTCATTGACGAACACAACCGCACCGCGCTGCTCGGCGTGGAGCTGATCCTCTCCGGCCTGGGACAAAAAATCCTCTGATGAAAACGCGAAGTGATGATTGTCGTTTTGGATTAAGTGAACTCGCGCGCTAAATCGGCGCGTGATGCATTTCTGCCTGCTGGCTGGTTATCCGAGGGCCCCGCCGGCGCCTTCCGGCAATTCAATCTGGTACTTCGTCCGCGCTTTTTCGCGATGCTGCTCCAGCGCGAGGTCGATCAACTTGCTGACCAGTTCGCGGAAGGGAATTCCGTTCGCTTCCCACAACTTCGGATACATGCTGATGGAAGTGAATCCGGGGATGGTGTTCACTTCGTTCAGGAAAATTTTTCCTCCGCGCTTCTCGATAAAAAAATCCACTCGCGCCATTCCGCTTAATTCCAGCGCGCGAAACGCCTTGACGGCCATCGCCTGAACTTTTTTTATCTCCGCTTTCTTCAGCTTCGCGGGAATCAGGAGCTGCGTGCCCTCTTCGAGATATTTCGCCGCATAATCATAAAATTCCCGGTGCGGCACGATCTCCCCGGGAATTGATGCCTGCGGATCGTGATTCCCCAGCACGGAAACTTCGATCTCCCGCGCGTTTACCGCGCGCTCCACCATAATTTTCATCGCGAATTCCGCCGCCAGGTCGAGCGCCGGCCCCAACTCCGTGCGCGAATGCACTTTGGTCATCCCCACGGACGACCCCAGCGTGGCCGGCTTCACAAACACCGGATATTTGAATTTCTTCTCGATCGCTCGCCGGATCTCTTTCGGGTTGCGCTCCCAGTCGGCCCGTTGCACCGCAATCCACGGCACCACGGGGATGCGCTCCACCTGCAGCAATTTCTTGGCGACGTCCTTATCCATGCCGATGGCCGAGCCCAGCACGCCCGCGCCGACAAAGGGCACGCCGGCCAGCTCCAGCAAACCCTGCATCGTTCCGTCTTCACCGAAAGTCCCGTGAATCACGGGAAAAATCACGTCCAGCTTTTGTCCGCGCGCTCCGCCATCCATGCTGATCAGCGCGCTTTCGCTGGGGTCCGCGCTCATCACCACTCGTTGCCCGGCCTTCAATACTTCCGGCAGCATTTTTTGCGCGCCGGCACCGGCGAGCCAGTGACCTTCCTTGCTGATGCCGATGGGCACCGCCTCATATTTTTCGGGATCCAGCCCGCGAATGATGGAGGCCGCCGAGGCCAGCGAAACTTCGTGTTCGCCGGATCGCCCGCCAAACAACACACCCACGCGCAGCTTCCGCGGATCAGCGCTCACTGGGAATTACCATTCGTTTAGGATGGCACTACTACGGGGGGAAACTAAAAGACTTGTCGTTCGTCAGCACCCAAACGCTCAACACCCGGGTCTTGCGGCTTTTCTCCGCATCCGAGGCATCGGGCATCGGCGAAAAGGGACTCAGCGCCACTCGCACCGCCACCGCGTTGGCTCCAATCGGAGAGTGTACTTTCAAAATTTTGTAGCTCTTCACCGGGCCGTAATAGCCTTCCGGCCCCCAATCCGCCAGAAAATCTTTCATCGCATAGCTGCTGCCCGGCTTCCAGATTTGATACGCCGTCGCGGTATCGCCCGACACCAGCGCGTCAAAAAAATGTTCAGCCACTCGTTTTTCCGGGTAGTAGCGAAACGCGAAATACAGAATGATGATGACGGTAACGGCCAGCGCCGTCACCGTGAAAGCCATAGCCCGGGATTTGTGGGGTTTCTCGACAGGTGGGTCTAGTAACGACATGATGTTCCCTCTCGGCGGGCTGCAAAAATCAGTATAGCCTAACGCCTCTTTGCTCGAGCGGGCCTCAATCTTCTACGGCGCGTCTACTCGTTTGCGACTTTCGCTTCCTCTGGCAACATCACGGGAATATCGTCGCGTATCGGATATACACGCTTGCATGTCGGGCATTTGAGCCCCGATCCGTCCGCCAGCATTTTCACCGGCGTTTTGCAAACGGGGCACACCAGGATGTCCAGTAAATCTTGCCGAATGGCCATGCGGAGCCTCCGCTCGCAACAATCTATACGACCGCTATACGACTGGGACTTTATCAAAGCGCGGGCGCAAGCGGCAAACATAGCTGCTCAACACGACCGCGAGTGCAATTCACGCGCACGCGCAAATCGACACGCTCCAAAGCGCTCTCATCTGCAACATCGCCTACATTGAAATAGTTGTGCCCGCTACGCGGTATCAAGCCGATTCCTACAGCGAACCTGTCACAAAAAATTCCAGCCGCATCGCTACGATGAGACCAGTCCTTGCTCACCGAACACAAGGCCGGGAGTCTTGCCGGCCCGACCACTATGGAAACCCCCATCCGCCGCACGCCGCGATTTCCCTTTTCAGCGCCCGCGGAAGTGCTGCGCACGGGAACCCAGATCGTCGACAAAACCCGTGTCCACGAGCTCAGCCTTTACGGCTGTTATCTCGACACCAAAAATCCTCTGCAGCGCGGTACCCAGGTGGTCGTGAAGATTTTTTCCGGCGATCACTTCTTCGAAGCCAGTGCCACGGTCATCTACTCGCAGCCCACTCTAGGCATGGGCCTCGCGTTTCGCGAAGTGAAGCCGGTGTTTCTTGTGGTATTGCAAAAATGGCTGCGCCAGGCGCTGGAAAAGCAGAACGCTCCGCCGCCATCCATCGACGATTTCGATTCCGAGGTAGAAGAGTAGACGATTGTCTACTTACTTTTTGTGAGCCAGGCGTTGCCGCGCGTAGTTTGCCCACGAACTGTCCGGATCAAGCTCCAGGTATCGCAGCCAGTGTCTGCGCGCCTCCACGTACGCGCCCAGCCGGTCGCATACAAAGGCCAGGTTGTAGTGTGCGTCGGCGTGGCTCGCATCGAGACGCACCGCCATCCGCAGGTGCCTGCGGGCCTGCTCCAGTTTGCCGCTCTCCTCCAACACGCTGCCAAGATTGAAGTGCGAGAGCATATGATCGGGATGCAGGTCCACCGCCCTCCGGAAGAGCATGGTGGCGTCCTCCAAAGATCCCCTCTCGTAGGAAAGCATGCCCAGATTGTTCAGCGCGTCGACGTGTCCCGGCTCGATGTCCAGGGCTCGACGGTAAGCATCCTCCGCGGCCTCCAGCTCTGCCTCCGATTCGCTTCTTTCCTCGCGCTCTACGCCCAGCGTGACCCATTCCGCGGGGCTGCGCTGCGGCATTACGTGAACCTTTTCGTTCAGCTCGCTGGTCTCGAAATTGAGCATGATCTGCCCGGATATTGGCTCCAGGTGCATGCCCGCGCTTTCCACGATCACGTCGCGCCCGTTCGCGCGAATGCGCAACTCCGTCAGGGGCGACTTAACTTCAGAAAGTTGCTCCTGAAGCGCCACGATGGAGCGTTGCAGCCGCTGCGCGGAAACTCCTTTTTCAATTAATTGTTTAGCGGTGCGGAGGGTGATCAGGTCGCGGAAGTCGTAGGTCTTCTCGAAGCCCTTCTCCCGCGGAGCAACCAGTTTTAATTTTTCCCAGTAGCTTAACTGCTTCTCGCTCACATCCAGGATGCGTTGAAACTCGATACGCGAGAATCTTTCCGTCGTTCCCATCAGGAACTAGCCCGTGGCCTTCTTGCTCGACTTTTTTGCCGCCGACGCTGCCGCGGCAGGCACCACCCGCAACGGGGGCTTCTTGCCGCTTGCCGCCGGTTTCGCATTAATACTCTTTCTGAGCGCGTCCATCAAGTCAATTACCGGGGCCCGTTGCGGATGCACCGTGGCGGTAACCTCCTGCCCCTTCTGTTTGGCGGAAATCATGGAACGCATGCTTTCCTGGTACTCGTCGCGATACTTTTCCGGCTCAAACGTTGCCGCCAGGCTCTCAATGAGTTGTGTCGCCAGTTTCTTTTCCTGCTCCTTTGGCTCCACTTTCTCCTGGTGCGAAAATTCCGCCACCTCGCGAATTTCGCTTTGATAAAACATGGTGTGCAGCGTCATGCCTTCGGGCCGCGGGCGAATAACCACGATGTGCTCGCGCTGGTGCATGGTCACTTTAGCGATGGCCGCATAGCCGGACTCTTCCATGGCCTTCAACAGCAGCGAGTAAGCCTTCTTGCCTTCTTCTTCCGGCGTCAGGTAATACGAGGCGTCGTAATACAGCGGATCGATCTCGTCGACCTTCACGAATTCCAGAATCTCCATCGCCCGCGCCGATTCCGGCTCGATCTTGTCCAGTTCCTCATCGCTGAAGAGCACGTACTGATCCTTCTCATACTCGTAGCCCTTGATGATTTCCGAGCGCTCCACCTTGCGGTCGCAAGTGGGGCAGAACAGCGGCATCTTGATGCGCGAGTGGCAGACTTCGTGGAGTTGATTGAGGCTGATGCGCTCACCGCGCGCGGCAGTGAAAAGACGAATAGGAATCGAAAGCAGCCCGAACGACAGATAGCCCTTCCAGACCGAAGACGCCATGGTGACTCCTCACGGTGATATACGTGCCTGCGACGGGTAGCGTTCAAGGTTAGACGCCACTGGAGGCGTACGCAAGGCGAATTGAAGGCGAAAGCCGTCCAAAACACAACATTAGGGCAGCGATTCAAACGCGCCCGCCTGCAAGAAAATCACTCTCCATCGTTCAAATACCGGGATGAACAGGGCCGCTCTGGATATTTCCACTCAGCCCTTCGCTGTGATGCTGCCGGATTGGAGAGCCATGAAACACAAATACCTTACCCTGATTGTGGCGGGATTCTTCTTCAGCTCGACGGGCTGCGAAAAGTTTGCGCACCCCCCGAGAGCCTTTAACGATCGGGGCCTGCAAACCGTGGCCTTCACTGGCCAGACACAGGCCGGGACCGCCGCGACCACGCCCACGCCCTCGAGTGCCCAACGTTTCATCGCGGAAACTGACCAGTTTGATGTCATCGCATCTGGCGCGGAGCTCCAGAAGGCCTTCGAATCTCTGGTCGCGTTCTGTCCCGCGATCCAATGCGAGGTCGTGTCCTCCAATATGATCTCGGGCGCGGAAGACTCCGTGCCTTCCGCGAAAGTCGTGCTGCGAGTTGCCCCTCAAGATGCGAACAAACTGTTCAATCAGCTGCGGCAGTTCGGCAAAATCGCGCAGCACACCACCCAGCGCGAGGACAAAACCACCGCGGTCATCGATACCGAGGCGAGAATCAAAAACCTGGCCACTTTTAGAGACAACCTGCGCGCCATGCTTGCGAAGCCATCCGCCAGGGTTGAGGACCTCATTCAAATTCAGCAACAATTGATGGAAACGCAGTCGCAGTTGGACAGTGAGACGGCTCAGCGAAAAGTTCTGGCCAATGAAACGGAGAAGATTGCCGTCGAGGTCACTTTCAGGGTGCAGTATCCAGCCGGCAGTTCGACGGGCTTTCGACAAGTCTGGAGCGCGTTGCGTGAGTCTGTCTCGGTCCTGGCCGGCAGCATCGCCGCTTTGATCACGGTGGTAGTGGCGGTCGTCCCGTGGCTCATTCTGATAGTGCCGCTGTGCTGGCTTGCGCGAACCTTTTGGCGCCGCTCACGTCGAAATCGCGCCGTCGCGCAACCATCCGCCGCTATCACTGGCTGACGCCAGTCGCAGCCTTTCGATCGCCGCCGTTAATTTATTTTGGGGTCGGCGCCACTTCCCACCGATCCCTGATGATCCCCGGCGTGCCAGTTTCCGTCCGTATCGCGAAAGAAGGACTGCTTGCCGGTGCGCCCATAGACCGAAGGCGTGGCGGACAATTCATACTTCGCCGGCGCGCCCAGCGTGCTGGCCCCTGCGATGATGATGCGAAATTCGTACCCGTCTTTGTTGCCGGCGGCCAAGTCGCCGTCCACGAGCCCGGCATTTTCTCGCGTCGCGGAAGCAGTTTTTCCTGGAACACCTCTCGCGGAAGCCACCGGCGATACCGGGCCCAGATTCGTGAGCGATTCCGGCAAACTTGTATAGGTTCGGCGGTACGTCTCCACCGCTTCAGCAAGCTTTCTGCCGTTTTCCAACGCGCTGCTCTCATTGGCGTTGGCTTCCGCAGTATCCCATTCCACCTCCAGCGAGGGCAGATCGAGCAGCAGCAGTCCCAAAGAAAGCAAACGCCATTGCCCCTTTTCGAGCACCAGGCCCATGTTGATCTGGTGCACGTTCTCGCCGGATGAATCGTTGGCGTCACGCAGCTCCAGCGGCATAAACGCCAGGTTGTCGCGCACGTCCGCACCGCCAATCGACATTTCCGTGGTTACGTCAGGCGTTTCGCAGCGTACGATGGGCCGTCCCGCGGGGTTCGCTTCTTGCGTCGCTTTACCCGGCACGTTCAGCAGGACGAAGCGCTTCATTAGCGCCACGCGCGCCGCCGGGCTCATGCGCTCAAAGGACTCTTTGCTGCGCGTTGTCAGAAATCTCGAAAAGCCGCCGGCATCTTGCGCGCAAGCCGCTAGCAAAACATCGCGCAGCGCCGCGGAGGGGCCATTCGGCGCAGTGGGCTTCCCCATGGGAGCTATCGACGCAGGACGATTCTTGGCCGTCGGCGAGCTGGGCAGATTTGTTCTCTCTCCGTTCGCGTCGCCCGGACGCGAACTGGATTCCTGCGCTCGCCCTATGCCCGCCACCGTGAAGAACAGCAGAGCAAGAAGCGCCGCCGGCCAGGCCAGGCGACGTGTCATCGGCAAAAATTCAGCTCTGAATTTCATCTAGGCCTTCGCGGGGCTCAGAATCTCCGCCAGATTCTGCGTAAAGCTCGATCGCGGCATCACCTCGTCGCAACCAGCATTTTTCGCCTGCTCCGCCAGTTCTCGCTGCACGTGCGAAAGAAACGCCACCACGCGAATATCTTTCGCCGCCGCGCGCAGCTTTACGATCGCTTCAATCGGCTGGCTGCGCGCGTTCAGATCTACGATGACCAGTTGCGGCCGCGGCTCCAACAAACCCATCAGCGCCTCCGCGTTCGTGGCCACCTTGAACTCAATGCCCAGATGCTTGGCGGTCTCCGCCACCTTCATTTGAAAAAAAATGTCGTCCATCAACGCCACGACCCTGCCCATAAGCGTGAATCCTCTGACAGTTATTATGCCTGTCTTCGCAGCCAGAGATGCTGCGGACTGGCGGCCGGCCGGGCCACCGCTTAAGATGCGTTTAGGGGCGAGAACGATGACTGAGCCAGCCGCGAAAAGAGGGAATGCCGGGCCGGAAGTGACCATCTACACGCGCAGCGGTTGCCACTTGTGTGAAGAAGCTAAAAGCGCTGTCGCTCCACTCCTTCGAGAGTTTCGCGCCACCGTCCGCGAAGTCGATATCGATGGTGATGCCACTCTGGAGCAACGTTTCGGCTGCGATATTCCGGTAATTTATATCGGAAGGAAAAAAGCGGCCAAGCATCGCGTCAACCTGGAGCAGTTCCGCCACCAGCTTCAGGACGCCCTGTGAAGGTTTAACACCCGCCGCGAACCGCAGCCGGCCTCAATGCTCAATGTCCGGCTTATGCGCTCCCACCGTCTCATCTGGCACATCGCCAACGCGCCCTTTGACGCGGTCATACACGCTGAGCTGGCTCACCGAGCCAATGGCCTCATTGTAGAAAGTCGGCACCCCCAGAGCGGTACGCAGCTCTTCGTTGAATTTGCGCAGCCCTTCGAGGTGGCTTGCCAGCGCGGGAAATTTCAGTCCTTCGTCGGTCAGTAAAAATTTCTGATACCCGGCGTCCCACAGTCGCGTGAACTGCCCCTTCAGCATGATCGTTGGCAGAATCGTGAACTGGTATTGACCGTCCGTGCCCTGTCGAAACTCCGCTCCCGCGCCATATTTTTCCACTCGCACCACGCCGCGCGTGCTGCCCACTGCAAATCCCAGCGCCGCCAGTCCCTCGATGGCTTTGGGAGCAAATCGATCGGTAATATTCCACATGGTGGAATTCAGATTACGATGTGAACGTAAAGGTGTAAAGGCCGCTGGCATGGACCGAAGCTCGGGTAGCGAGCTATCATGCGCATCGCAATCCGGTTTATATCTGTAGGACGCCTTATGGCATCTAATCCTTATCCCCGGCTCGATACTCGGGTTAATGGGAACCGAAGTGGAATCCACGTTGTTGGCTACGAAACTCATGACGTCAGCGCCGGGTAAAATGCAGGCTCCCTTCAACCCTGTGGGCGAATCCATTCTGGCCCGCATTGGCAATACGCCTTTGCTACGTCTCGCGAGCATCGGCCGCGAATTTGAACATATCGAGTTCTGCGGCAAGGCGGAATGGTTCAATCCCGGCGGTTCCGTGAAGGACCGCCCAGCCTTAAGCATGATTCATGGCGGTATCAAAAGCGGCGCGTTAGCACCCGGCAAAACCATCATAGACGCCACCAGTGGTAACACCGGCATCGCGTACGCCATGATCGGCGCGGCCCTCGGTTACCCGGTAACTCTGTGCTTGCCGGACAGCGCTTCGCACGAACGCAAGCGCATGCTTGATGCGTACGGCGCGAAACTCGAGCTTACTCCGGGGGACGAAGCTACGGATGGCGCCATCCGCCGCGCGCAGAAAATAGTGGCCGCCGATCCCGACAAATACTTCTATCCCGATCAGTACGGCAATCCCGCCAACTGGCTCGCTCATTACCACGGCACAGCGAATGAAATTTGGGACCAGACCGTTGGACGCATTACCCATTTCGTCGCGGCCCTGGGCACCAGCGGCACGTTCATGGGTGTGACCCGTCGCCTCAAAGAATTAAATCCCCACATCCGCTGCATCAGCTTGCAGCCGGACGCCCCTTTTCACGGCCTCGAAGGATGGAAGCACATGGCCTCCGCTTTGCGTCCGGCCATCTACGACGATGGCCTCGCGGACCAAAACATCGAAGTTGGCACGGAAGCCGCGTACCGCATGGTGAAAATTTCGGCCCGCGAAGAGGGTGTGCTGTTGAGTCCCAGCGCGGCGGCCGCTTTGCTGGGCTGCTTGCAGGTAGCAGAAACAATTCCCCCCGGTCAGCACGCCGTCATCGTTACGGTATTCGCGGATTCCGCGGCCAAGTATCTCAGCGAGCGCTTCTGGGACGAGGAGTAAAAACTCGATGGACAATGCAGCGCAGTTAAAAATGAGTTCCGAGCTTGCCGACAGCATTCGTCAACATGGCGCCGAAGCCTACCCGCATGAATGTTGCGGCGCGCTCCTCGGGCGCGATACGGAAGTAGCCGACCGGCGCGTCTATCGCGAAATTCACGCAGTCCACCCGCTGATCAATCGCCGCGAAGACTCGCCACAAAACCGCTTCTCCGTCACCAGTCAGGACGTTCTCGAAGCGGAAAAAGATGCCCGCGACCGCGGCCTCGAGGTCGTCGGATGGTATCATTCGCATCCGGATCATCCGGCGTGTCCCAGCCAGTATGATCGCGATCACGCCTGGCCGTGGTACAGCTACATCATTGTGAGCGTGGCCAACAAGGTTCCGGAAGAGATGACTTCCTGGCGCCTCGCGGATGATCGTACCGATTTTGAGTGCGAAGAGATTGGGCTGCAGCAGGCCGCTTTCTGACGAGGCATGGCAGCCGCAAAAAGGAGCTTAGATGTCTGTAAAAGTGATAATCCCCACGCCTCTGCGTGTCTTCGCCGGCAAGCAAGATTCCGCCGACGTCTCCGCCAAAACCGTAGGCGAAGCCCTGGGCCAGTTGACCGGGCAGTTCGGGGAATTGCGCAAGCATCTCTTTACCGAAGAGGGCAAACTTCGTAGCTTCGTGAACGTCTACGTAAACGATGAGGACATCCGCTATCTGAAGAAAGAAGACACGCCCACAAAAGACGGGGACACCATCAGTATTGTGCCTTCCATCGCCGGAGGAAGGTTTAGCGCTGCGCGGGATTCCGCGGAAAATCAACAAGCACGAAATGAAACGATTTTGCAGAAAAGGGAAATAGCCAATGTCTACCAAGGTCCAGTCTCCAGCGCCTCAGCCTGCTACGGGAAAACCTGAAGCTGCCAAAGCAACTACGCTATCCAACGAAGAGATTCTTCGCTATAGCCGTCACCTGATCATGCCGGAAGTCGGCATGGATGGTCAGTTGAAGCTCAAGAACGCCAAGGTGCTGTTGATTGGCACCGGCGGCCTGGGCGCGCCGTTGGGCCTGTACCTCGCGGCTGCGGGCGTTGGTCATCTCGGCCTCGTCGATTTCGACGTCGTGGATTTCACCAATCTGCAGCGCCAGGTCACCTTCGGCTCCAGCGATGTCGGCAAGCCCAAGGCGGCTGCCGCGCAGGCGCGTCTCTCCAATCTGAATCCTGACATACAGATTGAAACCTTCGAAACCAAGCTGACCAGCGAAAACGCCCTCGAACTCTTCAAGGATTTCGACATCATTGTCGACGGCACCGACAATTTCCCCACGCGCTACCTCGTCAACGATGCCTGCATCCTGCTCGGCAAGCCCAATGTCTACGGCTCTATTTTTAGATTCGAAGGGCAGGTCACGGTATTCGGGATGCCTGACGGGCCTTGCTATCGCTGCTTGTATCCAGAACCTCCCCCTCCAGGCCTCGTTCCTTCCTGCGCGGAAGGCGGTGTTCTTGGCGTGCTTCCGGGAATTGTCGGCTCCATCCAGGCCATGGAGACCATCAAGCTGGTGCTGGGTGCCGGCGAGAGTCTCGCGGGGCGTCTGCTGCTGTTCGACGCGCTGGCGATGAAGTTTCGCGAATTGAAGCTGCGCAAAAATCATAGTTGCCCAATGTGCGGCGACCATCCCACCATCACCAAGCTGATCGATTACTACGAATTCTGCGGCGTGCGGGGAGAAGAAGCGCCGGCGTCCAATGTGCAGGTTCCGGAAATCACTCCGCGCGAACTGAAGACGCGCCTCGATCGCGGCGACGATCTCTTCATCCTGGATGTGCGCGAGCCGCACGAGTTTCAGATTTGCAATCTCAATGGTCACCTGATCCCGCTCGGCGAATTGCCGCGCCGTGTTCACGAACTGGACTCCTCACGCGAGATTGTCGCCCATTGCCGCAGCGGCAAGCGCTCCGCGGAAGCCGTCGACTTTTTGCGCAAGGCGGGCTTCCGTAAGATACTTAACCTCAAGGGCGGAATTCTCGCCTGGTCCGACGAAGTGGATCCTTCGGTTCCCAAATATTGATCGCGTGGCTCGCGGCCGAAAAACTGGTCGTCACGACGAAACCCGAGGAGTGTAAATGGCGGCTACAAAAATAACCGTGAACAATAATGGCTCGCTTCGCATTGAAGGTGATTTCGAAATCGTGGATCCGCAGGGCAAGCCGTTTGGGCTGGCGGGCCGCACCGCCATTGGTCTTTGCCGCTGCGGCCGTTCCATGAATAAGCCCTTTTGCGACGGAACGCACAACGCATGTGGCTTCGCGGATACGGTGGTAGCTCGAGAGTTGCCGCCTCCTAAGCCAAAGGTCTAGTCAACCCGACCTACAGTTTTCACCTGAGACAGTCTCATACTGAGATTTACGCGATTCCGCAATGATACTGGCCTAGGGAACGGGTTAACTACAACGAAACATTAGAAATATCTCGTAGCTGACTTCCAGCAGACCCGATTTTCACGTGTCTCGCCCCGAAATAGCACCCCCGCGCTGATTCGCGCACCTTCCTGTAAATATCTTCTTTTTAGTACTTTACAGACATCCCCCTTTTGCCTCTGAAAGGGCACCCACTTGCATTCCTAGGGAGTTGTTAGGCTTTCTTAGGCATTTGGGGGTTATCGTGGGCGGTTGGGGCAAAATCGTCGGGTATCTCCGGGCTAACCAGCCCGCCGACAATCGGCGCGCTATTGTCATTTTCAGCGCCAGCCTGATCGCTGTCGCCATTTTCCCCGCGCTGATGGTGGAACTCCGCCAGGCCAGCTTTGCCGGCTCCCCTCAGACCTACCTGTATCTCGAGGTTGGCGGGACGCTCATCAGCTTTTGCTACGCCGCTAACGCCCTGGTGCGCTTCCGCGGCACACATGACCGTACCGCTCTCATCCTCGCATTTGGCTTTGTACTCTCCGGAATCATCGAGACGGTCGGCTACTTTGGCCTGAATGAGGCCCTCGCGTCGGGGCATGTGGATCTCTCACGCATTCCCATGGGCTGGATGGTCAGCCGCACGCTCCTGGCGGTTCTGCTCCTCGCCGCTATCGCCGTAGAACGCTATATGCCCACCGCGCGGCAGCCTAGCCGGGAAACCGCTGGCGCGCTGCTGGTGGTTGCCATCGCCGCCTATGTCACCAGCGCCGCGTTTCTTGCGGCTCCTTCGGCCCCGCTCGCGCAGCATGCCAGCATACTGTCTCGCCCCTGGGACCTTCTTCCCGGAGGGCTCTTTCTCGTCGCTGCCGTCTGTTTCCATCAGCGCCTGCGGAGCGACAGGAAATCTCACACGCCGCCTTCGCTGTTCGATTATTCGCTTTTTATCGTGGCCTCGCTCAACGTGGTTTGCCACGTGTCCGCGGCCTTTTCCCGCCAGCTTTTCGACGGGCCCTTTTTTCTGGCGGAATTGAGCAAGACCACCAGTTACGTCGTGATGCTTGGCGGAGCCCTGCTGGACCAGGCGCGCCTGTTCGATCAAGTGCGTTCCATGGCGGTCACCGACCCGCTTACCGGCCTGGCCAACTATCGCCGTCTCATCAGCGTTATCGAAGCGGAACTCGATCGCTCGCGCCGCACGCAACGTCCTTTCAGCATCGTCCTGCTGGACATGGATGGCCTCAAGACCATCAATGACCGCTTCGGGCATTTGACCGGAAGCCGCGCGCTGGTGCGCCTCGGAAAAGTCCTGCGCAATCATTCGCGCGCCATTGACACCGCCGCACGCTACGGCGGGGACGAATTCGCCCTGGTTCTGCCTGAAGCCGCCGGCGACATCGCCACGCGCGTTTTCTCCCGTATTCGCGAGCGCCTGTCCTCGGAAGAAGAAGCCCCGACGCTTTCCGTCAGCGCCGGCGTGGCTTGCTTCCCGGAAGACGGCGACACCCCTGAAAAATTGCTGGGCGCGGCGGATCGCGCTCTGTATCGCATGAAAAATCACGGCAACAGCAACGTACAAAATCTCACGCGCATTGCGGCGTGCTTGTGAGTATCGATGGCCCTTCGCAACAGATCGTTTACCTATCACCGCACGGAGCAGCGGATTCCCATGGAAATTCCGGTGATCCTCGACGGGCACCGCAAGCTGCCCGGCACCGAATCGACTTTTACCGAAAATGTAAGCGCGCGCGGCGCCCGCGTGGTCAGCGTGCGGCGCTGGGAGCAAGGCGAAAACTTGATGTTCGCTTCGCGCACTGGAGAGTTTCGTTCCTCGGCTCGAGTGGCCTACTGCCAGCCACTGCAAGGCGAAGGCTTTGCGGTTGGCGTGGAGTTCCTGGAAGCCAAAGGACGATGGGTTGTTTAATTCAAAAACGCTTGACGTATTCGGCAGGCGGATAGGAGGGGACCGCTGGAAATAGGGACAAACAGTAAACTAGCGCAAAATTTTACTGAGGCCTGAAGCGCCGTGACTTCGCACCGAACGTCCGGCGCTTCGGTCTTTTTACACTGGATATTTCCGCTTCTCATCGCTCTCTTCCGATAACCTCCCGGTACACCTTGGTCATCTCCGCTACCATTCTCTCGCTCGAAAATAATTCCTGGATGCGCTCTCGCCCGGCATGTCCCATGGCGCGGGAAAACTCCGTATCCCGCAGCAGCCGTGTCGCCGCGCGCACGATAGCTTCTACATTGCCGGTTTCCACCAGCAGCCCGCTTTTCTCTTCTTCGATAATTTCTCCAAAAGCGCAGCGCCGGAATGCCACTGACGGAATTTCATGGCTCATCGCCGCCAGAAGAGAAGTTCCCAACCCTTCAAAAAACGACGGAAACAGAAATATATCCAGCGCCGCGTACACTTCCTCGATGTCAGTCACGAAACCCGCGAAAATTACCGCCTCGCTCACGCCCAGTTCCTTCGCCAATGCCTCCAGCTTCGGCCGGCTCGGCCCGTCGCCCGCCAGCAACAGGCGGCATTCAGAGAATTCGCGGCGCAAATGCGCGAGCGCGCGAATCAGCAGCGCGTGCCCTTTATCCGGAAGCAGCACGCCGACGGAGCCCAGCAGTGGCGCGTCATCAGGTACGCCCCACCGCACCCGCGCCTGTCGCCGTGCTTCGTCCGTAGGCATCGCCGGGATGTCCACGCCTTCGTAAACCACCGCAATTTTTTCTTTCGGTGCTCCCGACTCCACCAGCCGCTCAGCCACCCAGTTTGAAATTGCTACGATTCGAGCCGCGGCCCGGTAACGAGCCAGCGCCACTCGGCCTTTGCTGAGGGGGTAGCCCACACGCCGCGAGATCACCAGCGCTGCCCGTTGCTGCGCTCTCGCCAGCCACGCCGCGGTCACGGCGTGAGCCTCGTTGGCATGCACCACGTCGAAGGAACCGTCCTGCGTGAGTTCCAGAATCTTCAACACCGCGGACATTCTCACCGCGCGCCGGGCGACTGAATGAACCTTCACCCGCCTACCCGCCGCGCGTTTTCCCAGCGCGGAGCCTTTCGTGCTAACCAGTTCCGCAGTGTCGCCGCGCGCGTTCAGAGCCTTTAGCAAAAGCAGGGCCTGATTTTGTCCTCCGCGCCATTCCGTCTCCAAATCAACGAACAAAATTTTCACGAACTCGGCCCGCGCTTGTGTTCAAGCTTTTTTTCCTTGATCAATTGCCCCAACTTCGCATATTTCAACCACACCGAACGCGCCGCCATCCGGGAGATGAGCAGGCCGCGATATCCATCCAGGAACCCTCCGCGCAGCACCAGTGTATAAAACCAGCGCCAGGGCGTGGCTACCAGCATCGCCGGGCGCCACGATCTTTTGCCTTCCCAATGCATCTGTTTCGCGGCCAGTGCCGAATATTTCTCCACTTTGGCTCGGTGTTCTTCGAAGGAACGCACCGTGTAGTGCAGCAAATCTCCCTGCAGCCTTCCAGGCGGTCCCACAAAGCGCACCGATTCGTGGATGATTCCTGAAAATCGCGCTTCATCCCGGTCGTAAAGCCGCCGTTGAAAGTCCGGATACCATCCCGAATGGTTGATCCACGCCCCCAGGTACCACGTTTTTCTGGCCGCCTCGTACACTGGAAATTTAGGATCCGATTTCTTCCATTGCTGCAATGAAGTATGCAGCGCGCTGCTCAGCTCTTCATCCGCATCCATGGAAAAAATCCACTCATATTTCGCGCACTCCGCCGCAAAGTTCTTTTGCTCTCCATAACTGGACCACGCTCGGTAGAAAAAAGACGCTCCGTACTCGCGCGCGACCGCCTCGGTGCGATCCGTGCTCCCCGAATCCACCACCACAATTTCATCGGCCACGCCCGCCAGTGACGCCAGGGCGCGAGGCAGGTTGTGTTCCTCATTGAAAGTAATCAAGCAGGCAGAGATGCGGGTCATGAGCGGACAGCCCCTACTGTGCTACGATTATTGCTTCCAAACAAGCGAGGAAACGCTGTGCCCGATCACATTTCGCGCAAAGAGCTGAAACAGGACAAAATCAAGGAAACGCTGGAGCACGGCGCGGAAGCGGTTTATTCCCACGGTCAGCTCACCCTTGCGGTTCTGTTGGCCATTCTTGTGGTGGCGGCCATCTACGGCGGCTGGCGCATTTACATTGATCGCAAGACTGTCGAAGCCTCCGCGGCCTTCGATGCCGCGCAGAAAGCCTACAGCGCGCGAGTCGGGCCGCCCGCGCCCGGAGAACCGGTCGATCCCAACGAGCCTTCTTATCCCACTGACACCGCGCGCGCTCAGGATGCTGCCCAGAAATTCGATGCAGTAGCCAAAAAATATTCCGCCACGAATCCCGGCAAATTGGCCCGCTACTATTACGCGTTGAGCCTGGAAGATTTGGAGCAGCACAATCAGGCCCTCGAGCAACTTGGCAAAATCAGTTCCGGCGGCGATGCGGAGCTTGCGGACATGGCCCAATACCAGATCGCGGTGATCGATGCGCGCACCGGCAAGACGGACGAAGCCGTCAAAATGCTCCGCGCCCTCGCTGATAAGCATTCCATTTTTGTCCCACGGGCGCTGGTCTTGCTGGAGCTTGCGCAAGCACTGCGACAAACCAAGCCGCAGGAAGCCGCCACCGTGTACCAGCAGATCAAGCAGGAATTTCCAGATTCCACGATATCGGAAGAAGCGGATCGCGGACTGGGTACTCTTTCGCTGCCGAAGTCCTGAACCACGGAGCAGCGCTGAACTCGCTCGTGACTTCGAAAATCCCCGCTGGCGCTCGCACTCGCACGGCTTCTGCCCCATCATAGATAGAAGGACGATCGGCAGCCTTCGTCCACCGGAGTATCGCATCCAAGCCCAATCCCATCTGCTTTCTACCGCGCCCTGGGCCATGAAGGCCGAGAATTCACGCGGCCGGCGCTACCCCGAGCCCGCGCATCCCTACCGCGGTGAATATGTTCGCGACCGCGACCGCATTATTCATGCGCGCGCCTTCCGCCGCCTGGAAGCCAAGACGCAGGTTTTCACCATGCGGTTCTCGGATCATTTTCGCAATCGCCTGACCCACACCATTGAAGTCGCGCAAATCGCCCGCACCGTTGCCGCCGCGCTGGGCTTGAATGCGGCGCTTGCCGAAGCCCTGGCGCTCGTTCACGACATTGGCCACCCGCCTTTCGGTCATGCCGGCGAACACAAGCTCGACGAACTGATGCGCGCGCATGGCGCGGGCTTCAATCACAATCTGCATGCTTTGCGCATCGTCGAGCATTTCGAACAGCGTTACCTGGATTTCCCCGGCCTCAACCTGACCTTCGAAGTGCGCGAAGGCATCGTGAAACACTCTCGCGAGTACCGGCGCGAGGATTTTCCGGAGCTCGACGAATATCTTCTCGATTTGCGCCCTCCGTTGGAGGCACAACTCATCGATTGCGTGGACGAGATTGCCTATGACACCGCGGATCTCGACGATGCGCTGGAAGCGGGACTTCTTGACATTCCGGCGTTGAGCAATGAAGTCGGGTTTTTTGGCCGCACCTGCGCCGCGGTGGAAAAGGAACACCCCGCCGCGCGAGATAAATTGAAATTCAATGAGGCGCTGAAGCGCGTGCTCAATCATCTTGCTACAGATTTGATCGAAACTACGCAGGCGCAGGTGCGCCGCGCCAACGTGAAAGACATTGAGGACATCCGGCATGCGCCCGGCAGGCTGGCCGGATTCAGCGACGAAGTCAGTCGACTGAGCGCGGAACTGAAGCGCTTCCTTTTCGGGCACGTTTACAGCCATCCGGCGATCACCGAAGATCGCGATCGTTCCGTGCGCTGCCTGGAAGAACTATTCAGACATTACGATTCGTCGCCGGGGTCCATGCCCGCATCCTACGAAGATGCCGCCACACAAGCCCCACGCGCCATTGTTGTGTGCGATTACATCGCCGGCATGACGGATCAGTTTCTGCTGCGGCAGCATCAGGAACAATTCGGCCGGGGCGACTTGTAAGCGGCCGCTGTGCTTAGCAATCGGAAGATTTCTCAGCGCGTCGTTGAGTTGTTGAACATCGATAAATGAAACGCATGACCGTCTTCACGGCGCAAACGTCACTGTTGCCCGAAGGTATTGCAAGACGCTATCGAGCCGCTGTCGAATCCCTTGCGGAACCACGACGTTCTTTGTGCCGAACTGCCATGCGTGAACGAGTCAGGATTTACGTGCCCCGTGGCCATTTTCTGAAGACGGTCGTCTCCGACCGCCGCCGCCGCGCCCAGCGCGGAATCGATGTCGCCCTGTTCCAATAGGCCGCGTTGCTGCGTGTTCTGCGCCCAGATGCCCGCGAAGCAGTCCGCCTGCAATTCCAGTCTCACCGACATGGCGTTTCGCGAACTCGGATTTTGCTGCACCATCTGTTGTTCGCGCGCTTCAATTCCCAGGATTTTCTGCACGTGATGCCCGATTTCGTGCGCCAGCACGTAGGCCTGCGCAAATTCCCCGGGCACGCCGAATCGCCGCTTCAACTCGTCATAAAAACCCAGATCGATATAAACCTTCTCGTCCTGCGGACAGTAAAATGGCCCGGTGGCGGATTGCGCGCCACCGCATCCCGATTGGATTGAGTCGCGAAACAACACCAGCTTGGCGTGCCGGTAAGGCCGGTTTGTTTGCTGCGGCAGGATAGTGGTCCACGTTTTCTGCGTATCGTCCAGGACGAAGGAAACAAACTGGACCAGCGGTTTTTCAGCTTGGTCGCGCGCCGACGTTCCGGGCGGGGTATGTGGGCGGTTCAACGCCGCAGGGGGCGGTCCTCCAGGTCTTCCGGGCCCACCGCTCAACAGCGCGAAAAAATTCGTTTTGAAAACAAAGCTGAGAATCAGCAGGATAATCGCTCCGCCGATTCCGATATGCATGCCCCCGAACTGAAACCCGCCGCCACCGCCGCCCCCGCTGTCGTCGCGGCGATCCTCGATGTCCGGGCTTTCGCCGCCTGGTGTCCATTTCATGGAGCGCTCCTCAAACTGGGCCAGAGGAGTTTAGCATGCGGCAAAACGGAATCCGATGCGGGCAGACAAAAAAAGGCGGAGGTCTCACCCACCGCCTTTTCTGCCTGGGTTATTGAAGCTGCCATGATTTTTAGTCTTAGAAACGGATCACCGGGCCGAATGTCGCGCGGAAGTTATGATGCGCGCCGTTGTTAAAATACATTTCGTCACCCACGTCCAGGCGCAGCCCGATGGGTCCCACATGCGCCTCAAGGCCGCCGCCGGGATAAAAAGTGCCCATCACGTCGTTGCGTCGCAGATCGGAGACCGTGCTGGTGAAGGTTCCAAAAGTCGCGGGAGCATTGTCCAGCCGGAAATTGATGAATCCGCCTTTGGCCGTGACGAACGGCTGAATCGCATGCCTGCCAAGATTGATGCGCGGCCCAAACAGTCCGTGCAACACGCGCAGGTCCGTGCGCTGGAAGGTTACGGTGCCTGTGGAATTGTCGCTGAAACCTTCGGTGAACGTCTTGTTGAAGTCGTAGGCCATTTCGGCTTCAAATTTCAGTCGCTTGTAGGCCACGAATGAAGCGCGGCCGCCCAGCCCCAGCAGATCGGAATCCGTTCGCGAAAAGTGGAGATAGTCCGCGAAAACGCCCACCTGGACGTGTTCCGTGTCGTCCTGCGCCAATGCGGCGGGAACCGCCCATGCTGCACAGCTTGAAATAAATAGCAGTAAGAATGCCACGTGCTTCATAGCAGGTCTCCTAACGGTCGATGAAATTGCAAAAACACACCACACCCAGCCAATTCGAATTTGCTCTTTGCCGCGCTTGAGCAAAACGAATTTGCTCTTTGCTCCGTTCGTTGGATGAGGGCGTCGGAAACGAGGTTGTGCACCGGCGGGTAAATCTCGTGCCAGCGGCAAGAAATTTTTTGCTGGCTACATTTCTTCTTGAAGTTCGCTACGGAAAAACCTGTAGTTGCGCGTACTTTTGTTACATCCCTCTTAACATAGCCGGTGAGTTCCTTAACATAAATGGTTGAACGTCAAATGCAGGGGTTTCTCAAACCAGCGGTTCGCGGTCGCTGGGCACTTCGGCGCGTTCCAGGCCATCAATGCGTATCTCCGTCAGGTCGGACAACAGGTTGGCAGCCCAGCGATACACGTTGTGCTCCCGGACTTGCGACCGCATGTGATGCATGCGTGACGCCTGCTGTTCCTCGGGCATATCCAGCGCGCGATGGATGGCCTCCGCGGTTTGCTGCACGTCATAAGGATTTATCAGCAACGCATCGCCCAGTTCCAGCGCGGCCCCGGCGAAGGTGCTCAGGATCAGCACGCCGCGCTCGTCGTCTCGCGCCGCCACAAATTCCTTGGCCACCAGGTTCATGCCGTCATGCAGCGAAGTCACCAGGCACACCGATGCCGCCCGGTAGTAGCGATCGATCTCTTCATGGGAGTGATGTTTTCGCAGCAGCACGATGGGCTTCCATCTGCCCGCCTGGAATCTCACGTTGATGCGTTCCGCTTCCGCGCTGACCTGGTCCAGGAAATCGCGATAGCGTTCAATTTCTACGCGGCTGGGCGCCCCGATCTGCACAAATGCAAATCGCCGCTGGTATGCCGGATTCAATTCCAGAAAGCGTTCGATCCCCCGGAACCGCTCGATGATCCCCTTGGTGTAGTCCACACGATCCACGCCGACGCCTAGCAGGCTCGCTTCCACGCCCAGCTCCGCACATAACGCCGCGCGCTCTTCACCGGCGTTGCGCGAGTCGTTGATCGTCACGCCCTTCTCGGGAAATGCCACGCTGATCGGGTAGGGGCGCACCCGCGTGACGTGGCCCTGGCGATTGACCGCGAAGCGGTCCCATTCCGTCAGTGCTTCCACCGCGCGGTCCACCGTCTCAAGAAAATTGTTGCAATGCGACTGTGTGTGAAAACCGATGAGGTCCGCGCCCAGCAAACCATCCAGCAGTTCGCGCTGCCACGGACAAATCCCGAACACTTCCGGATTGGGCCACGGAATATGCCAGAAAATCGCCACTCGTGCGTCCGGTCGCGCCTCCTTCACCATACGCGGCAGCACCGCAAAGTGATAATCCTGCGCCAGCAGGATGGGCGACTCGGTGCCTTCCATCTCGTCAAGAACGGCGTTGGCAAAGTGTCGGTTCACCTGTTGATAATGCAGCCAGTCGTCGGGCCGAAAAATTGGCCGCGTGTGCGCGATGTGGCAAAGTGGCCAAAGCCCTTCGTTGGCGAAACCCTGGTAGTAGCCCTTTTCCTCTTCCGCAGTCAGCCACACTCGCCGCAGCGTGTAATTCGGATGATCCGGCGGAACCCTCAGCCGATTGTGCGCATCCACCACTTCGCGATCTCCGCTGCCCGAGCCGTGAGCGATCCATGTTCCGTTGGAGGCCAGCATCACCGGCTCCAGCGCGGTGACCAGTCCGCTCGCCGGCACCATCACGCTGACGGAGCGGTTCTCATTCATCACATGCATATACGGCTCGCGGTTGGAGACCACAAACAGCGGCTGGTCCTTCAGTTTATTTCGCAGGCTTACTCTCAGCCGTTCCGAGGTCCACTGCGACGCATTGCTGTCCCGCAACCGCGCCTCTTTTTCCGCCGAGGCGCGCGCCGCGTTTAAATCTCGGGCCAGATGCGCCACTTCATGGTGCAGCTGATCGAAAATTTCGCCTTCCGGAAGTGTCGGGGGCGTATGCGTCTGGCCGGTGCGCATGGTCCGCAGCCATTTCGCTGTGCGCGTCAATGGATTCGTGAAGGTCCAGCGCACCAGGATCATCGCCAGGCCGGTGATCAGCAATGTTTGAATCAGGGCGTTCAGCAGCGCATCGCGCAGCGTATGGGACAATTGCGTGTCGATGTAGGTGGTGTCGTGAAATAACACCAGTACGCCTGCCGGTTTCGCATCCACATGCAATGGCAACGCGTAAATGTGCAGCGGCTGCCGGTCAACCTTGGTGAACTCCCCGGTCCCCGTATCCTTTTGCACCGCGCGCGTCGCGCTCGCCGGCCGTGACATGAACACCGCCGAAAGGCCGGGAGTTATCGCCAGCACCTTGCCGTCGGTGTCGTAAACCGCCACGCCCCTCAAATGCTCGCGCTGCCCAAAGCGATCAACCAGGCGTTGCAGATTTTTTTCGCGCCCGTGATCCAGTTGCGGCTCAACGCTTTCCTGCAGGCTCTCGCCTAATATTTCCGCGCGCCGCGATAAGTCGTTGCGCTGGATGCGCCTCTCCGTGCGCACCTGGTAAGCCGCGAAAAGCAGCGAAACGGCCGCTACGCTGATGATGAGCGGCAGGACAATCTTCAGCGTCGTGCGCAAACGAGCTCCTTGGCGTCCGGGAAAGCCTGCGCTTGCTGCCCGGCCTGCGAACTGTCGGCCGGCAGCTTCATGAGCGCTGGGGCAAGTATCTTAATCCAAAACGCGCATCGGGGTGTACGCTTCCGGACCTCTGATCGCAGCTCTCACACAAATGTTAGAAGGTCGGAGATGGCTCTAACGTTGCCGATATGCAACGCGCTTCAAAGGACTTGGATGATGGCGGGCCACGGGGTCCACCCTCTCATGGAACTGATTCTGTCTATGGCTTGGTTTGCGTGGGGAAAACCTTCGTCGTCGTGGGACTAAACTCAAACCTCAACACCCATTCACTCGCGGCATTGCTTCCGTTCACTTGTGGCGGCGTAAACGTCCAGCGTCGCGACACCTCGACTGCTTGATCGCCGAAATACTTGTTGGCATTATTCCCCAGCTCCGCGCTGCTCACGTTGCCGTTGGCGTCCACGTGCACTCTCACATTGACCCGCACCGTGCCCAGTATGGTCTCACGGGCCCGCTGCGACACATCCGGCACCACCTGGTACACCACCGCGCCGCGCCCCGGGTTATGCTTCTCGGTTCTCGCGGGTTTCACCTCGCGCGGTTCCACCGCCGCACTCGCCGGCTTGTTTAAAGAATTGGACACCACGCCGGCTGGAGGCTGTTTCAGCGCATTGATGGTCTTATCCATGGATTGCTGGTTCTTTTTGTCCGGCGAATCAAGCACATCCGATGCCGGTGCGATGGATGGCTGGACGGTATCGGCGTGAGGTTGCAGTTGCGAAAACCGGTTGAGCATTCTGGGCGCCAGCAGAATGGCCATAAGTATAAAAATCACCGCCAGCACCGTGATGGTGACATGCGATTTTCGTCGCGGCTCCACTACCACCGCTTCGCTCGCTCCGGTCATCGCCCGTGGCACCAGCGTGGCTTGCTGCGCGGCCAGACTCTTCTTGATGGGCTCCGCCGGAGTAACGTGCTCCGTGGCCGGCAGCAGGTTGGGATCGCGCTTCGGTTCGCGCTTCACCGCGGCGCCTGGATTCAGCAGCGACGAAATCTCCTGCAAGCTGGCCCTCTTGGAAGCATCCGCTTGCACGCTGCGGCGCGCAATTTCCAGAAAGGGCGGCGCGATCGTCTCCGGCACCGGAAATTCCGTGCGCGTCTGGCTGCGTACCACCGGGGTCCGCTGCGTCAGCGCTTCCACAACGGTAACTCCCAGCCCCCACACATCCGCGGCTGCCGAGATGGGCGCCCCTTCGGATTCTGGCGCGCTATAAATCGTGGAAGGTGTCTTCACCAGTGGCGCGCTGCCGATTTCGCACAGCGTATCGCTCGAGACTTTCAGTTGGTCGCCGCTCGCAAGTACGTTGCCGGGCTTGATGCGCGTGTGCGCCAGTCCCTGGCCATGCAGGTACGTGAGTGCGTCCAGCACCGATTGCAGCATCTGCCGTGCTTCCGCGGGCTCCAGCGTGCGCTCCGGCAAAATCTGCGAAAGAGCTTCCTCCGCGTACTCCATCACCACGTAAAGAACGTCGTTGTTCGCCACCTGGCAGCGCCCCACGCGTACCAGTCGCAGCAGGTTTGGATGGCTCAGCTGACCGGCCACGCGCCACCTTGCCAGTTGCGCGTCCGCCGCCGCGTCAGCGGGAATGAATTTGATGGCTACGTTTTGCTGCGGGAAGGTGTTTAATTGCGTCAGGTAAACGGCGCTGTGGTCCGAGCCGCCCAGATACTGGTGCAGCAGAAAGCCATCCACCGTCTGACCTTCCCAAGTCTTCCAGGCTTCGGTCATCGTGAACTCCGTTTCGGCTTGCCGGGCCTCTCTATTTTAGAGGAGATGGCGTGGTGGGAATCAAGTTCAGTTGGGGGATTTACCCAGTTGGTTACGTCTCTGGGCCCGCAAAATGGCCATTCCGGGGCCCGTTGACCGCCAAAAGGCGGCGTTTCCTTGACTTGCTCGCTCCGCGAATCAATAATGATAAAACACTATTTCCGCGCGGAGGCGCTGATCAGATGTTCCTTGACGTCAAGGACCTTGCCGTTCGCAAGCTACGCATCCGGAAGACCTACGCCCCGGGAAGCGTCGATTTCCACTCCGCGGAGATCAAGCAAATCGACCCTCTGGAAGTAACCGCCACCGCTGAATTGCTCGAGGGCCAGATTCGCATCGAGGGCCAGCTGGATACGAAAATCGAGCTGCAATGCGCGCGTTGCCTCGAGCCCGTCGTGGAAGATGTTAACCGTGCTTTTGATCTTTTCTACGCCCCTTTGCCCAAGGATGAGAAACCCAAAGAAGACCGGCTGAAGGACGACGATACCGAGATTGGGTTTTTCCAGGGTGAAGGACTCTTCCTGGCCGATGTGGTGAAGGAGCAGGTGCTCCTGGCGTTGCCCTTGAAAGTGATTTGCCAGAGCGACTGCCGCGGTTTGTGCCCCAACTGTGGCGCCAACCTGAACCACGAAGAGTGCCGGTGTGAGACTCACGCGACGGACCCACGTCTGGCCCCTCTCGCGCGCCTCAAGCAGGACTGGCTGAAAAAACAATAGAATCCGGGCATGAAGCCCGTTAGTATCCGCCAGCGTGCGGAATAAGGAGTAGTGCCATGCCTAACCCAAAACGACGGCATTCCAAGAGGCGCACCAGCACCCGGCGGGCTCATGACTTTTTGACCAAGCCGGCGCTCGGCAAGTGCCCGAATTGCCACGAAATGAAGCAACCGCACCAGGTTTGTCCCCACTGTGGCTATTACAAAGGGAAAGCCGCCCAAGAGCCGGCGTAATTCGCTCTTTTCCCGTAACCTGCGGACAAAAAACCAATGATCACGATCGCTGTTGACGCCATGGGCGGAGATCACGCGCCCCGGCCCGAGGTGGAGGGCAGTGTGCTAGCCGCACGAGAGTACGGCGTGCGCGTTAAGCTTGTGGGTCAGGCCAATGCCTTGCGCGCCGAACTCGCCAGGCACTCGCCGGACTCCCTCCCGATTGAGGTGGTGGCCGCCAGCGAAGTGATTACCATGGACGATCACCCCGCGCAGGCCTTTCGCAGGAAAAAGGACAGCTCCGTGCACGTTGCCGTGCGGCTCGTTCGCGAAGCCAAAGCCGATGGCCTGGTTAGTGCCGGAAATACCGGCGCGGTCATGACCGTTGCGCGCTTTTTGCTGGGCACCCTGGAATCCGTTGACCGCGTGGCTCTGGCGGCGCCATTCCCCAATGCCAAAGGCGGCATCTCCGTCTTGCTCGATGTGGGCGCCAACGTCGATTCCAGACCCGAGCATCTCGTGCAATTCGCCGTCATGGGCGAAAACTATTACCGCGCCACTTTTGGAAGCCGTCGCCCCCGCGTGGGCCTTTTGTCTGTCGGTGAAGAAGAAATCAAAGGCAACGAATTGACCCGCGAAGTCTACACTCGGCTCAAGAAAAGCCCCGTTCACTTCGTCGGCAATGTCGAGGGCGGCGATCTTTTTTCCGGCGTCGTGGATGTCATCGTCTGCGACGGATTCGTCGGAAATATCGCCCTCAAGATTTGCGAGGGCCTGGCGCTCGAGATTTTCGGCCTTCTCAAGAAATCCATTCAAAGCTCTCTGGCCTCCCAGGTGGGATTCCTTTTTTCACGCGGCGCCCTGAAAGGCCTGAAAAAGACCATCGACTACACCGAGTACGGCGGCGCGCCGCTGCTCGGTGTGCGCGGCGTGTGTGTCATCGCCCATGGCCGCTCCAACGCCAACGCCGTCAAAAATGCTATTCGCGTCGCCGCGGGTCTCGCGCGTGCGCAAATGAACGACAAAATCGAACAGGAGCTTTCAGCCGCTGCGGTACACCCAGACCGTTCCGGCGTGCGCGCCTAAGCTGCGCAAGACTGGAAAGACAGGAAAACAAAAATGGGCAAAGTAGCATTCGTATTTCCCGGACAGGCTTCTCAATATCCCGGTATGGGCAAAGAATTGGCAAGTGTGTATCCGGTCGCCAAGGCTGTCTTTGATGAAGCCGACGAGACCTTGGGCTTTTCAATATCGAAAATATGTTTCGAAGGCTCGGAAGAAGAGCTGAAACTCACCGCCAATACTCAGCCGGCCATTTTGACTTGCTCAATCGCCACATACCGCGTGCTGGAACAAAAGGGCCTCGCTCCGGATTTTGTCGCTGGCCACAGCCTGGGAGAATATTCCGCGCTGGTCGCTGCCGGCTCGCTGAAGTTTGCTGACGCCGTGCGCCTGGTGCGTAACCGTGGTACCTACATGCAGGAAGCCGTGCCCGTGGGCAAAGGCGCCATGGCCGCCATTATGGGACTTTCTCCCGCGGTCGTCATCGATGTCTGCAAGCGTGCGTCCAACGGCGAAATTTGCGGTCCCGCGAATCTGAATTCTCCCGAGCAGACCGTTATCTCCGGCCATGCCGACGCCGTAAAACGAGCCGTGGAACTGGCTTCACAGGCCGGTGCCAAGCGCGCCACCATCCTTGCAGTATCCGCACCGTTTCATTCTGCCTTGATGATGCCCGCGCAGGAAAAACTCGCCCGCGACCTCGAGAAAACCCACTTTGCGGAGCTTCGCGTTCCGCTGGTCACCAACGTGGACGCCGACACCATCGAAACCGGCGACAAGGCACGTGAAGCCCTGGTGCGCCAGGTTTCCACCGCGGTTCGCTGGGAAGAGTCCGTACGCCTGCTGATTGAGGAAGGCGTCAACACTTTCGTGGAAGTAGGACCCGGCAAAGTGCTCACCGGATTGTTGCGCCAGATTGAACGCTCCGTGGCTACTTTGAATGTGGAAGATGAATCCAGTTTGCTGAAGACCGTGGAGAAAATTGCCGGCGCGCGCTCCGATGCCGCGTAAATAAACGAAATCGACAATTTCAGGATGGCATAAGTAGTTTCAGGGGAGCAGTTTCTGCGATGTTTAGTTTGAAAGAAAAAGTTGCGCTGGTCACCGGTGCCTCTCAAGGCATTGGCTGGGACACCGCACAGGCCCTGGTTGTCGCCGGCGCGAAAGTGGCCGTTGCCGCGCGCTCCGAAGAAAAGCTCGCTTTGCTGGTCGGCGAGATTACCACTGCGGGCGGCGAAGCGCTGGCCGTAAAAATGGACGTGGCCGATCCCGAACAAGTGAAAGCCGGATTCAAGCAGGTGATGGACAAATTCGGCCGCCTGGACATTCTCGTCAACAACGCCGCCATTACCCGCGATGGCCTGGCGGTGCGCATGAAGCCTGACGATTGGGATGCCGTGCTGCGCACCAATTTGACCGGCGCTCATCTATGCATTCAACAGGCGCTCGGCGTCATGATGCGTGCGCGTTCAGGTCGCATCATTAACGTCGCTTCCGTCGTGGCGCAAATGGGCAACGCCGGACAGGCCAATTACGTTGCCGCCAAAGCTGGTCTCATCGGGCTGACCAAAGCCATCGCCATGGAAATTGCCTCCAGAAACGTCACCGTCAACGCCGTGGCGCCCGGCTTCATCGACACCCCCATGACCAGCGTGTTGTCCGACAAGGTGAAAGATGAGCTGAAAGCTCGTATTCCACTCGGACGCCTGGGTGTGCCGCGCGACGTCGCTGCCGCGATTGTTTTCCTGGCCAGCGACGAAGCCGCCTACATCACCGGACACGTATTGGACATCAACGGGGGACTGTACCTGGCATGATTTGTTGGCAAAACAGCCTCTCGCGGGCCGTTAAAGTTGACCTTGCAGGAGGCGGTGACTAGAATGAACGGGTTACTGGCGCCATCGAAATTGAGCCGTACGCTGGCCCTACGCCCGACGGAACGAAACTGATTTTCCAAGTACGACCTTGAGCCTGCACGGTAACAGGGCAAACCAAGCAACAGCACATCGCGGAGGACATAGGAATGGCCAGTGTGGAAGAACGCGTTAAGCAGATTATTGTCGAGCAACTCGGCGTCGATGAAGCGGAAGTCACCCCCACAGCGTCCTTCGTGGATGATTTGGGAGCGGACTCGCTCGACCAGGTCGAATTGGTGATGGCCTTCGAAGAAAGCTTCGGGATTGAAGTGCCCGACGAAGACGCCGAAAAAATGACCACGGTAAAAGACGCCGTCGAATACATCGAGAAGCACTCCAAGGGAAAGTAAGTCACGGTCTCATCACCTCAACAGGGAGCGCTAAAAAGTTGACTCGCCGTGTAGTTGTGACGGGTGTTGGATTGGTCTGCGCGCTGGGTATCGGCACCGAGGAAAGCTGGGCCAACCTCGTTGCCGGACAAAGTGGCATTGGCACCATCACGCTCTTTGACACCACCGGTTTCGATTGCAAAATCGGCGGCGAAATTAAAAATTTCGACCCCTTTCGTTGGATTGAAAAAAAAGAACTGAAAAAAATGGGCCGTTTTATCCAGGTGGCCCTGGCGGGTGCGGATTTTGCCATCAAAATGTCCGGCTGGAAACGGGAAAACTCCGATCTTGATGAAGTGGGCGTCTACGTTTCCTCCGGCATCGGTGGATTCGACATCATCGAGCGCGAGCATATCAAGCTGATGCAGGGCGGCCCGGGGCGCATCTCTCCCTTCTTCATTCCCTCGGCTATTGTGAATCTCGCCTCCGGTCACATTTCCATTCGTTACGGCGCGCGCGGCCCTAACTCCGCTACTGCTACGGCGTGCTCGGCTTCGGCGCATGCCATCGGCGACTCTTTCAAGATTATCGAACGCGGCGCCGCGGAAATGATGATTTGCGGAGGCACGGAAGCCACCATCACTCCCATGGGTGTGGGTGGTTTTGCTTCCATGAAAGCGCTCTCCACGCGTAATGACGATCCTTCCCACGCCAGCCGCCCGTTCGATGCGGAACGCGATGGCTTCGTCGTCGGCGAAGGCGCCGGAATTCTGATTCTTGAGTCTCTCGAGCACGCCCAGAAACGCGACGCGCCGATCCTTGCTGAAATTGTCGGTTACGGAATGTCCGGCGACGCGTATCACATCACCCAGCCGGCCGAAAATGGCGACGGCGCTTTCCGCGTCATGCGTGCGGCCATTAAAGACGCCCACCTCACCCCGGAAGACATTGGCTACGTGAACGCCCACGGCACCTCCACGCCGCTGGGCGACGTCATCGAAACACGCGCTCTCAAGCGCGTATTCGGCGAGCGCGCCAGGCATGTGCCCATCAGTTCCACCAAATCGATGACCGGCCATTTGCTCGGCGGCGCGGGAGGCCTGGAAGCTGGCATCAGCGTGCTCTCCTTGCGAGACCAGGTGATACCCCCGACGATCAATCTCGAAGTACCCGACCCGGAGTGCGATTTGGACTACGTGCCGAATGTCGCCCGTAAAGCTACGGTGGATTACGCCCTGTCGAATTCTTTTGGTTTCGGCGGCACCAATGCCGCTTTGATTTTCAAGCGCTGGAGCGGAAAATAAGTCCGGCCAGTTTTTAAAAGTTTTAATCAGGAAAGCTATCGTGAAAATTATCGTCTGCATCAAGCAGGTTCCCGCCAAGGACGCGCCTCTCTCTATCGCCGGCAACTGGATTAAGGAAGCGGACATCGGGTTTGAGATGAACGAGCCCGACAGCTACGCGCTCGAAGAAGCTCTGCGCCTCAAGGAAAAGCATGGCGGCGAAGTCATCGCGCTTTCCATGGGCCCCGAACGCGTAAAGCAAACCATCAAGGAAGCTCTCGCCAAGGGCGCCGACCGCGGCATGCACATTGCCAACGACCAGTTCGCGCAGCTTGATCCCCTCGGTGCCGCGAAGATGATCGCCGAAGCCTTGCGCAAGGAAAATGCCGATTTGATTCTCACCGGGCTGCAAAGTGACGATCACGGTTTCGGCCAGACCGGCGTGCTCGTAGCCGCGCTGCTCGACCTGCCGCACGCCACCATCATCATGCAGATTGAAGTCCAGGAAAAAAAGCTGCGCCTGAAGAGGGAACTGGAAGCTGGCTGGTTTCAGCACATCGAATGCCCGCTGCCCGCGGTGCTCTCCATTCAATCCGGTATCAACAAGGTGCGTTACGCTACGCTCAAAGGCATCATGGCCGCCAAGAAAAAAGAGATAGCTTTGATCACCCCGGAGTCGCTGGGCGCGAGGTCTGAAGCCACCCAAAAAATCGAAAAGATTTACGTCCCCACGAAAACGAAGAAGACCGAATTTTTGACCGGTACGCCCAACGAGATGGCCACCAAGCTCGTGGAGAAGTTGAAATTCGATGCCCGCGTCATCTGATTCGCGTTACGCCGGTCTCATGAATCGAGCCCAACCATGAAAATCCTGGTGATTACCGAGCAGCGCCAAGGCAAGTGGAATAACACCAGTTTTGAAACGCTGGTGGCCGCCCAGCAGCTCGCCGCCGATACCGGCGGCGCCGTCAGCGCGCTGGTCATCGGGAAAGGCGTCGAAAATTTCGCCGCCGAAGTGGCCGCGAAAAATGTCGCCGAGGTTTTGCTCGTCGAGCATGATCTGCTCGAAGCCTATACCCCCGACGGCTATTGCCTCGCTTTATCCCAGGTGATTCAGTCCGCCAAGCCGGATCTGGTCTTGTTCCCGCATACCTACCAGGTCCGCGATTTCGCGCCCAAGCTCGCCGCCATTCTTGGCAAAGGCATGATCGCCGACTGCGTGGGCTTCCGTAAGGAAGGCGACAAAATTGTTTTTGTGCGCCAGATGTTTCAAGGCAAAACCGTTGCCGATGTCACTTTTCAGGGCCCGGCCCCGTGGTTCGCCTCGTTTCAATCCGGCGCGTTTCGCGCGGACATGCTCGCGGCGCATCCCAACGGTAAGGCACCGGTAAACAAAATTTCCGTCGAGCTTCAACCCCAGCAGATTCGCACCAGGCCTCTGGATCTTTTCAAGGAAGCCAAGTCCGCGGTGGACCTCACGCAGGCGCCCATCATCGTTTCTATCGGCCGCGGGATCAAGGCGCCGGAGAATATTCCGCAGGCGGAAGCCTTGGCAAAAGCCATTGGCGGAGAAATGGCCGCATCCCGTCCGATTTGCGATGAAGGCTGGCTGCCCATGGAGCGCCAGATCGGCAGTTCCGGGCAGACCGTCGCGCCAAAACTTTATCTGGCGCTGGGCATCAGCGGAGCAATCCAGCACGTGGTGGGAATGAAGGGCGCGCGCACCATCGTGGCCATCAACAAAGATCAGAACGCCCCCATTTTTGAAATCGCCGACTATGGCATCGTCGGTGACATTTTCGAAATCATGCCCGCGCTCACCGCCGCTCTCGAAAAAGCAAAATCGTAACCGGCCTCATTCATCCGCATCGCCCAACGCCAGGGAACCTCCGCGTCATTTGCTAGAATGACTGCATGACCGTACAGCGCGAGCAACTGGAAGCTGACGTCCTCGTCGTTGGCGCGGGACCGGCCGGCTTGTCCTGCGCGCTGCATCTCGCCAATCTCATCAAAAAACATAACGAGGCCGGCGCCGCTTCGAGCGGCCCGCCGCTTTCCGCCGAGAATATTTACGTCCTCGAAAAAGGCCGCGAACTCGGCGCGCATCAGCTCTCCGGCGCGATCATGAATCCCAAAGCGCTGGCCGAGCTTGTGCCCGATTTCAAAAATTCCGCTCCGCTCGATACTCCCGTCACCGATGACGCCGCCCTGTTTTTCACCAAAAATTCCTCGATGCGCTTTCCGCTCACGCCGCCGCCTTTCAAAAACAAGGGCAACTACGTCGTCTCGCTCAACAAGCTGGTCAAGTGGATGGGCGCCCTCGTGGAGGCCGCCGGCGTGAATCTCTTCACGCAATTCGGCGGGGCTTCCCTGATTTATGAAGGCGACGGCATCGCCGGAGTCATCACCGAAGACAAAGGCCTGGACAAAAACGGCAAGCCCAAGGACAACTACACGCCGGGCTACGAGCTGCGCGCCAAAGTGACGGTGCTCGCCGAAGGGACCCGCGGCTCACTCACCAAGCACCTCGTGGAAAAGAAAAATCTCGCCAACATCAATCCGCAAACTTACGGCTTGGGCATCAAGGAATTGTGGGATGTGCAGCCCGGCCGCATCCAGCCGGGTTATGTTGCGCACACGCTGGGCTGGCCCGTTTCCACCGACATGTACGGCGGTGGATGGATTTACGGTCTCTCCAACAATCGCGTCTCCATCGGCCTGGTGCTCGCGCTGGAATACGCCGACCCGCAATTCGATCCGCACGCCGCATTTCAGAAATGGAAGACCCATCCGTTCCTCAAAAAGATTCTGGATGGCGGCAAACTGGTGCGCTACGGCGCAAAATCACTGCCCTACGGCGGCTGGTACGCCATGCCGCGAAATTATCTTGATGGCGGCCTGATTATCGGCGATTCCGGCAGCTTTCTCGATTCACAGCGCCTCAAGGGCATTCATCTGGCCATCAAAAGCGGCATGCTCGCCGCCGAAACCATTTTCGACGCGCTCAAGGCCGGCGACACCTCTGCGAAAACTCTCAGCGCCTTCCCCAAAAAAGTAGAAGCAAGCTACGTCAAAAAAGAACTTTGGCAGGTGCGCAATTTCCACCAGTCTTTCCAGCATGGCTTGATCCCCGGCTTGTTCCAGACCGGCCTGCAATTTATTTCCGGCGGCCGCGGACTCATCGATCCCATGCGCGGCCACGAAGGCTATAAGGCCTACAAAAAAATCGACGCCGCCGACGGCGCGTCAACAAAGTCTCCGCACGCCGAGCCGGAGCGCTTCAAAGGCGACGGCCAACTCACCTTCGACCGCCTGACCGACGTCTACCATTCCGGCACGCGCCATGAAGAAGACCAGCCTTGCCACCTCATCGTGCGCGACCTCAATGTCTGCGCCACCAAATGCGTCGTCGAATACGGCAATCCCTGCCAGTATTTTTGTCCCGCGGCCGTCTACGAAATGGCCAGGGACGCCAATGCTCAGCTAAGACTCAAAATCAACGCCGCCAACTGCGTGCATTGCAAAACCTGCGACATCGCCGATCCCTACCAGATCATTGACTGGGTCGTTCCCGAAGGTGGCGGCGGCCCCAACTACGAAGGAATGTAGGCCGCCTTTCTCCCGCAAAAAGAAAACGCCGCCGGAGCTTCGGCGGCGTTTTGCTCTCTCGACGAATTGCCGTCTGTTTTAGTTGGGCGACAAACCGTACACGCTGATTTCTGTAGCCGTTCCCACATACACCTTGCCGTTGGCCACCGTCGGTACCGTGAACTTCACGTAACCTCCCGCCTGATCGCCGGAGGTGCCGCTGCTGTTCCACAATTCCGTGCCTAGATTGCCGGCGTCATGAGCATGCAGAATGGCCGCGCCTGGATTCGGGAATTCAATGCTCCAGACAATTCCATTACTCGACCCCTGCGAAGAAATCGAAGGAGTGGAACCCGGCCAGCCGTACGTCCCGCCCGACTGCGAAGCGGGAGCGGTATTCAGCAGCCCGGAGGTGGTATTGAACGCCAGGGCCTGCAGGTGACCCTGCACCGGGACAACGTACAGGGAGTTTTGCCAGAACGCCGGCGTGGAGAAGATGCCGTTGCCCACCGAGAAGCTCTGCACCGCGCCGCTATCGTTCCCGTTATTGCCGCCCAGGCTGTCGCGGTTAAGCAGGTAGAGTTTTCCTTCTTTTCCGCCGCCAATCACCAGTCGCGGAACGGGACTCGAACTCTGATCCACCAGGATGGCCGCGCCGCCGGCGCCCAGGTCTCCGTCGCTGCTGTTCAACGACGCCTGGTCGCTCGGAGCGAAAAAGCTGGACACGCTGATGCCG
This sequence comes from Candidatus Acidiferrum sp., assembly GCA_036496505.1. Taxonomy (GTDB): domain Bacteria; phylum Acidobacteriota; class Terriglobia; order Acidiferrales; family UBA7541; genus Acidiferrum. The sequence continues at coordinate 7,934 of DASXLA010000068.1, read as the reverse complement.
CTGCCGGTCGAGAGTTTCAGGAAACTATCGCCGAATTCTGTCGTGCCATTGAAGTTTCCATTCCCGGTGATCACGTACAGGTTATTGGACGAATCGGCCGCAGGAGCGCCGCCGGACATCCAGATTCCGCCAAAGCTGGAACTCGCGTCGTCGTTGTAAACGGCGGTTTGCGCCAGCGTGGAAGCGTTGTAACCCACCACCCAGCCGTAGTACGTGGCATTGTCGCCGTGCGAAGCGTACGCGATGTACACCACGCCATTCACCAGCGCCAGTCCGCACCGCTCGTTCTGTTTGAGAGGATCAAAGGTAAGGCTGCCGGAAGTGAACGCGATATCCTTGGGGCCCGCGAATTTTTCCGTGCCGTCGATCAGGCTCAGGGCATGCAACCGCTGGTGCACGGTCGAACCATTCTTTGATTTGGAGACCAGATAAATTGTCTTGGTCCCCGCATCGATAACCGGCGTGCCCACGATCCCGATAGCCGGAGTAATGTCGTTGGAGCCCACGTCACCGTTGCTCAACCACGTCTCGCCGCTGGCCAGCATGCTCTTTGACCAGTACGTATGGCATGGGGAAGCGTCCGCGTCGAACGCATACACGGTGTCATGTTGTGTTGCGGCGACGACCACATTATGCGTTCCGCCGCCGATGGCCACGTTCGCGACCCACAATGGCTGCGCATATGCCGCGGCATCGATGGCACACGCGAAGCGCTTGCCGAAAGTCGCGCCCTTCACGTTGGAAGTATTCAAAGCATATTCCTTGGTGTTGCTTCCATCGCGAGATAAATCGTTGTGATAGGTAAACACCCCGGCCAGATCGGTGATCGCCACGCTGGCTGAAGCCGAAACCGTGGTATCTGCCACGCTTCTCGCCGTCACAGAGTGCGTCCCCGCGCTCGATGGCGGAGTATAAACACCGCCGGCGGTAATCGTCCCGACTGAAGAGTTTCCTCCGGGAATGGTGTCCACTTCCCACGTCACCGTCGTTGTGGTGCTGCCCGTAACCGTGCCCGTGAACGTCTGTGCCTGGCCCGTCGTAAGTCCCGCTCGCACCGGACTGACGCTCACCGCCACGTTACCTGTCACCGTCGCCGTAATTGTCAAAGTGGACGTCGCTGACTTCGTCGTGTCCGTAACCGATGTCGCCTTCAGGCTCACCGCGGCTGGCGTGGGCACGCTGCCGGGCGCCGTATAGACGATGGCCGCCCCCGAAGCGCTGGAAGGCGCGGACAGCGTTCCGCACGTCGCTCCGCTGCAGCCCGCGCCGGACAATGTCCAGTTGACCCCTTTATTCTGCGCGTCGCTTTGTACTGTCGCGCTGATACTGTGTGTCGTTCCCGTTTGCACCGATACCGCCGTCGGATTCACCGTCACCGTAATTCCAGCCGCTGCCGCGGTGATGGTAATTGTCGTCGCAGCGCTCTTGGTCGTATCCGCTACGGAAGTGGCCGTAGCTGTCACCGCTGCGGGCGAAGGAACAGTGGCGGGAGCCGTATAGGTAATCGCCGCGCCCGAGGCGCTCGAGCTGGCCGATAATGTGCCGCAGGCCGCCGCGCTGCATCCTGCGCCAGCCAACGTCCACATCACGCCCTTATTTTGAGAATCGTTCTGCACTGTGGCCATGAGGCTTTGCGTAAGCCCCGTCTGTACGGACGCCGTCGCGGCCGCCACGCTCACGGAAACACCTGCTGCTGCCGCCGTAACGGTGATTTGCGCCGCCGCCGACTGCGTGGTTTGCGCTTGCGAAATAGCCGTTACCGTGACCGCCGCGGGAGATGGAACCGCGGCAGGTGCGGTATACATACCCGTCGCATCGATCATGCCGTGCGTCGCGTCTCCGCCGGTCACTCCATTCACTTGCCACGTAACAGCCGTGTTAGTGGTGTTGCCGACCATGGCGGTAAATTTTTGCGTCGCCGAGACGGTCACCGACACACTTGTAGGCATCACGGAAATTGTGACCGCCTGTCCGGGTGGGTCCGTCGTCGGAGTGGAGCGCACATTGGCGCATCCCGCGACGATCCACGTTGCTACCAGCAGTGTTAACAGCGTTGAGCCCTGCCACAAGCGCACAAGTTTGCACGAAGCCATCGGTTGGTTTCCTTTGCGCAAATTAATAGTTAATTCCTCGCGAGAGGAATGTGTAGTTCAGGTAACCGCTGCTGGGGAGCAGTACCGGGCGGGAAGCAGGGACACGTAAGACTAATCTGGATGAAATCTAAAGTAAAGTCAGGCGTGCGGTCAAAGTAATGAATTCGACAAGAAGCTTATCTGCAATCGTCGGATTCGCCGTCTCACCGTGATGATCACAACCAACCATCAGTTCGGCGACAATCCGTATACGCTGATTTCCGTCGCGGTTCCCACATACACCTTGCCGTTGGCCACCGTCGGTACCGTGAACTTCACGTAGGCTCCCGCTTGATCGCCGGAGGTGCCATTGCTGTTCCACAACTCCGTGGCCAGATTGCTGGCGTCATGAGCATGCAGGATGGCCGCGCCGGGATTCGGGAATTCAAGGCTCCAGACAATTCCATTACTCGTTCCTTGCGAAGAGATGGAAGGAGTCGAGCCGGGAAAACCGTACGTTCCGCCAGACTGCGAAGCGGGAGCGGTATTCAGCAGCCCGGAGGTGGTATTGAATGCCAGGGCCAGCAGATGACCCTGTACCGGTGCAATGTACAGCGTGTTTTGCCAGAACGCCGCGGTGGCAAAGATGCCGTTGCCGATCGAGAAGCTTTGCACCGCGCCGTTATCGGTGGTGCTATTGCCGCCCAGGCTGTCGCGGTTGAGCAGGTAGAGTTTTCCTTCTTTTCCGCCGCCAATCACCAGTCGCGGAACGGGACTTGAACTCTGGTCCACCAGAATGGCCGCGCCGCCGGCGCCCAGGTCGCCGTCGCTGCTGTTCAACGACGCCTGGTCGCTCGGAGCGAAAAAGCTGGACACGCTGATGCCGCTTCCAGTCGAGAGTTTCAGGAAACTGTCGCCGAATTCCGTCGTGCCATTGAAGTTTCCATTCCCGGTGATCAGGTACAGATTATTCGATGAATCGGCGGCAGGAGCGCCGCCGGACATCCAGATTCCCCCATAGCTGGAACTCGCATCGTCGTTGTAAACGGTGCTTTGCGCCAGCGTGGACGCGTTGTAGCCCACCACCCAGCCGTAGTACGTGGCATTGTCGCCGTGCGAAGCGTACGCGATGTACACCACGCCATTCACCAGCGCCAGTCCGCACCGCTCGTTCTCCTTAAGGGGATCAAAGGTAAGGCCGCCGGAAGAAAACGCGATATCTTTGGGGCCAGCAAATTTTTCCGTGCCGTCGATAAGGCTCAGGGCATGCAATCGCTGGTGGGCTGTCGCGCCATTCTTCGATTTCGAGACCAGATAAATTGTCTTGATCCCCGGATCAATCACCGGCGTGCCCACGATGCCGATATCCGGTGCCAGATCGTCGGAATCCACATCTGTACTCGAGACCCACGTTTCGCCGCTGGCCAACAAACTTTTGGACCAGTAGGTCTTGCACGGGGAAGTATCGGCGTCGAAAGCGTACACCGTGTCATGCTGCGTGGCGGCAATCAGCACATTATGCGTTCCACCGCCGATGGCCACGTTTGCGACCCACAACGGCTGCGCATATGCCGAAGCGTCGATGGCACACGCGAAGCGCTTGCCAAACGTTGGGCTCTTCACATTGGAAGTGTTCAGGGCATATTCATGCGTGTTCGCCCCGTCGCGGGACAAATCATTGTGATAGCTAAACACCCCGGTCAGGTCCGTAATGGACACGCTGGCCGTGCCGAAAAGCGTGGTATCCGACGTGTTCCTCGCGGTCACCGTATGAAACCCCGCGGTCGATGGCGGAGTATAAACGCCCAAGGACGTAATCGTCCCGGCCGACGAATTTCCTCCCGGGACCGAATCCACCTCCCAGGTTACCGAGGTTGTGCCGCCGCCCACCGTGGCCGCAAAAGTCTGCATTTGGCCGGTGGTCAGGCCCACTCGCGCGGGATTTACCGCAAACGCGCCGGTAGTGATGGTCACCATTGCCGACGCGCTCTTGGTGCTGTCTGCCGCGGACGTTGCGCTCACCGTGACCGCGGCCGGTGATGGAAGAGCGGCAGGAGCCACATAATTGCCCATGGCATCGATCGTGCCATTGGTGGCATCTCCCCCCATCACGCCGTTTACCTGCCACGTGACTGCGGTATTCGAGGTGTTGGACACCGTCGCGGTAAATGTCTGGGGCGTCGAAACCGACACCGCGATACTCGTCGGCATGATCGTAATCGTGACCTGCTGAGGAGGGGTTGTTGTTCCTCCTCCAGAGCCGCCCCCGCAACCTCCGGTCAGCAGCGCCATGGCCAGAAACACTCCGAGACAGGTCGCGGCACGGTAATTTCGACGATGGTCAGGATTCATGAATTCGGGCCCCTTAAAAAGCTGATTCTGAATTCTCTTGGGAGGGAGAGAACAGTCAGGATTGATCGGACAATATGCCGCGGGGACCAGAGGCTACTCAAGGCTAAGCGGGATGATGCCAAATGTAAAGCGCCCGGACAGGTCCCGTCGTCACGATCCGTGAGGCCACAGCTTGCGGACGAAGCTGCGGATGCGTTCCGTCAGCGAGTCATTTTTGGGTGCGGGCGTGGCCGGAGCGGGCTTCGCCGCGGGTGCCGGCGGCGGGTTTGCGCGGCGCGGCGCCGTAACCGGCGCCTTTACTGCCACGAGATCACCCTCGACTCTTCCACTAAAGATCAAAGTTGGCCGCACGTGCACCCGGCGGATCAGCACAATCATCTTCGGATCGATGTCCGGCTGCACCGCGGCCTTCGCGTCAAAAATCAGTGGTGGAACGTACACCTGGTATACCGGTTCTTCCTTCGGCGGCGCCGGCGTCCGCGTTTCCGTCGTAGGCACCGTCGGCTTTACGTCCTCAATGTTGTGGTGTACTTCCGCCGCCGTGGCCAGATGGCTCACTTCCGGCGGCGCCGCCGCTTGCACCATCTGGATTTCGCAGGAACAACGGCCGTTTGAACCGGTGCGCAGCGAATCAATCTGCCCGTTTGCCAGGAAGACATCTCCTCCCTGGGGAACCAGAACATTTTGCCCGGTGAGCTGCTGTTCCAGCCGCAGCGCTCCGCGATTGGCGCGGATGCACATCGCTCCTGTGGTGTCGAAACCCACCACGGTATCTTGCGGACCGTCTCCGATAGCTACCGGTTGCGCCTGAATCTGCGGCGTGTACATGGTGAGCGCGGGTTGGCGCTCGATATGCGCGTGAATGGTTCCGGTATCGAGCGCAATCGTGAGGGAATTGCCGGACTTGAGCACGGAAAGGTGTGCCGGCCCGCAGATGGCGATTTGCCCGCCTTCCACAAGATTGATGAGGGCGCTGCCGGATTTTACCCGCACATCGCTGCCGCTGCGCAGCACGGTAATGACCTGGCCATTCACGGTCTCCACGCTCATCGGCCCGCTTACCGCGATGGCATCGCCCTCGATGGCCCCCACGGAATCGCCCGGCGCCGGATTATCCGGGCGCGCGGCATTTGCCGCCAACATCGCGGTGCACGTAACCGCGCCGACCACAAAAAAAATGGCCAGGTTACGCCGCGCGCTTTGCTGTTGAAACCTGAACGGCAATGCTGGTGCTCCTCGCGGAATCGCGCAAACGCTCGCGAAACACTCTCGGCCTATACTATACGACGATGGCTACGCCCGAAGCAGAGCGTGGTGCCCCGAGTGAACCAAACCTCGAGCCCTCGCCGGCACTCTCCGCGCAACCGGAAGCACCGGGCGTCAATTTACATTACGATACGCGCCTGCCGCGGCTGCCGTGGTCGCGGCGCATACAGATCCCGGTCATCGCCGCCGCGGTCTACAGCGTCATTTGCACGCTGGGGCCCACGCTCCGTTATGAATTGTTGGGCTACCAGCTGACCGAGCGCGTCCACGCTTCGGGCGTGCGATGCATTTTTGCCTTCTGGCACCGCGTCATTATCCCGATTGTATGGTGGGCCAGGAATCGCGGCATCGTGATCCTCAATACCACCGCGTTCGATGGGCAGTGGACTCGCAAGGTCATCGAGTGGCTGGGTTTCGGAACGGCCCAGGGAAGTTCGACGCGCGGCGGTTTGCGCGGGTTGGCCGTGATGGCCAGGCGTCTGCAAGCAGGCGTGGACTGCGGCTTCACCATCGATGGTCCGCGCGGGCCGCGCTACGTCGCCAAACCCGGTCCAGTGATGCTGGCGCGAAAAACCGGATGCCCCATCGTAGTTTTTCACGTTGGCGTGGACCGCGGCAAAACTTTTGAAAAGACCTGGGATCAATTTCTCCTGCCTGCGCCGTTTGCCCGCGCCGTGATTCTCTGCGCGCCGCCCATCTTTGTGCCCACGGACGCCAACGTCGAACTCATGGAAGCGAAGCACGCGGAAATGCAGCGTGAACTGGAACGTGTGCGCGATATCGCCGAAGGATGGTTTCAACTCAGCGAAGAAGAACGCCGGCGTCATCGCACGGAATTCGGGCGCTAAAAAATTCTCAGGCCACATTTTTTCGCCCGGCGCCGGCACGACAAAAAATACTCATTTCAACGGGCGTTCGGCGAGCTTGACCTGCACTTCCATTTTTTTTCCACCGCGATACAGCGTGACCTGCACGACCTCTCCCGGCCGCTTGCGATTCAGGATTTTGTTGACGTCAAATTGACTGGATACCGCCTGGCCGTCCATGGAAGTGATCACATCGCCGCCGATGGTGATGCGGCGCATGCCCGCTTGCGCCACCTGGTCGCCGCCCTTGATGCCGGCTTCGGCGGCCGGGCCGCCGCGCGTGACCGTTTCCACCAGCAAACCTTCCTGCACCGGCAAATCCAGCGCCTGCGACAAGTAGCCGCCCACCGGCAGGGTTTCCAGTCCCAGGAACGCGCGGTGCACGCGGCCGTCGGCGATCAGGTCGCTGGCGATACTTTTTGCGGTGTTCACCGGAATGGCGAAGCCGATGCCCGCGGTGGTGCCTGAAGGCGTGTAGATCGCGGAGTTGATGCCAATCACTTCGCCGTGAGTGTTGATCAACGGGCCGCCGGAATTGCCGCGATTGATGGCCGCGTCGGTCTGAATGGCTTCGTCGATGAAGGTGGTGTCGCTGGTTTGCACCGTGCGGCCGAGCGCGCTGACCACGCCGGTGGTCAAGGTGCTTTGAAATCCGAAAGGATTGCCGATGGCCAGAACTTTTTGTCCGACCTGCAGAGTGCTGGAATCGCCGAGAGGCAGGGTGGCGAGATTTTTTCCGTTGGCTTCGATCTTCAGCAGGGCCACATCGTTGCGCTGATCGGCGCCGATAAATTTTGCGGGATAGCGCGACTGGTCGCCAAGCACCACTTCAATCGACTGCGCTTCCTGCACCACGTGGAAATTCGTGAGGATGTAGCCGCGCTTGTCGATGACGAATCCTGAGCCCGCGCCTTCCACGGGCACGGGGTCCATGAAGAAATCGTATTGCGTGGCTTTGGTGAGCACGTTGGCGACGGCCGGCGCGGTCTGCCGGTAAATGCGCACGTTAATGGCTTCGTCGTCGGTGAGCGCGGCGTCCCGTTGCGCGAGATTCGCCGGCTCTGCCGCGGGCTTCGCGTCGTTCAGGGGCCCGGCCCCCACGTTCACCGGCTGGCGCGCTCCCCAGCGTCCGCCTGCGTAATAGGCGCCGAGAATAATAATGATGGCCGCGAGTAAAAGACGAATGGCACTGGAGGATCGGGAGACGCTCATGTTTTTCCTTCTTCACGGAACTTCTGCTTCACTGACTTCAGCGCATCGCTGAAGCCCTGCGCTTCCTTGAACTTTTTAGCGAAACACTACAAACATCGCGCAGGTTCCGCGGCATTCAAGAACCGGCGCGCAAAACTCTGCTTCACAAAAACTCTGCTTCACAAAA
>DASXLA010000067.1:0-49744 GCA_036496505.1 Candidatus Acidiferrum sp. | reverse complement strand
CAAGCACATCCCACAGCGCAGGATTTACGTAATGAACGGTGCCGTCGGCATCACAGATGACAATCAGCTCCCGGACACACTCGAACAATGCCGGAAGCGATTCCTTCCCGCTGGCAATGTCGAAGTCCTGAGAGGTCGGATGGGACATAGCGCCTGGCTTCGTGTTTTATTATTCTCGCCGTAACAAGATGCCGGTAAGTTAGGCGCGTGTTTCGACAGCAATACTTCCATGATAGGGACGTTTTGCGGAAACATGCGAAATGATGAGTAAAAACGCGACGAAACGATACCTGTACCACAGGACAGGCGGCCACTTTTTGCGGGCGCGGCGGGGACGGGAAGAGCAGGACGGATTGAATTCAGCGTGAAGGAGAACAGGAAATGCACAGCATCTGGAAGGATATGTTCGTGTTGGGTTTGCCCCTGGCGGAGAAGATTCTGCGGCCGATCTTCGTGTACGCCTTTCTGGTAATCAGCCTGCGCCTTTCCGGAAAACGGGAACTGGTGCAGTTGAATCCTTTCGACTTGGTGGTGCTGCTGACGCTATCCAATACGGTGCAAAACGCCATCATCGGCGACGACAACAGCGTGAGCGGCGGAATCATCGGGGCGACCTCATTGCTCATCGTGAATTACCTGGTGGTGCGCTTTCTTTACGGCCACAAGCGGCTCGACCAACTGGTGGAAGGCCGCGCGGACGTGCTCATCGAGAACGGCCACGTCATCGCGGAACGGCTGAAGAAGGAACTGATCAGCCACTCGCAACTCGAGGCGGCGGCGCGCAAGCAGGGGTTTGAATCGTTGAGCGAAGTGCAAAAATGCGTTCTGGAGCCGGGAGGCACGCTGACCTTCGTGGGCAAGAAACCGGCTACTGAAGAAGTCCGCCACCAGGAGCTGGTGACACGGCTGGAGAATCTGTTGGGCGAAGTGACGCGCCTGCGTGGCGTGACGCCACCGGCGAACGCGTAGTCGCTTTAATGCACCACGAAGCCGGTAACGGCAATCAGCACTCCAAGAGTGCCGATCAGGATGCCACCGAACCAAAAACCGCGGCGCTTGGTGAGCAGGCAAATGGAGCAGATGACCAAGCCAACTTCAACCAAGGCTTCGCCGCCATCGAAGCGGTCGGCGCGCCTGCTGATGGCATCGCGTTCATTTTCCAGGTCCTTGGCTTTCTCGTTGATGTTTTCCTTGTCGCCGTTGTAGCGCTCGACTTCTTTATTGTATTTCTCCTGCAACTGCGCGTTCTTTTCCTTATCCAGAGGGGTAATCGTGCCCAGCAGGTCCACCATGCTTTGCATTTCGTGCAGGCGAATATTTTTGGCCTGGTAGAAAGCCCACTGGTCGGTAGCTTGCGACTGCAGCAAGAGCTCTTCAGTGTGGGCGCGGTGGCCCAGCAAGGTGATCCCCGCGACGAACACCGCGAGAATGGCAATGGTCATGGAGACCGGTAAAACCAGGGGATTGTTGTCGTGCTCGGCTTCCGGCAGTTCAAGACCTTCGGGCATCGATGATTCTCCTTTCGTCGATTCGGTGCAGAAATGAATGCTCAAGATTTTAATGAATCACGCGCCGCGGCCACGGTGCGATCGATGTCGGCGTCGGTGTGCGCCGCGGAAACGAATGCAGCTTCGAATTGCGACGGAGCGAGAAAAATTCCGCGCTCCAGCATACTGCGAAAAAATTCTCCATAGCGTTTGGTATCCGAGCGCTTGGCATCGGTGTAATTGCGCACCGGCCCAGGAGCGAAAAAGAGCGTGGCAAGCGAGCCTGTGGAGTTTATTTGTAGGACTTCTCCGGCGTTCGCCGCAGCATCGCGCAGGCCATCGGTGAGGCGCCGGGAGCGTGCCGCAAGCGCGTCGTAGAAACCGGGAGCCGCCAACTGGCGCAAAGTGGCGATACCGGCGCTCATGGCCAGGGGATTTCCGGCCAGCGTTCCGGCTTGATACACGGGGCCGAGCGGCGCAACGTGGTTCATCAGCTCGGCACGCCCGCCATAGGCGGCCACGGGCACGCCGCCGCCGATAATCTTGCCGAAGGTGGTGAGGTCAGCTTCGATACCGAGAACCTGCTGGACGGCGCCATTGTGAAAGCGAAAACCGGTGATGACTTCATCGACGATGAGCAACGCGCCATTCTTTTGAGAAATGTCGCGCAGGCCCGCAAGGAACCCGGCTTCGGGCAGGACCACGCCCATGTTGGCGGCGATGGGCTCGACAATGATGGCGGCAATTTTATCCTTGTGTTCAGCGAAGAGCCGTTCCACGGTGGGCAAGTCATTGTAGGGAGCGTTCAACGTCAAAGCAGCGAGTGACTGTGGGACCCCTGGACATTCCGCGATACCCAGGGTCGCCAGTCCGGATCCCGATTGGGAGAGAAAACTGTCCGAGTGCCCGTGATAGTTGCCCTCAAATTTCAGAAGAAGATCTCGCCCGGTGACACCGCGGGCCAGGCGCAAGGCGCTCATGGTGGCTTCGGTGCCGCTGGAAACGAAGCGAATCTTTTCGATGAAGGGGACGGCGCGCGTGATGAGCGAGGCCAGTTCGACTTCAAGTTCAGTGGTGGCCCCGAAGCTGGTGCCGCGGCCGGCCTGTCCGGAAATCGCGGCGGTGACGGCGGGATGGCCGTGCCCCAGCAACACGGCGCCCCAGGAGCAGACGTAGTCGAGGAGTTCGTTGCCGTCGGCGTCGTAAAGGAATTGGCCGTGACCGTGATCGACAATAAACGGCTCGCCGCCGACGGACCGAAACGCGCGCACCGGGCTGTTTACGCCGCCCACGAGGAGCTGCTCGGCGCGTTTAAAAATTTCGCGCGAGCGGTTGGTTTCGCGTTTGGGCTTTGCAGTACCTTGCGCTGGATTCATGGCCGTGCCCGACAAAATATCACGGCTGCAGCCAGCGCGCCGCATCCTTTGCGTGGTAGGTGAGGATAATGTCGGCTCCGGCGCGTTGAATGCTGGTGAGGATTTCCATGACGACTTGGCGCTCGTCCAGCCAGCCCTTCTGGGCAGCAGCCTTCACCATGGCGAATTCCCCGCTGACGTTGTAAGCGCCGACCGGCACGTCGAATTCGTCTCGCACGCGACGAATCACGTCCAGGTATGCCAGCGCCGGTTTGATCATGACCATGTCGGCGCCCTCTTCCAAGTCTAGTTCGACTTCTCTTAGGGCCTCGCGGGCGTTGGCGGGATCCATCTGGTAGCCGCGGCGGTCACCGAACTGTGGCGTAGATTGTGCGGCTTCGCGAAACGGGCCGTAAAAGGCGGAGGAGTATTTCGCGGCGTAAGCCAGGATGGAAATGTCCTCGAACTTGTGTTCGTCGAGCGCTTCGCGAATCGCGCCGACGCGGCCATCCATCATGTCGGAGGGCGCGACAATGTCGGCGCCGGCTCGAGCATGCGAGACGGCTTGCTTGGCGAGAATGTCCAGCGTGGCGTCGTTGGCCACTTCCCCGTTTTCGATGACGCCGCAATGGCCGTGGTCGGTGTACTCGCAGAGGCAGACATCGGTGATTACCAGCAATTTTAGTTTGGCCGAACGAATGGCTTCGATGGCGCGCTGCACCACGCCGTCCGCAGCAGTCGAGCTGGCGCCACGAGGGTCTTTCCTTTCCGGAAGGCCGAACAGAATGACTCCGGGAATGCCGAGCGATTCCACTTCGCGGCATTCTTCGACAATTTGATCCACCGACTGCTGAAAAACGCCGGGCATGGAGCTGACTTCCTGCCGGACCTTTTGGCCGGGGCAAACGAACATGGGATAAATGAGGCCTGCAGTGGTGAAACGCGTCTCGCGGACCAGCCCGCGTAAGGCGGCGGTGCGCCGTAAACGCCTGGGACGATGCGTTGGAAAGCTCATTCGTGGTGCGACCTCGCTGCGTGGGCTTTCGTAGCGTCAGAGAAATGATTCTGCAATGCTGCGATGACCGCGTCGGAAGTGGTGTCGGTGGCGACAATCAAGTTGGAGACGCCCGATTGCCGCAAGGCCCCGGCGGTGATGGGACCAACGGCGGTAATCGTCAAGAGATTCTGCAAGCCCTGAAGAATTTTCTCGCCAATGAGCGCGATAAAATGCTCCACGGCCGTGGGGCTAAAAAATAAAATCGCCTCGGCCTCGCCGTCGGCAATCTCAGCAACCTTTTGATGATCCAGATTGACCGGAGTTACAGTGCGGTAAGCGACGGCCTCGGTAACGTCCGCGCCATGTTCCCGGAACAGTGCAGGCAGATCCGGATTGGCACGGTCACTGCGCGGCAGAAACACGCTTTGGTGGCGTAAACGCTCGCCGAGTTCGTGCGCCAGGGATGCTCCGCTGTGGGTGCTGGCCCGATAGTCCACGAGAAAGCCGCCGCGTTCCGCAGCCGCGGCGGTTGCTGGACCTACCACCGCCGCTCGGAACCGTCTTCCAGCCACGTTGAGAGAATAGCCGCGAACACCGGCGCGTTTTACCAGCGCGCGCACGGCGTTCTCGCTGGTGAAAATGATCCAATCGAAAGAATCAAGCTGCTGCAGCGCCCGATCCAATGGAGCGTAGTCCTCCGGCGCGGCGAAGGCGACCAGTGGAAGCAGAATCGGCACGGCGCCGAGCGCGGCTAATTTCTCGACGATTTCACCGCTCTGGCGGGCAGCCCTGGTGATGACCACGCGCTTTCCGGTTAAAGCAGATAGCCCAAGTTTATCCACGCTGCCGACCCACTTCCGCGAGAATGGATTGCGCGCCCGCTTCGATGAGTTGCTGCGCCATGCGCTCGCCAAGCTCGGCGGCTTGTTCCGCAGGGCCAGCCAGACGCTGCTTCACGAATTGCAAGCCGTCCACCGAAGTGACGCACGCTTCCATCACCATTTCACCGCGTTCGATGCGCGCCCACGCTCCGATGGGCACCTGGCAGCCACCCTGCAAGGCTTTGAGCAGGGCGCGTTCAGCAATAATCGAAGAGCGTGTTTCGGCGTCATCCAATTTTGCCAGGAGGTCGCCGGCCTCGTTGTCATTGAGCCGCGACTCTACGGCGATGGCGCCCTGCCCCACGGCTGGCAGGAATATTTCGGGCGCGAAAATCTCGGAGATGCGCTGGCTCCAGCCGAGGCGGTCGAGCCCGGCTTTGGCGAGTACGATGGCGTCGTACTGGCCGTCGCCGACCTTGCGGAGCCTGGTGTCCACGTTGCCGCGAAGCTCGCGAATATCTAGATCGGGGCGGAGGTGCAGAAGTTGCGCTTGGCGGCGCGGGCTGCTGGTGCCCACCCTGGCGCCTCGCCGCAGATTTGCGAGCGTCGAGCCGGTGGCGGAAATCAAGCAATCGCGAATGTCGTCTCGCCGGCAGACCGCGGGAAAGCTGAGGCGTGAGGGAGTTTCGGTGGGAATGTCTTTGACACTGTGGACCGCAAGGTCGATGGATTCATCGAGCAGCGCCTCTTCCAGCTCCTTAATGAAGATGCCTTTGCCGCCAATCTGCGTGAGCGGGGCCTGCTGCATTTTGTCGCCGGCGGTCTTGATGATGACGATTTCTGCTTCGACACCGGCGGCGGCAAAAAGCTGCTTGCGCACGGATTCAGCCTGCCATTTGGCAAGCAGGCTGCCGCGCGTGCCGATGCGCAAATGCCTCACGGCTTCTCCCGGTTGGATAGGAATAAATCGCGCAAGGCTTCGACGTTCTGGATTTTGCGGCGCAGCTCTTTCTCTCCGCGGAGGCGTTCGGCGGGTTCCAGCAATAATTTTTCCAGTAGTTCGGCCATCAAACCTTCTATGCGCTCGCGGTCTTCCGGGCTGAGGTGTTTCATGGACTCCATGCGCTCGCGAACGAAGCAAGCGCGCTGGTCCTGCAGACGCGTGCGCAGCTGATCGACCAGCCCGACCAGTTCGACGCTGGCCTGCCAGGAAAGAAATTTGCCGAGTTGTTCCTCGACGATGGATTCGGCGCGGGGAATTTCACTTTCGCGAACGGCGCGGCTTTGCTGGACGATCCCGGCGAGATCGTCGAGGTTGTAGAGATAAGCGTTGTAAAGTTCGGCGGCGGCGGGATCGATGTTGCGGGGCACCCCCAGGTCCATAATAAAGAGGGCGCGATTGCCGCGCGCGGCCATGGCGCGCTCCAGCACAGCGCGCTCAAGCACAGGTTCTTCAGAGCCCACCGAGGAGACAATCATATCGGGAGCCTGCAAGGCGGCATCCCATTCGCCCCAGGGGACCACTGTGCCGCGAAATTCGGCGGCGAGCTTGGCGGCCCGCTCCAGGGAACGGTTCATGACCAATAATTTTGTGACGCCACGGTCGCGCAACTGCGCTAAAACCTGTTCGCTGACAGCGCCCGCACCGAGAACCAGTGCGGCACGTTCCGCCAGCTTGCCAAAAATTCGTTCGGCAAGTTTAACTCCGGCGGAAGCCACCGACATGGGCCGCGTGCCCAGTTCGGTTTCGGAGCGCACGCGCTTGCCTACTTCGAGCGCGGCCTGGAACATCCGGTTCAACACCGGTCCGGTGGCGCCCTGTTCGTGCGCAAACCGGTAAGCCTCGCGAACCTGGCCGAGAATTTCCGCTTCGCCAAGCATCATGGAATCGAGGCCCGCGGCCACGCGGAAGAGGTGGCGCACAGCGTGCCGGTCATAGTGATGATAAAGCGAGACGTCCAGCAAATCCGGGCGCACGGCGTGAAACTCGCCGAGGAAAGCAGAGAGCCCGGCAGCGGATTCGCGGGAGGCCTCCGGCGGAACACCGTACACTTCGCTGCGATTGCAGGTGGAGAGCACCAGCGTTTCTTCGAGAATGCCGCGGGAACGCAGTTCGCTGGCGGCACGGCGGGCCTGCTCCGCGGTAAAGGAGACGCGCTCGCGCACCTCCACCGGGGCGGTGCGATGATTCAATCCGACTAGGACAATTTCCATCAGTGCTCTGTTTTAACCCGAACTACCCGAACGGCTCTCGCGAAACCGATGCAATTCCCTAGAAATATCTGTGGCTGTGCGACAAGTACAGATTCACGACCGTGAAGCTCAGCACCACCACCAGAAAATTGAAAACGCACAGCCTGGAAGCACGCGCGCCGCGCCATGCGGTGCTGCGCGCCAATTGAAAGTAGAGCAGGTATAAAAAGAGCACCACGAGGGTGATGACGTACTTGGGGTCGTAGAACCAGTATTGACCGGTCAGGCGGTCCACCCAGATGAATCCCAGCACGGTGCCGACGGCGATAGAGATGACGCCCACTAGCACACTTGAATGGCACATGCGCTCAAGCAGTTCCAGCGGTGGCAGGCGCCACACCACGCTGGTTAACCTGTGACTGCGCAAGAGGCGCGCTTCGGCCAGGTAAATCAGGCTGAGTATGAACGACAAGGCGAAGGCCGCGTACGCCAGAATACTCAGCGTGACGTGGAGAGCAAAGACCACTCCGTGCGCCACGGTCGGCGAAAGACGATCCGCGGGAGCGAGGTTCGCGGCCAGAAAGAACGCCAGGATAAACGGCACGGCGAAGGCTCCCACCGAGCGTTGCTGGTGGTAAAACTCCAGGCCGAGATAGGTGAGAGCAAGCAGCCAGCCAAACAGGGACATGGAGCCGTATAGGTCGTGATACGGAACGGTGTGCAATCCGCGGGAGCGCTCCAGCAGCGCGAAATAATGCGCCACGAGACCGAGCCCGAGCAGCAAGGAGCCGCACCTGCCCAGCAGGGCGCGCCCGGTATTCAGGAAAGCCATGTAGCAAGCCAGACTTAGCGAATACGCCACGACGGTCAAGATGAAGTACGGCTGATTCATACAGGTACGTTGATTTCCTTCGCCCCACGCGAAAGCTCACCAGAGCCGGATGGAGCTGTCCCGTTTCTTGAGTATAGCCCACGGCAACAACCACTTACATAGCCTGTGCTGCCCAAGTCTCGCCCAGAATGCTATTCTCGTGGACAGAGACGGTAACCAAAGATACAGATATGACACTGCCAGACAGCGCTTCACTGGTCGATCCCGCCAGGTCGAAAGAGATCGATCGCAAAGACTTGTTCCTCCGCGCCTGCCGTGGCGAAGCCCTGTCTCGCATTCCCGTATGGATGATGCGGCAAGCGGGCCGCTATCTGCCGGAGTATCGTGAGATTCGCGCGAGCCGGCCATTCCTGGAGGTTTGCAAGACTCCCGACCTGGCGGCAGAAGTGTCATTGCAGCCTTTTCGCATTCTGGGAGTGGATGCCATCATCGTTTTCTCGGATATTTTGATCCCGGCGGAAGCAATGGGCATGCACCTGGAGCTGAACGATGCGGGACCCAATCTGCCAAATCCAATACGCAGCAAGGCGGACGTCGACAGGCTGGACAGCTTCGATCCCGAGGTCGAAACCAAATTCCTTCCGGAAGCCATTCGACGCATCACAAGAAATGCCGGCCCGGATGTGCCGGTTCTCGGGTTTGCTGCCGCACCCTGGACGCTGGCGTGTTACATGGTGGAGGGCAAAACCAAGGAAGGCTTCTCGACGGTGAAAAGTTTTTTGTATCAGGAGCCCACAACATTCCGGCAACTCCTGATGAAGATTGCGCAGGCCACTATTCCCTATTTGAATGCGCAGATTGCCGCGGGTGCCTCGGCGGTGCAGTTGTTCGACACCTGGTGCGGTGAACTCAGCCTTGAAGATTACGAAGCGGTTGCGTTGCCGGCGGTGCAGCACGTGATTTCGGGAATTACCGCGAGCGTTCCGGTCATCTATTACACCAAGGCCTCGAATCATTTGATGGAAGCGGTGGCGCGCTCCGGAGCGAACGTTTTGAGCGTCGATTGGCGGGCCGATCTGGGCGCGCTGCGAAAAATGCTGGGGCCCAAAATCGCGTTGCAGGGAAATGTCGATCCGGCAATCCTGCTTGGGCTGCCGACAAAAATCCGTGAAGCGACGGAGTCCGCAAGGGCGGCACTGGGCGGCATAGGGCACGTCCTGAATCTAGGGCACGGCATTTTCAAGCAGACGCCCGTGGAAAACGCGCGGGTTTTTATCGCTGCCGGACAAAAACCTATCGACGCCACGCACGATGAGAGACACGATAAGCGGCTGGATAAAATGGATCTGACGGAGAAATCGGCGCCCGTTTCAGGATCACGCTGAAGGTGAATGTTGTGACACTCGCAAATCCGAACCTGGAACGTATGCGCGAGGAGTTGCGCGTCAGCGAGGAATTTCTCGCGCGCTACAATCGTCCCGGCCCGCGCTACACCAGTTATCCCACCGCACCGGTATGGAATAACGTGTTCGGCCCGGACGACCTCGAATCCGTCCACGCGGAAGCGGAACGCGCGCAAACCCCCATTTCGCTGTACATGCATCTTCCCTTTTGCGAAAGCCTGTGCCTTTTCTGCGCGTGTAACGTGATCATCCAGAAAGACAAGCGCGTGGCGTCCCCGTACCTCGAAATGCTGAAGCGCGAAGTCGCAAGGGTGGCGCGTAATATTTCCCGCAAACGCCAGGTGGTGCAGTTTCACTGGGGCGGCGGCACGCCGACTTACCTCACGCCGGAGCAACTTGCCGATTTGTTCGGGTTTGCGCGCGAGCATTTCACCTTTTCGCCGGACGCGGAAATCGGAATCGAAATCGATCCGCGCGTGACTACCAACGAACATCTCACTACGCTCCGCAACCTGGGTTTCAACCGGCTGAGCATGGGCATCCAGGATTTTCATCCGGAGGTGCAGGCGGCAATCAACCGGATTCAGCCGTTCGAAATGACGCGAGGCCTGCTGCACACGGCGCGCGAGCTGAAGTTCGACAGCGTCAACGTGGACCTCATTTACGGCTTGCCGTACCAATCCCCGGAGCGCTTCAGCCATACGGTCGATCAAATTCTCGAACTGCAACCCGACCGCATCGCGCTCTTCAGCTACGCGCACGTGCCGTGGCTCAAAAAGCAGCAAGGCGCGTTTGCGACACACCTGCCGGAGGGCATGGAGAAATTTGAGATTTTTCGCTCAGGCTTGATGAAGTTCATCGAGGCCGGCTACCTGTACATCGGCATGGATCACTTCGCCAAGCCTGGCGATGAACTGGCGATCTCGCAGCAGCAGCGCACGCTGCATCGCAATTTCCAAGGATATACCACCAAGGCGGGAGCCGATCTGTACGGCATGGGCGTCAGCGCCATCAGCGCTTTTCAAAACGCCTACGCGCAAAATCATCGCGAGTTGGCAAACTGGCAGAAAGCGGTGGAGGATCGCGGCATCGCCACGATGCGTGGTTATCGCCATTCTGAAGATGACCTGCTGCGACGAGCGGTGATCAACCGGTTGCTGTGCCATACGGTGGTGATCAAAGAAGAGATTTCGCACGAATTCGGCGTCGATTTTGACCAGTATTTCGCCGCCGAACTCGCCCAGCTCGAAGCGCCACGCGAAGATGGCCTGGTGCTAGTGGATAGCAAGGAAGTTCGCGCCACGTGGCTGGGACGCATTTTCATTCGCAACCTGGCGATGCTTTTCGATCCGTACCTCGAAAAGCAACATCTAAACGCCAAGCCGTTATTTTCGAAAACTCTCTAGCTTCGCGAATGCTTTGCACAATCCTGTGAACACTCACATTCCAGCGCTGGTTGCCGGCGGCGGAATATCCGGGCTGGTCTGCGCCTACGCGCTACGCAGAGCGGGCATCGACGCGCAGGTGGTGGAATGCTCTCCGCACTCGGGCGGGATGATTCGAAGCGAGCGGCGCGAGAACTATTTGCTGGAGTTTGGGCCGCAGAGCTTCAATGCCACGGCCTCGGTATTGAACCTATGCCGCGAATTGCGGATCGAAGATCAGTTGGTGCAGGCTCCGGCGCAGGCCCCACGCTTTGTACTCGTCGACGGCCGATTGCGCGTGGTTCCGCTGAGTCCGCCGTCCTTTTTCGCGTCCTCCCTGTTTGGCGCGCGCACCAAATTTCGTGTTCTTAGCGATCTGCTGGGAAACAGCAGTCCGCCCGAAAACGACGAATCGATCGCCACGTTCGTGCGGCGAAAATTCTCGCCGGAATTGCTGGAGAAACTGGTCGGGCCATTCGTTTCCGGGATTTACGCAGGTGATCCCGAAAAATTGAGCCTGCGAAGCGCATTTCCACAATTGTACGAAGCGGAAAAATCCGCAGGTAGCGTAATTCGCGGGTTGCGACGCACCAGCAGAAAAAGCGCTGCCCGGGGCGAAAGACCCACGCTGCAGTCTTTTCGCAAGGGCAACCAAACCTTGATCGACGCGCTGGCTGCGAGCTTGGGCTCCAGCCTGCGCTGCAACGTGGAGGCGCGTAGCGTGCGGCGCGCTGCACGTTCGAACGGCGGCGCCTCGGGTTTCGAGGTGACGTTGGTGGCGAATAACATGGAAGACAAAGTATTTACCGACCGCCTGATCGTCGCGACCCCGGTTCCGCAGGCCGCAGCCATGTTGCGGGAACTGGATCCGCAATTCGAAACTGCTTTGCAACAAGTGGAGTACGCACCGATCGCAGTGGTTTCACTGGGCTATCAAAAGTCGGCTATTCGCCATGCGCTCGCGGGCTTTGGATTCCTTGCGCCGCGCTCGTCAGGGTTGCGTGTTCTGGGATCGGTCTGGAACTCCTCGCTGTTTGCCGGGCGTGCTCCGGAGGGCCAAGCGCTTCTAACCAGCTTTGTGGGGGGCGCGACAGATCCGGACGCAATGCAAGCGCCGGAATCGCAGCTTATCGCCACGGTTCACAGCGAACTGACGGCCATCCTTGGCATATCGCGGCCACCAATCTTTTCGAACGTCTGGAAGCTCCCGCGCGCGATTCCACAGTACAATATCGGCCACACGGGCCAGATGAACCGCCTAAACGGCCTGCAAACCAAGCATCCGCATGTACACCTGACAGGGAATTACCTGCGTGGACCGGCACTGGGTACCTGTATTGAACAGGCTCTGACCGCTGCGCAGGAGGCGGGTAAGCAGTGAGGCCCATTCCTGGGTGTCTATTGCAGTACTGCGGTTCATCCGGTCAACCCTGTATTCCGTATCTCTATTCAGGAGAAGAAGCTTAACTCGTGTTCCTTGCGGCCCTAAGCCCCTTGGATGAGCGCGGAGCGTCGCCCGACGCCGCGCTGGTGCGTTTGCTTCTTCAAAACGATGTGAACGCTTTCGAGAAACTCTACGACAAGTATTCACGCCTCGTATACTCGCTGGTCTTGCGGATCGTGCAGCAGACCGGCCCCGCGGAAGAGGTGGTCCAGGACGTTTTTCTGCAGCTTTGGAGGAACTCCGCGCAGTACGATGCGGCGCGGGGCCCGTTCGTTCCCTGGCTGATGACGCTGGCACGTAATCGGGCGCTGGACACGCTGCGACTGAAGAGCGAACGGCAACGGCGGCTCGAGAACCAGGGCGACGAACTCGTCTCCGTGGTTATCGCTCCGCAGTACGAAAAGGAGCTGGACGAAAAGCGGCGAGCCGAACGCGTTCGGACCCTGGTCGGCGAATTGAAGCCGGAGCAGAAACGCGCCATCGAGCTGGCTTATTTCCAGGGGCTAAGCCACAGCGAAATTGCGGCCGAATTGAAGGAGCCGCTGGGCACGGTAAAGAGCTGGATTCGCAACGGGTTGATGCGGCTAAAGGAAGGATTGCAAAAGGCGTCGTGAGCAACTGCGACCAATTCCAGGAGATGTACGAAGCTTACGCGCTCGGCGCGCTCGATCCGTCGGAACACGCCGCGCTCGAGGCTCATCTCGCCACCGGCTGCCCGCAATGCACGAAGGCCGTCGCTGAAGCGCGCTGGGTAGTGAGCCAATTGGCGTACACCGCGAACGATGCGTACCCGTCCGACATGCTCAAGGGGCGGCTGATGCAAACGGTACGGGCTGAGGCCCAATCCGCGAAGTCGGGACGCGGCGGCGCCGGCGCCCACGGGCGCGCAACTCCTTACTGGATGGCGGCGGGAATCGCAGCGCTGCTGCTGATTACTATTTATTCGGCGTGGAATGCTCACCGCATGCAGGAGGAGTTGCAGGCGTCGAATGAACGCATCGCCGCGCGTATGGGCGAAGAACGCACCAGGTCGCAACAGAAAATTGCAGCCATGGAGGAGCAGGTGGCCGAAATGCGCCGCGAGAACGCCATATTGACGGACCCGACGGCGGTAAAAATCACCTTGATGCCACAGAAGATTCAGGCTCCGCAACTGGTAGCCATGTGGCAAGAGAAAAACGGCATCGTACTCACCGGCCAGAAAGTGCCTATGCCCACCGGCAACCACGTGCTGCAATTGTGGCTGATTCCCAAAGCCGCCGGCGCCAAGCCCATGCCATCGGTGACCCTGCGTCCCGACGCCAACGGCAAACTGGTGATGGTGGTGGCGCATCCACCGGAGGATGTCCATGACATCAAGGCGCTGGCAATTACCGAGGAACCCGAAGGCGGGAGCCTGCAGCCGACCGGCGCAATCCGCTGGGTCGGGGCGATGACCTAGTCGAAGTTAGCCGCGGCCGTCTTCTCTTCCGTAGCGCATTCGCAATCGTGTTGCTCTCCGCTGTGCCGCTTCCCGGAAGCGCCGTTTTTCTTCCGCGGTTTTCAGCAAGAGCGGACGCACCGCCTTGGGCATGTTGGTGTGCTGGTCGATGGCCACAAAGGTGACGTAGGCGGTGGTAGTATGCCTGCGCTCGCCGGTGAGAATCTGTTCCGAATAAACTTCCACACCGACTTCCATGGAAGTATTGAAGACACGGTTCACCTGGGACTTCAGGATTACCAGCTCACCCAAATTTACGGGATTGCGAAAATCGATGTAATCGACCGAGGCTGTGACCACATAGCTGTTCGAATGGCGGCTGGCGGCCATGGCTGCGGCCATGTCCACGAGGTGCATCACCTGCCCGCCGAGCAGCTTTCCCAAGGGATTGGTCTGCGCCGGCAGCACCACTTCGCTCATCTCCGAGCGCGACGCGCTCACCGGCTTGGGCTTGAGCTGTGAAGCTTCCCTGGCGCTCGCAGTGTTTTTCGATCGTTTCATGTTTCCCCGTCCGCAGCAATTTTGGTGACTCGCATTCCCTCCGTATACTACGGTAGTGACCATGGCAGACCAAAAGAAAACCCGCAGGCAGGTCCTGGAAGAATTCGTCGAGAAGTCCCCTTCTGATGCTTTTTCCCGTTATGGGCTTGCCATGGAATGCATCAGCAGCGGCGACCCGCCGGCTGCCATTCGAAACTTTGCGCTACTTCTGGAACAGCACGCCGACTATGTTCCCGCTTATCTGATGTACGCCCAGCTCCTGGCGCGCGAATCGCGGCCGGGGGAGGCCCGGCAGGTGCTGACCAAAGGCATCTCCGCGGCGGGGAAAAAAGGCGATCAACATGCTGCATCGGAGATGGAAACATTGCTCGCCGAGCTGGGCCAGTAGGCAATCGCCCCGGGCGGCATCCTCATCGTCGCTCTGGTATCATCACCTATGGGCCTTATGCGGCCAGAACGCATTCCGCTTTTCCCCTTGAACGTCGTACTCCTTCCCGGCGCTGAACTTCCGCTGCATATCTTCGAACCTCGTTACCGCGAGATGGTTCACAAGTGCACGCGGGAGCGCTCGGAATTCGGAATGTTGCTGGCGACGCCCGACGGCATCGCGCGCGTCGGCTGTACCGCGGAAATCATGGAAATACTTCTGCGCTATCCGGACGGAAGAATGGATATTGTCACCGTGGGGCGAGCGCCCTTCCGCGCGGTGGAATTATTCACGGAAAATGCGCTGCTGGAAGGCCAGGTGGATTACCTGGAAGACGCCGAGAGTTCCGACGCGCGGCCCAAACAAGAGCTGGTGGAACTTTACGAAACTTGCCACACGCTCATCTTTGGGGATTATCCGAAAAATATCGACGTCGAAACGCGGCAGCCCTTTTCCTTCCTGGTTTCCGCCGCGCTTCCCATGGATTTGCTGTGGAAGCAGCAGATTCTGGAGCTGCGCTCGGAACCTGAACGGCAGGAGCGATTGGTCAGCTATCTTCGCGGTTGGGCGCCGCATCTACAAAAAGTAGAGACCGGGCGCGCCAAGTCCGCCGGAAACGGGCACGGGCTCAATTGAAGGGTTTTTAGTTCGCCGTCAAGCGATTGCAACATCCAGGCACATTCATTCGCACGTATCTCATTACTGGGGCCTTATGACCATTACAGCATCGACAAAATCTCACATTCCGCATCCCAAGCCGCGCACGCTCGGAGAATTAAAGCGCATTCCGGACTTCGACGCCGGAAGCGTGTCGCGCTCCGTGAAAGACGAAATTCGCGGAAATCTTTTGCGATTGATCGAACGCGGCGAGCCGCTGTTCCCGGGGATCCACGGGTACGAAGACACCGTGGTTCCGCAAATCGTGAACGCGCTGCTTTCGCGCCATAACTTTATCCTGCTGGGCCTCCGCGGCCAGGCCAAGAGCCGCATCCTGCGCGGCCTCGTCAATCTGCTGGACGCGGAGATTCCCGTGGTGGTGGGCTGCGAGATTAACGACGATCCGCTGAAGCCTATCTGCCGCGCCTGCCGGGAAAAAATCGCCTCGGATGGCGACAACACCGCCATCGCCTGGATGCCGCGCGAGAGCCGCTACGTGG
Source organism: Candidatus Acidiferrum sp. (assembly GCA_036496505.1). Taxonomy (GTDB): domain Bacteria; phylum Acidobacteriota; class Terriglobia; order Acidiferrales; family UBA7541; genus Acidiferrum. The sequence continues at coordinate 34,223 of DASXLA010000067.1, read as the reverse complement.
AAAAACTGGCCACCCCGGACGTGACCATGGCGGACATTATCGGCGACGTGGACCCCATCCGCGCGGCGCGCGGCGGCCGCGATCTTTCCGACGAACTCACCATTCACTATGGACTGCTTCCCCGCGCGAATCGCGGCATCTTTGGCATCAACGAACTGCCCGACCTCGCCGGAAAAATCCAGGTGGGCCTGTTCAACATCATGCAGGAAGGCGATATTCAGATTAAGGGCTACCCGCTCCGCCTGCCCCTGGATGTGTTGCTGGTGTTCACCGCGAACCCCGAGGATTACACCGCGCGCGGTAAAATCATCACACCGCTCAAGGACCGCATCGGCGCGGAAATTCGCACGCATTATCCCGCAAGCGTCAACGAAGGCATGGTGATCACCGCGCAGGAAGCCTGGCTGCAGCGCAGCGCCGGGCGCGCCGTCGAAGTGCCCAAGTACCTGCGCGAAACCGTGGAAGAGATTGCCTTTCAGGCGCGCGAAGACAAGCGCGTGGACCGGCGTTCCGGGGTCAGCCAACGGCTTCCCATCACCACGCTGGAAAGCGTGGTCAGCAGCGCGGAACAACGCGCCGCGCGCACCGGAGAAAGCTCTGTGCACGCCGGCGTCGCGGACATTTATTCCGCGCTCCCGGCCATTACCGGAAAAATGGAGCTGGAATACGAAGGCGAACTGAAAGGCGCTGACACCATTGCACGCGAGTTGATTCGCACGGCAGTGGGGAGGGTCTTCAGCAGGAATTTCAGCGACGTCAATTTTCAGCCGGTCATTCAGTGGTTCGAGCTGGGCGGCGAACTGAAGCTGCCCGAACTCACCACCACGGACGAGCGCTACCGGCAATTGTCGAAAATTCAGGGCTTGCTCGAGCACACCGGCCGCATCGGGGCGAATGACGCGAAAAATCACGGAGCCGTGGCCGCCGCTGCGGAAATGATCCTGGAAGGATTGTGGGCGCACCGCCGCATCGGGCGGAGCGAAGAACGCGGCTACTACGCGGAGAAACCCAAGCCGCAGGAGCCGCGCGAGAGCCCCTCGTCACGTGGGCCGCGTCGGCAGTTCAATTAAGACCGTTACGAGGGATGCCACTCAGCGGATAAGGCGGACCGAGGAAATTTTATGAAAGTGATTCGCTACGGAAAATATGTCGGCGAGCCCGCCGACGCCATCGACTTGGAAGAGCTGGTCAAGCGCATGGGCGATTTTTTTCTGCAGAGCGGCTTCGAATCCCAATTCTATGGCGTCTCGGAAATGAACAACGAGAGATCCATGGAAGCGCTGAAGGAGGCCATTCTCCGTGCGCTGCAGGAAGGCGATTTGCTCCCCGACGACGCCATGAGCGAGGAATTGCGCAAGAGGCTGCAGTCTCCTCAGGCGCAAAACAGCCAGGCGGTGAAAGACCTGATCGAAAAATTAATGGAGCGGATGGCACAGGAGGGCTTCATCAATCCGCAGCAGCCGCCGCAGGTAACGCCGCCGCATCAAAATAGCGCGCGCGGCAGCCTCGGCCAGCCGCAGGAGCGGCAAACCGAAGCGCGCTTCGAAATTACCGACAAAACCATCGATTTCCTGGGCTTCAAAACGCTTCAGGATTTGATGGGTTCCGTGGGCCGCAGCAGTTTTGGACGCCACGACACCCGCGATCTGTCCACGGGCGTCGAGTCTGGCGGCGCGTCGCGGCCCTATGAATTCGGCGACACCATGAACATGGATGTCAGCGAAACGCTGTTCAACGCCGTGCGCCGCGAAGGCGCAAAAGTGCCCATCGAAATGACTTATTCCGACCTGATGGTGCACCAGTGCGAATATCACAGCTCCTGCGCCACCGTGCTGCTGCTGGATTGCAGCCACAGCATGATTCTTTACGGCGAGGACCGCTTCACGCCCGCCAAGCGCGTGGCCATGGCGCTTTCGCACCTGATTCGCACGCAGTATCCTGGCGATACGCTGAGCCTGGTGCTGTTTCATGACAGCGCCGAAGAAGTGCCGCTCGGCGAGCTGGCGCGCGTGCAGGTCGGGCCGTACTACACCAACACGCGGGAAGGTTTGCGCATGGCGCAACGGATCTTACTCCGCCAGAAAAAGGACATGCGCCAGATCATCATGATCACCGACGGCAAACCGTCGGCGCTCACACTCGAAGACGGCCGCATTTACAAGAATGCCTTCGGCCTGGATCCCTTCGTGGTGGGACAAACGCTGGAAGAAGTGAATAAATGCAAGCGCGCGGGAATTTTGATCAACACGTTTATGCTTGCGTCGGATTACAGCCTGGTGCACTTTGTGCAGAAAATTACGGAAATGTGCCGCGGCAAGGCGTACTTTACCACCCCGTACACGCTGGGGCAGTACCTGCTGATGGATTACATGCAGCGCAAGACCAAGCAGATTCATTAGAATCTCTCAGGCCGGCGCGCCTCCAGTGACGCGAACTTGCGATAAACTTTAGTCATGCGAATCTTGCGGCGGCTTTCACGCTGGTTAGGTTCAACCGAAAATATGACGACGATTACCGCGGGCAAGGCAGCGCCGGATTTTTCGCTGAAAACCTATGACGGAAAGGAATACTCGCTGAAAGCGCTGTTGCAGCGCGGGCCGGTATTCATTTCGTTCTACAAAAATTCCTGCCCGGTCTGCCAATTCACGTTTCCCTTTTTGGACCGAATGTATAAACGGTATGGCGCCGGCGAGACCAGTTTCCTGGGAATTTCACAGGACAATGCGAAGGCTACCAAGGAATTCGCGGATGAATATGGGGTGACGTTTCCGGTCTTGCTGGATGACCCGGGTTATCCGGTGTCCAACGCTTACGGCATTACTAATGTGCCGACCAGTTATCTGATCGACACGGACGGAAAAGTGAAACTCACCTGTATGGGTTTTAATCGAAAAGACCTGGAAGTCATAGCCGCTGACCTTTCGCAGCGCCACAAAATACCTCCCGCAGCGCTTTTTCGCCCGGACGAATCCGTGCCTGAAAACCGCCCTGGTTGAGGATCGCGAAACTAGGCCGGTCCGGCCTGGACAAATGCAACCCCCGCAGTTTTGAAACGCAGGGGAATTGCCCTCCACAATAACCGGTCATACCACTTCCCTCTCCAACCACTTTTTCTTGTGCTTCGGCGGCCGCTTTCTTTTGTCTTCGATGACCCGCGTGTTCGCGGGAGCGACGCCAGACTTTCGCGCCGCGCGGCGGGCTTCCGTCCCTTTATCAAATTTACGTTTGGAGGCTTTTGTCATGGAACGCGCTCCGTCGCCATCTAAATTTCCGATCGCGGTGTTTCGCGAACCATCCGCTAAAGTCACCCGCGCGACACATTCACGTTGCCTGCATGCCCACGAATTCGTAAGCTCTTGCCGGATGATTCTACGATTCCGGGAGCCCTTGTGAAAACTATCTTCAAGAATACCGTTCTCGGCGGCGCATTGCTGTTTGCCGCGATTTTTTCGGCGCAGGCGCAAACCGCGGCGCCTGCAGCGCCGGTTGACACCAGGCCCAAGACGGCCGTAGCCATACTTGCGGGCCGCCTCATCGACGTGCGCTCCGGGCAGGTTTCCACCAACGCCTACATTGTGGTGGAAAACGAGCGCATCCAGCGCATCGCCACAGTTGCGCCTGCAAACATGAAAGTGATCGACCTCTCCAAATACACGGTCGTGCCCGGCCTGATCGACTGCCACGCGCACCTGCTCGGCAATCCCAAGGATCAATCGCCCATGTCCGGGCTGCGCATGTCTTCCGCGCAGGGCGCTATCTGGGGCGTGCACAACGTGCTGATCTGGCTCGATCACGGTTTCACGTCGCTGCGCGACGCGGGCGAATCCGACCTCGGCTACGGCCAGTTCGCGCTTCGCAACAGCATCGAGAAGGGACTCATCCGCGGACCGCGTATTGTTTCCGCGGGCAATTTTGTTTCCGTCAACGGCGGCCACGGTGACGCCGACTTGCTGGCTCCGGATAAATCTCTACCGCGCGCGCCGAATATTGCCGATAACGTCGATGAGGTCGGCATCGCGGTGCGCCGCGATATTAAATTCGGCGCCGACTGGATCAAGTTGATGGCCACTGGCGGCGTGATGGATCCCATCAGCGACTACACCGTGCAGGAGCTGAGCCAGGAGCAAATGGCCAAAGCCGTGGAGATTGCGCATCGCGCCGGAAAAAAAGTCATGGCCCACGCCGAAGGCAGCGAAGGAATCAAGGCGGCGGTGCGCGCCGGGGTGGATTCCATCGAGCACGGCACCGTGCTCGATGAAGAAGGCGCGAAGCTGATGGAGCAGCACGGCACCTGGCTGGTGCCTACACTTTTTTGCTTCCAACACGACATGGAAACGGGATTGTCGCAAGGACGCGATCCCGTGAGCTTCGCGAAAGGCGTGGCCATCCTCAAGGAGCAGGGCCCGGCGTTTAAGCGCGCTCTGGATCATCATCTGAAAATTGCCTACGGCCTCGATGACGACCCGGACTTCGTGTCCAAGGAATTCGGAGCGCTGGTGCGTGGCGGCATGACCCCTATCGAGGCGCTGCGTGCGGCGACCATTAACGGTGCAGAGCTGCTTGGACGGAGCAAGGATATCGGAACCATCGAGCCGGGAAAATATGCTGATATCGTCGCGGTGGATGGTGATCCGCTCGCGGACATCAACAGGATGGAAAAAGTGGTCTTCGTGATGAAAGGCGGCGAAGTGTACAAACCCGTCGCGCGATAAGTTGAAGCTGCGTGAAGCGAGCTAGAAGTTAAAGGAAACCTGTAAATCGATGCGGCGGTTGGCCGTGGCGGTGGAACCAAATCCTGTGGCCAGCCCATTAGATTGTGCAAAGAGCGGAGAGCTCAGGTTGCCGATGGGCAGCGCGAGATTGACGTTATTGAAAATGTTTCGCGCGGCCACGCTGAACGTCAAGGTATAGCGATGGTTGGCGTTGGCCGCGTCAAAAGCGCCGCCGCGCGGACCGCCGCCACCTCCTCCGCCGCCCCTGCGGCCGCCACCGCCGCCTCCACCACCGGGGCCGCGGCCAAATGTGGCGCCCGAACCGGGTCCTCCCAGGTTTCCTGCGTTGGGTTCCGTTTTTTTGCCGAATCCAAAACTCTTGCTCAGGCGCAGGTTCAATGAGAATCGCGAGGGGCCGGTCAAGTAGTTCGCAGGGACCAGCGCTTCGCCGGGTTGCGGAACTAGGTCGAAGGAGCCGAAGCGATTCGTGACCACATTCGCGGGAAGCGATGCCGTGGTGCCAAAGCTCGGCCGGTCATTAAAGATGGAGTCGCCATTCAAGTCCTGCCCGGTCGTAACGTTGTAAGGACTGCCCGAGCTGGCAATCATGAAAGGACTCAAGCGAAAAGCTTTTGGCAGGCCGATACTTCCGCCAAGAAAAACGCGATGGCGAATATCGAACGCGGAGCGCCCGTAATCGAGGCTGATATTGTTCATGCTGGAAGGAAAACTCGTGGGGCCGGCGGTATCACTGTTCGCATAATTCAGCACGTAGTATCCGAAAAGCGAAAGCTTGGCCCCCAGGCGGACGCTGCTGTTGACGATGAGCTGGTTCTGCTTGAAAACGCCTTCCGACTGGTATTGATAAATATTGTCGGGCGAGCCCAGCGGCCGCGGCGCGGTGGACGCGTCGCAGGGATACGCGGAACATTCCGGCGCGTTGATATTTTCCGTGAAGAACTGGTGCGTTCCGCGCGAAGTCAAATAGGTGACCGCGAGATTGGCGTTTCTGGTGAGCTGGCGCTCCACGCTAATGCCCGTCTGCATAATCGCGGGCGTACGCAAGTTTGCATTGGGTTGATAAATAGTCGGCGCGGTTGCGCCGGTGGGCAACGAACCCGGGGACGGAATATCGTTGAGAAAGAAAGTGGGATTGGTCACCACAAATTGCTGCTGGGTAATGCCATTCAGTCGTTCCTGCTGCAAAACCAGGTCATACGTGAAGCGGTCGTAAAAGATGCCCCACCCGGCACGCAAAATGATTTTCGGTGCGGATTTCTTTGCACCGGCGCCCAGGCCCCAGGCAAAACCAAGTCTTGGCGCCAGGTCGGCATGGTCGCCAAGATCGTTCTGGCTCTCGAAACGCAAACCGTAGCTCAGCGTGATGTTAGGCCGCACGTGAAAATCGTCCTGCACATAAAGTCCGGCGTCGAGATAGGTCACGCCCGTGGCGGCGGTTCCAGTGGTCACGGAATACTGGCTGGCGCCCCCGCCCATAGCCATGATTTGTGGCAGCGAAAGGCCATTGGCCAAGCCTTGTTCGGTGATCTGGTAAGCCTGGAGCGCACTGATGAAAGGACAAGTAGCAGGCGTGGAGTTGGGCGCGCACGAGGGGTTCTGCCGCGAGCCAAAGGTGAAGTCGCCGTTGAAATTTGAAGTTTCCAGATCGGCGTCGCGATTCACGCGCAGGCGCACGCCAAATTTCAGGAAGTGCTTGCCCAAGCCCATGGACGTGTAGTTTTGAAACTCATAGCGATCGAGAACGTCATTGAGTGTTCCCTGGGTGCTGCCGCCGCTGACAAAGGCCTGTTGCACGTTGAGAGTGGGAATGGTGTTGAGCGGATTCTGATCGGTAGTCTCGCGAATGAACTGGAAGCGCGTCTCGTTGATGACTTTGGGGCTGAGAATCTGCGTGTCGCTGACCTGCAAGGTCTGCTCGGTTTCCAGCTCGTTGTAGCCGGTGGAGGCCAGATCAAAAAGGCCGATGCCGTTATTGTCCTGGCGATTGCGCTCGTACTGGTAGCGCACCGTGAGGGTGTTGTTTTTGGTGAGCTGGTAATCCAGGCGCGGGCTCAGGTTGGTGCGCACGCGCGGATTGGCCACCGCGTCGCTGAAATTCACGATGTTGAAATTTGGATCAAGAACCTGGGCGCTGACAATGGAGAGGTCATTGATGTCGCGCCGCTCAAAATTGAAAAAGAACGAGGCCTTCTTGTTGATCGGCCCGCCGACGCTTCCGCTGAATTGCGTGGACTCGTAGCCCGGCGGTTGCGTGCCGTCGGGAATCACTTCGAAGGGATTGCGCGAATTGAACCCCGCGGTATTCCCGGTTAGAAAAAGCTGCCCGTGATATTTGTCGGTGCCGGGCTTGGTGAAGATTTCAATTCGTCCGTAGCCGAGCTTGTCGTACTCCGCGGAAAAGGGATTTTGGTTGATGCGAATCTCGCGAATCGAAGCCTTTGGTGGCAGTTGGCCCGCGGTAAAGCCGTCGATATAAATTTGTCCACCGTTCGGCCCGGCAGAAGGCCCGGCTAAAGCCTGGAGTTCCGCCTGCAATTCATCAGGATCGTCCGAGAGCGCTTCCAGGTCTTTGTCCTTGAGGATGATGGCGCCGGCATTATTTTGCGGATTCACGTCCAATTGCGTGGGCGAATCCTCGACGTGAATTTCCACTTTTTGCTCTTCGAGCGTAAGCGCAACCTTCAGAGTTTGTACCTGCCCGGCCTTCACAGAAACGTTCTCGGCGGTGAACAAACCAAAGCCCTCGGCGACAACTTTCACGGTGTAATTTCCAGGCGCGAGCCCGTGCGCTTCGTAACTGCCATCTTTGCTGGTGGTGAAGTCCAGTGATTTTCCATCGGGCGCTGTCAGCAATACCGCCGCGCCCGCCACGGTGGCACCCGAAGGATCGGTGACTTGTCCACGCAGCGTGCCCGTCGAGGGGGCCTGCGCATGCGCGGAAGAAATCACGAAGAATAAAAGTGCGGCGAAGATAAAAGTGGCTAGGTGTACGATCCGGTTCATCAAATCTCCGAGAGTATTTTTGGAGCGCGTTGTGTCTTCTTTTGATTAAGGAGTGCCGCTTTCCCCGGTGGGCGCGGAACTGAGGCTCCACGGAGTGAGGATCGAAGATGCTCCGGCGCTCGGCGAACCTTGCAGAATCGGCTCGACGCCGGCGAGAAGAGTGATGGCCGTGACCGGACCGGCGCCGGCCTCCGTCGCCACCAGCATGACGGCGTCGCCTTTTTGTAAATCGGCGATCGAAGAGGCCGGCATGCGGCTGATCATCTGCTGCAAATCCATGGCACCGCCCGCGCCGCCTCCGCCTTGCCCTGTTCCTCTTCCACTTCCACGCCCACCGAATCCCGGACCGCGCGTCTGCCCCGCATCGGAATTCGCCGGCTCCTTTGCAGTCGGCGCAGCGGACGCTACTGCGCCGGGCGGCGGTTGCGCCGCACCTTCCGACGGGCCGGAACTTTTCAAACGTTGCGCGATACGTTGCGCCATGGGCACGGGCAATTTGCGAAGCTGCGACTCGGCAGTGATTTTGACGACGACGGGTTTTTTGGTGGCCAGATCGCGCACCGTGATGGAGTCCTGCGCGGCGTCAAGCGAAGAGATCGTGCCTGAGATGTTGCGGAAGCTGCCCGACACAACTTCCGTGGCGGTCAACTCGCTCCCATCGGCATTTTTTGATCCGCGCGCCCGCAACTGGTCGCCGGGATGTATTTCCTGGAGCGGCGCGGGCTTGGCGTCATCAAACTTCACCGAGCCGGGGGCGTAGCGGCGGAGAATCGTTTGCGGAGTAATGTGCACCGTGACGCTTTTCTTTTCCCGCAGTGACGGCACGGTGACGTTGATCACGCCACTGGCGGCATCGACGCTGTCCACCAAACCGCCGACCCCGGATTTTTGCCATTCTTCTCGCTCGCGGCTTTGTTTGTCCGCGATGTCGGCTTTCTTCATCGCGATGATGGACGCCGCCGAAAAGGTCTTGCCATCCTCCTCGGCTTTTCCGCGCACCAGAATGCGGTCTCCCACCTGCAAATCGGTCAGCGCAATGGCCTGAGCATCCTTCAGGTCTTTCTGACCAGGAGCGATGCGAACGATTTTCGTGGAGTCCCGAACGTCAACATTTACTTCGGCGCCCGCATCGCTGGTCAATACCAGGTTATTCCCGGAAATGGACTTGATGGTTCCCACCTGCGCGGGTGTTTTGGGGGCACCCGCTGCTGTCTGCGCGGAATCCTGCGCGGAGTACGCTGCGCTGATCGGCGGCGCGCTGTAAATGACGACGGCAAATAGCGTAGTCACTGCCCAGAATCTCAGCAACTTGGGGTGGTGTGTTAGGCGCTCACGCTCGGCGTGTATCGATCGCTCGATCATCCATCCTCGATCCGCACAGTACCGGCGCAAAACTCCAAGCATGTCCGTATCGATTAGACGCCACTTTCGCCCCAAAACGTTTCATCTTTCCAGGGAAGATCGGCGAACGCAGGTCTGATTTCCTGCTCCGCAAAAAGGGTGTTGGCATTTTTCGATTCGTTTACGTGGATGCGCCGAAAAACGACAAAGAGCGAATCCAGCTGGCCGAGTTGCGCGGGCCCGGCGTTACTCGATGATCGGCTGGTGAACCTCGCATGAATGTAAAATCGTAGGGACCATTTCGGCATACAAATTCATTTTGTCCAGGAGTACCCTCGCGCCATAACGCTTTGCCAGGTCCTGCGCTTCGGGATCGTTGGCAAACGACACGGCCACAACATTTTTTACGGCATCTAGTTGCGGTTTCACAAAATCGGCGGTGAAGCCATCGTTCTGCGCCAAGCGCAGGTCCAGCAGCAGCACGTCCGGCTTGAAATTGGCAATCATCTCCAGGACGACCGGGAAGGTGCGCGCTTCGCCCACAATCTCTATTTGAGGTTCTTCCTCGAGGACGTGGCGCATGGCCGAGAGCATGCATTGGCTGTCATCGGCTACCAGGAGCTTGATTGACACAGGTGTCCTCCCCTCGCAGGCAAAGGGGGAATGCGCAGCATTTTCGTTATACCAAAGGTGTTAATGCAGCGCCACGGATATTTAAAGTGTGGGATGGCCTACACAACCAGTAAAGACGGGCGAAAACGCCCATCCCGCGGGCAACCTGGTACTCAATGGGCCTTTTCCGACACCTGCGCGGGGCTCGGCAGCTGCGAAAGGTCCCAGCCTCCGCCAAGCGCTTCAATCAACTGCACGGAGGCGCTGGCCGCCTGGGTGCGGAGCGAGGCCAGGGTCTGCTGACTGGACAGCAACGTGGTTTGTGCCACAAGGACGTTCAGATAGGTGTCCACGCCGGTGTAGTAGCGCGATTTAGCCAGCTCCAGATAGCGCTCCGAGGAACGCTCCGCTTCCTGTTCCTGCTCGATTTGTTTGGACAGGATGCGCACAGTGGCGAGCGAATCTTCCACCTGCTGGAAAGCCGCCAGCACCGTTTGGCGATAGCTGGCGACGTCGGCGTTGTACGTCGCTTCAAATTGGTGCACGGTGGCGCGCCGCAACCCGGCGTCAAAAATCGTTTCCGAAAGCGAGGGGCCGACGGACCAAAAGCGGCTCGGCCAGGACAACAGTGTCGAAAAGGCGGAGCTTTCAAAACCGCCCGAGGCGCTGAGCGTCAAGGTCGGATAATAGGCCGCCACGGCAATGCCAATCTGCGCATTGGCGGCGGCCATCATGCGCTCCGAAGCGGCAATGTCCGGGCGCCGTTCAAGCAGCTGCGAGGGCATGCCCAGTGGAATTGCCGGCGGAGTGAAGTACTGCGCCGTAACCGGTAGAGAAAAACTGGAAGGCGAGGCGCCGATTAGAACGGCGATGGCGTGTTCGAACTGCGCGCGCGCGACACCGAGATTCGTGCCGGCGGCTTCGGCGCTCTCCAGCGCCGTTTGCGCCTGGACCAGCGCGATCTGATCGTCGATTCCGGTTTCGTAGCGAGCACGAGTGAGCTCGACAGATTTTTTGTCAGCCTCGATGGTTTCCTCGAAGATTTTCTGCAAAGCGTCCTGTCCGCGAAGCTCGAACAGAAAAATTGCCAGGCTGGCCTGTTCGGTGAGGCGCTCGTTTTCGAGGTCCGCGGCGCTCAACTGCGCGTTGTATTGCGCCTGGTGAATGGCGTTGCGGACCTTTCCCCATAGATCCGGCGCCCAGGAAATATCGGCGGGAAGCGAAAAGATGGAGATGGCTTGGCCGCCGGTGTTCCCTGACCCGGTTGTTGATCCTCCGGTTCCATTGTTATTCGCGGAGTTGCCGACATTCTGCGAGGAACGGGAGCGCTGATACGATGGAGTGGTTCCGATCGTCGGAAAAAGTTGCGAACGCGCTTCCGCAATCATGGCGCGGGCGGCCATGAAGTTTTCAAAAGCCTGTTTGATGTTCTGGTTGTTGATGTTCAGTTGCTCTTCCAGTGAATTTAATTCCGGATCGTTGTAGATCTCCCACCACTTGCCGCGCAGCATGGCGTCCTGCGGCTCCGCAGGTTTCCACGGGCCGGCATCCGGGATTTGCGCGGGCGACTCCTTGTAGGCAGCGGGCGGGGCTTGCGGCGTGGCGGAGGGACGATGATATTTCGGACCGACCGTGCATCCCGCAAGAAGCAACGCCGCAACCGCGGAACCGAGCAAGGAAGGTACTCGACGTTTGTTCATAGTGATGGCCATGTGCTCAGCCCGCATTGGACGGAGCGGCATCCGCCGCCCGAAACGTGTCTCGTTCTTTTCCCAGCATCCGAAGGCGCAGTCGATCGAGCGTCAGGTACACCACCGGAGTGGTGTAGAGCGTGAGCATCTGGCTCACGATCAACCCGCCGACGATGGTGATGCCCAGGGGGCGCCGCAACTCGGAGCCGGTGCCGGACCCAAACGCCAGAGGCAGCGCGCCAAAAAGCGCCGCCATCGTGGTCATGAGAATAGGACGGAAACGCAGCATGCACGCCTCAAAAATCGATTCCTTGGTCGTCATGCCGCCCTCGCGTTCTGCTTGCAGCGCGAAATCGATCATCATGATGGCGTTTTTTTTCACGATGCCGATGAGCAACACGATACCGATGATGGAAATCACGTTGAGATCCTGCTTGAAGAGCATCAGCGCCATCATGGCGCCCACGCTGGCCGACGGCAGCGTGGAAATGATGGTCAATGGGTGAACAAGGCTTTCGTACAGGATGCCCAGCACGATGTACACCGCCAGGAGAGCGGTCAGCACCAGTATCGGTTCACTGCTGAGCGATTGCTGGTAAGCCTCCAGCGTGCCGGCGTAGAAACCCAGGAGTGAAGACGGCGCACCCATGCGCTGCTTCATCTGTGCGATGCGCAGGGTCGCATCGCTCAAGGATAAGCCGGGCGCAAGATTGAAGGAGACGGTAATCGACGGGAACAGGCCGGTGTGGTTGAGGGAGAGCGGGGTAGTCTTGGTCTGCGTGGTCGCCATGGTGAGCAGCGGGGCGTTTCCGTTCGCGGGAACCTGACCGGGCCCGGTCGGATGAAAATAGATATTCTTCAATGCCTGCGGGTCTTGCGAATACTGCGGATCCACTTCCAGCACGACGTAGTACTGATTCAACTGCGTATAAATCAGGGACACCTCGGATTGCCCGAAGGCGCTGTAGATGCCCTGGTCGAGGGATTGCGCGGTTTGGCCAAGCTTGGCCGCGGTGACGCGGTCGTAAGTCAAAAGTTCATCGAGCCCGCCGTCCTGCTGGTCGGAGTTGACGTCCTGCAACCCTGGGAGTTTCTTCATCTCTGCGAAAACGCGAGGGCCCCACGTGGTGAGTTCGGAAATGTTGTCGGACTGAATGGTGTACTGATAGAGAGCCGCGCTGGAACGTCCGCCGATGCGCAAGTCCTGTGACGCCTGCAGAAAAGTGGAGGCTACCGGAAGACGGTTCAGTTGCGGGCGAAGCCGGTTGATGATGGCCGGCGCGCCAATTTTTCTTTCCTCGAGAGGCTTGAGCGCGATAAACACGCTCCCGGCGTTGGTGGCTCCGCCGCCCCCGGTAAATCCGATGACGTTCTGGATTGCGGGATCTTTCATGATCACTGCTTCAATTCGCTGCAGAGAATCATTCATGGACGGAAAAGATGCATCCTGAGGACCTTGCATGCTTCCGGCGAGCGAGCCGGTGTCCTGCTGAGGGAAAAAACCCTTGGGGATTTTTATGACCAGCGCCACGTTCAGCGCGACAGTCAGGAGCAGCGCAGTGAGGATCACGGCCGGATTTTCCAGAACCCAGTGCAAACTGGAGCGATACCACGACAAGACGCGATCGAATCCCCTCTCCGTCGCCATATACCACCGGTTGTGTTTTTTCGTGCGCTGATCTTTCAGTAGGAAGGCGCACATCATCGGCGTGGTACTCAGGGAAATCACCATCGAGACGAGAATGGCGGTCGAGAGGGTGATGGCGAATTCACGAAACAGACGGCCGACGATGCCGCCCATCAGAAGCAGTGGAATGAACACGGCAATCAGTGAAATGCTGATGGTGAACACGGTGAAACCGATCTCCTGCGCGCCTTTCAGTGTGGCGGCCAGGGGTTCCATTCCGGCTTCCAGGTGGCGGGTGATATTTTCCATGACCACAATGGCGTCGTCGACTACGAAGCCCGTGGAGATAGTGAGAGCCATGAGCGAGAGATTGTCGAGGCTGTAGCCGCAGAGGTACATCACCGCAAAAGTTCCGATGAGCGAAACGGGCACGGCCACCGCTGGAATGAGCGTGGCGCGGCCATTCCGCAGGAACACAAAGACCACGATGATGACCAGCACGATGGAAAGCATCAGCGTGCCTTCCACATTGTTCACGGAGGCGCGGATAGTGGTGGTGCGGTCCAGCACCGTGGTGATGTCAATGCCTTCCGGAATGGATGCCTTGATGGACGGCAAATCGGCGCGGATGCGATCGACGGTCTCGATGATATTGACCCCGGGCTGGCGGAAAATAATCAGCAATACGGCGCGCTTGCCATTCAGATATCCGCCGGCACGAAGGTTTTGCACGGCGTCGATGACGTCGGCAACATCCATGAGCCGGATAGCGGCGCCATTCTTGTGCCCCACGATGAGCGGCTTGTATTGCTCCGCATGCGAAATCTGGTCATTGGCGAGAATGTCGACGCTGGTAAACCCGTCTGAAATTTGACCCTTGGCGAGATTGGAATTCTGCAAGCGCAGCACGGACTGCACGTCCATCATGGTCAGTCCGTAGCTGGCCAGCTTGGTGGGATTGACCTCCACACGCACCGAAGGCAGCGCGCCACCGCCCACGTTGACCTGGCCTACTCCGTCGATCTGGGAAAGCTTCTGCTGAATCACCGTGGAAGCTTCGTCGTACAACTTGTCCGGGGCGTACTTACTGGAAGTCAAGCCGACAATCATGATTGGCGAGTCGGCGGGATTCACTTTCCGGTAGGTCGGATTGGCAGGCAGGTTTGCGGGCAGATAGGTGCGCGCGGAATTGATGGCGGCCTCGACGTCTCGCGCGGCTCCGTCGATGTCGCGGCTCAACTCGAACTGGATGGTCACCGAAGCAGTTCCCAGCCCGCTCCTCGAGGTCATCTCCGTTACACCCGCAATGTGACCGAACTGCCGCTCGAGAGGAGCGGCGATGGACGAGGCGATAATCTCGGCGCTGGCGCCCGGCAGTCCGGCATTCACGGAGATCGTGGGAAAGTCCACCTGCGGCAAAGGCGAAACGGGCAGCACCTTGAACGCGATTCCGCCGGCAATGGCGATGCCTATCGTCAGCAGCGTGGTCGCTACGCGCCGGTGAATGAAGGGCTCCGAAATATTCATGACGTTCCCGCGGGCTGCGGCTCGGTCCCGGTGTGCGGCGCTTTCGATTTATTCGAGAAACGCTGCGCCAGGTTGTCGAAGAAAATGTAGATGACCGGCGTGGTATAGAGGGTGAGCACCTGGCTCACGAGCAGGCCGCCGACCATGGCAATGCCCAAGGGGCGGCGCAGCTCGGAGCCAAAACCAGAGCCGAAAGCCAGAGGCAAACCACCGAGCAGCGCTGCCATGGTGGTCATCATGATGGGGCGAAAGCGCAGCAGGCTTGCTTCGTAGATGGCGTCGGTGGAATTTTTGCCCTGATGGCGCTCCGCTTCGAGCGCAAAGTCCACCATCATGATGCCGTTTTTCTTGACGATGCCGATCAGCAAAACCAGTCCGATGATCGCCACGACGCTCAGGTCCTGGCGAAAAAGTATTAGCGCCAGGAAGGCGCCCACGCCCGCGGACGGCAGCGTGGACAAAATCGTAACCGGATGAATAAAGCTCTCATACAGCACGCCGAGAACGATGTACACGGTGACCAGCGCCGCGAGAATCAACAACGGCATGTTCGAAAGCGAATTGCGAAAAGAAGCCGCCGTGCCTTGAAAATCGGTCTGCAGACTCGCGGGCATGTGCAGGTCCTGCTGCACCTTTGTTATCGAGGAAATGGCCGAGCCCAGCGCGGCGTTGGGAGCTAGATTAAAGGAGACGGTGATGGCGGGAAACTGGCCCTGGTGATTGATGGAGAGCGGCGCGGTCCTGGTTACGAAATGCGCGAAGGCCCCGAGCGGCACGGCGTTGCTCGTTGTGGAGGCGGTGGTTCCCGCGGAGGTAGCGCCTTTGCTGGAAGAAGAAGTTGAGGTGCTCCCGCTGAATGGCGTCGCGGGAGGAGTCAGGGTGTTTGCCGACGGGGTGTACAGCGCGGAGGTGGTCAGCGCGTTCGAGCCCGCGGAAGTCGTGCCGTTTCCAGTGGAACTCGCGGGCGCTCCGCTGGCGTTGGCCGAGGAGTTCACCTGGATGTACAACTTATTCAGCTTGTCCGGGTCCAATTGAAACTGCGGCTCAGATTCCAGAATGACGTGGTATTGATTCAACTGCGTGTACATGGTGTTGACCTGGCGCTGGCCGAAAGCGTCGTAAAGGGTGTTATCGATGGTGGTCGGCGCAATACCTAGTCGCGAAGCCGTCACGCGGTCAATCTCGAGTGACACCGCCAATCCGCCGGGTTGCTGGTCGGTGGCCACATCTTCGAGCCCCTTCAACTGTGACACCTGCGAAAGGAAGCGGTTGGTCCACTCACTCAGCTCATTGGGATCGGGATCTTCCAGGGTGTATTGGTACTGCGTGCGGCTCACGCGATCATCAATAGTGATGTTCTGCACCGGCTGCATGAAAAGCTGAATGCCCTCCACGTCCTTCAACTTGCTTTGCAAACGGCGAATCACATCCGAGGCGTTGAGCTTGCGCTGCTTCAGAGGTTTCAGGTTGATGGACATCCTGCCGCTGTTAGTGGTGATGTTGGTGCCGTCCGCGCCGATAAACGACGAGAGGCTTTCGACCGCCGGGTCCGCCAGAATCACGTTGGCGATTTCCTGCTGCTTTTCCGCCATGCCCTGCGAACCGATAGTGGGAGGTGCCTGGGAAATACCTTGGATAATTCCGGTGTCCTGCACCGGGAAAAATCCCTTGGGAATGTAGATGTACAGAATGATGGTGAAAATCAGCGTGCCCAGGGCAATCAGCAGCGTGATGGTCTGATAACGCAGCACGAACTTCAGAGTGCGGCCGTAAAACGCGATCATGCGTTCAAACACGCGCTCCGAAGAGCGGTAAAAGCGCCCTTGTTTGTCCTTGGGATTGTGGCGGAGGATGCGTGCCGCCATCATGGGCGTGAGCGTGAGCGACACCACCGCGGAAATCACGATGGTGACCGCTAGCGTGACCGCGAACTCGCGAAACAGCCGTCCCACCACGTCGCCCATGAACAACAGCGGGATCAGCACGGCGATCAGCGAAACCGTCAACGACAAAATGGTGAAGCCAATCTGCTCCGCGCCTTTGAGCGCCGCCTGCATCGGCGGGTCGCCAGCTTCGATATAGCGCGAAATGTTTTCCACCATGACGATCGCGTCATCAACTACGAATCCAGTCGAAATAGTGAGGGCCATCAACGAAAGGTTATCCAGGCTGAAGCCCAGCGCGTACATAGCCCCGAAGGTGCCCACCAGGGATAGCGGCACGGCCACGCTGGGGATAATCGTGGCGTAGAGGTTTCGCAGAAATAGAAAAATCACCATGACCACCAGCGCGACGGTCAGACCCAGCTCAAATTCCACATCGGAAACCGAGGCCTGGATTGGGGTGGTGAGATCGGTAAGCGTGGTGACGTCGATGCCCGCCGGCAGATTGGCTTTGAGTTGCGGCAGCAGCGCCTTGATGCGTTTCACCACGCTGATGGTATTTCCGCCGGGCTGCCGCTGCACGTTGACGATGACCGCCGGAGTTTTGTTCATCCACGCAGCCTGCTTATTGTTTTCCACTCCATCGACAATTTTGGCCACGTCCGTGAGCATCACCGGCGAGCCGTTGCGATAAGCGACCACCACCTGGCGATAGTCCTTGCTGGTCACCAACTGGTCGTTGGCGTCAATCTGGTAATCCTGGCGCGGGCCATCGAAGGTGCCCTTCGCGGCGTTCACGCTGGATTGTGTGATCGCGGTGCGCAGATCTTCGAGATTGATGCCGTAGGAAGAAAGCTTCGAAGGATTCGCCTGGATGCGTACCGCGGGCTTCTGGCCGCCGCTGATGCTCACCAGGCCCACGCCGGCCAACTGCGAAATCTTGGGAGCGAGCCGCGTATCCACCAGGTCCTCCACTTGGGAAAGCGGCATGGAATTCGAAGTGACCGCGAGGGTGAGCACCGGGGCATCCGCCGGATTCGTTTTGCTGTAAATCGGTGGCGCCGGCAGATTAGCGGGCAGGAAATTTTGCGAAGCGTTGATGGCCGATTGCACTTCTTCTTCAGCGACATCGATGTTCAGGCTCAGATTGAACTGCAGCACGATGACGGAATTGCCTCCGGCGCTGCTGGAGGTCATCTGGCTGAGTCCCTGGAGCTGCCCAAACTGGCGCTCAAGCGGCGCGGTCACGGTAGTGGCCACCACATCGGGACTGGCGCCGGGATAAAAGGTTTGAATCTGAATCGTGGGGTAGTCGACCTGCGGCAGCGCCGAGACCGGCAGTTGCGTGTAGCACACGATGCCCACCAGCAGAATCGCCGCCATCAGCAGCGACGTGGCTACCGGCCGTAAAATGAAAGGACGCGACGGACTCAAGGAGCGTTGCTCCCCTGCGTGCTGTTGGGGACAGGGGCCTTGAAGACGGTGACCTTGACGTTGTCCTGTAGCTTTTCGAAACTGCTGTTGGCCAGTACATCGCCGGGCGAAACGCCAGTGACCTGCGCGGTGCCACCATCGATGACGCCCACTTTAATTGAGCGCATGTGCGCGGTGTCGTTCTGCAAAACGTAAACGAAGGCGGCCTGGCCATTGTGTTGAATGGCGGAAGTGGGAATGAGCGTCACGCCTTGGAGCGTGTCCACCAGCAGGCGCACGTTCACAAATTCATTGGGAAACAAGGAAAAATCCTTGTTCGCGAATGAGCCTCGAGCCTTCACCGTGCCGGTGGTGGTGTCGATCTGATTGTCCAGCGCCAGAAGCTGGCCCTCGGCGATTTTCTTTTGGCCCGCGCGGTCATAGGCGTCCACCACCAGCTTGGCGCCTTTACGCAGACGCTCCTGTACCGGACCAAGATTATCTTCGGAGATGGTAAAAATGACCGTGATGGGCTGGATCTGCGTCACCACCGCCAGCGTGAGCGATCCCGATGACTGCACCTGATTGCCAGGGTCGACGAGTCGCAATCCCACGCGCCCCGCGATGGGCGAAACGATGTGGCAGTATTCCACCTGAATCTGGTCGAACTGCACCGTTCCGTGATCGATTTTTACTGTGCCCTGATCCTGCAGCACGATTTTCTCCTGATCGTCCAACGTTTGCTTCGGGATCGCGTTGCGGGCCCACGCTTCTTTGTAGCGTTCCAGGTCCATCGTGGCCTGCGCCAAGAGATTCTCATCCCGTTCCAAGGTGCCTTGGGCCTGCAGCAATGTGGCCTGATACGGGCGAGAGTCGATATCAATCAGCGCGTCGCCTTTGTGAACGATCTGCCCTTCTTTGTAGTAAACCTTGGTTACGATGCCGTTCACTTGGCTGGTGATCGAAGAACTGTAGACGGGCGTCACCGTTCCGATGGAATCGAGATAGGAGCCGATATCGCCCTTTTGTGCTGTCGTGGTGGTGACGCTCGCGGCGCCACCGCCGCCTCTTGCCGCTCTGCCGGTTTTTGCCGCCTCTTCATGCTGACTCAGGACCAGCCAGAAGACGATTCCGAATACCAGAAACAAAAGGAACCAGAGCAAGACCTTCAATCCCCTGCTGCGGTGTGACGGGGGTGCGGGCAGTTGGTGTTCGGGTCCGATGGGCCGGCGATCAGTCTGCTCAGCGGTCAAAGTCATGTCTCGTCATCCTCGCGATTCCCCAATCGTGGAAATGCCCAAATCGTCCCTAACAAATGACGGATTCCAGCGTTTCTCCGGATACAAGCGAAATGAAGACTCGATATAATGAACCGCCAACCCGCCTTTTCGCCGCTTTTCGAAAGTGGAAATGAATCCAGTCAATTCTCGATCAGAAAAGCAACATCATTTAGTGAGGTCAGGAAAAGCCCCTTGGGCTGGGGTTCCACGAGCAGATCGTGCAGCAAAGAGTCTACACGTTTAGGCGGTTGGAAGCAGCGACTCTCCCATACCACATGCCGGAATCCTTGATGGTGCGCTTTTGGGTACGGAAGTCCACATAGGTGAGCCCGTAACGCTGCGTATAGCCGTCCGCCCACTCAAAATTGTCCACCAGCGTCCAGGCGTGATACGCGCGCACTTTCGCGCCGTCGGCAATCGCGCGCGCCAGTTCGGCCAGAATCTGCCGGTGAAAACTGATGCGCCGCGCATCCGGCACTCGGCCGCTTTCGTCCGGACCATCCAGATAGCAGCAACCGTTCTCGCTGATTTCGATAATCGGGTGATCGAACTCCCGCGAGATCTGTGTCACCAGGTCATACATGCCGCGCGGCCAAATCTCCAAACCCGCTTCCGTGAGCGGCCCTTCGGTAGGCATCTCCACGTGCATTTGCGTAAGCGGATCACGGCTTGCTCCGCCGCCTTCGCCTTCCGTCTCCGTGCCGAAGTGGCCGCTCGTGCCAGAAGGCGCGCCACCGCCCCGCGCGTCGGAGACGATCCGCCGCGTGTAGTAGTGAAATCCCAGCCAATCCAGCGGCACCTTCATGATTTTGTCGTCGCCCGCTTGGAATCCCATCGCCGCATACGGCGTCTCGCCCACAAACGCTTTGGGATACTCCCCGCGCATCGCCGTGTTCAGAAAATAAATATTGTTCATCGCGTGGTAGCGAGCCGCGGCCGCGCGGTCCGCTTCACTGTCGGTTTTCGGATAAGCTGGCGCCATGCCGTAAGCGCTGCCGACGGTGGCCTTCGACGACGACGCCTTGATGGCGCGAAAAGCCTGCCCCTGCGCCAGATTTACCGTGTGCGCCGCTTTCAGGAACTGTACAAAATTGGCCGTGCACGGCGGAAACACTCCGATGCCGTAACCGTAGTAGGTAAACGTCCACGGCATGTTGAACGGCGCCCACACGGTGACGCGATCGCCAAGATGTTTCGCCAGAATGCCGGCGTAGTCGGCATAGTAACCGGCCAAATCGCGGTTCGGCCAGCCTCCCCGCTCTTCGAGTGCCTGCGGAAGATCCCAATGGTAAATCGTACAGAAGGGCCGCAGGTCCGCTTCCAGAATCGCGTCCGTCACGCGGCTGTAGTGATCGATACCTTTCTGATTGACGGGACCCGTGCCCGCCGGCTGAATGCGCGCCCAGGAAGTCGAGAAACGGTAACTTTTCTGATTCAGGCGCTTGAGGATGGCAATATCCTCTTTATACCGGTGATAGTCGTCGCAGGAAACATCAGCGGTTGCGCCACCCTTGATCTTCCCCACGGTATGAGCAAAGCGGTCCCAGTTGGATTCGCCTTTGCCGTCCGCGTCCCATGCCCCTTCCACCTGGTAAGCGGCGGACGCCAGACCCCACAGAAATCCATCCGGGAATCGAGCGCTGTCGATTGCGGAAGAAGGAATTGCGCCAGGAATATCTTGGGGAGGAACGCGGCTTGCGGCTGTCAATCCCCGGTTAGCCAGCAGCGCGCCGCCTGCGGCCATCGCGGAATTCCTGACAAATGTTCTGCGATCCATCGAAGGTATTTCCGGCGCGAACGTACCACCATTCGAGTCTGCGGGTCAAAATCTTTTGGCTGCGGCAAGGAGAATTGCTGCCACCAGTGCCGCCCCGGCTTGTTTTGATATTTGCTGTGCCGGAGGTTTAACATTGATGCTGCCATGCCGGCGAACAAAATAGCCTCTGCGCTGCTCTTCGTCGTTTTGAGTTGCGCCCTCGTCTTCCCCGCGTTCCCCAAGGTTCTGGCGGCACAACAAACCCAACAAGCACCCCCGGCGCCACAGCCGCCCACCCAGCAGCAGCCGCCAACCGCAACTCCTCAATCCGCTTCCGACGTCACCATCGAGCAGAACGTTCCTTACGGTTCTGTCAATGGCGCCGAACTACATCTCGACATCTATGAACCCAGCGTCCGCGCCACCACTCCCCTTCCCGCGGTGTTGCTCATTCATGGCGGCGGATGGACGAATTTCGACAAGAGCACCATGCGCGGCATGGGACAGTTTCTGGCTCGCGCGGGCTTCGTGGCTTTTTCCGTGGATTATCGCCTGTTCCACGACACCCAGAACCGCTGGCCCGCTCAACTCGATGACGTCCAGCGCGCCGTGCGCTGGATACGCGCTAACGCCGCCAAGTATGGCGTCGAGCCCGAACACGTCGGCGCATTTGGCCACTCATCCGGCGCGCAACTCGCGGCGCTGCTGGGGATGGAAGATACGCGCGACAATTCCGATCGCGCCCTCGCGAAATTCTCGAGTAAGGTACAAGCTGTCGTCGACGTCAGCGGTCCCACGGATTTCACTCTGAATCACGATGCCGGTAACGCGGCATTTATGGAGAGCTTCCTGGGCGTGGCCTACTCGAAAGACCCCAAGGTCTGGCGCGAGGCCTCCCCGGTCTTTCACGTCTCCAGGCAGAATTCCCCGTTTCTGATCGTGCACGGCACAGAAGATGATGAAGTTCCCGTCGCGCAAGCTCAGGAGTTATACGACAAGTTGAAGGCCGCGGGCGTTCCGGTGTCGCTCTCCTTGATCAATGGCGGCCATACTTTCCGCACCCCCGAAGCGCGCCGCCAGCTTGCCGCGGAAACGCTCGATTTTTTTACGCGCTATCTGGTCCCCGCGCATTAAGAGTTGAGCGGCCGATTTTTCATGGTCTGCGATCTGCGTTAACAATTTTGCCTTGTTCATCTGATGGGTGTAGATTACGTGGAGACCATGATTTTGCTGATTAATATGCGGGTCTTCCCAGGGGCCAGGACAGGGACCAAGAGATGACCAATTTGCCCGAATCGGAACTGATCCAGTTGTTGCCGCTGGAGATTTATGACGAGGCGAGCTGTCAGGACGACACGCTCATCTGGCTGGCGCCCGAGGAGCCCACAGCGTTCGACCAGCCGGCCGCGTTCCAGACTTTGTCGTTGGATGTTCTCGAGGAGGCCGCGACGGCTCTGCATTCTCCTTCTGAAGAGCATCGCGACCTGCCTGCCACGCCCGCGCGGCAGTCGTCCAGCGATCAGATGGCGTCGCTTCCGGTTGAGAGCGAGCAGAGTGAGCGTGCTGCCGCAGTCCAAGTCTCCGCGTCACCTCTCACCTATAACGCGGTCGCGCAGTTTAACATCACCCGTTGGCTGCTTCGCGTCGCTGCGCTGGTGAGCGTGTTGTTGATCGGCAGCGTGCTGCCGACGATTCTGCAGCATATGCGGCCCACGCCGGCGACCGCGTCCGCGGCGGTTGCCGCATCGTCGACGCAAGGCAGCAGTCGCCCGACGGTGCGCGTGTTGACGGTGATGGCCGGGCGTCAAGACACGGTGAGGGATCTCAGCGTTCGGCTCGTCGGGCGCTTCGACGCCAACCTGCTTGAGGAGATTCGTGGCCTCAACCCGGACCTGAAGGATCCCAATCACCTCGAAGACGGACAACTGGTACGCATTCCGCTGCGTATAACCGCGCCCGCTAACTGACCGGTCAGATCACCGAAGGGTCTGCTGTCTAAAATCAATTTGGATTGACGGGCCACACTTGTCTCTTGTCTCGTTCTGAGAGTTCAGCCTGCCGGCCGTACTCGAAAGCGAGCGTGTAGACTCGACGCGGGAATTCGTTCTCGCAGCCGCCGCCGGATGAGCTACAACAGATGCTACAGGAGGTAGACGCAGATGGCTTTTCTAACGAAACACTGGCAGGCCTGGGCCTGGTCCGTGGGTGTCGTGACGATCGCCATTGTCGTTGCCCTCATCGTGCATCGTGTGTTGTTCGCCCTGCTCAAGCGCGTGTCGCAGCGCAGTGGAAGCGTGTTGGTAGGCTCCCTCTTGCGTCACCTGCAGCGCGCCTCCAATTGGATTTTGCCTTTACTGGCGTTGCTTGCCGCGGTCCCCTACATAAAGCTTCCCGAAAATATACTTACCCCCATTGAACGTGGACTGGGCCTCGCACTGATCGCCGGGGTTGCCTGGCTGGTGATTGTGTTCAGCGAAGTCGTGGCGGACGTCGTCGCGGCGCGATATCGCGTCGACGTTGCGGACAATCTTACGGCCCGCCGAATTCAAACCCAAATCGAAGTGTTACACCGGATTGTGGTTGCCGTCGTCGCGATTGTGGCGCTGTCACTGATGTTGATGACCTTTCCCGCCATACGCCAGATCGGGACGGGATTGCTGGCATCCGCGGGACTAGCCGGATTGATTGTCGGCATGGCCATGAAGAACACGCTTTCCAGCCTCATCGCGGGCATCCAGATCGCCTTCACCCAGCCCATTCGACTTGAAGACGCCGTGATGGTGGAAGGCGAATGGGGCTGGATCGAAGAAATCGAAATGACCTACGTGGTGGTGCGACTCTGGGATTTGCGAAGGCTGATCCTGCCGCTTTCCTATTTTCTCGAGCATCCTTTTCAGAATTGGACCCGTAGCAGCGCCGATTTGTTGGGGTCGGTCTTTTTGTACGTCGATTACACCGTGCCGGTCGAGGAAGTGCGGAAGGAACTGCGGCGGATCGTGGAGTCGACGGACAAATGGAAAGGTCAGGTATGCGTGCTGCACGTTACGGACGCCAGCGCGCAGACCGTGCAGTTGCGCGCGCTGGTCGACGCGCGCGATGCCGGGGCAGCATGGGAGCTGCGCTGCTACGTGCGCGAAAATCTGATTCGTTTTGTCCAGCAGAAGTACCCTGGCGCTCTGCCGAGATTCCGCGCCGAACTGAACAGCTCGCCAGCACCTTCCTAGAGCCTCCTAGCTGACTTTCACGCGAATCGTTCTCACTCCTGCGTCCCCCGATCCAGGAGAACTGATCCACTTTACCGATAGGCCAGCCGGAGCCTTCTGCTCCGTTCGAACACTGATGCGCAACCCTCCGCCGCCCGGTGAAAAACCGTTCGAACACTCATCCGCCGCCCTGTCGGGCATCCGACGAAAAGCAGATCGAAGACGCATCCGATACCGATCGCCCACTGCAACAAATCCCTTGACAATAGTTAATACTATGTTACAATACTTACAGGTAATAGTACGTCAAAGCGGCAGGTCCTATCCGCAGCAAAATCGACCGGACATCCTGAGAATCAACCCTTCCCGGCTCCCACGCGCGTAGAAGACGCCGGAAAATGGCCAGGTGATGGTAGTCGACTCCCTTTGCTCCTGCCTGCCGAAGGCAGGGCACTGCATGGTTCGCCAACTTAAATCCAATGTCCTCGCACCTCAAATCGCGAACCTCCGGTCGCTCTCTTTTGCTCTCTTTGCTCTCTTTTGCACACTCCCGCTCTTTGTTTTCAACATCTTCTGTCTACATTGCAAAAAAACGCCACTGGCCGACGGCTCCTTTTACTTGATCGGTTACTCAACTTTTCGCTTATGTAATTTCAAACGGTAAGAGTACTGGAGCTTAAACGGAAACAAACCACGGAGGGCGCAAGCACACAGAAAGGTCCGAGGCCGTTACAGAACACGTACAAAAAGTCCTGCGCGATGGGCACGACCATCGCCCCAGCCAGGGAGGCAGGGAAAGCGTCCAACTTCCATCCAGTGGCGGAGGCGTGTGGGAGTCGAACCCACCATTCGATCCGCGAAGGGCCGAATCGGCGGCTTTGAAGGCCGCGACAGTCACCGGACCATTTTCGCCTCCACGGGGATTATAGACTACGGCGACGGCGCTGCCGGTTAGATGGACTACAGCGACGGACCACGGGTTCGACGGGCTGCGGCGAATGGCGACGGCGGTTCGGATGCGGCTGGGCGCGGATCGCTGGATGCTCGATCTGCCAGCTCTCGCGCTATGACTTGGTGTGCTTCTTTCTTTTGCTGGCCAGCACCACGGCCAGAATGGCTGCGGCGATCACGGCGACGCCGACGCCCAGGTAAATGTAGGAGTGCTCGTGATGCGTCAAGAGGTGGATGATTTGCCTGCCGTAGCGTTCCGCCAGCAGCGCCAGCAGGGTGTAGCGAATCCCGCGGCCCAGCGTCAGCGCGGCCACAAATTTCTCCGGTGAATACTGTGTGGCGCCCGCCGCGACGACGAACGGAACCATGGGCACCGGCGGCGGAAGCAACGCCGCAATGGCAATGGACCAGAATCCCCAGCGCGAAAAAATCTTTACGATTGTTTTGGCGCGCTCCGGCGAAAGTCTCCGCTTCAGCGTTTCCTTGCCGCCCTTGCGAGCCAGACGAAAGGTGACGAACGCGCCGATCACCGAGCCGATGGTGGCCATGATGGCGTAGTAAAACCACAGGCGGCCGTCGCGCGCCGCCAGCACGATAGTCAGTACATCCATGCTGCCGGGGACGGGAACGACGGAATTATCAAGCAGACCGAGCGGAATCAGTCCCACCCCGCCAAGTTGGTAGATCCAATGCCTGACATTGTGCGCGACCGTGGGGGTCGCCGCGGCAAGAAGCGTCCGGCTAATCATTTGTCGGAGTCACAATCCATTCTGCCACGCTGGCAACCGCGTCACGATCTGTTTTGTTTTTTCTGGAAAAGCCGCCACGACAGGGTAACAAAGCGTCCCGGAGATCGTACAAACTGTTTATTCCACAGCCTCCGCCAAGGTGGCGTTCAATGGCTGGGCCATCGCCCGATCCGGAGTGCCGCTGCCGGCGACTTGGTGGCTGCGAATCAAGGCGGCGACGAGTTCGTACAATCCCGGATTGGTGCACACTTCATAGTACGGATGTGTTGAAACCGCGCCAATTTTTCCGTCCGCCAGCAACTGCCGCGCATAGCCCTTACGCAGCATCACCAGTTCCACGGATTCGCCCATGGGCACTTCGCCAAAGAACAGCGTGGCGTTTTCCTTGCCCCAGGGCATCTCTACCCTGGTCTCGATGGAGTCCAACGATATTTCCTCGGACAGCTTCTGAAATCCTTCTTCATTCAGCTCGATACCGTTCATGTTGTAGCGCACCAGAAATTCGTCCAGCTCTTCCGGGGAGGCGCCCTCAAGTGCCGTCAAAAACTGAAACAAGGCGAAATCAGATTTCTGATGGCTCAGCAGGCGCTTGGCCAGTTTGCCGCAACCGGACAGCCGGTCGGAAAGATTCAGCGCCTTGGAGATCATGATGCGCGAATCGCCGTCGATCCAATACGTCGGGGCGGAGCCCTGGTAGGCGACGCCCACGCCCAGCTCGATGGGCGGCAAATCGTTCGCTGCGGCGCGATCGTTGTAAGTGCTGCACACCGCCAGAATCTGCTTGGACAAAATGCACGCTTTGGCAACCGCTCGCGCGTAGGTGTGCGTGGCCTCCGTTTCGAATATCGCCAGCACGATGGCATCGCCTTCGATGAACACCTTTTTCGCGGCGTAGCGGTCCAGCAATTTTTTGACCGGCTCGTGCAGATTCAGGCTGAAGTGCGACGCTGGGCTCAATCCCCGAGCCAATAAGTCCTGGGTCATTTTCGTCGACCCGCGAACGTCCGCCTTGATAATTACGTGCGACACCACGTGATCCTGCTTGGGTTTGGCCTCCTCCTGCAGCACGAACTCGTACAGGCGGTTGTTCAGGCGCGACAGTTCACGCACTTGTTCGGTGGTGACCAGGTGGATGCGTTCCATGCACGCCGTCAGATGCTCCGCGTCGCGCAAATCGCGCCGCAACTTCAGAAAATCCATCGCGAACCTCAGCACCCCGGCGTGAATCTCCTCGCGCGAGTAGCGATGAAGCTTTTTCGAGAGATCCTCGATCGGTTTGAGCGCCAGCTTCCGCGCAGGCACGTGCTTCAAAACCTGCGCAACGCGCTTCATCTCGTCTTTCGATACCAGCGCCTTGCGCAACTGCTGCAAGTGGACTGGGGGGCTGTATTCGAGCGACAAAGACCGGATTTCGTATCCCGCCAGCACGGGAAAAAGAAGCTCCTGCTCCTCCAGCCGCGTTACGAGTTGCGATAGCAATCGCGCTCGTACCGCGGCATCCGCTTCCGTCGCGCCGGCGACATTAAAGAGCAGCTTGGCGCTGTCGGAGCTATTCAGGTAATCGCCGAGATGGCTCTCAAATCTCTTGTTCCAGAAATCGACTTTCTGCCTGGCGGCATCGATCTTCGGGCCGAGTTGTTCGAGTTTGCCTTCCTGGTGCTTCAACCGCGTTTCCGCATCGGCTAGAGCAGCCTTCACATCTGAAGGGTCAGCGGTGCTCAAAAACTTGGTGATGAATCCGTCTCCGCGCTCAAGCTTTTTGCGCAACTGGCTGGCCTGCATCTCCAGATTGGCAAGATCTTCCCGGGTGGCCTGCGCCTGCGCCAGCAGTTGCTCGTGTTCTTTTTTTGCTTCCACGTGCGCGGGGTCCTGGTCGATGGCCAATCCGGCGTTGCGGAGAATTTCCTGGAAGAGCACGTCCATGTTTTCGAAGCGGTCCACGTCTCGCGCGTAATTACCCAGCAGCACATAGTGGTCCAGAAAGTAGACATCGTCCTTACCGCCCTCGAGGAAGATGAGGCGGTTCTTCAGCAAGTCATAACGTTGCGCGTAATCGTCGCCAAACAGGGCGCGGCGCGCCTTGGCGATTACGTTTTCATCCACGTCCACGACAATCTGCGCCACCTGCTGTCCCACGATTCGAATCACCGAACGGCGCACCGACTGCAGCTCCGAAAGACGCGCCTTGATGACGTGGGCCTGCTGGCTGCGTTCGAAGTGTTCCCCGCGCTGGCGGACCCATTCCTTCCCTTCCAGGATCAGGTTGGCGAACTGGTTGCCCGTTTCGGCGATCAGGAATTTGAGCAGCGTCAGCCGGAACAACAGGTCCATTTCAATGTTTTTGTGGTATTTGGCCTGCGTCAGGGCGCTTTGCAGCAGGTCGATGAGCAGTTTGCGGAAAGCCGCGTTGTCCGGACCGCGCGTATTGCGCAACTCGATTCCCGGAAAGTACGCGTTTTTGGTGTTCTGGCGGATGACGTCGAAGAGGTAATCGCGCGCCGCCTGCGCGAATTTTGGGCTCAAGAATACGTCATGGTGAATATTGTCGACGCCAATGGACAAGGAACCCATCGGAAGCGTGACGTTATAGCTCTTGAGTTCGAAGCGCGTCGCTTCCGGCGCACTGGTCGTTACAAACACGTTGGCCACATGCACTCCACCAGAAGGGGCTGGTATCAGTCTAGCGCGGCGGGGCAAAGCGGCAAGAAAAGGGGAGTCCTGCGTTGCCAGAGAGTTAGCGGCTTTCTAGCCATCTACCCCGAAAAGTACCGTAAGGCGGCGCTTGTCGCCCTCCAGGTGCTCCAGGCGTACATGAATTTGGGGCCATGGCGAGGGCAACGGGAAGCGCTCTGCCCATTCCAGGATAACTACCGCCGGCTTTTCGAATACATCCTCAAGGCCCAGCGTTTCGAAGTCGTGGACGTTCTGGATACGGTAAAGGTCAGCGTGATACACCTTGGCGGCGGCGCCATAGACGTGCACCAGCGTAAAGGTGGGGCTGGTCACTTCGTCTTCGCTGCCAGCGCCGAGGCCCGCGACGATGCCCTTCGTCAAAGTGGTTTTTCCGCTGCCCAGTTCCCCGCTCAGAAGGAGCAGGACCGGAGCTTTCAGCCGCGCGGCGAACTGCCGGCCCCAGCGGGTGGTTTCTTCCGCGGAATTGGTAATCACGACTTCAGCCAATCGCCTGCAACTCCTGTAGCAGTTTCGCGCGCGAGCGCGGAACCATGGAAATGACGTCATCGGCAATCAGGCCCGAGGCGTCCA
This sequence comes from Candidatus Acidiferrum sp., assembly GCA_036496505.1. GTDB lineage: Bacteria > Acidobacteriota > Terriglobia > Acidiferrales > UBA7541 > Acidiferrum. The sequence continues at coordinate 5,190 of DASXLA010000067.1, read as the reverse complement.
GGCCTTCGATGGCCAAGTCCGCAGCCAGACCATGCAGATATACGCCGAGCGCCAGGATTCGCAGCCAGTCAGCGGTCTTGAATTGCGCCGTAAGCGCGGCCAAAAGGCCGGTCAACACATCGCCAGTGCCCCCTTTGGCGAGCCCTGGATTGCCGGTGGTATTCACAAAAATGCGTCCGTCTGGGGACGCAATCAAGGTGTGAAAGCCCTTCAAAATTACGTGGGCATTCCAGCGTTGCGCCGCGTCGCGAGCCGCTTTCAGGCGGTCATCCTGCACCTGCGGTATCGAACAGCCCAGGAGACGAGCCATTTCTCCGGGGTGCGGAGTGATTGCCAGAAACTTACTCTTCCGTTCGCGCATTTCGTCGGCGCACCCATCAAAGGCATTCAGCCCGTCGGCATCCAGAACGACTGGCAGCTCCGTCGTCCGCACCATGGCACGAATGCACTCCTGCGATTCCTTCTCCGTGCCCAAGCCAGGGCCGATGGCTAATACCGTTTTGCCTTTTTCGGTCTGTTTCCACTGCTCCGCATCGGCATTTTTGAGCGCGAGCGATCCGGCCGGCGTGGCCTCGAGCGGCACAGTCATGTACTCCGCTTGCGCCGCTGCGACCACCGGCAGAACCACCGAAGGCGTGGCAATAGTCACCAGGCCAGCGCCCGCACGCAAGGCCATGCGGCCTCCGAGAATTGCCGCGCCGCTCTTTCCCAGCGCTCCGGCAACCAGCAGGACATGCCCAAAGGTCCCTTTGTTGGAATCCGCCGGCCGCACTAGTGGAAGTTTTGCAAATTCGCCCGCATCGGCCCAACGCAACGGACCTTGGCCCAGTTCTTCCACGAGTTGCCCGGGCGATCCGATTCCGCGGACTTCCAATTTTCCACCGGCGTGGGCGTCGCGGCTGACCAGTTGACCGATTTTTGGCGCGGTAAAGGTCACCGTCTGGTGCGCATACAAAACGGGCCCTTCGGCTGGCTCTCCGTCGGAGGGCAATCCCGAAGGCATGTCTACAGAAATAATGAGCCGCGGGCGCGCCGCCGTGGCCTGGCGAGAAATTTCGTTCACGCTGGAAATCACTTTGGCGAGCAGCCCAGTAACCGGCCCGCGCAGTCCCGTTCCCAGCAACGCGTCGACGATCACATCCGAATCCGCTACGACCGGCGCGATTTTCTCCCAGCCAGCCTCGCTATCGACCGTCTGCAAAAACCCGCCGGCGTTCCGCCAACGCTGAAGATTCTCGGCGGCATCACCTGTAAATTTCGCCGCATCGCCAAAGATGTAGATGCCGGCCCCGAATCCCGCCGCTTTCAAATGGCGGGCCACAACCAGGCCGTCGCCGCCATTATTTCCTTTGCCGCACAAAATCGAGATGCGCGCGGAGGACTGCCCCTGCAGCGCCGGCGCACGATCCAGTGTCTGCAGAATCGCGTGGCAAACCCGCTGACCCGCGGATTCCATCAATTGTGACCCGGGAATAGCAAAGCGCGCGGTGGTGAGGCGATCGACCTCGCGCATTTCTGCTGCGGTGAGTGCTTTCATTCTAGTTTCATCGACGACCCTTACGATATGCCCATGGGCTGGGGAGGTCTCGCGCTTGCTACAACATCCATCCGCCGCTGACATTCATCACCTGCCCGGTGACGTACTCCGCTTCTTCGGAAGCGAAAAACGCCACGGTCGCGGCCACATCTTCCACCGTGGGCGGGCGGCCGATGGGAAAGCGCGCGTCACGCATGCTGCGTGCCTCGCTCAGTGTCAGCTCGTTTTCGTCAATACTGGAGGGATTCACCACGTTGACAGTAATCCCATTTTTAGCTTCCTCCAGGGCCAGCGAACGCGACAACGCCACCACCGCGGCCTTGGCGGCGGCGTAAGCAGAAATCTTGGCCTGGCCAAAAGCGCGCTCCGCGCCCACTGCCCCGAGATTGATAATGCGCCCCCAGCGTCCCTTGCGCATGTACGGCAGCACGGCGCGGCAGACATAAAGCGTGGTCAGCAGGTTCGAAGAGAAAATTCCCCGCCAGTCCTCCAGGGAAGACTCCAGGACGGTGCCCCAGCGAAAATCTCCCACATTGTTCACCACGATATCGAACCGGCCAAAACGCTCCACCACCGTCTTCACCAGTTGCTCGGCGAGCGAAGGATCGGAGACATCGGTTTCCACGGCGACACAATCCACACCGACGGCTTGCAGTTGCCGTAGCGTTTGCTGCGCCGCCGGTTTGTTGGAGCGGTACGCAATGGCCACGCGCGCGCCCTGCTGGGCGAGACGCACCGCGATGCCTCGGCCGATGCCGCGGCTTCCGCCCGTGACCAGAGCCACTCGATTGCGCAGCGACATCTTTCTCCTTGCAGCGATGATTTGGGAAGCTTGCCAGTATAGCCCAGCGGCCCAGCGCGTACCTACCGCAAGCGTGCCACGATCACGGTCATATCATCGGCCTGTTCCGCGCTTCCGGCCCACTCTTCCACGGCGGTCATGAGCGAAAGTGCGATGGCGCTTGGCGGCGAGGCCTGGACGCGTGTGGCCGCTTCCTGCAACCTGCGAATCCCGAATTCTTCTCCATACACATTTTCCGGCTCGACCAGTCCGTCACTATAGCCGACCAGTAGCGCGCCGGACGGCACGCCCACCGAATTTTCCTCGTAGCTGCAGTCTTCGTACACACCCAGGACCATACCTCCTTTGTCGAGATGCCTCGCCTGGTTCTGGCTTAGGAGAAAGGAAGGCAAATGCCCGGCGTTGGTATAGGTCAGCACGCGCGTCGTGCTGTCGTAAATGGCGATGAAAAACGTGGCAAAACGGTCGTCGGCGGTGTTGCGTACCAGGTGTTTGTTCAGGCGTGAAACCAATTCCCCGGTTCTCAGGTTTTCGCTGCCATCCATCAGCAACTGGCTGCGCAATGCGGCCTGCAGGCTGGCCATCAACAATGCCGCAGAGATGCCCTTGCCGGAGATGTCCGCAATGGCCATGGCTACTCGCGTCGGACTAATCTGAATGAAATCGTAGTAATCGCCGCTCACAGAGCGCGCCGCCTTGCAGATGGCCTCCACTTCCACACCGGGAACGGACGGCAGGCGCTTGGGGAAAAGCTGGTTCTGCACTTCGCGCGCGATGGAAATTTCATTCTCGAGGCGCTGCCGCTGTTTCTGTTCTTCGATCAATCCGCTGATGGACGCGGTCATCAAATTAAAAGATTCACCCAGCACTCCAAGCTGATCGCGACTTTGGATACGGACGTTATGCGTCAAATCGCCGGCTTGCACGTACTGCGTCGCGCGGTACAAGTCCGCGATGGCCCTAGTAATGCGGCGGGTCATGTTGATTCCGGTGATCAAGGCCGCAAGTTCAATCAGGAGGAAGACCACGCCCACAATGACAAAAAGCAAAAGATAGGAATCCCGCAGTTCGCCCAGGGAATTGAAGATCCGCGCATTCAGCCGCGATGGCCGCGCATTGGTTACCGCCAGGACCGGGCGGTTGTATTCCACCTCGCCGTTGCGCGAGATGTACACGGAGTTGAGCCTGGAGACGACACTGACCGAGGGATCGAACCAAAAACCTTGGGGCTGCAGGGCTCGATCACGCGCCGTGATGCGCCCGGCAGCGGCGTATTGCTGGCCCCCGGACTCATAAATCACGGTGCGCCGGGCGTTGCCGACGATTTTCTGCATGAGGTTCAACTGAATGGCGCCAACGTCGGGCGCGATGGCCGCCAGCAATGCGGGCGTCACCGGGACTTGCAATTTGACGACGCGGATGCCCTTTGGCCCGTAAATGGCGCGGAGGCTCGTCAGCGACAGCTCGTCGTCGTCCTGGAGCAACCCCGTGAAGGAATCCTTGCCGCGCGCCACTTTACGCAGCAGCGTGGGATCACCCGAAAAGGTGATGGTCAGCCCGGGCAGCTCGCGGTCGTGGACGGCGTGCGATTGCGCCGCCAGGAGGGCCTCGAACTCTTCTTCGCCGAAGCCTCGGGGCGGCACGGTATGAGCGGCGGCGATGTGCTCGGCAGTGTCCGCGATGCTGTTGAGTCTCGCATGAATGTCTTCATATAAGAGGTAGGCGCCGAGCTGCGAGTACAGAATGCGTCCGGCGAGAACGCCCAGGGTAAGAATCAGGAGGATGGGCACCAGGGCGATAAACAGGTACGCCACGATCAGGCGATTCCGCAGACTCCATAAGAGCCGCGAGCGCCACCAACCGATGAACCGAACCAGCAGGTAAAAGGCGGAGAACACCGCCAGAAATTTCACGAAACTGAAAAGGCCGCCACGGAAACCCGCCACCATGGCCACCGCGCCGAGCACGCAAATCACCAGCGCAACAATGTCAAAGCCTGAAAGGCGGCGCCAGAAATTTTGGAGTTTGGAAGCGAGCGAAGTCATCTGCAAAGGGTAGACCTAAATACTGTACCTGACTTTTGCCCGCGAAGTAGAGCGCCCGAGCGACGGAAACATCTTCACCCGCAGCAAGGCGTCATGGGAGCAGGGGTTGCCGGCGCAGATTTTCAGCCGTTGTTGTGGCGCTGCGCCATCTATTGAAACTCAGGCCTGGACGTCGTCACCGTTGGCAGCACCGGCTCGCAAGGCGGCGTTACTCACGCGGCTGTGGTGCCGGCTATACAAGAAATAAATGGCCAGCCCGATCGCCAGCCAACCGAACAGTCGCGCCCAGTTGATCCAGCCGAGCTTGAGCATCATGTAGCCGTTGAAAATAATGCCGAGAACCGGCACCACCGGCACCCACGGCGTGCGGAAAGGCCGAGCCTGCCCAGGGTTGGTGCGCCGCAACACCATCACCGCGATGCACACAATCACGAAGGCCAAAAGCGTGCCGATATTCACCATCCTGCCGATGTCGTCGATGGGCGTCACGCTGCCGACGATCGCGGCCAGCAGGCCGACCAGGATGGTGTTCTTGTATGGCGTGCGGAATTTGGGATGAATGGCGCCGAAGAATTTCTTGGGCAGCAGGCCGTCATTGGCCATGGAGTACAGCACGCGCGTCTGGCCCAGCAACATGACCAGCATGACGCTGGTCAATCCGGCGAGCGCTCCCAGGGTGATGATATGGGAGGCGGTCGGAAGGCCGCGGTCGAGGAAGGCGCGCGCCACGGGAGCTTCGATATTGATGTCCTGCCAAGGAACCATGCCGGTCAAAACGCCGGCCACGGCGATGTACAGCACGGTGC
>DASXLA010000066.1:0-2233 GCA_036496505.1 Candidatus Acidiferrum sp. | reverse complement strand
ACCGGTCACCGGGTCGATCATGGTTTCGGCGTTGCCATGATCGGCGGTAATGACCCACGCCCCGCCGCGCGGGCGAAGGGCTTGAAAAATTCTTCCCAAGTTTTCATCCACGACTTCACAGGCCTTCACAGTCGCTTCGAGTTTTCCGGAGTGACCGACCATATCCGCGTTCGCAAAGTTCATGATGATGGCGTCGAAGTCGCCCTTCTCGATGGCGTGAATCACAGTATCGGCGACGCCGGCGGCGGACATCTCGGGCTTCAGATCGTACGTGGCAACTTTTGGCGACGGCACGAGGACGCGCTCTTCACCGGCAAAGGGTTTTTCGACGCCGCCATTGAAGAAATAGGTGACGTGCGCGTATTTCTCAGTTTCCGCGACGCGCAAGTTTTTGAACTGAAGCTCGGCGAAGACGTTGGCAAGAATGTGTTCGACCTTTTCAGGACCGAGGAGATAGCGGAGCCACGGCCAAGTTTTTTCGTACTGAGTCATGCCGACGAAGGCGAGATTTTTCGGGCGGGCGGGGTCGGCGAACCCGCTAAAGCCGGGTTCGATGAGCGCTCGGGTGATCTGGCGGGCGCGGTCGGCGCGGAAATTGAAGAAGATCACGGCATCGTCGTCGCGAATGATCCCGCGCGGAACGGCGGGCTTCCCCGCTGCGGCCTGCGAGGTGATAACGGCGGGGAGGACGAATTCATCGGTGACGCCTTTTTCGTAACTCGCGCGGATCGCAGCGATGGGATCGGCGAACTTTGCTTCGGCGTCGCCGTGAACTATCGCGCGGTATGCTTTCTCGATGCGCTCCCAGCGATTGTCGCGGTCCATCGCGTAGTAGCGGCCGCTGATGCTGGCGACTTGGCCCACGCCGTATTCGCGAATCTTCTGTTCGAGTTGGCGGAGGAAGTCGATGCCGCTTTCGGGCGGGGTGTCGCGCCCATCCGTGAAGCAATGGACGAAAACCTTTTCTACTTTGTTTTCGCGGGCCATGCGCAGGAGCGAAAAAAGATGTTCAATGTGTGAGTGGACTCCGCCATCGCTGAGAAGTCCCATCAAGTGCAGTTGGTGCGAGCGGCCGCGTTCCATGGCTTCGAGGAGCACGGGTTGGCGGAAGAACTCTCCCTCGGCAATGAGTTTATCGATGCGCGTGATATCCATCAAAACGATGCGGCCGGCGCCGATATTCAGATGGCCGACCTCACTATTGCCCATTTGGCCCTTAGGCAGGCCGACGTAGGGACCGGAGGTGTGGATCAGGGTGTTGGGGAATTCCTTCAGGAGGCGGTCGTAATTGGGCTTGCGGGCCAGGGCGATGGCGTTGCCCTTGGTCTCGGGGCGGTAGCCCCAGCCGTCGAGGACGGTGAGGACGATGGGCCTGGGTCTTTTAGACATGAACGGTCAGAACGCCCCTCTCGAGCTGTGACGGGTAGACGGTACACGGATCCTTTGTTTTGAATGAGTTACAGCGCATTCTACTCGTCCAGTGTGACGATCAAGCACCGGCTGCGGAGACTCGATAACGCCCCTCCGGTGGCCAACGCCTAGGGGACTGGGGATGCCAGTCCTGAAGGGACGCTGAGATGCCAGAGCGGCGGCTCTGGCGTCAACCAGGCGCAGGCAGGGGCCGGGGCTAGGGGCAAACCCACGACCAATCCAGAACCAGTCTGTAGGGGCCACCTTTGCCACTCTTTGAGCCCATTCGAATTTTGAGCATTCAATCATCGCAAATTACGTTAGCACGCGGGATTACGGTTGCAAGGGGTTGTTGGTGTAAAGAGTGTAGAGGTCCAGGGGCGAGATTCCTCTCGTAATTCCCGGCGTGCGCGATGCGTACTTTAAAGGAGAAAGAGTAAGGCTGTGGTTATCGATCTTCGGAAGGACACGCCCAGAGAAGAGATTGACGCGCACGTCGACAACATGCATGTGGGGGCGGTGAATTCCGCGTTTATCAAATTGACCTTCCGAACGATGTTGCTGAAGCGAGCGTATACGAGAGAAGATTTCGAGCGATTCATCGCGGAGAGCGGGTTTGAGAAATGGGGAATTGCGGAGGCGCCGGTGGGATTCGAGATAACGCTTGTGAAATGAGTTGAGCGATGATCTTTGTAACGCTCGCCGTGATGGCGCTGCTTGCGGGCTTCGTGCATGTTGCGATTCAAAAGCAACCGAGGACGAAGCAGCGAGTGGCAGAAGTGCTGCTGCTATACCTCTTCGTATTTCCCGTCGGGCTAGGCGG
>DASXLA010000065.1:0-14982 GCA_036496505.1 Candidatus Acidiferrum sp. | reverse complement strand
ATTTCTTGAAAATCACTGCGGTTCTTCTGTCTCGCCGTCCGCATCCTCGGCAGTTGGCTTCGGAGCCTGTTTCGGCACGGCCGCAGACTTGGTCGGTGGCCGCGGCTTGTGCTTCGAACATCCTGAGCAACTCGCCGGTTTTGCCGTGCGGGCCTGCGTGGGCCTGTTCACCGTCAGGTATTTCCTCATTTTGTCGAGGCGCTTTGGACCAATTCCCCGAATGGCCATCAGATCGTTGACGCTCCGGAACGCGCCATAGGATTTGCGCATTTGGAGAATTTTTTCGGCGGTAACCGGCCCGATTCCCGGGACCAGCTGCAATTGTGCGGAGTCCGCGGAGTTGATATTTATCGGTTGGGTGGGCGGCTTCTTTTTAGCGGTGACACACGGCGCGCACAACAGCAGAAGAGTTAACGTAACGAGGGCTGGGCGACCCAACATGCACAATATACTATTTGATTATCTTACTTTATGCAACTTATAAAGACCGATCCGCGAACTACTCCCCCGCCGCTTCCAGCGTTCGTCGCTCACTTTAACGCGGCGCCTTGGTTGTCATAGATTTCCAGGTCGCCGAACAGGCCGGCCTGGGCCTCGATCTGCGCCCGGTCACCGACAACCACAATCTGCATATTTGCCGAGTCCAGGTATTGGCGCGCGGCGCTCAGCAGATCTTCCGGCGTCAACGCCCGGATCTTTTCACGATACGTTTCGAGATAGTCGCTGGGCAATTCGTTGAGCGCCACGGTGGCTAACTGGCTTAACAGGCCCTCCTGTGTCGCCAGCCCCATGGAAAATACGCCGGTGAGATAATTCTGGGCGTCGGCGAGCTCAGCCGCGGGAACGGGGAGCGAGCGCAATTTATCCATCTCGTAGAAAATTTCGGTGAGGGAGGCAGCCACCACATCGTTGCGCACCGCGGCAGAAACGGAGAAATAGCCGTGCTGCCTCAGTGGATGGACCGCGCTGCGAGGGCTGTAGGTGTAACCCTTGTCCTCGCGGATATTCATGACCAGCCGCGAATTGAAGGCTCCGCCGTAAAGACTGTTGGTCAGCCCCAGTTTGATCCAGTCGGGATTCTTACGGGTTATCGAGGGACACCCGGCGAGAATCTGTGTTTGCACCGCCCCGGGGACATGCACGAGATACACGCGGCGCCCTCTTGGATTTGGAGGCGCCGGATACGGCTTTGCCTCGGGCTTCTTCCCAGTCCACGATCCAAAAACATCGCCGGCAATTTTCAGCATGGCCTGTGAATCGAAGTCGCCCACTAACAGGAGCAATCCGTTTTCAGGAGTGTACGCATTGCGATACACGGCCATCAAATCCTCGCGTGTGTACGCCGCAACCTCCGCCTCGCTGGCGGAAACCTGTCCGTAAGGATGTGCGCCAAACAGGACCTTGCGCAGGCGCTCACCGGCCAGGAAACCGGGCGAGGTGCGCTCCAGCTTCACCTCTTCGAGTTTCTGGCGGCGCTCCCGTTCGAATTCCGGCGCGGGAAAGGAGGCGTCGCGCGCCAGTTCGTTGACCATGCCCAGAAGCGGCTCGGCGAACTCCGAGAGGCCCGCGAAGCCAATGGCGCTCGTGTCCTGGCCGGCGCTTGAGGACAAATCCGCGCCGATGCGCCGCAGATCTTCCTCAATCTGGCGGCTAGCGCGTTTCGAAGTGCCGGTGCGAACTACCGTGGCGGTCATATCCGCGAGGGCTGGGCCGCGCTCCAGCGCCGCGGCGTTACCGGAACGAAAGAAAAGCTCGCCGTGAAATTTGGGAATGGAGTGCGCCTCGACGAGGATCACTTCAAGTCCGTTGGAAAGCCGCGACCTGGTTTGCTTTGGCCAGATGACTGCGCGCTCTGCGGAAAGCTCCGGAACGCCTACGGCCGTTTTTTCTTCGAGAGCGGCGGGACGCGAGGTCATCACGCAGCCTCCCTAGAAGCCAGGATAGCGGGCTTGCGGAAAACGATCGCGCGCTGATCATTGCGCAGATATTTTTTCGCCGCGGCGAGCACCTCTTCGCGAGTCACCGCCAGAAAACCGTCGAGTATGGTATTCACGAGCTGCGGTTCTCCATCGAACAAAGTGAAACACGCAAGCAGGTGCATAAGCCCATAGCGTGGCATGTAGCCACCGCGGCCGCCCTCGAGCGTGGAGTAATAATCCGAGCGCCACTTGACCTTTAGTTGTTGCAGTTCGTCCTCGCTGATTCCGTTTTCCTGAATCTCACGAATCACCGCGTCGAAAGCCGCGAGGGTAGCCTCGCTGGAAAATTCCGGCTTGTGCATGATGCGCGTCACCATTTGAGTGGGTCCGTTGTAACCGAAGATGTCGTCGATGCCGCCATCGGCTTCCACGGCGATTTGCTTTTCCAACACCAGTTCGCGATGCAGGCGCCCCGCGCGGCCGCCGTGCAGCGCCATATCCAACAAGGTCATGGCACACCAGTCTCGCGTGCGGCGCGCCGGCACTGGAAACCCGATGGCCATCGCCGGGAGCGTGCCGAATTTTTCCTCTACTTCACCGCGACGTTCTTCGTTTTGAGGCGGCTCGCTGGGGTCGGCGAAGGGTGGCGGCGGGCCGGCGGGAATATCGGCAAAATATTTTTTGGCCAGGGCTATTCCTTCGCCGGGCTGCACGTCCCCGAGGATCAGCAACACCGCATTGTTGGGCACGTAATAGGTTTTGAAGAAGGTCTGTACATCGGCGAGGCTGGCGGCGTCGAGATCCGCGAAATCGCCGTAAAAATTGTGGGAATTTGCCCAGTTGCGGAAGGCCACCGGCGGAAGGTCGAGCCACGGAAACCCGCCGTAGGGCTGGTTCATGACGTTCACGCGCACTTCTTCCTTGACCACGTCGCGCTGGTTGCGGAGGTTCTCATCGTCAACCTTGAGGGCGCGCATGCGATCCGCCTCCAGCCACAGCACCCGTTCGAGCGCGTTGGACGGAACCGCTTCGTAATAGTTGGTGACATCGTAATGCGTGGAGCCGTTGAGCACGCCGCCGCTGGAATTGATGAGCTTGATGTGCTGCATTTTAGGGGCATTGGCCGAGCCCTGAAACATCATGTGCTCGAACAGGTGCGCAAAGCCGCTGCGGCCCCGCGGCTCAAGGCGAAATCCAATTTTGTAGTACACCCCGACAGTCACTACCGGGGCGGCGGAATCCGGTGCGATGACCACTTTGAGGCCGTTTGGTAACGTGGTGCTTTCAATAGCAATTTGCGGCTGCTTCAAACTTTTTCTCCTGCGACTTTTATTTAAATCTGACTGAGTTTGTGCCGTGAAGATTCGTCCGGTCTCGCCAGGATGCTGGGCGAATCGGGCGACAGCACCAGCAGCGCCAGATCATTCAACGCCGTGTAGACTTTGACAAATTCCGCCGGTAACTGGCTCATCGCCGCAATATGCGACTTGATGACTCCAGAGTCCCCACGAGCCAGTGGACCCGTCCAGGCGGCGCGTGGCCCGAGACGTTCAAAATTCTCGAGCACCTGTCGCGTCAACTGCAACAGAGCCCGTGTGGCTTCGCCGCGCTTCATGCCAGTCAGCATCAGCAGACGCGCTGAGGCTTCTTCAATGGCGAGTACGTGGCCCGCGGCGAATGCAGCGGCAGCGTGATACAAAGCCTTGTTGCCGCCGGCAATCTGCACCGGCAATGCACCCAGAGCGCGTGCAATCTGGCGGGCGAGACGGACGGCGCCCGGATCCCCTTCGATGGCAAAGACCTTTCCTTCCAACGACGGTGTGCCCACGCCGCTGAAAGATTGCAGCGGGTGCATTGAGCCGACGGCCGCACCGCAATTGTGAACGCTTCGGAGCACGCCGGAAGTTAACGCGCCGCTGGAGTGCAGCACCGCCTTTCCTTGAAGCTCCTCCGAGCCGACGCGGGCCAGTTCGCCTGCCACTTTCATGACCACGTCATCTGGAGTACAGATCAGAATCACGCGCGAGGCCAGGACATCGCGCGAAAGCACAGCGTGAGGCCGCCCGGCTCCGATAAAGCGCACCGCTTTGCGCGCGGAGGATTCGTTTTGGGTTACGACAGCGCCGATTTTCCATCCTAACTCGTGTAAACGCCTTCCGAGGGCGCGGCCGACGCGTCCCGCACCTATGATCGCCAGAGCACCACGCATGTCATGCTAGGATAACCCGAGGGCTACTCCCGACACCAATCCATGCATGTGTTTGCGATTTTGATCTTTGCAAGCGTTGTTCTTTTTTGGATTTTTGTTACCCTGCACATCGCTTACGGCACCTGGCATTTTCCCTGGCTCAAGGATTTTGCTCCCGCCACTGACTCCGCGGCCCCCCGTGTCTCTCTACTTTTCGCCGCGCGAGACGAACAGGAAAAACTGCCTGCGGCTCTCGCCACTCTGGCTGCGCTGGATTATCCGCGCCTCGAAATAATCGGTGTCGATGACCGTTCGCAGGACGGCACCGGCAAAATTCTGGACGATTTCGCCGCGGCGCACCCCAGATTTCGTGCTCTTCACGTTACCGAGCTTCCCGCCGGCTGGCTCGGCAAGCCACACGCACTGCAGAATGCCTATGAAGCATCGACTGGAGAGTGGCTGCTCTTCACCGACGCGGACGTGCGCTTTAAACCGGATGCGTTGCGCCGGGCCATGGCGCTCGTAACGAAGCGCGAGCTTGACCATCTCTCGCTTTTTGGCGACGTGGAAATGGTGGGCTTCTGGGAAACCGTGCTGATCACTTTTTTTGGTATGGCCTTTCATATCGCAACGAATCCGGGCGGCGTCGGCAATCCCAGGTCGAAAACTTACATGGGCGTAGGCGCCTTCCAATTGCTGAAGCGCTCGGCATATGAGGCCAGCGGCACGCACCGGCGGCTCGCGATGGAAGTGATCGACGATATGAAGCTGGGCAAACTCGTGAAACAAGCTGGGTTTCGATCAGGCGTAGGACTTGCCCAGGATTCCGTGGTGGTCAGGTGGCACGCGGGCGCGCACAACGTAATTCGCGGCGTAACCAAGAATTTTTTTGCCGGGACGGGATTCAGCGTGCCCCGAGTGGTTGTTTCGATTGCGGGGCTGCTGCTCACCAACGTTCTACCGTTTGCCGGCGTCGCCTTCGGCCACGGATGGGTGCGCATTTTGGCGGCAGCATCCGTAGTGCTGGCGCTTTCGGTGCATGCCGGAGTGGACGTTGTGCTGCGGGTCTCGCCTTTGTATTGCTTTAGCGTGCCGATGGGCGCGGTGCTGTTCAGCTATATGCTGCTGCGTTCGACCGTGCTGACCCTGAAGCAGGGCGGAATTATCTGGCGCGGAACGTTTTATCCTCTGGACGCCCTCAAACGGGGTGCGGTCTAAGCTCGCGGCGGTGCAGCGTTCAAAAACATTCGGTCAACCGCTTTGTTCCGCCGATGCCGGCTGTTCAATGGTGATCAGGCCCGCCAGGTCCTTTTGCTTCAAGCTGCGTATGCGGTCTCGGAGTTGCGCGGCCTTTTCGAATTCGAATTTCTTCGCCGCTTCGCGCATTTGCACTTCGAGCTGCCGCAACATTTCTGCAAGCTGGTCGCCGGTCTTGATGTTCGCGGTGGCCGCGTCCAGTACAACATCGTCGAGCGGGATGCTCACGTAGTCGGCCTCCACGATGCGCGCCAAATCCATATCGACGGACTTGATGATGGACATGGGTGTGATGTTGTTCTCTTTGTTGTAGGCGACTTGCTTGTCGCGGCGCCGATTTGTTTCGCTGATGGCCTGCTCCATGGAACCGGTTCGGCGATCGGCGTACAAAATGGCGCGCCCCTCGACATGCCGCGCGCAGCGTCCGATGGTTTGAATCAACGACGTCGCGCTGCGCAGATACCCTTCCTTGTCAGCGTCCAGTATCGCCACGAGCGAGACCTCAGGCAAGTCCAGCCCCTCGCGCAACAGGTTGATGCCGATCAGCACGTCGAATTCGCCGCGGCGCAAATCCCGCAGGATGCGAATGCGATCGAGCGTTTCCACTTCGGCGTGGAGATAGCGGCTGCGCACGCCGATTTCCGCGAAATATTCCGATAAATCCTCCGCCATGCGTTTCGTCAAGGTGGTGACTAGCACGCGTTCGTTGCGTTCGGCGCGAACGCGAATTTCCTCCAGCAGGTCATCCACCTGCCCCTTCACCGGCCGAACCTCGATCTGTGGGTCTACCAAACCCGTCGGGCGGATGACTTGTTCGACCACCACGCCGCCGGATTTCGTCAGTTCATATGGCCCTGGTGTCGCTGAAACATAGACCACCTGGTTCAGCCGGTGTTCGAACTCCTCAAAGGTGAGCGGGCGATTGTCGAGCGCGCTGGGCATGCGGAACCCGTAGTCCACCAGGGTCTGCTTGCGCGCGCGATCGCCATTGAACATGCCGCGGACCTGGCTGACCGTCTGGTGCGATTCATCAATGAACATCAGGAAATCCTGCGGAACGTAATCCAGCAACGTTGGTGGAGCTTCGCCCGGCAGGCGGCCGCTCAAGTGGCGCGAATAATTTTCGATCCCGTGGCAATAGCCCACCGTGCGCATCATCTCGATGTCGAAAAGGGTGCGCTGCGTCACCCGCTGAGCTTCCACAAACTTGCCCTGCTTCTCCAGTTCCTTTTTCCACCACTCCAGCTCCGCGTAGATGCTTTGAATGGCGCGTTCTTTTTGGTCTTGCGGCACGACGTAGTGCGTTTTGGGATAGATGGAGACGCGAGCCAAATCTTCGTGCCCGGCGCGCACCTCCCCGGTGAGCGGATCGATCTGGCGCAAAGCTTCAATCTGCTGCCCCCACATCTCGATGCGATACCCCTGGTCTTGATAGGGCGGGTAAATCTCAATCATGTCGCCGCGCACGCGAAACGTGCCGCGCCGCAGGTCTTCGGAGCGCTCGTACTGAATATCTACGAAGCGATGCAGCATCGCTTCACGCGAAATTTGCTGGCCCTTCTCCAGTAAAACGATCTGACCGTAATACGCCTCGGGAGAGCCGATGCCGTAAATGCACGAAACCGAGGCCACCACGATGACATCGGTGCGTTCGAACAGCGACCGTGTCGCGCTCATGCGCAGCTTGTCGAGTTCGTCGTTGATGGTGGCTTCCTTGTCGATATAAATATCGGCGGAGGGCACGTAGGCTTCGGGCTGGTAGAAGTCGTAGTAGCTGACGAAATACTCCACGGCGTTTTCCGGGAAAAAACTCTTGAATTCGTGGTAAAGCTGCGCCGCCAGAGTCTTGTTGTGCGCCAACACTAACGCCGGGCGATTGGCGGCTTCGATAAGCTTCGCCATCGTGAACGTTTTTCCCGAACCGGTCACGCCCAGCAGCACCTGCTCTTTATCTCCGGCTTCCAGGCCACGAAATAGCTGATCGATGGCCTCCGGTTGGTCCCCGCGTGGCTGGTAATTGCTATGCAGTTTGAACTTCATTTACGGTCCTTCGACGCACGAATCGATGTAGCGGCATACCACAGTAGACCCCGCGAGACTTTTCTGCGTCGATGCAAACCTCCATTATACGCGTTCGGACAATCCTTTACATCGCGACACACTCCAGCACTTTGGCTCACGCACTGGCGTTGTTTCAGTCGACGTTATGCGTCGAATGGCGCGGTATCTTCAGGGTTTGGATGGCGCTGCGGGAGCCACCAGCAAAAGTTCAGTGTGGCTGGCGGCATTGACGTTGTAATGAATTTTGTTGGACTCGTCAGTTTTCGCGATCACCACGTCCATGAATTGCTTGGCGTCCTCCGTCACGCGCACGACCAGCCCGCTCTGCAGGTCAATGTACGAAATGGTCTCGTTGGTTCCGCTGGCCGTTCCCGAGGTATGCAGCGCATGCAATTTGTAATCGACGGGTGTCGTGTCTTTGGGTGAGGACTTTTGCTTGAGCACCGCGTGCGTCAGCACCACCGCACATGTTTCGTGCTGAGAGTTCTTCGGAGTGGCCACGCCGGCGTCTGAGATTTGCACCGGAAAACACGGCTCATCCCGCACATAGGACTCGCTCTTTTCCCATTGCAGCTTGGCGATGGGCGACGGTGCCTCTTCGATCTCCGTGGACCTCCAGCTTTCTCCGAGCTTCACGCCCTCCCGTGGGAAAACCGCGGCGATGGCGAATTGCCGCAACCATTGCTGCCACACCTGGCGCTGCTCTGGAAATAGCAGGTCGAGGCCTTTCACCGCATCGGCCCGTCCATTCGGAAGAATCGTGAATTCTACCGGTTTGCTTTCTGCGCTGGGCGGTCGTTGCTTGTCTGTTGATTTGTCATTGGAATTCAATGGTAGCGTCGAATCAACACTCTGAAATTGCGAGCGCGCGTGGATCGCCGCCCTGGTACCTTGCGCTTTTGTACCTTGAGGATGTACATCGAGTATCTCCACGTGCAACAGCCATTGGGAGTCCGTTTGATCATTCTGCGGCCCCAGCGGCGTAAAAACACGGCTCTCCGTTTTTACATTTTTCTTGCTGCGATATTGAATCAGGTAAGTAAACGTTTGGCCTGCGTGCAGCTTCGGAAAAAGCGACGTGCGTGTGCTCTCTGCCATACCCGCACTGGGCGTCATCGACTGCCCGGTAACCATAATCACGATCAGCCACACGAACCGCGGGATCATCCCGCGACCGCCGGCCTCAAGCTTAAGCTTCCCGATTTTCAGAACTCACTTCCATGGACCATTGAAACGCCGGTCAAAAAAATCACTGGCCGCATGGTATGCGGCTGACCAGTGCTGGTAGAGCAGAAAATCATGCACTTCGTCGGGGAAAATCAATTGTTCGATCTCCACGTTCCTGGGGCGCAAGCGCGCGACCAGGTCCACGGTCTGCGTAAAAATCACGTTGCGGTCGTCGTCGCCATGGATAAACAGCACCGGAGAACGCCACGTATCCACCGCGGTCACCGGCGACGAATCGTGCGCGAGTTTGGTCAATTCCGGCGAAATGTTTTTTCCGTTCCAGTTGTCCGTCGGCCAGTCGTGTACGCCGTGCAGGTCCACACCAGCCGCGAAGAGATCGGAGTTGCGGCCGAGTCCCAGCGCGGTGAGATATCCGCCGTAACTTCCTCCCCATAATCCGATGCGCTTGGCATCCACATCGCTTCGTGCGCCCAGATATTTCCCGGCGGCCACGACGTCCTGATATTCCGAAGCCCCGCGGCCGGCGCGACCCGGTGCCTCGAGGAACGCGTGCCCGTAGCCAATGCCGCTGCGATAGTTCAACGCCATAACGACATAACCGCGGCTCGCCAGATACTGATTCATGGCATAGGAATTTGAGTAGTAATACATGTAGTGCCAGCCGAGCAGCATTTGTCGAATAGGTCCGCCGTGCAAAAAAATTACGGCCGGACGCTTCTCCCCCGGCTTCAGATTCGCCGGCAAAAATAGTTGTGCATGAAGTTCCAGCCCGTCAGTGGAACGAAATATGGCCTGCTGCGGAACCACCTCGCGATCCAGGGGAAAGTCATGCGGCCACGTCCCGGAGTCCAGCCAGCGAGGCGCCGCTCCCGGCGAAAGAGCGGAAATAAACGGCCGGGCTGGATGTTTCGCGTCCGAGCCGACGTACGCGACACTCTTGCCGTCGCTGAGCACCACCGGGCTCCACTCAATGCTGTCGCCGGACGTCAAAGCAACGGGCTTGGCGCCCCCGTCGACTTTGACGCTAAAAAGATGGCGTCGATCGATATCCTCCTTTCCAGCGCCGCAATTTGAATTGAAAACCACGGTTTGCTTGTCAGGAGTGAGCTCCCAATTTTCCACTTCGCAATTTCCCGGAGTGAGCAGCCTTGAATTTTTTTCATTAGGGTCCAGGGAATACAGGTGCAGCCAGCCATCCTGATCGCTGGCGATGAGCAGAAGCCCGTCAGTCGCCCAATTGAGCACCCCACCGCCGGTGTCTTCCGCCATGAATGGGAACGAATCGGCTAACTGTTTTCCACTGTGCCAGATTTCGTGAGCGGCCCCGCTCGAAACTTCATCAATCCACACAGCCCAGGGTTCCGGCTCGTCGGGAGCGATGAAAAATCCCTCCGGGTGGTCGCGGGTAATTGCCGGACGGCGGATGAAAGCCAGTTGTTTGCCATCCAGCGACCAGCGCGGAGTTTGATCTGAATCGACCGACGGTGCCACAAACCGAATGGATTTTTCCGCCAGGTCAAAAATACCGATGAACGCGTGGTCGCCGCGCGAAGACACAAAAGCCACCAGCGCGCCATCCGGCGACCATTGCGGGTCTTCAACATGCCCACGCACCACCAGGTGCTCCGGTTTCTCGCCACCGGTCAAGCTGGCCAGCCACAGTTGATGCTCCTTGATATAAGCGACTTCACCTTTTGCGGAAATTTGAGGTCCTTGCCCGGCGTCTAATTTTTTCGCATCGCCCCCTGTCCAGGAAATCGACCAGACGTCCTGCTCGGCGCCGGCAGGATTGCTGGTGGGGTCAGGAGACTCGCCCGCGGAATTTTTTCCCTCGCCGCGAACATAAACCAACGTATTGCCATCCGCGGAAAAGTGCAGATCGGAAAGTTCCTGCCCGTCGTCCATCTCGTATTTGCTCAACTGCCGCGCATGAAATTCCGGCGCTTCCGCCACCCAGATATTTCTGCGCCCTTCTTGATTGAGGATCCAGGCCACGCGGTCGCCATTCTTGGAGGCGGTTAGGTCCGAGGGAAACGGAGCGCTCAGAATCTGCTCCAGGGTAAAAGTAGTCTGCGCAACGGCTTGCGGCAGCGGAAAAATCAACGCAATCAGTGCAAACAACATTGTGCGGGCCATCAACACGCTCCTGGTCAAGTGATTCAGCAGCATTCCTTATATCACTACAGGCCATCGATGCTTCTGTGGTTTTCAGACTCTGGAGGCCGCCGCAGGAGCACGCTCTGTCAATCGGCCGGTTCGCGTGGCGCGCTATTTTCCTGCGTTACGCGAGGCCCGTCGAGCGGACCGACGACTTTTAGAATGTGCCCCGGCCCGAGAGTATTACGCAGCGCGCGTCTGCCGGCGCTGGTTTCAATCGCAAGGTTGGCATCGCGAGCGAAGCTCACGGTGCCGTTGATCGACGTAAGTTGCGTGGCGCCGTCAAGCCGGATATCTTCCAGGAAGACCTTACGCTCCCGGATTGAGAACGCCCCATCGCCCGAAGCCCAACGCGAGATGCCCGGGTGGGCTCCGCCGTCGGCGACACTGGCATTCACATCCCAGCCACGAAATTCCAGGTTGGCGAAATGCACTTCGCCGGCCGCGGTTAGTTTTTGCAACAACTCGTCGCGGCCCACGCCTGCGGTCTTCAACCTTATAGAACCGGAGGCCACACCGCCCACTCGATCCGCTGCCGTAGGATCGATGGGCAGTTGAGAGAGGACAACGCCGTCGAGTTGCGCGCGCATGTCATATACGGGCCGCGGCAGAAATTTGGCAAGCATCGTGGCGTGAATTGTGCCGCCGGCCCACTGCGCGCGCCCATCCGAAATTTCCAGCTTCAGATTCTGCAGGTTTCCATGCAGATGCAGCTCTTGCAGCTTCAATTTTTCAATGGTGAATTCGTCCACCTGCAAATCCCCCGCCACGTTCAATCGCCGCACCAGCTCGCTGGCCGGGCCGTTTTGCGCCGCGCCGCCCCACAATGACGGCAGCAGCCGCTGCAGCCACCCCGGTCGCGCGCGCGGTCCCACCCAGCGGTCGAGCTCCGTCGCGTCCAGGTGGTCCGCGTGAAGCTGCACGTTCCAGGCGGTAGCTTGCTCTTGAGGATCGGTGATTCCTTCGCTGATACTTCCCGACCAGCTGGCGCCGAATCCCTGCGCCTGGCTGATTTGCGCCGTGCGCTTGCCATTCCGCCATTCGAGTCGCGCCTGCTGCAACTGCACTGGTTGATTCAGCCCCGCGGCCGCCAGTTGCGCATCGTTCACTTCCGCGGCCCCGCTCCACGTCCCATGCAACCCTGCCGACCATTCACGCCGCAGATCGGCGCGCACCGGACCGGTCAAATCCCAGCCATGGTTGAACGCATGTCCAAACGCGGAAGCAATCTTGAGAAAATTTTCTGATTTATCCACTCGTCCCTGTATGCCGAGCCTTCCGGTGTGCGCAGCAAAATCATGGGTGAATGCGAGATTCACTACACCGTCGCTTTCATTGGGCGCGTGATGTCGCGCAGTTTTCACCGTCCGAGCCAAAGCCGCCGCACCGGATGCGGCGCTCACAAAAGAAATACGAATGGGATCCGCAATCAACCTGTTGCCATCGAGAACGGCGTGCATCGCACCAATCTTCAACGTATCGTCGACGCCTTGCACCGCGACCACACCCCCAAGTGTGGAAAAATCCAGTTGCTGCAACTCTAGGGGCCATCCCTGGACCGCCAGCGTGCCGCTGAAAAACTGCTTCACCGTTATTCCCTCCGCGATATCGGGATGGAAAGCGCGATACCACGCGAGCACGTCCGCCTCCTGGATGCCGGCCGAGCTGAATTTGACCTTCATGAACGGGCTCGCAGTGCTTTCGAACTCCGCTCTTCCGTGAAAATTGGATCCCGGCGTCTCGAGCTTCAGATTCTCCGCCGTGAGTTTTCCCAGCGCGACGTTCCACCGCCCCTCCACCGTCGCGCTCACCTCCGGGTTGTCGGCACGTTCCGTCAGATCCCAGCGATGAATCTGTCCGGCGGAAGCTTTCAAGGAAAACGACCAGTCGCCCGGCGCCGCCGCATCACTTGCAGACCCGGAGTTCACGGCGCCTGCAGGCGGCACGCCGCTCTTTGCGGTAGCCGTCAGCGCAAAGCTGCCGCGCACTCCGTAATCCTGGCCGCGCAGCAGCCGGAACAAGTCCGCCAGGGAAACTTTGTCCCATTGGATGGTCAGCAACGCCGGTTGCAGCCGCGCAGAGGTTCCCGCAATATCTCCGCGAACAGTTACGACACCGGCCGATTGCAGCGCCACCCCGCTGCGCCAGGGCTGCGCCTCAATTCGCAGTTTCCAGCGTCCAGGAGAGACTTGCTCCACACTTCCGTCTACCGAGGTGAGCGCAAACGGTTCCTTGGTTTCGGCGCTCTTGAAATCGATGCGCCCCTCGTCAAATTCAATTTTTTCGATTCGGTTGGCAATCGTGCGGGCCCGCGCCGGCCCATAAATGACGGACGAAGCGTCCCCAGTTTTTTTTGCGGCCGGCAGCCAGTCCTCGAGATTCCAGCGTCCTTCGCGGTTTCTTACCAGGTTGAGACTCGGCTGTCCGAGATACAGTGTGCCTAATTCGAAGTGTCCCCTTAAGAAACCGGACCACCGCAGGCCCGCGGTCAGGTGTTCAGCGCGCAAGAAATATTCATAGCCAAAAGCCGGATCTTCGCCAACGGTGACGCCGGTGGCATAGATCCGGGGGCTCGGCAGAATCTCAACATTGAAGTGTTTCACCTGCACCGGCCGTCCGAAGGCTCTTTGCAGGTGCGCGCTGAGATAATTGTGAACGCTATGGGTGCGCACCGAGAGGGAAGCCGCAATCTGCGCGGCCACTAGCAGCGCGGCCACGGACAGCGCGACTCTCCACGGATTGCGCAGGCTCATACCGCTCAAAAGTCTCGCAGACTGGCGCGTAAATGTGTAGGGGTAGGAGGTCTTCTTACTGGGAAAACGCGGTTTCTGCAGCCGCGTCAATGCACTGTGTGAAACATTCTTTTCCAGCGCGTGCGCGCCGGCAGATGCAGAAGCGTGTCGAAAATTCCCGCCAGCCGCTCAAAAAAAGTGGTGTCGCCGGCGTAATCCGCGCTGGTGGCTTGCACCGACCAGTAGATAAAGAAGGGATGGCCCATGATGGCGTCCCGATTGACAAAGCCCCAGTAGCGGCTGTCCTGGCTGTGGTCCCGGTTGTCGCCCATTGCGAAGTATTTCCCCGGAGGCACCACAATTTCATCGCCGACAACATACTTGCGCAACTCCGGGCGCCACTCGTTGATGACGTTGAGCGGAATCATCTGATCCCGGGCGGGCGGGAAAGCATAGTTGAAAGGGTCGTACGGAACCGTCGGATCGTGGACCACGTAGGGTTCGTTCAACGCCTGGCCGTTAATGTATACCTGCTGGTCGACCAGTTTCAGATGATCGCCCGGCAGGCCGATGACCCGCTTCACATAATGTGGATGATCCAGATAGGGATACTTGAATACGATGATGTCGCCGCGCTTGATGGCGCGGTATGGCAGCAGTTTTTCGTACCACGCACCGTGGCCGCCAAAGATAAATTTGTTGACCAGTAGATGGTCACCGATCAGCAGCGTATCTTCCATGGACGCCGAAGGAATCTTGAACGCCTGCACCACGAAACTGGTGCCGAATAGCGCCAGGATGATTGTGACGAGCAGAGACTCCAGATATTCAGAAAAAGTTGTTTGATCGCGATACGCGGATGTTCGCCGTCGCGCCGGCGGACCCTCTATTCTTCCCGGTACGCCTTCGCCTGCTATATTTTCGGTCGGCCCGCCCTCGATTTGCACTTCGGTGCCGTCCGCCATCGCCTTACTGCCTCCGCTGGGTCGGTCTACAGTGCCGGCCTTCAACTCCGCCACCCGACAATGACTGTGTCAGGAAGCGCTGCTATCGCGCAAGCTCCAACAGGGCCAGCGCTTTGCGAGCGGCGCGTTGTTCCGCTTCTTTCTTCGTGCTGCCCGCGGCGCTGGTCACCCGAGCGCCGTCGATCCACACTTCAATCTCAAAAACTTTTTGGTGGTCCGGTCCGGTTTCGGCGATCACCCGGTATTCCGCGGGCACCTGCCCGCGAGACTGTAATAGTTCCTGCAGCGCGGATTTGCGATCCGATTCCGCCATGCGTTCTCCGGCCTCTTCAAAAGCCTGTTCAAACAACGTGTGTTGCAGGAATTCGCGGGCCGTCGAGAGACCCGCATCCAGATAGATGGCCGCCAGCACCGCCTCGAAAGCGTCCGCAAGCAGTGTCTGCTTTTCGCGCCCACCGGTTTTTTCTTCGCCGCGGCCCAGACGCAAATGCTCGCCAAGCCGCAGCCGGCGAGCG
>DASXLA010000064.1:0-12641 GCA_036496505.1 Candidatus Acidiferrum sp. | reverse complement strand
GGGATTGTTCAAATCCTTTGACGGCGGTCTTACCTGGCGCAGCACGCTGCTGCCCGGCTGCAAATACGCAGATCCGCAATGCCGGGACAACGGAGCACTGTTTAACCAGTACGACGCCGGATCCGATCCGGTGGTACGTGCCGGAACCAACGGAATGTTTTATTACGCGGGGCTGGCGTTCGACCGCTCCACAAGTTCCACCTCGGCAAGCTCCGTCAGCACCATTTTCGTGGCGCGCTTCAACGATTTGAACAACAACGAAAACGCCGATCCCATCACCTACATCGATACGCACATCGTAAAGTCCGGCAGCAGTTCGCAATTTCTGGACAAGCCGGCGTTAGCCGTGGATATCCCGCGGTCCGGAGCATTGACGTGCTCCTTCACCGCACAGGAGCCGGGCGTAGGGCCGAACGGCGGGGCGCTGTCGGTACATCAATCGTTCGCAACCGGCAATGTCTACATGACGTATACGGATTTTCTCCAAGGCACGAAAGACAATGCCACGCCCACAAGACTGATGTTCACGCGCTCCACCGATTGCGGTGTGACCTGGGGCACTCCGGTTCAACTCAACACCGGAACCACTACCAGCCAGGGCAGCGCCATCGCGGTAAACGCGCTCAATGGCAATGTGTATGTCAGCTGGCGGCAATTCAAATCCACTGGGATTTCCGACGCCATCATGGTGGCGCAATCGAAAGATGCCGGGCGCACCTTCAGCGCGCCGGTGCAGATTTCGACCTTCACGCCGTTTGATCAAGGCACCACCGGCACGTCGTTTCGCACCAATGCTTATCCCTCCATCACCACCGATATGTTTGGATTCGTCTACGTGGCCTTTTCTGCCAAAGGGCTCGTTTCCACCGGAGACGCGCGCGTGGTGGCTGCAGGATCGATCGATGGCACGCATTGGACGCCGGCCATCATGGTGGACAATCCTTCCAAGAATGCGCAGACCAATCCGTCAGGCCGCGGGCACCAGATCATGCCGGCGATCACGTTTGCAAATGGGCGGCTGACGCTGCTGTACTACGATCTTCGACTGGACCATTATCAGGATAATTACACCTCGAGTCCCAACAGTCCCACCGGCTATACGGCCACGCTGACGCCCGAAGGGGAGCTTCCGGCAAATCCCAGCAAGGTTTTCACGCCGTTTATCGATGATGCAGGCTTGACGCTACGCCGCCATACCCTCGACATGCGCGTCTTACAGCTGGGCATTTTCCCCACCGTCACGCTGGGCCCATCGGTGGTGCTCTCGCAGTACGCTTACGGATGTTGCGTAAATCCAAATTCCCCGGACATCGAGCAGTTCAAGTTCAACGTTCCGAATTTGCCGATCTTTTCGCAGGGCGAAGTGCCATTTCTCGGTGACTATATCGACGTGGTGCCCTCGCCGGCGTTTGTGCCCAGGGGAAATTCCTGGGTCTACAACTTTACGCCGAGCGTGAATCCGCTTTTTCACGCCACCTGGACGGATAATCGCGACGTGGTGCCTCCCGCCAATGGTGACTGGACGCATTACACTCCCCCCGTTCCCGCAGGAACGACGAGCGTTTTCCAGCCAGGCCAGCCGGTGGTGTGCACTGCCGGCCAGGAAGGCATGCGCAACCAGAATATCTACACCGCGCAAATTACCGGCGGCCTCGTTGTGGGCACCCCCGGCAACGCCAAGCCCCTGGGAACCACGGTTTTCAACGGCAGGACTGTGCCATTTCAACGGGCCTTCGCCGTCGAAGCGCAGAACGTCACCAACTCTCTGATTAATGTTCGCTTCACCATCGCCAACCAACCCACGGGCGGCAAGGCGTCATTCATGCAGTTCTCGCAGTTGACCACCCTGGACATTTCTATTCCGGCGCTTTCGTCCGTGTCGCGCAGCGTGTTTGTCACCTCTACCAACGCCGAGGCCACCGTCACCGTCAACGTGGTGCAGATTAATTCCATCGGCGGGTCGACAACCACCAACGGGCTGAGCCAGTCGGCCGTTCTCAATCCGGATGTCACGAATCCCAACATCACCAATCCCAACGTGACCAATCCGAACGTCACCAACCCCAACATCACGAATTTTGAAGTGACTAACCCCAACGTTACGAATCCGAACATCACCAATCCCAGCGTCACGAATCCGAATATCACCAATCCCAACGTCACCAACCCCAACATCACCAATCCCAACGTCACCAATCCCAATGTGACGAATGTCAGCGCCACCAATCCGAACGTTACCAATCCGAACATCACCAATCCCGATGTGACTAACCCGAACATCACCAATCCCAACATCACCAATCCCAACGTCACCAACGGCGCGATTCAGGACGTGCTCTATCCGCTGACGAATAACGGCAATACGACGGCGACATATACCGTGCAGGTGGCGACCCCGGGAGGAATCCCCACGGGAGTTTTGCTGCAGTTGATTCTCGACAAGCTTTACCAGACGCCGGTGGCGACGGATTGCCAGCTGACGACTGAAACGCACTGGGTCACCGTCGCCAATATCATCAATCCAAAAATCTATGCGGCGAACGATCCAAAACTGGGGAACCCCAACATCACCAATTCCGCTCCGAACGAGGCCAGCATCACGCTCGCGCCCGGCGAAACGGCGTACATCACGCTGCGCGTGTTCAGCCCCACAAAAACGCCGGTCAATCCGCTCCAGTATTTCATTCCGGTTACGGTTCCACAGGCGGAAAATACCCAGACTGCTTTGGCGAATCCCGGTGGCACCACCCCTCCTCCCGTCACCGTGCCGCCGCTGACGATTTCGACCACCGCGCTGCCTGACGCTATCGCCGGCCACGCCTACAGCACCACGCTCGCGGTGCAGGGTGGCAACCCCGGCGCCCACACGTGGAGTGTTTCTGCGGGAACGCTGCCCACCGGACTTACCCTGAACACTGCAACGGGAACCATCAGCGGCCCGGCGCCCTCGGGAGCCGGAAGCACCTTCACCATCCAAGTAAGAGACACCGCGATCGGCACGCTATTTCCGCAACACACCACCACGCAGCAGTTCACCCTTCGTGTGGATACGCCCCTCACGCTGAATCCCATGCTGGTGGGCACGACCCCGCTGACGGGTGGAACGCAGGGCGCGGCCTACAATCAGTCCATTCTGCCGGTTGGCGGAGTCGCTCCGGTTACGATTGCCCTGATCAGCGGATCTGTGCCCGCCGGGCTGTCATTTGTTAACGGCAACATCATCGGCACGCCTACGGGAACGGGACTCTCGACATTCACCGTGCAGGCTACCGACAGTTCGCATCCGCCACAGGTGATTACGCAGGTCTATAGCATCAACATCGTCTCCGCCGCAGCCAACGCGGGAATGGTTTCGTGGGTCAATCAGCCTACAAATTCCGTGGGTGGCCAGGTAATCCCAGGCACCCCGGCGAGCCCTCTGTCGGTGCAAGTGTTCGATAATACACACGCGGTTCTTCCCGGCGTAAGCGTTACGATGTCTTTCAATGGCACGGCCCCGTGTTCTGCCGCGGTATTGAGCGGTACGCTGACACGCACAACCGATGCGACGGGTACAGCCTCGTTCAATGACCTCAGCATCGATCGCGGTCAGTTTAACTATAGTTTGCGCGCAGCCGTTACCGCTGCGCCCACGATTTTGGCCAATTCGAACAGCTTCCGCGTAAGCGGCTTCTGCGCAGCGGGCACCATGAATGCAGCTCGCTCCAATCACGTAGCCGTGAAACTTGGGAACGGCGCGGTGCTGATTGCCGGTGGCACGAACACGGCGGGGACCTCCCTGGCTTCTGCAGAGTCGCGCGCACCCGATGGGTCTTTTGTGCCCAACAACAACATGCAGGCGGCACGTGCCTCATTTACCGGAACACTGCTGACGACCGGTCCGAATGCCAACAAAGTATTGCTGGCGGGAGGAATTATCAATGGTAGCGGCACTCCATCGGTAGAAATCTTCGATCCCGGCACGGGGAATTTCACGCTGGGCACAAGTCACATGACGAACGGCCGCTACGCGCACACCGCCACATTGCTGCCCAACGGCGACGTGCTCATCGCGGGTGGATCCTCGTCATTCGGCAACGACAACAACAACGCCGAGGTTTACCACGCGGCCGACGGCACCTTTTCGTCCCTCATT
This sequence comes from Candidatus Acidiferrum sp., assembly GCA_036496505.1. Lineage (GTDB taxonomy): Bacteria > Acidobacteriota > Terriglobia > Acidiferrales > UBA7541 > Acidiferrum. Next base: position 8,506 of record DASXLA010000064.1, on the reverse strand, counting down.
ACCATGACCAGCACACACACCGGCGGGACGGCAACGTTATTAGCCAATGGCAAGGTTCTCATTGCCGGCGGACTCATGCTGATGCCGTCCGGTGGAGGAAGCGTCGAGACCGCAATCGCCACGGCCGAATTGTTCGATCCGTCAAACAACACCTTTACCGCGACAGGGTCGATGCATACTGCCCGCACTGACCACATCGCGGTTCTCCTGCCGAACGGACTGGTGCTCGTAGGCGGCGGAACGAATGCCTCGAATATGTCGGAAGGCAGCGCGGAACTTTACGATCCGACGGCGGGAACATTCAGCACAACGGGAAGCATGACTCCCAGAGGAAATGCCGCCGCGGTACTCCTTGGCACAGGAAAAGTTCTGGTCATCGGCGGAGGCGCGCCTCAAAGCAACGTGGCCCAGCTGTATGATCCGGTCGCCGGAACCTTTTCGACCATTCTACCCATGCTCAGTGCTCGAGCGGACTTCCCCGCTGTGTTGCTGAACGACGGTACCGTTTTGGCAACCGGAGGGTTCAACGCGCCTAACGTCATCGCCAATGCGGAGCTGTATTACCCGGATCTCGGCACACTGTCCGTCGCGACTACCGCTCTGCCCAATGGCCTCGTCGGTGTGCCTTATACCGCTACCATCAACACCATCGGTGGCACCCCGCCGATATCTTTCTCCGTGACGCAGGCAAGTTTTCCTCCGGGCCTGCAGATTACCCAGCCGGCAAGCGGTCCGACGTCGGATACCCTGACCGGGACACCGAGCACCCCTGGAACGTACAGCTTCTTTGAAGGCGTTGCGGATAGCGGCAGCCCACAGCAAATGGCTACGCAGAATTACACCGTAACCATCGCGAACCCGCTGTCGATCACTACCACAAGCTTGCCGGACGCGCGCACAGATTCGGGTTCGCCAGTCCTTACTTATTCTGCGCCGATTGGAACGGCGGGAGGCTTAGGAGCGACGACCTTCTCCATCATTTCCGGTGCGCCGCCCCCAACGATCACCCTGGATCCCGCGACGGGTGTACTTTCCTCACCTGCGGTCACCAATGTTCCCACAGGGACTTACAACTTCACCGTCCGGGCAGTAAGCGCTGGGCCGCCATCCTCCACGGCTACCCAAGCGTTGTCGATCAAGGTGAATCCATTCTTTACCGGAGGCACGCCGAATCAGTTGCCAAGCGGCACGGTGGGCACACCCTACTCGGCAACAATCAGTTCAAGCGGAGGAGTTCCACCTTACAGTTATTCACTGGCGTTTGGAAATACGCCCCCGCCAGGGCTCACGTTGACTACGGGAAGTCCCAACGCAACTTTAAGCGGAACACCGACGGCAACTGAAACGGCGTACAGCTTCAACATTCAGGCCTCGGACAGTAGTTCTCCGCCTCAAAGTTACGTCGAACAACTTACCATCACTATCGGCGCGCCAGCGGGTCCACCCGTGGCCTCGATGAGCTTCAGCACCCAGCCGACCAATTCCATCGGCGGGCAATTTGTTAACAGCCCATTCCCCGCCGTCACCGCGCTCGATGCGGGCAGTAACCCGGTACCAAACGCGACAATCACGATGTCCATCGCAAATAACCCGTGTACCACCGAGACCGAGAATCTGGTTTTGACGACAAGCGCTGTTACAAACGCAAGTGGTGTGGCTACCTTTAGCCAACTCCGTTTGACACCAGCCGGAAAACCCGGCTTCACACTTCTGGCGACAGCTCCCTCCGCAGTGACGACGACATCGGCCAGTTTCCTGAACGTGGGGTCGTGCAATACCGCGAACTCTCCGCACGCTACGCGCAGCGGCGCGACGACCACGCTTCTTCAGGACGGCACGATTCTCGTCGCCGGTGGAGAGGATTCCGGCGGTCCGGTGAACACCGCAGAAATTTATAATCCGGCCGACAGTTCATTTACGCCCACCACCGCGTTTGCGCCACCTGGCACCACCATGAACGTGGCCCGTTCACAACACACCGCCACGTTGCTCAGCAACGGACAGGTGCTAATCGTCGGTGGCGCGACCGGACTTGGCACGCCAACTCCTGTCACCAACCGCCTGGAGTTATATGACCCGAGTTCGCATACTTTTATTTTGGTCAGCCAGGAACTGGCCACGCCCCGCACCGGCCACACCGCGACTCTGTTACCCAATGGCTCAGCGGTTCTGATCGCCGGCGGATTTGACGGGACCAATCCTGTGGGTACCGCGCAGGTCTATCAGAACGCGGCGCTCAGCACTTCCTTCAACATGATCACTCCGCGTAACCAAGCGAGCGCCATTCTGCTGCCTAGCGGGAATGTGTTGATCACCGGTGGATTCACCCCGGCGTTTCCAACCGGCACTGGCGACAACACTGGCGAGTTGTATAACCCTTTTGGCCCATCGAATGCTTTCACGGCGGCGGGGGGGCTTATGACCAGCGGGCATATCGGGCACACCATGACCGTGTTGAATCCGACGAGCGGTACTGTTCTGATTGCAGGCGGTGAAAACGGCAGCAGCAATTGCCTGCAGACCGCGGAAATATTTTCCTCCAGCGCCGGTAACACATTCACCTCCACGGGTTCTATGAACCTCGGGCGATGCCTGCATTCCGCCACAACGCTATCCAATGGCAAGATCCTCATGTTCGGAGGTTTCACAATTTTTGGTCACGGTGGAGCGAGCGTGAACGATCTGTACGATCCTACGGCGGGAACCTTTTCTTCCGATGCCCTCGTTCAAACGCCTCGCGCGCAGATGGGCGCGGTGCGGTTGTCAGATGGCACGGTGTTCATCGTGGGAGGAACGATTGCTTTCGATGCGGCCATTCACCCGGCGGAGATTTACTACCCCGCGCCTTAGTTCAAGGCAGGTTTTTCAGGTTTTCGCAAAGCTATTTCAGACTTGCCAGGCGCTTGGTGGCCTCCGCGACGAGCGGGTCACCGGCGCCTTTTTCTTTGAGCGCGAGAAATGTTTTGTAGGATTCTGCCGCTCCCGGACTGTTCAATCCTTCGCGCGCGCGACCTTGATAGTAATAAACCGGAGCGAGCAGGTGGTAGCTCGGTACATCGTCGAGAAAAACGGAGGTGGCTTCTCCGCGGCGCTTCAGGCACACATCAAACTCCGATGAGGCTTCGGGATACGTCGACGCTGACAGGTACGCGAGACCCATGTCGAAATGTCCCAGCCAGGTATCCGCCAGTTTTTGCGCATCCTGAAAAGCACTCAATGCTTCGCGAACGTTCCCGCGCTTCAATTGCGCTTCCCCGGCGATCAGCTTGACGTAAATCTGCGGCTCGTTTTCCAGCGATTGTGAGAGTGGCGCGACCGCCTGCAACGCTTTGGCTTCCTGTCCCGCGGCGATATAAATTTGCGCCACGCGATAAAGAACCCCGGGATCTTTGCTGCCGGCCGAGGCCTTGGTCGCCTGGGCGAGGGCATCCGGCATTTTCCCCAGCGAAACTTCCGCCAGCCCCAGCGTGACCATTTTATTCGCCGCCGAATCCACATCCTTCGCCGCCACCTCGGTCGGAATGTCCGTCTCTAAAATGCCGGTGGCGTCCGCAAGCCTTCCTTCGTACAGAGCAAGATCTGCGAGACCATTGCCGGCAATTGAAGCGCCGCGCGCATCCACCGCCTGCAGTTTCAAATAAGTAGCTTTGGACTGGTCATTCTGTCCCGACGCCAGTTCGGCAATTGAAAGCGTGCGCAAGGCCTCTTCAAAATTGGGGTTCTCCGCCAGAATTGCTTGCGCCTGCTTTGCCGCCGTTTCGAAATCCCCGGCATACAGCGCGTACATCGAAAAATTGCTTTGCTGCAGAATGCTGTGCGGAGTAATGGCCAGCGCGCGCTTCTGTTCCTCCAGCGCCTTGCTCATGTCCCGCGCGTAAAAATAAGCGAGCGCCAGGTTCGCGTGTCCGGCGCTGTCTGCGGGGTATTGGCTGACCAGCGCGGACAATTCCTCAATAGCTTTGCCCTGGTTGCGGGTGACCAGGTAGTAGCCGCTGCGCGTACGGTATTTCTCGCGATCGGTCATGCGATCGATGCGCTCCAGCGCCAGCTTGTAATACTTCACCGCGTCTTCGTTTTTCCCGAGGTTCGCATACATCACCGCCATGCCCGCGTAGGCGCGTCCCATGTTGGGGTCCACCTGCACGGCCTGCGCGTAAGACTTCAGCGCGTCCGCCCATTTTCCAGCTTGTTGCAGATCCTGCCCCACCGCGTAGGCGTGCGCGGCTTCGAGTGAGCCGGCGCTGAAAGTCTCTGCCGCCGCTTTTTGCGCCGATTCCGGCGCTGTATCGCCGAGCCCCTTTCGAATGCTTTCCGCCAACTGGCCCGCCGCCGAAAGCACATCTTGTTTGTTGGCGGCGTCGCGTTCCGCCTTGTCGATGGTTTTGCCCGTCGCCGGATCGATGGCCGCCACGGAAACTTTGTAGTGGCCGCCGTCCTGCGCAATCGACCCGGTTACCACCACGTTTACGCCCTCGCGCACGGCCACAAGTTGCGCGGCTTTTCCGTCGAGCTGCGTCGTGCCCGGTTGCAGCCGCGTGGCGATTTTCTTCGCTTGCCCCCGGTTGAATGAAGAGATGAAGGGCGCGCCTTCGAGCGCGATTCCCAGCATGGGCTCGAGGGTGCCGTCAAAAACCGCGTCGCCGGTCTTGTTGTCGAAATCGGCGATCAGCACGCTGACCGGCGGATGCGCCTTGGCCGCCGGCTTGGGAATGAACTTCGATCGCAGGCCAAACCCCAGCGCCACTGCGGCGCAAAACACTCCAATGGCAAGCCACTTTGCATAGGCGGGCAGTTTTCCGTGTCCGGTATACACCACATGAGTCGAGGCGCCCGGCCCCTGCCACATTTCAATCGCCTGCACGATCTCTTGCGCGTTGGCGAAGCGTTTCTCGGGATCAATTGCCAGGCAGCGCGCCACGATATCCACGAGCGGCTGTGGAATCGTCTTGTCCAGCTCGCTGACTGGCCGCGCCGGCTCGCTGGTGCGCTTCCACAACTTCCCCATGGTGGTGTCGGCGTCAAAGGGCGACTGCCCGCTGAGAAGCTCGTAGAAAATAATCCCCACGGTAAAAAGATCGGAGCGCACATCCAGCGTCTGCCCTTTGGCCTGCTCCGGCGACATGTAATCCGGTGTGCCGATCAGCGCGCCCGTCTGCGTCATGCCCTTGGCAACCAGCGAGCGCGCGATGCCGAAATCCATCACGTACACCCGGCCGCTCTTATCCAGCATGATGTTCTGCGGTTTCAGGTCGCGGTGGATGACCCCTTCGGCGTGCGCAGCTTCCAATGCCCGGCAAACCTGCGCCACGATGGTGGCCGCTTCTGCCGGCTCCAATTTTTTCTTGCGGCGCAGCAGGCCCTGCAAGTCCTCACCTTCGATGTACTCCATGGTGATGAACTTGATGCCGTCGGCCTGGCCCAGGTCGAAAATGCGGATGACGTTCTTGTGGGTGATTTGCCGCGCGAGGATCAGTTCCTGTTTGAACCGCTTGAGAATTTCCGGATTCGCGGCCATGTCGCTGCGAATCACCTTGAGCGCCACCTCCCGCTCCAGCTCTCGATCGTGCGCGTGATAGACCGCGCCCATTCCGCCCTGGCCGAGCATTCGAACTATTTCGTAACGTTCACCCAGCACCGTCCCAGCCCCGAGTGGTTTGGGAGCCCCAGCCACAACGATTCCGTCCTGTGCCGGAACGGACCAGCCTTGGCCGCCGGTCGCGAGCGTATTATCCGGCGCGAGCGTATGGTCGCTCCCCGGCAGCGGCGTGGCGCACTTCACGCACGCGACGGACTCATCCGAATTGGCATAGCTACACTGTGGACAAACCATATGTGGTAGCCCGGGTCTAACCGCCGATTATGTAATCTATAGCACGAAAATCGAGTCGATCCAGGAACGTTCCTCGAGCCTGCTGCCAGTGTACTACTGCGTCTTTTTCGCCGCGTGTGGACTGCTTTATTCCTACATTTCCTTTCGCGCTCTCAGCTCATCCCCTATAATCCACGTAGCAAATCATGCCCACCAACGCCGAAACGGAGACGCCCAACGGCCCAGGGCTCCTGGTCGCCGTCGTCACCGTAGACCAGGCCGCATTTTCGAACATATTTGAGTCCCTTCGCCCGGATTTCAACGTGATGCAGGCCCAAAACGAGAACCTGATCAAGGGCTTCGTCGACGACCCGGAGCTGCGCGCCATGATTTTTGATCTCGACAGCATTGGCGCGGGCGCCAGGGACGGCATCGAGGTGCTCCAGGAAATTCGCGCTCTCCGGGAAGACATCGTGCTGCTAGCCCTCTCCAGTTCGAGCCAGCGCAGCATTCCCATCATGGCCAGCCGCGCCGGCGCCGACGAGTTTTTTCTTTCACCGCCGAATGCCGCGGAACTTTCCATTGTGCTCGCGCGCGCTGTCGAGAAGCGCGCGCTGGAACTGGAAGGGCGCCGCCTCGTCGAGCAGGTTGAAAATCGCTCGGCATTTTGCAGCATGATCGGCGGCAGCAACGCCATGCAAAAGCTGTATCAAACCATCCAGGCTGTGGCGGACAGCAATACCACCGTGGTGCTGCGCGGCGAGAGCGGAACGGGAAAAGAGTTGATCGCGCAAGCCATCGTGCAGGTCGGGAACCGCGCGGACAAACCCTTCGTTTGCCTGAATTGCTCCGCCCTGCCGGACACGTTGATGGAGTCGGAATTATTCGGATATGAAAAAGGCGCGTTTACCGGCGCAGATAGCGCCAAGCCGGGTCTCATCGAGACCGCGCACACGGGAACTTTGTTTCTCGACGAGATTACGACGCTCACACCCAATTTGCAGAGCAAGCTTTTGCGCGCGTTGCAGGAACACAGCGTGCAGCGCCTGGGCGCGCGCTCCGTTCGCAAGATTGATTTTCGTCTGATCTGCGCGACCAATGAGAACCTGGAAGAAATTGTGCACCAGGGGCGCTTCCGTGAAGACTTGTATTACCGCATCAATGTGGTTCCCATTTTTGTTCCGCCCCTGCGCGATCGCGAGGGAGACTTGCCGCTGCTCATCGATCATTTCCTCCGGATTTTTTGCGCCGCCGCAAAAAAACCGTTGAAAAGCATGCGGCACGACGTGATGGAAATTCTCGAGGATTATCCATGGCCCGGCAACGTGCGCGAACTGGAAAATGTGATCCAGCGGCTGGTGATCATGAATAACAGTTCCACCATCACCGCCGATCACTTGCCGCAGGCCCTGCTCTACGCCAGCACCGCGAGCCAGGAAGCCATCCTGATTCCCGAAGAAGGTGTCGACTTTGATGCCGAAATGGAACGCATCGAGATCGCCTATCTCAAGGCGGCCCTGCGGCGAACCGCCGGAAGAAAATCGGCGGCGGCGGCGCTCTTGCGCGTGGACCCCCAGCGGATGAAGTACCTGTGCCGCAAACTCAAGCTCGCCAACGGTTAAAAATTAACCGCGTGATGGTTAAATTTTAACCGGCAGCGATTTTTTCACCGCCATTTCCTGCAAAGCGCGCTGCGGCCCGGTGTAACTAGCTGAGTCTAAATGGTCCTGGTACCGCGGCCAACACCGCTCTATTTGGCACGCTATTTGCACTAATGTATGCCGTGGAACGGGATTAAAATAAGAAAGAAAAAGAGATTAAAGGAGCCCAGAATGTCCATCCAAAAGAAATCCTTGATCAGCGCATTGCAGACCACCAAGAAGGCCAACGTAGCTACCGCGGCCGACGCTGCCGCCCCCAAGGCGGAAACCACTGTTAATTTGGGACGAAAGGTTGAAGCCGGTTCCCACCATGCCAACCTGGGTGGCAAGTCGAACCTGGGTGGCAAGTCGAACCTGGGTGGCAAGTCGAACCTGGGCGGCAAGTCGAACCTGGGCGGCAAGTCGAACCTGGGTGGCAAGTCGAACTTGGGTGGCAAGTCGAACTTGGGTGGCAAGTCCAACTTGGGTGGCAAGTCCAACCTGGGCGGCAAGGCCAACCTGGCCCGCGTCGTCTAACTAATTTGAATGAATTCTCGGGGAGGCTGCGCCATGCAGCCTCCCTTTTGTTTTTACCAGAGCTTGCGCCCGAAGAAATCACTCACACCCATCCACAGATAACCCGCCACGCTGATGCGTCGTCCATACAGTCGGGCCAATCCGCTCATCCCGGGTTTCAATTGACCATCCGGATTCTGGATATCCAGATCGACCAGATAGAACAGCGGAGGATTTAATCCTTTGTACTGAGCGCGATCCGCCAGTTCCGGATCTATCTCGGAGGAATCCATGGAAATGCCCGCCACCCGGGCGTTCCACTTTCTCGCCGCGCCCTCCACCCCCACGCGGCCACTGGAGCCCATCTTGAATTTCGACATTTCATACTCGGAAATATAGATGCGCGCTCGCATCACGCGCAGGTCGTCGATTTCCGCCAACTGCGTCCCGGCGGTGACGTAGCTGCCCAGTTCGTCCTTTATTCTCGGCGTGATCACCGTTCCGGTGATGGGGCTCGCAAGATTCAACTCGTCCGCTTGTG
>DASXLA010000063.1:0-23433 GCA_036496505.1 Candidatus Acidiferrum sp. | reverse complement strand
ACGGCGATGTACAGCACGGTGCAGATAAGCAGCGAGGCGATGATGCCGATGGGCAAATCGCGCTGCGGATTCTTGGCTTCCTGGGCGGTGGTGGAAACGGCGTCAAAACCGATGTAGGCGAAAAAAATGTACGCGGCCCCCGCTCCGATGCCGCTGAAGCCCATGGGCGCGAAGGAATGCCAGTCGCTGCCCCAGTTCGATACGGAAATGTAGCGGAAGCCCAAGCCGATGACGAAGAGCACGACGGCCACCTTGATGACCACGATGGTGGCGTTGAAACTGGCGCTTTCTTTAATGCCCACAACGAGGACGGCGGTAATCACCAGAGCGATGATGAAGGCGGGAAGATTGAATCCTATGTCGATTCCGAGAATATGCGGGGCATTCACCAGGTTGTGGGCGCGCTGCAAAAGTTCGGGGGATGGGGTGGCCATAAAGGCGTCAACTTTATTGAGGAAGGCCTGCGTGCCCGAAACCAGCGTGGGATCGGAGGCCAAGGCCATTTGTCTAGCTACGATTTTTTCGGCGGTGGTTAAAGCGGTCCAATGGTCGTAAGCCAGCCATAAAGGCATTTTGACGTGAAACATGTTGAGCAGCTCAATGAAGTGATTGGACCAGCCGGAAGAAACGGTGCTGGCGCCCATGGCATATTCCAGCGTCAAATCCCAGCCGATGATCCACGCGATCAGTTCGCCGAGGGTGGCGTATGCATAGGTGTAGGCGCTGCCGGCCAGCGGGATCATGGCCGCGAACTCCGCGTAGCACAGGCCCGCAAAAGCGCAGCCGAGTCCGGACAGGACGAACGAGAGCATCAGCCCTGGGCCGGCGTAGTGCGCGCCGAGTCCCGACAGAACGAAAATGCCCGCCCCGATAATCGCGCCGACGCCGAGCGCCGTCAGTTGAAACGGACCCAGCGTTCTTTTCAAGCTGTGCGTGCCGGCTTCTTTCGATTCCGTCAGCAACATGCTCATCGGCTTTTTTGCGAATAGGGGGTTGCCCATGCAGCTCTCCTGGAGAGTTATCTCTGTTGCGTCAGGCCAAAATGGACTGGAACTGTGACATTGTAGGGTGCTCGGACCTTTTGCCCCAACAAAAAAAACGGACGAATGCAACGCGCAACCATTCGCCGTTTCGGGACTTGTTAGGCTCATTCCTTGAGGCTGGCGGGTTGTGCGCTTCGCGACCATAACAGGTACACCGGCACGCCCAGCAGCACAATCACCAGCCCCGGCCAGGCCGTCTGCGTTTTGTAGAGCAGCAATACAAACATGATCGCCACGGCGGCCACGATATAAAGCAACGGCACGAAGGGATACCCGAAGGCGCGATAGGGACGATCGGCTTCCGGCCGCTTCGCGCGCAACACAAAAATTCCCGCGATGGTCAGGGCGTAAAAGATCAGCACGGAAAAAACCACGTAATCCAGCAGGTCGCTGTAGAGGTTCCCGTAGGTCACCATTCCGGCGGCATCCACATGGCGGGTGCGCAGCAGGATCAGCACGATAATCCAGACGCCCTGATACATCAGCGCCGCCGAAGGCACGCCGCGCTTGTTCAAGGCGCCGGTAGCGCGGAAGAACAGGCCATCCTTGGCCATCGCGTAGGAGACCCGGGCGCCGGCGAGAATCAGGCCGTTGTTGCAACCGAAGGTGGAAATAATAATGGCCACGGCCATAATTGAGGCGCCGATGGGGCCAAATACCGCGTTCAACGCCGCGGAAGCCACGCGGTCGTCCGGAGCATGTTGAATCTGCGACAAGGGAAGCGCACACAAGTAGGCGAGATTGGCGAGCACGTACAGAGAAATCACGATGATGGTGCCGAAGGCCATGGACAGCGCCACGTCGCGCTTGGGATTTTTTACTTCGGCGGCGGTAAAACCGATGTTGTTCCAGGCGTCAGCGGAAAAAAGCGAACCTACCTGGGCCACGCCAAAGGCCACGAACAATCCGAAAGCACCACTCGCGGCGGTGATGGTGGGCACCCAGCCGCGCAAAAAGTCAGCGCCAGGCGTAATAGACTCCGCGCCGCGAATGGCCCAGAAATGCGAAAAATTATCGCTGATGGCCTGGTGGTTGCGCCCCACAAAGACGCACAGAAAAATCAGGCCCAGCAGCGAAAGAGTCTTGGCGCTGGTAAAAATATTCTGAATCCATTTTCCCAGCTGTACGCCAAGGGTATTCAAAAAGGTGAGAAAAATAATCATCAGCACGGCGACAAGCTGCTGCACCGACAAGCTGATGGCATACCTCGAAGAGAGCGCGACGGGATGAATGACCCACGCCTGCGGAGAGATTGCCGGAGCCAGCACGCCCAGGTAGCGCGCAAATCCGACGGCCACGGCGGCAATGGTGCCCGTCTGGATGACCAGAAACAGCGTCCAGCCGTAGAGAAAGCCCCACAACGGCGAGTACGCTTCCCGCAGATAAATGTATTGCCCGCCGGCGTGCGGAAAAAGCGCCGCCAATTCCCCGTAGGAAAGCGCGGCGGAAATGGTCAGCAGTCCGGTGATGATCCAGGCAAAAATCAGTCCGCCGGGCGAACCGGTTTGCCGCGAAATGTCCGCGGACACAATGAAGATGCCCGAGCCGATCATGGAGCCGACGACAATCATGGTGCCGTCGAAAAGGCCGATGGCGCGGACGAAGCCGCCTTCGTTGCTTGCAGTGACAGTGGAAACGGGAGTCGCTGTGTCAGCCATGGTCAGAGGCCCCTGGCGCCGCGGCCGGAAAGACGGTTTTCGAGCAGGTCGAGATATTGCCGCGCGCGCTTGCCGGGATTTTCCGCGCGCAGAATATCGCTGATGACCGCCACGCTGTCCGCCCCGGCATCGACTGCTTCGGCGGCGCGCTCCAGCGTAATTCCACCAATGGCCACGATGGGCCTGTCGGTGAGCGCACGCATCTCACGGATAAAATCCACGCCAACTACGGGATCGGGATTCGCTTTCGAGCCGGTCGAGAAGATGGGCCCCACAGCTATATAATCTGCCGAAGTTTCCATGGCATCGCGAAATTGTTTTTCGTTGTGCGTGGAAACGCCAACCCATTTCCGCTCGCCGAGCACGGCGCGCGCCTGCTCCACTGCCAGGTCGTCCTGCCCGACATGCACGCCGTCCGCGCCGGCAAGAGCGGCCACGTCGGCGCGGTCGTTCACAATGCAGCGCACACCAAGGGGGTTCAGAAACGCGGCAAGTTCGCGGGAAGCGTCAAACAATTGGCGGGTGGAAGCGTTCTTGTGGCGATACTGGAGCAACCGCACTCCGGCATCGACAAGATTCCTGGCACAGTCTTTCTCGGGAACGGTCAGCAATGCTGCGTCTAATATCACATACAGTCGCGGCAGAACAAGGCGCATCAATAGCTGTCTTGACCAGCCTTTCGGGATTTATTTTCCGTTGCTGCCCAGCAAGCGCTCAATGAAGTGCGTGTCGAAACGTCCCGCCGCGAAATCGGGGTCGGCGAAAATCCGGCGGTGTAGCGGGATGGAGGTGCGAATTCCTTCGATGACAAACATTTCCAGCGCGCGCTTCATGCGCCCGACGGCTTCGGCGCGGTCGCGCCCTTTTACAATGAGCTTGGCGATCATGGAGTCGTAGTACGGCGGAATTACCGCGTCCGCGTGCGCCGCGGAATCGACGCGTACGCCGGTGCCCCCGGGCGCCTGAAAAGTGGTGATGCGCCCCGCGGAGGGCACAAACGTCTCCGGGTCCTCCGCGTTGATGCGGCACTCGATGGCGTGGCCGGAGAAGTGAATCTCGCCAGTGGCATCCTGCAAGCGCTCCCCGGCGGCGATGCGAATCTGCGCCTTGATCAGATCCACGCCGGTAACCAATTCGGTGACGGGATGCTCCACCTGGATGCGCGTGTTCATCTCAATGAAATAGATGGCGCCGTCTTCGTCCAGCAGGAATTCCACGGTTCCGGCGTTGGTGTAGCCGATCTTGCCGAGTGCCTTGACCACCTTGGCGCCCAGGTCCTTGCGCAGCTTGGGATCGATGGCCGGCGAAGGCGACTCTTCCACCAGCTTCTGGTGCCGCCGCTGGATGCTGCACTCGCGTTCGCCGAGATGAATAATCTGACCGTGCTGGTCGCCCAGCACCTGATACTCGATGTGCCGCGGATGCTCGATGAATTTTTCCCCGTACATATCCGGATTGCCAAAGGCCTGCTGCGCTTCGCTGCGGGCCGCCTGGTAGGATCCCAGCAAATCTTCGGTGCGCCGCACGATGCGCATGCCCCGGCCGCCGCCGCCGGCGGAGGCTTTCAAAATGAGCGGGAAGCCGATTTTGGCGGCCGCTTCCGCGAGTTGCTCTTCGCCCTCGATGATGCCGTCCGTGCCGGGAACTGTAGGCAGCCCCGCGGTGCGAACTTCCCGGCGCGCGCGGTCCTTGTCGCCCATGATCTCTATGATTTCCGGCGTCGGCCCGATGAAAGTGATTTCTGAGGCTTCGCACACCTTCGCGAAATTGGCATTCTCGGAAAGAAATCCGTAGCCCGGATGGATGGCATCCACGTTGGTGATTTCCGCGGCGCTGATCACCTGCGGAATGTTGAGGTAACTTTCGCTGCTGCGCGCCGGCCCGATGCACACTGCTTCGTCTGCGAAGCGCACGTGCAGCGAATTGCGGTCCGCCTCGCTGTACACCGCCACGGTGGAAATGCCCAGTTCCTTGCAGGCACAGATGACCCGCAGGGCAATTTCCCCCCGATTAGCTACTAAGATTTTCTGGAACATGGGTCCTGGGACGCCAGGCTACTTCTTCCTGCTGGGTCGGATGCCGAAAAGCGGCTGTCCATACTCGACCGGCTGGCCGTTTTCGACGTATACGCGCATCACTTCGCCGCTAGCATCGGATTCAATCTCGTTCATCAGCTTCATGGCTTCCACGATGCAGAGGGTCTGGCCGCTTTCCACGTGCTCACCGATTTTCAAGAAGGCTTCGGCGCCCGGGCTCGGCGCGTTATAAAAGGTGCCGACGATGGGAGACTTGATGAGGTGGAGATCTTCGCCCCCGGACCTGGTTTCGCCACCAGCGCTTTGCGCGGGCGAAGTTAAACTCGCGGGATCTTCGCCGGAGCCGCCGCCCGCCACGATAATTTCCGGAGCGTAGACACTGCGGGAATTGGACTGCAGCACCACTCCAGCGGAAGGCTTCCGCAGGCGGATGCGCAGGTCTCCCCTCGAGTATTCGAACTCCTCGAGGTTATGCTCGGTCATGAACTGCAAAAGCTGCTCGATTTGCTGAATTTCTGGGGCGGCGAAGCTGCCGGCGGCCTGCTTGGAGGTTTTTTTGCGCTTCATGCCTGTCGTCAAATCTCGATGAGTTCCCGCGTGACGCGGGTCAGCACTTCAATGCGATCGGCGTGCACCGCCACATCATCTTCGATGCGGATACCACCCACGCCTTCGATATAAATGCCCGGCTCGATGGTCACCACATTGCCCGTTTCAAGCCGCTTCTTCTGGCCGCGCGCGATGCGCGGGTCTTCATGTACTTCCAAACCGAGGCCATGGCCGGTGCTGTGCACGAAATATTTGTCCAGCCCCTGGCGTTCCAGGACCTGCCTCGCGGCCGCGTCCACATCACCGCACGAAGCGCCGTTTTTCACCGTGGCAATTGCCGCGACTTGCGCGTCCTGGACGGCCTGATACCACTGGCGGAGACGCGCTGGGACCTTCCCATAGTAAAATGTGCGCGTGATGTCGCTGCAATAGTGCGCGAGTATAGCACCCAGGTCCAGCACCACCAATTCATTTTTCTTCAGTCGTTTGGCGGTGGGACGCGCGTGCGGAAGCGCCGCCCGTTCGCCGAAAGCCACGATGGTTTCGAAAGCCGGACCCGAGGCGCCGCGCTTGCGCATCTGGTATTCCACCTCCGCGGCAATCTCAATTTCGCGCACTCCCGTTTTGAGCAGCGGCATGACGTCTTCGACCACTTGCCCCGCCAGAAGGGCCGCCCTGCGCATTACCGCCAGTTCCTGCGCATCTTTACGCATGCGCAGTGCGGCAACAAGCCCCGGCGCCGCGATCCAACGGCAGCGCCGCCCGGTGACCTTTCGCAGCGCGCCAAGCTGCGCCACCGACAACTGCGTGGGATCGAATCCCACGTTTTTGATCTTGCCGGCGCTCAAGAACTTCCCCGCCGATTCGAACAGCGTAGGCTTCTGCAAAGCGATCACCACGCCTGAGGTTTCGGCTTTGGCCTGGCCGGCGAACCTGCCATCGGTGATCAATGTGGTGGCGCGGCGAGAGACGATCAGCGCGCCGGACTCCCCGGTGAAGCCCGCCAGGTAAAACCAATCCGCCGGATGGGTGACGAGCAGGCTGTCGAGCTGCAAATCGCCAAAGCTCTCCACCAGCGACCTGCGTCTCCGTGCGAACGCGCTATTCATAAAAAAGAATCGAGGAGACCGAGGTCTCCTCGATGAATTCCCTTTCGGGAAGGCCTTTGTAAGCCCCGCCCCGTTGAACAGGGGGCCGGCTTACCCCGGTATGATGCGCGGCGTCAGGAAGAACAGCAGTTCCTGCGACTGGATAGAGACGTTGGTGCGCTTGAACAGGTTACCAATCACCGGGATGCTGCCCACGATGGGTACCTGGGTGATGTCCACGCGCTGCGAGGAGATGATGATTCCGCCGATGACCACTGTGCCGCCGTCGGCCACGGTGACCTTGGTCTCCGCGGATTGCGTGTCCAGAGCAGGAATACCCTGCACTCGGGGGATACCGGTGTCGATCTGGGTATTCTCCACGAGCACATCCATGAACACCGTGCCTTCCGCGGTAATCTGCGGAGTGACCTCCAGCTTCAGCACCGCATCGATGAACTGCACGGAAATGGTGTTGTTGATGGTGGTCTGGATGGGAATCTTGGTTCCCTGTTTGATGGTGGCTTTTTCGTTGTTCTGGGTGATGACCTTCGGCTTGGAAAGCAGTTTACCGACGCCCTTGGCTTCCGCGGCGGTGATGAAGAAGTCCACCGCGAAGTTAGGCGAACGGTGCGAGAAACCGAAGCCGCTGGTTGGGACACCCGCAGCCAACTCGGTGTTCAGCGGAATACCGGAGCTGATGCCATTGCCGGTCGTGGAGCCGGTGGAGACGACTACCGGCGAAGAGGGGATCCCGGTGCCGGTGGTAACGCCGCTGCCGCCCACTTCGGGCGTGCCGCTAAAGAGCGAACGGCCGCCGGTGGTGGAGCCCGCAAAGCCGAGTTCGGTGCCGATATCCTGTGCAAACGAACGGGAAGCGGAAACCACGCGGGCTTCGATTTCGACCTGCTGCGACTTCCGATCGAGCTGGCGAATCAGATTGTCAATGGTCGGAATGACTGACGGAATGTCACGAATAATCAGCTGGTTGGAGCGGTCGTCGGACAAAATATCTCCGCGCGAGCTCAGGAATTTCTTGAGGGTGTCCTTCATGGTGGCGGCTTTGCCGTAGCTCAACACACGGGTCACGGTCACCGGAGCGACAGCTTCGGCCTGAGCTTTTTCCAGGTCGCGCTGCGTTTCTGCTTCCTTTTTGAGGGTGTCGCGGGTAGCGATGCGCAGCACGTTGCCGTTCAATTGCTTGTCGAGGCCGTTGTTCTGCAGCACGATATCCAGCGCCTGGTCCCAGGGAACTTCGTCGAGAACGATCGTCAGGGTGCCCTTGACCGCGGGGTCCAGAACCACGTTCAAGCCGCTGATTTCATGAATCAAGCGGAAGAAATCGCGAAGATCAACGTCCTTCAGGTTCACGGAGATGGGCTCGCCGGTGTACTTGCCCGGAGGCGCGGCCACAGGAGAGACCTGCGCGGACTGGGCTACCGTTCCCGCAGCCGTATTGGCCTGCTGGATGGCCTGTTGCGCGGCCCGGCCGGAGTTCGCCGTCGGACGCGCCGGTTCTGTCTTCCCGCCAAACGATGCCAAAGTGAAAGAGGGCTGGGTCAGTTCGCCCGGCAAGGCAAAGCGAGGAGAAGAAATTCCGGATTTCCGTGTGGTCGAAACCGTCCTGGCGCCGGCAACGGATTTAGAGTGCGGTGACGCATTGCCGTAGCGGAAGGATTCGCGAGCGGTGGTCGCCGCGTCGTCGATAAAGTCAATCACCACGGCGGTTCCGTCATGCGACAGCTGGAAATGCGCCGCTTCGGTGAGATCGATCACCACGCGTACCACGTCGTTGCGAAACTGTCCAAGCCGCACGCCGCGAACGGGAGCTACGACACCGGGGATCGCCGTTTTCTGCGCGCCGAGCCGTGCGCCGGAGAAGTCCAGGACCAAGCGGTCCGGATTCTGCATGCGCGCCGCGCGGGCGTTCAGCTGCCCTTGGCCTTCCACGCGCACGCTGGGACGCTGCGATGCGCTTTGCAGGATGGCCACGCTGGAGATGAGCGCCGGCGTGGTCGTCGCGCCAGCGAGCTCCTGCGTCTGGGCAGGCAGCATCGTGGCGCCCACGGCCAAGCTCGCGAGAATCAAGAAACCAGACCGTAAGGCCGGCCAATTCGTCTTCATTGCTCTTCTCCTGCAGTCGAGTAAATTCTCTTATTCACTTCTCGTTCCACTGGCTTGCCAAAAGCGTCCTTGCCGGATTCATGGAACGAGACTCCGTCCATCGCAATCTTGTCCACTTTGCCGTCATACAACTGGTCCCCTTCGCGCAGAAAATAGGTGCGTTGCTGGGGATTGCTGACCACCGCAATCATGCCGTTCGGCGCGTGCACGATGCCATCGACGCGCAATGTGCCGACCTGCAGCCCGCCCTTGCCCGGAGGCAGATTCTTGGCAGCATCGGCCTGGGCCTTTTGCCGTCCGATGAGGGACTCAAAGGGATCACGACGTCCCGGGCGGACCTGCGCGCCTTCTGGAGTGGTGGCGGCGCCGGTGGTGGCGGCAGATTTCGGCGTGGCATGCTTTTTGGAGACACGCTTCCCCGCAGGCTTCGCCATTGGCGCACCCGCGGGCTTTGGCGCCGGCTTTGCAGCCGGTTGCCCCTGCGCATGCGAGCAGGTTGCGGCCGCTGTGAGTAAAATCACGCTTACCAGTGAGATCACTGAACGCATAGTTCGCTCATTCCCGCTCAGGGCTTTCCAGCCACTGGTTGAGTCTTGCCTCCAGGTGCGGAGGCCGGACCCACATCAGCTGGCTTGGTGAAAAAGGTAGTTGCTGTAAATATCGCGGATACGGTTGTCCCCGGGCGCAGTGGATATTTGGCGCCAGTGGCTTTGTCGGGATCTTCGAATCTCAGGTCGCCCACATTGATGATTCGCGACAAACGCGCCATGCGGGTGAAGAAATCCAGCAGATTGAAATACGGGCCGTCGGCTTGCAGTTCGAAGGGCATGTCGTAGTGAAATTCCTTGGGCACCACCGCCTGCGCGGTGATCCGGCGGATGGTCACGTTGGAAGCCGCCGCCGCGCCCTGCACCATGCGGATGAATTCGTCCACTTCCTTCTCTTCCGGAACGATGGACTTCAGGGTTTCCAGTTGCTTCGAAAGCGCGTCCATCTGCTGCTTCAACTCCCCGTAACGCTGCTTGTACACCTGAAGTTGGGTTACTTCGTCGTTCAAAGCCTTTCGCTGCTCCACAGCTTTGTCCACCGAGCTGCGTTCCTGGGCCACCGGTGAAAGCGGCACGTACACACCGATCAGCACGATGACCACGGCCAATGCCGCGGCTACCAGGGCCTGCATGATCACCGACATATCTCGAAGTGGATTGGCCATGGCTTACCCTTTCCTCGCTGGGGGAGCCGCCGGGGCCGGCGTGCTTGCCGGCTTCGCCTGCACAGCAGTCGGCGGTGCAATTTCAGCGGTGATTTCAAAGTTGTAGGTCTGCACCGCGGTATTTTTTTCGTCCTGCTTGGATTCCTTGATCTCCACCTTCTGGAAATAACCCGAGCGCTTCAGCGCGGTGATGAAGTTGGCTACGGAATTGATTGAGGCCGATGAACCTTCCAGCGTCAGGGCGTTGCCCTTGCGGGTTACCGTGGTCAGCCACAGGTTTTCCGTGCGCGAAACGGTATTGGCCACCATGTCCAGCAATTCCTGGCCACCGGTGCGGTCGCGCTGCAATTCCTCGATGGTGGAAACGCGCTGCTGCAGAATCTGCTTCTGCTTCTGGAAGGCTTCCACCTGCAGCTTGATCTGTTCGAGTTGGGTCTTTTCCGCGCTTAGTTGCGCGATGCGGTTGTTCTCTTCATTCAGCTGTTTTTGCCAGGTGAGATAGAGGAAGAAGAGAAACGCCAATCCTAAGACCGCGCCCGACAACAGAAAAATCGTGGGCATGGCCGTTCCGGTATCCACGGTCCGGCGCCCGGTCTTCGGTCTGATCTGTCCGAGAAGGTTTATACGAATCATGGCTAGTCGAAGCTCCTCAGCGCCAGACCCACAGCAATGGCCAGTCGCGGTGCCATCTCGCGAATCTGATCGTCACTGTGCCGGCTGGGATTGATGAGCACTTTCCGGAACGGGTTCAATTCTTCTACTGGCATCGCAAACTCTTCGCGCAACAGGTCCACCAGTCCGGGTACCCGGGCGGTACCGCCCGCCACCACGATGCGTTGAATGTTTTCGCCGCTCGCGGTAGCCCGGAAGAAATCGAAGGTCTTTTGAATTTCCAGGGTGAGAATGTCGGAAACGCTGCGCAGAATCTGCTGTTTCTGGTCGTCGGTAACGCTGGGGAGATTTTCACCCAACTTCAGTTTCTCGGCGTCCTCGAAGCTGAGGTCCAGTTCCTTTTGCAACGCGTCGGTGTACTGGTTCCCACCCACGCTCACGTCGCGCGTAAACAGCGGGATACCTCCGCGCACGATATTGATGTTCATGACGCTGGCGCCGATGTTCAGCAGCGCGACGGTCTGGCCGGCGTCTGGCTCGTAGTTCATTTCAAAGCAGTTCTGCAGACCAAAGGCGTCGATATCGACGACCACCGGCGTCTTCCCAGCCTGCGCCAATACGTTGGTATGGTTCAGAATCTTGTCCTTCTTAACCGCCACCAGCAGGACATCCATCTGGGCGTCCATGGACTCGAGCAACTGGTAGCTGAGGTTTACATCGGCAATATCGAAAGGAATATGCTGGCTGGCTTCCGAGGGGATACGGTCATACAACTCGTCTTCGGTCATCAGCGGCAACGGAACGCGCTTGACGATTACCGAATGCCCCGAAACAGAGGTGCCCACGTTCTTGGTCTTGATCTTCTGCGTATCGAAAATCTTGGAAATGGCGTTGGCGACCTGAGGCGCGTCCATAATCGCGCCGTCCACGACGGTATCCTGCGCCAGTGGCTCCATGCCGAAGCTCACCAGCTCATATCCCGCCTTGGTGGATTTCAGCTCCACAGCCTTGATCGAGCTGGAACCGATATCCAGACCCACCAGCTGCTTGCCCTTCCGCCCGCCTGGTAACCACATATCGCGGCCTCTTTCCTTCTCACGTACTCGATCTACCGGCGCCTCGCGTGCGCCTGGCTCATCTTCCGTTCCATCCAGCGGTCCAGAATTGTCTTACGAAGTTTCCAACGGTTGCCGAGTTTGAATGCAGGTATTTCGCCTTCGGTGATGTAACGGTACAGGGTATCCGGGGAGATCCCCAGATACTGAGAAGCCTGCCTGACGTTCATCACTTCTCGCGACTCATTCACGAGGAAAGCCACCCCGGCATCCGAAGACACGCCCGAACTTTCAATCATTTTTTGGTGCACCCCACGTAGCAGAACAGAATTGCAGAGTGCGCTTCGTGGATTCGTTATGACATCCCGCTGCGCACAGCGTCAAGGAATTCTCTGGCGGAGTTGTCCTAAGAATAGGGGGAGTTTTGTCGGTAGTTTCAGGCAGTTACAGGGTATTGTTGGTATACACCACTATATATCGCGTTATGGTTCTATCGGTACTACCGTATAAGGTGTTCCCGGCGGCTCGGCCTGTTCCAGTGTACGGGTTATCCTTTCGTTCTCACCGCGCGCATTCCATACCGCGAAACTCACGATAAAATTTTTCTGTCACGCGCGGAAAAAACTTCGCCGGGTTGCAGATGAAAAACATGGAGAGTTGGCGCGCGCGCTGCGATTTTCGGTCCAGGTTTTTGAACGGCGAAACTAGGCGGGAAATATTTTTACAGTCCGAAGCTCTTCCAGAGCGCGCCGATGCGGGCCTTGGTGGCCTCATCCATTACTATTTCGTCCGGCCACGGCCGTGTAAAACCTTCGGTAGTCCACTTGCGCGTTGCGTCGATGCCCATCTTCGATCCAAAGTCCTGGATGCGCGAAGCGTGATCCAGAGTATCCGCCGGGCCCAGATTAAATTGCACATCTCTTTCCGGATCGATGGCGCACAACGCTTTCCACACTACTTCGTTGTAGTTGTGCACATCTACGTCGTGATCCACCACCACAATGACTTTGGTGAACATCGCTTGTCCCAGCGACCAGATGGCATTCATGATTTTTCGCGCGTGCCCGGGATAACTTTTACGAATGGCCACAATCATCAGGTTGTGGAAAATTCCTTCCGCGGGCATGGCCACATCATAAATTTCCGGATACTGCATCTTCATCACCGGAAGAAAAACACGTTCCACCGCGTAACCCATAAAATAATCTTCCTGCGGCGGCGGCCCGACGACGGTAGTCAGATACAGCGGATTGGTTCTGTGCGTGATGCATTCCACGTGAAAAACCGGGTACTCCTCTTCGAGCGAATAAAATCCAGTGTGGTCTCCGAAGGGTCCTTCCGTGCGCATCTCGCCCAGATTGACGTAACCTTCAAGAACGATTTCCGCGTTGGCGGGAACTTCCAGGTCGCACGTTTCGCACTCCACCATCTCTACTGGCTCGCGCCGCAAAAATCCCGCGAACATCATTTCATCGAGGTCCGGTGGAATCGGCAGCATACCCGCGAGCGCGGTTGCCGGATCCGCACCAATAGCCACCGCTACCGGAATTTTTCCGTCGGGATTCGCGGCGCGCGCGCGGCGAAAGTGTTCCGCCCCGTGCTTTTGCGTTTGCCAGTGCATCCCGGTGGTGCGCTGGTCATACACCTGCATGCGATACATGCCCACGTTGCGCTTGCCCGTTTCCGGATTTCTGGTGAACACCAGCGGAAAGGTGATGAATCTGCCGCCATCCTGGGGCCAGCATTTCAAAATCGGAAATTCCAGAAGGTCGACGTCCGCTCCGCTCCGAATGACCTCTTTGCACGTTCCCGACTTCACCGTTTTGGGGAAAAAGGATCCCAGTTCCGCTAGCTTCGGCAACATCTTGATTTTGTCGAATAATCCCTGCGGCGTTTCCATTTTCAAGAACCCCTGGATGCGCGCCGCAACGTCATCCAGCTTGTCGACTTCAAACGCCAACTCCATGCGGCGCACGCTGCCAAAGGTGTTGATCAGCAAAGGCACCTTCGATCCATTCGGCTTTTCAAAAAGCAGCGCCGGGCCAACGCTGCGATCTGCGCGTTTCTCATCGCGCGCCACACGCTGCGCTACTTCGGTGATCTCCAAGACGGGATCAACTTCCGCGCGGATGCGCTTCAGCTCGCCTTCCTTCTCCAACCTGGCGACAAACTCCCGCAAATCCCGATACGCCACACACCCTCCCGCACGCCTTCCAAACTGCAGTTCGCCGGAAGGTCATGTTACTTCAATCCGCGATTCTTGACAGAAACGAATGCTTCGGAGCGGGGCAAACAACCGTGCGCGTCGATTTTAAGCTGCGACGTCGAACGTAAGGAGGCGCCCGCGGCTCACGAAATACTCCAATCCTGTAGGCGTTGTATTGCAGTCTGATCAAAAAATCGACGCGCACAAACTCGCATCGACATAGCCTTCGCCACGGCTTTTTTTTCTCGCGCTTCCTGCTATTCTCCATTCGTGGCCATGGAAACTCGCGTCTATCTCGATTACAACGCCACCACCCCTGTCGATCCCCCGGTGCTGGAGGCCATGCTGCCCTATTTTTCCGGCGAGTTCGGAAACGCCGCCTCGATCCATACCACCGGCCAGAAAGCGCGCTCCGCAGTGGACACCGCGCGTGAACAGGTTGCCGCCCTCATCGGCGCGCGACCGCAGGAAATTGTCTTTACCAGCGGCGGCACGGAATCCGACAACCACGCCATATTTGGAATGCTCGATCCGGAAAATTATTCGAAGCAAAGCTTGATTTCGACGGCCATCGAGCACGAAGCGGTTTTGAATACCTGCCAGTCACTGGCGGCGCGCGGCGTTACCGTCGCGTATCTTTCCGCGGACCGCGACGGCTGCGTGCAACCCGGCCATCTTGACGAACTTCTAAAAACCCTGCCTGATACAACACTCATCTCCGTGATGCATGCCAACAATGAACTGGGCACGGTGCAAGCACTCGAAGAAATGGGCCGGCTTGCCGCGAAAGCGGACGTTTACTTCCACACCGACGCGGTGCAGTCCGCCGGGAAATTGCCGATTGATGTGAATGCCCTGCAAGTCGATCTGCTGTCCCTCTCCGGTCACAAAATTTATGGCCCCAAGGGATCTGGGGCGCTATATGTGCGCACCGGGACGCCACTGCGCCAGTTCTTTTTTGGCGGGCATCACCAGCGTGGCATTCGGCCGGGCACAGAAAATGTCGCGGGGATTGTGGGCTTGGGCAAGGCCGCGGAACTTGCACAAGCATCGCTCGCGCAGGACTCCACGCGCATCTCCGCGCTGCGCGATGACCTGGAGCGCGGCTTGCTGCAGCGCGTGCCACTTTCGCGCGTAAACGGGGCAACGGCCACGCGCACGCCGAACACCACCAACATGCTTTTCCCCGGAGTCGATGGCGAGGCCCTGCTCATCGCGCTGGACCTCAAGGGATTGGCTTGCTCCACCGGCGCGGCCTGCTCGTCGGGTGCGATTGAGCCCTCGCATGTATTGACCGCGATCGGCTTGCCCGTTGAAGAGGCCCGCAGCAGCCTGCGCTTCTCATTGGGCCGCCACACGACTCGCGAAGAAATCGATTTCGCGCTGCTGGTCATTCCGCAAACCGTCGAGCAGCTCCGCGAAATATCCCCGAACTATGGCAAGGGACTGGCGCAAGCCACCTGAGTCGCGAAACCGGCTACAACAAAGTCCATCCGATTTTTGTTCAGGAACAGTTACGTATCGACGGAAGAGAAATCCTAGGATGAAGGCACAGATAGAATTTCCAGTACATCAAACTGGTCGTCATCCGCTTTCCGGGTGAGTTTGACTCTTGCTTTGACGCGTCCTCTCATGGAGAAACGGTCAAGAGAACCCGCGGGAGCACTTTCCAAATAATCCATCACCGGAGCGATTTTGTTGTCTGGCGTGATCGCGGAATAAGTGATGCTCAAAACGCGACTGGGGCGCATGCCCCGAGGATAGGCCGGCAGGTTCTTCAGACTCACCGGCAGATTCTTACACGTCGCAACATTCTTGCTGGTGGTGCGAATGCAATAGTCCATCGCGGCGCATTGTTCGAAGGTTTTTCCCAGGCAGAATTTTTGCAACGGTTGCGGAATCCACACCAGCAAAACGCCCTTCTTGCCGCTCTTCAGGTGAGCATCCTGCACAAACAGCGACTCCTCCAGTTCCGAAGTGCTTTCCTGAGCACCAGGCGGCGACGCGTGTGCCACGGCTGCCCCACCGGCACGCAGAAAAAAATGAAAGTTGGCAGGGGAGGCCACGCAGACAACCAGAACCGCGATGAACATCCACAGCCATCGACTGGTTTTCATGGCCGAACTATACCATTGCTGACGCGTCCGAGCGGGGATCTGGCTGGTCAAACCCTCCAATTCAGTTTTTGCGCCTCAGCATATACAGGCGTAGTCGAATCCCTATCTTTCAGTACAATAGCTATATCGCGCTGAGAACCATGAGCACCACACTACAACCCGATGTTCACGACCGCTCCGCCGAACCACTAGGGGGTCTGGTGGCGGTAGCCATGAGCGGTGGCGTCGACAGCTCCGTAGTAGCGGCGCTGTTGCAAGAGCAAAATCGTTCCGTCGTCGGCCTGACCATGCAGCTCTGGAACCAGCGGCGCCTGCCAGCCCTTCAATCGCCATCCGGCGCGCCTCCCTCGCATCGCTGCTGCTCCATCGACGACGTCTACGACGCCAAGCGCGTCGCGCAGCATCTGGATTTTCCGCACTACGTCGTAAATTTTGAGGAGCAGTTTGAGGCCCGGGTGGTGCGCCCGTTTGTCGATCAATATCTCTCCGGCCGCACGCCCATCGCCTGCACCAACTGCAATACCGACGTGAAGTTCGATCCCCTGCTGCGCATGGCGCGGCAAATCGGCGCGCAACGCCTGGCCACCGGCCACTACGCGCGCATTCGCAAAAACGAACAGACGGGTCGCTGGGAACTCTGGCGTGCCCGCGACGATTCGAAAGACCAGTCCTATTTTCTGTGGGGACTGACGCAGGAGCAGTTGGCCGGCAGCGAATTTCCGCTCGGCGAATTGAGCAAGGAGGAAGTGCGCGCGGTGGCCCGTCGCGTGAATCTTCCGGTGGCGGAAAAGCCGGAAAGCATGGAGCTTTGTTTCGTGCCCGGCGGAGATTACGTGCAATTCATCCACGCGTATGCGGACGAGCAGAACCTTTCGCACCAGGACGGCACGGGCGAAATCGTGAGCGAAAACGGCGAAGTGCTCGCGCAGCACACCGGCGTGCATCAGTTCACGGTAGGCCAACGAAAGGGCCTGGGGTTTTCCACTGGCAAGGCGCTGTACGTGCTGAGCATCGATGCGGAGAAAAAGCGCGTGGTGGTGGCCGAGGCCGAGGCGCTACACAAGAACACCTGCGAAATTGAAAATGTAAACTGGATTTCCTGCGCGAGGCCTGATGGCACAGTGAGCGCGAAAGTAAAAATCCGCCACAAGCACCAGCCCGCGGCGGCCACCGTTGAGCCGCTGGACGCGACTCGTGCGCGGGTAGAGTTTGATGAACCGCAGCGCGCCATCACTAGGGGCCAAGCCGCGGTTTTCTACGATGATGAGCGCGTGCTGGCCGGCGGCTGGATCCGCTAGAAAATCACAAACGAATAAGTCCGCAAGAATATGCGGTTACAGCCGAACCGGGGCTCGTAACTTCATTTATGTGGGTCCGCTCCGAACGAAGGTTTAGTCGGAAATTTCCGCAGCCGTTCCGGCCATAGGCGAGCCGTTTTTCACATCATCTAAATAAACAGTTCCTCTTCGTGTTGCTCTTCGGCACTTCGCCCGGAGCGCCGGGAACGCAGCAAATCGAGTCCCACGCGAATCCCGGTGACCACCGCCGACGCCCTGCGCATCGGGCGCCAGAAATTGTCACGCACTCTTGAGCCGGTCTCTTCCACTGCTGCCAGCGCGCCAGACAAGATGCGGTCCGCATGAATCAACTGCCCACGCAGGCGGTCGGAAGCCTCGCTGAGCACGCGATCCATCTTTTGCGCCTGCCCGCGCGCGAGATACACCACATGGGAGGCGTCAGCAACCATTTCGGAAATTCTCGGCTGCGTGTCGTCCAAGAGCGTCTGCACGCGAGTCAGCAGTGGACCCACGCGCGTCTGCATATCGCCCACCAGGTTGTTTACTTTCTCCGTGGTGCGTCGCAATTCAAAAAACAAGGCGCCCAATATCACCACTTGCACTACCAACGCAATTGCGGCAACGATGCTGAAAACTTCGAGCCAGAATTCCATGAGCGCCTCATCCGCCCACCGAAAATGAGCGGAAAGTTCGTGATGTAACCAACGGGGCCCTAAAAGCTTACTGCTCTGCCGTAACCCACCACACTTTTACCCCCGTGAAGCTTCGCGGTGGTAAGCTTCGCGCCCCGCGTCGACCGCCGCGGAAATGGTGTCCTTCTTGCGCGAGGCTACATCCTTGCTGCGCTCGATCAGCTCATCGGCGCGCTCGCGCAATTCCCGAGCCTTGCGCTGCGCGTAATCCTTGCCTTCATCGGCCTTATTCGCGAGGTACTCGCGAGTATCCTCGCCGGACTTTGGCGCGAACAACACACCCACGAGCGCCCCGACTCCTAGTCCCACCAGAAAATAACTCACCTTGGAACCGACATTATCGGCCATGTTAGACCTCCGTAGTGACCGTATAATAGCACTAACATTCGTTCAATACAGGCTAACTGGTACCTGTAGCATCACGCGCGGCATTTTCGTCCTTCAGATGGGCAAGGATCTTCTCCGCGCTCTTGCGCGTAATCACGCGGCTCAACTTATCCACCCCGGCGCGCTGCAAATTCGCCACGCTCCCAAATTCGCGCAGGAGACGTTGCGCAGTTAGCGGCCCCACTCCGGGAATATCACTCAGTGCCGTTTTTGTTTGCCGCTTGCCCCGCCGCAGGCGGTGGAAGGTGACCGCAAAACGATGCGTCTCGTCGCGAATCTGCTGGATCAGGTGCAGCACCGGCGAATGGTGATCCAGCACGCAGGGCTCGTCTTCCTGCCCGTAGATGTACAAAATCTCCTCGCGTTTGGCGATGCTCGCCAGCGGCTGGTTGATGATCTGTAGGGATTCCAACGCCTGCGCCGCCGCGCG
Organism: Candidatus Acidiferrum sp.; assembly: GCA_036496505.1. Lineage (GTDB taxonomy): Bacteria > Acidobacteriota > Terriglobia > Acidiferrales > UBA7541 > Acidiferrum. The sequence continues at coordinate 4,928 of DASXLA010000063.1, read as the reverse complement.
AAGCTGCCCGATTCCGCCGTCAATCAGAATCAGGTTTGGCATCGGCCGCTTCTCCTGCAGGACGCGGCTGTACCTGCGCGTGACGGCTTCACGCATGCTCGCAAAATCATCGTTTTTCGGCAGGGCCCCTTCCGCTCCCGGCTCGCCGCGAATAATGAACTTTCGATAATCGGACTTCCTCATGCGTCCGTTTTCCCAGACCACCATAGAAGCGACCGTGTCCGTCCCTTGCATGTGTGAAATGTCGAAGCTCTCGATGCGTTGCGGCTCTTCCGGCAGATTCAACGCGGCCTGGACCGCTTCGCTGATGGCTTTGGACGTGGGCTTCATCACACGGAATCTTTGCTCAAAGGAATGGGCCGCGTTACTTGCAACCAGGTCCAGAAACGCGCGCTTCGAGCCGCGCTGCGGAGTAAAAATTTCAACTTTATGCCTGGCGCGCTCCGATAGGGCCTCTTCCAGAATGGCGCGGTCTTCAAAATCCACCGGCACGTGAATGGCTTTCGGCAGATACGCGGCATCAAGATAAATCTGTTTCAAAAGCGACGGCACAAATTCCTTCGGATCGAATTCCTCGAGGTCTTCCCAGTAATATTCACGCCGGTCCACCGCGCGCCCTCCGCGCAAGTGAAAAAGATTCGCCGCCACCAGCGGGGCTTCGACGTGATACGCCAGCACATCGGTATCGTCGCCTTGCGTGGACGCAATGCGCTGGCGCTCCTCGATGTCCTCCAGGGTGCGCAACAGGTCGCGATACGCGGCGGCTTGTTCGAAGAGTTCCTGTTCCGCGGAGGCTTCCATGCGCTGCTCCAGGCTCTTCACCAGGTCATGCCGCCGCCCTTCCAGAAACAGGCGCACATCCCGCGCGGCTTCGGCGTAGCGCTCTTCAGTGGTCAATCCCTGCACGCATGGTCCCTGGCAACGCTTGATGTAGTACTGCAGGCACGGCCGAGGGTGATTGCGCGTGAGGTCCACGGTGCATGATGGCACCAGGAAGCGCTTGTGAATGAAATGCAGAATGCGCCGCGCCAGGCTGGCCGGAAAGTACGGCCCAAAATAAAGCGAGCCGTCTTTTTTCACTTTTCTGGTGAAATACACGCGCGGAAATTTCTCGGAGGCCGTAAATTTAATATACGGATATGTTTTGTCGTCGCGCAGCAGGACGTTGAACTTCGGGCGGTATTGCTTGATTAGGTTGTTTTCCAGCGCCAGTGCTTCCCGCGCGTTGTCCACCAGGATGGTTTCGAGGTCGGCAATTTCGCGCGCCAGCGATCCGGTTTTGGCGTTGATCCAGCTGGATTCCAAGAAATAGGAGCGCACCCGGCTGCGCAGCGCGATGGCTTTGCCGACGTACAAGACCGTGCCGCCGGCATCCTTGAAGAGATACACCCCGGGCGCATCGGGGAGCAGCGCGGCTTTTTCTCGGGGTTCCATGTGCTTACACAAAGCAACGCGTCGTCGCCCCACATTTGCCGGGCAATGACGCCGTACAACTACTATGATACTAAAGTGAATCGGAGAGAGTGGACGACGCGAACCTGGCCAAAACCGGGCATCTACCGCCCCCAAAAGGCCATCCGCTCTGTTCCGTTAGATGCGGGCGGGCATTGATCTGATGTAAGGAGCGCCAGCAGTGAACGGCAAGCCTGTAAAACATATTTTGTTGGTCACTACGGCAGCGTGCTTCTTTCTGGCCGCGTTCGTCGTGCGCGCACAGGGTTCGCAGGGCGAGTCCTCTTCCACCGATCCCCGGAATTTGCCGCCCACTGCCCCGGATTCGTCACACCCGAAATCCGGAAAGAAAAACAAATCCACCGGCGCGAAAGATTCCGCCACCAACTCCGCGCCCGACCAGCCTACCTGGGACCCATTGCGGGCAGAGAAGGATATCGAGGTGGGCCAGTTTTATTTCAAGAAAGGTGATCTGGACGCGGCCATCGACCGCTTTCAGGATGCCGCCGCTTCCAAACCCGGATTCGCAATTCCCTACCGCTACCTTGGCGAAGCTCAGGAGAAAAAAGGACAGAAGCGCGAAGCGATAAAGTCCTACCAGCGCTATCTCGACCTGTATCCGCATGCGGAAGACGCCGCCAAAATCCGCAAGAAAATCGACAAGTTGTGGAGCGAAGTCGGTAAGAAAGATAAATCAACGGGCTAAGCGGTCGAGGACCCGGCGGGCGCGTTCGAATCCCACAAAACGTTTTTCCTCTTCGCGAAATTCGCGCGAATGAGACACCAGGCTGCAGCCCGAACGGCGCGTGGGGTGTTTGACGTGTAACATTTCGTGAAACAGCACGTATTCCACGGCGCAGGCGGGCACGCCGGGCCTGTCCATCCGGCGATTCAACAAAATCTGATTAGGCCCCGGATCGTAGCACCCGAACTGCCGGCGCCAGCTTCTGACGCTCCAGCCGATGTGCGGCCGCCGTAAACTGCCGTCAAAATACTTTGCGTTGAGCTGGTCAAACAAGCTGGAGAGATCGTAGTGCCGTCCGTGCGGATCGGCCTGAGGCACGCGCACGCGCCCACGCCGCATCTGGCTGATGCGATTCCGCGTTTTGTGCGACCGCGCGTACTGCAGATACGGCTCGACCACTTCGCGTGGCGCTTTGCGCCGGTACACCCGAGACAGCAGCAACGCGGCGCCCCCTTCCAGCACCGGCAACGGCGCGCGCTGCAACAAGTCCGAGAACCGCACGTACATGACCTCTTCACGCCGGCGAATGGTCAGCACCAGGCTTGAATAGGGGTAGAACTCCACGCGAAAACGTGGCGGCCGGCCGTGACAACCGAGCCGTGTGAAAACGCGCTGGAAAAGGGCGCTGCCTCCGGGGATAGGCGAGATTCGGGAATTATTCATCGAAAACGATTCCCTCGCGGCGCTTTGCGGGATTTCGCGCCGGCATGCCGGCGGCCCCGCGCACTAGTTCTTGCGCCGCACCGGCGGGGGCGCGACCTTCTTGGTGGCTTTCTGCGCCTCGTTCATGGCGTCGCGGGTACCTTCGATAGCGTCATCCAGATTACTTTTGTAGTCTTCCAGGTTTGGCCCGCCTGCAGCGGATATTTTTTCCAATGTCGCCAGGAAAGCCTTCGACTGCGAAGCCATCAGATCGATTCCCTCCCTGATGCTTTCGCCCTTCTGGATGCCCAATTGAATCAGGTCTGCGGCATCGTCCACGCAGCCGCCGTAACCATTCAGCAGCGAATTCAACATGTCCACGTGGCGAGTACCGGAGGGATGCTCCAGCTCATACTGAAACTTTTTCAGGCGGTCGTCGGCAAAAGTCAGAAATAATTTTACGCGTTCGTTGGTGGTTTCCGCGTCGCGGATTTTGTCGGCTTCCAACCCGGAAAGATAATCCTTTTGCGGCTGCTGAGCCCGCAGTGAGCTTGCCGCCACGCCGCAAAACAGTCCACAGCACAAAGCGCAAATGATTGTTCTGCTCATGTTCATGGCTTAACCTCGGGAGCAGTGGCTGTTGCCGCCGGCGCAGGTTTGCCCGCGGGAATCGGTTGATCGCCCGGATGCCGGAACAGCATCCCGATCATTTCTCGATCCATGGCATCGAGATCGCCGCGGACGATCTGCAACGGCGGGCGGATTGCCTCCGGCGCCATCAGCAGAACTTCATCGACCTCGCGTATTCCGCGCCGGGTGTTGATTTCCAGTTGGCGGTAACCGTCGGAATCTCGCTCGGCGTCGGGATGTTTCTTTTTTAAGCCCTGGAGCGCCGCACGGACATTGTCGCGATATTTTTCGAACACCGTGCCTACCGTAACGAAATCATTTTTCTTGAACGCCTGGCGCGCGATTTCAAACTCCTCATCTCCCAACTTCTCCACTAGTTTCGCGCGGTGCACCGGGTTGTTTTCGTGGTCGAAATGTTTCTGTAAATCGCTCAACTTGTCGGCCGCAGCGCCGTTCACAAAAACAAACATCGATGCGGTCACCGCGATCCCACAAGCCACTCGCCGGACGATCATCGCTACCTTTTGTGTTCCAGCACCTTGCGCAGGACTTTGCTGCGCTCCTGCGCCTGCCAAACCTGGTCCGCATTTTGCCCCTGGTCGAGGCTCAGAAATTTCTGATAGGCGTCCAACGCAGGCTTCGGCTGGTTCAGTTTATCGTAGCAGAGCGCGCGAATAAACCACGGCCCGGGACCGGGAGTTTCCGCCTTGGCGATTTCATCCAGCGCCGCGAGGGTCGAAGGGCAATCGCCCGATAAGTAAAACGCGGTGCTCAAGTCCTTCCAGTACGCCAGATTTTTTCGATCGATTCCAAGCGCAACCTTCAACTCCTTGAGTGCCGATGGAAAATCGCGTTTCTCTATATAGATACGGCCCAGTCCGCCGTGCAGTTCGGCGTCGCCGGGAGAAATGGCAATGGCTTTGCTCAGCGTGACAATGGCATCGCCATATTTCTTCTGCGCTACCTCGATGTCCGCTCGCAGCCGCAGCGAATTCAGGTTCGCCGCCTGCCCGGCGTCCGCGCGGTCGAGCTCCGCGAGCGCCACGTCGTACTGTTGCTGTTCCACCAGCAGGTGCACCAGTCGTGCGCGCGCTGTGGAATCCGCAGCCGCCACGGCCAGATAACGGCGATAAGCCTCCGCGGCTTCCAGCTTCTTTTGCGCATCCAGGCTCTCGGCCACTCCCAGTAACGCCTCGGTATTGTGCGGTTCAATCTCCAGCGCGCTGCGAAACTTTTTTTCCGCATCCTCAAACCGTTTCAGCCGCAGATACAGGTTCGCCAGGTGCAAAACCGGCTCCAGATTTTTTGGGTCCAGCCGGTAGGCTCCTTCAAAAGATTCCGCGGCCGCCGGAATATCGCCGCCACGCTCCTCTGCGACTCCCAGTAAATAACGCGGACGGCTCTGGGACGGAAGTAACTCCACCGCTTTACGCAAGTTGGGCACCGCCACCGCGGGGTC
>DASXLA010000062.1:0-9335 GCA_036496505.1 Candidatus Acidiferrum sp. | reverse complement strand
CGGCTTCCGACCTTCGCCAGAAGCTCGGCGAATCCATTGCCAGCGTTCAGCAGTTTGCCACGCCGCTCGAGCGCGCCACCACGCCGTCGCTCGAAGCGCTCAAGCAATACAGCCTGGGTTACTCGTTTCATAATCGAGTTGACGACGACGCCGCGATCGCGCCGCTCAAACGCGCAGTTGCGCTGGATCCGAATTTCGCCACGGCCTACGCCGTACTGGGCGTCGCCCTTTCCAACAATGGAGACGCGCAGCAAGCGAACGAATACTTGAGAAAGGCCTATGACCTTCGCGATCGGGCGAGCGAAAACGAAAAATTCTACATCGAGGGCCACTACTACGACATCGTAACCGGCGATGAGGAGAGTGCGGTCGATCTCTACAAACGATGGACGCAAACTTATCCGCGTCAGAACAGCGCCTGGGACAATTTATCGTTGGCCTACCAGAACCTGGGCGATCAGCAAAACGCGCTGGCCGCCGCCACAGAGGCCATGCGTGTGGATCCTCAGGACGAATATGGCTACCAGAATCAGATGGCTTCGTATCTATACTTGAATCGTTACGATGAGGCCAAAGCTGTCGCTGAAGCCGCCAAATCGCAGAAACTCGATGGAGTGGTCATTCATCAGATTCTTTATGCCATCGCGGCCATCCAGGGCGATCAGGCGGCCGTGCAGCGTGAATTTTCCTGGGGGAATGGCAAAGCCGACGAGATGTTTTTCCTGCAGCGACAGTCCTTTTATGAAGACTCGCTGGGAAAAATCAAGCTTTCTCGCGAGACTGCGCAACACGGCGTCGAGGTTGCCAAGCGATATGGCCACACGGGAATCGGTATCACCACTCTCGGTGGCCAGGCTATGCGCGACGCCGCTCACGGGTTCACCGAAAGCGCTCGCCAGAAAGCCTCCAGCCTGCATCACCAGCCCGGCGATTCATTCCCGGCTGCCGCCGCGGCATTGACCTTTTCATCCATCGGTGATTCCGCGCAGTCCCTGAAATTGCTGGAAAATCTGAACAAGGACTACCCGTCGGACTCCGACGTCAAGTATTCGGTGATTCCCGCGGTGCAAGCCATGAATTCTCTGCATCGCAATAATGGCGCCGATGCGATTGCTGCTCTGGAAGCGGGAAGAAAATGCGAATTGGGCCAGAACGGCGTGTACGGCACTTATTGGGTGATTTATGTGCGCGGGCTCGTTTATCTACAACTTCGCGACGGCGCGAAAGCGGCTGCCGAATTCCAGAAAATTATCGATCATCCGGGATTGAATGCTTTCAGCCAGTTTCTCAGCTTGTCGAAGCTGGGACTCGCTCGCGCGTACACGCTGCAGGCGGATAACGTGAAAGCCCGGGCCGCGTATCAGGATTTCCTTGCGCTGTGGAAGGACGCCGATCCCGACGTTCCGGTTCTCGTCGCCGCCAAAGCCGAATACGCAAAGCTCAAGTAGCGCGCAAATCCTTCGCTGAATATTATTTCTGTTCAATGGCCGGCGGCGAATTTCGCCACGCCGCTGAGAATTACGAGCGCAGCAAGTCGTCCAAAAAAATCACATAGGAGGAATACCACACATTCGCGGGAATCGAACCGCGCGGCTGGCTGGTCACGATGATTTTGAAAAGTTCGGGTGAGGCCGCCAGGTCGGTAATCAATTTATGTTGGGGGTCGGTCGGCAGCGGCTGCGCCAACGCAAGATGCCGCAAAATCAGAAAGACGATTTCGTCCGCGGGAGCCAGGCGAGTCTCGACTTCCGCGCTGCGAAACTGCAGCAACGCATTGCGTTCGTAGAAATGCCACGTCAGTGCCGCGCACAGTGTGACGGCTCGTTCAAACCTTTCACTGGCAGTCTGTGCGGTCGGGGCGCTTTCGGGCTTCAGCACCGAACTGATGTGCGGGTCCAGGACCAGCAGCACCCGGCAGTCGTCCTCGCGGGTAAATTCCCGCACCATCAGCGATCCCGAACGCGCCGAGGCTTTCCAATGAACGTGCCGCACGCTGTCGTTGGCCACGTAGCCGCGCAGGGCGTACAAATCCTGCCCGCGGCCTTTCGATAAACTTTCCAGCGCGCCATGCAGTCCGGGCAAAATTTCCACGAATTCTTCTGTTGGCGCCACCGAAGGATAGACCACCGCTTCGCTTTTCAGGTCCAGGCGGCGGGCCTTCTGCAGAAATCCGAACGGGAAGCGCGTCACGATGCGAAAAGTATCCTGGCGGTGCACCCCGCGCCTCAGAAATGTCATCGGCACGGTTTGCTGCACACGGTCGCGCTTGGGCAGGTATGGAAAGTAGACTGGCGTTTCCAGCATGGCCGGAGCTGGAGCATCCTTGGGCTTCGCGGCTTCCACGCGCAGCGAAAAGCTGGGCAGGGTGTGCTTGTCGTTTTGCAATTCGATGGTGGCGCGGACGGGCTGCCCCGCAAAGATGTGCTCGGGCAGGACCAGGCGCATCTCCACGCCGGACAGGGTTATCGAAGAGAGAATGCCGGACATGAGAATGATGGCGATCAGGCACGCGAGCACCAGAAAAAGCAGATTGTTGCCGGTGTTCAGCGCGGCGAGCGCCACCAGAAGAATGGCCGCGAAGTACACCCAACCTGCGCGGGTGACGCGATACTCCATCTTGTAGCCGATCCAGCGCAGCGGCGTGCGCCGGGCCAGCACCGGCACCAGGGTGATCGCTACCCAGGCCGCTACGGCCAGCGCTGCCAGTGCGGAAGCGCTGGCCAGCACGAGGTTTCCGAGCTCGGCGGCTGCACCGGAATAAAGCGCCAGCAGCAACGCGACAGTGAGCGCGGCAAGCGCAAGAAGAAAGGTGCGCACCGCGGAGCGGTCTGAGCGAGCCCAAAGTCGCGCTAAGACGGTGCGGCCAAAACTCATCGGGGAAAATCCAACACGCGAGGTTCGTGAACCGGGAGATGGGCGCGCCTGATTTCCGGCCGCGCGCTGCTGAATCCGGCAAGTTGTGAGCGTTTCACAGCGGTACGGGAACGGATTCCACGATATCGCGCAACACGGATTCCGTGGTTTCCGATTTCTTTTGTAGCGAGGCGTGGCGAGAACTGGCCACCACGCGATGAGAGAAAACCGGCACCGCCAATTGCTTAAAATCATCCGGCAGGCAATAGTCGCGGCCGTCGAGAAAGGCGCGCGCCTGAGCCGCGCGCTGCAGCATCAAGGTGCCACGCGGGCTCACGCCCAAAGCCAAAAGCTCAGAGGTGCGCGTTCGATTCACGATGTCCAGAGCGTAGTCGTGCAAGCTGGAATCCACTTTGATTTGCGCCACAGTGTCCTGCATCGATAAGACTTCGCTCACGTCCGCGACCGGTTCGAGCGCGTCCAGAGGATTTTCGCCCAGAATACCCACGCGCTTGCGCAGGATTTCGCGTTCGGTCTCCGGCGACGGGTAACCCATCTTGATGCGCATCAGAAAGCGATCGAGCTGCGATTCGGGAAGCGGATAGGTGCCGTGATGTTCCACCGGATTTTGTGTAGCGATAACCAGGAACGGTTGCGGCAAGGTAAGGGTCTTGCCGTCGATGCTCACTTGCGCTTCGTTCATGGCCTCCAGCAGCGCCGACTGCGTGCGCGGCGTGGTGCGGTTGATTTCATCGGCCAGCACCACGTTCGCAAAAATCGGCCCGGAGCGAAATTCAAACTCGCGCGACTCGGGATTGTAAACGCTCACGCCCAGCACGTCGCTGGGAAGCAAATCGGAAGTGAACTGGATGCGCTGGAAGCTGCAGTGAAAAGATTTTGCCAGGGCCTGCGCCAGCGTGGTTTTTCCCACGCCCGGAACATCTTCAATCAACAGGTGGCCGCGGGCCAACAGGGTGATCAACGACAGCTGAATGGCTTCTTCTTTGCCATAAATCGCGCGCGCGATGCTGCGCTGCAGTTGCGCGACGATTTGAGAGGTGGCGGTCGGCATTGGTTGAAAACCCGGGCCCTTCCTGTTACAAATAGACCACGACGGGCGATTAGCTCAGTTGGTTAGAGCGCTCCCCTCACACGGGAGAGGTCAAAGGTTCAAGTCCTTTATCGCCCACCATTCTTGCAATCCAATCGCTATTCTAACGAAAATCGCCGGTGTGCACTTTTCTGCTTGGATGCGAGTTTCTAAGTTTGAGCTTCCGGGCTGCAAAGTGTCGTATAAATTACTCATGACGACTTTCCTGCGAGCGCTGGAGTTCCTTGGCGTGGGCTTGTGGCTCGGAAGTGACGTATTTCTCAGTTTCGTGGTCGCGCCTGGCGCATTCAGTGTGCTCGCCAGCCGCGATCAGGCCGGCGCGATGGTGGGATTTGCGCTGACGCGTATGCACGTTGGCGGAATCATCTGCGGCGTGGTCTTCCTGCTGGCTCGCCTGGCGCGCACGCGGTCGTTTGGAGCGCTGGGATCCCCCGCGGCGCTTTGCGTTCTGCTGATGCTGGCAGCCACGCTGGTCTCGCAATTTACCGTGAGCAAAAAAATGGCGGGGTTGCGCGTGCAGATGGGTTCGATCCAGGCGACCGCCGCAGACAATCCGTTGCTTGCCGAATTCAGCCGGCTTCACCGCGTTTCCGTTTCTCTCGAAAGTATTGTGCTCCTCGCGGGCGTTACCGCCATATTTCTGATGGTGCGGGAAATGGGAATTGTCCAGAAATTCTAAATTCTGAAGCGCGCCGCCTTTTTCGCCTGCTCGTTCCGCTCCCCTTGACAGTCTAGGAGTGCTTGCGGTATACATTCCTAGTTGGTCTAGGAGAACAGCTCGATGGAGAAACAACTGGATTTGCTGCAAGGCACGCTGGACATGCTGATCCTGAAAGCGGTATCGCTCGGCCCGCTGCATGGCTACGGTGTGCTGCTGCGTATACAACAGGTGTCCAAGGATCGACTGGAAATCCAGCAAGGCTCGTTGTACCCGGCGCTCTATCGCCTGGAGCATCAGGGCTGGATCGCGAGCGAGTGGGGCGAGTCGGAGAACAATCGCAAAGCGAAATTCTACCGCCTGACGGCCGCGGGCAAGCGACGGCTGCTGACGGAGGCGGAAAAATGGAACCGCATGGCGGAGGTTATCGCCGGGATTCTGGGCGCCAAGCGGGAGGAAGTATGACCGGCTGGAGCCGCATGCGTTCCTGGGTGAGCTCCACACTGGGACGCTCCAGCATGGAAAGCGAGATGGATGCCGAATTGCGATTTCACGTGGAGGCCTGCGTCGACGACCTCATGAAACAAGGACTTTCTCGTGAGGAAGCGCTGCGCCGGGCACGGCTGGAGTTCGGGGGAATGGAACGAGCGAAGGAAGAATGCCGCGAAGCGCGCGGCGTGAGCTTCCTGGATACGTTTACGCAGGATTTGCGCTACGGCGCGCGCACGTTACGCAAATCTCCCGGCTTCACGATCGTCGCGGTACTCACTCTGGCGCTGGGCATCGGCGCCAACACCGCGATTTTTAGCTTGGTGGACGGGATTTTGCTGCGGCCCTTGCCGTACGCCAAGCCGGAACAGCTCGTGAGCGTGACAGGAACGTATCCAAAAGGCGCATTCGTGGCCATGCGCAAGCAGATGCACACCATGGACGTAGCCGCATATTCAGAAGATCACGAGTTCAATTTGACGGGCTATGGCGAGGCGGTGCGCCTCCCGGGCGCGTTGGTTTCCGCCGAGCTTCTTTCCATGTTGGGCGCACAAGCGGAACTGGGGCGAACGTTTTACCCTGGCGAGGATCTCGCCGGACAGGACGGTTACGTGGTCTTGAGCCACGCGCTTTGGCAGCAGCGTTTTGGCGCGGACCCGTCGATCATCGGTCGCGCCATCGAACTGGAAGGTGTCAGTCGCCAGGTCATCGGGGTGATGCCTGCCGATTTTCGTTTTCCCTCCGCGAAGACGCAGTTGTGGCTGCCGCTGCATAACGATCCGCGAAACACGGTGGCTTACTGGGCGGGCGACTTCATGCCGGTGATCGGACGGCTTCGCGCGCAGTCGAAGATGGGGCAAGCGCGCGCGGAGATTCGCATCTTTCAGGGGGAAGTATCGAAGATGTTTCCCTGGCCGATGCCGGCAAACTGGAATGCGGACGTGAGCGTAGTGCCATTGCGGAGCGGCATGGTGGCCGATGTTAAAGGAAGGCTGGCAATGCTGCTGGGAGCGGTGGCGCTGGTGCTGCTGATTGCCTGCGCGAATGTGGCGAACCTGACGCTTTCGCGAGCCGCAACGCGCGAAAAAGAGATTGCCATCCGGTCGGCGCTCGGAGCGGTACGGCGGAGAATTGTGACGCAACTTCTCACGGAAAGCGTGCTGCTGGCGTCGCTGGGCGGGCTGCTCGGACTGCTCTTTGCCAAAGGCGGGCTGTGGCTGCTGAAAAGCACCCTGCCGGCAAACATGCCGCGCCTGATGGACGTGCATCTGGACTGGCGAGTTTTGATGTTCACGGGCGTGCTGGCAATTTTGACGGGATTTTTCTTCGGCCTGGCGCCCGCGTTGCAGTCGTCGCGGGTGGCTCCGGCAGAGTCATTGAAGTCCGGGGGACGTGGCGCGGCCATTTCCGTGTCGCAGCGGCTGCGCAGCACGCTGGTGGTTGCGGAGGTAGCCTTCGCGGTCATGCTGGTGCTCGCGGCGGGGCTGCTGATCCGAAGTTTCTGGGCCATCTCGCATTCGAATCCTGGATTTAAATCGGTGCAGGTGGTGACCGCGCGCATCACGCCGAATGAATCGTTCTGCAATGACACGGCGCGCTGCCTGGCGTTCTATCGCGATGTCCTGAGCCGGGTGGAGGCCTCTCCAGGGATCAACGGCGCGGCGCTGGTGAACACCCTGCCGCTGGGGGGACGAGTGAGCAAACGCAGCATGGATGTCGAGAACCATGTCGCGGCTCCCGGAGAAGTTGCTCCACTCTTCTGGCTGGACGTGGTGTCGCCAAATTACTTTCACTTGATGGGCATTTCCCTGCTGGCCGGCAGAGAGTTCGACCATACCGATGAGGGCGCGAATCCAGTGGCGATCGTGACGGCGGCGACCGCGAGGCGCTACTGGCCGAGTGAAAGCGCCGTGGGGAAACATATGCGGCTTAACGGAGATAAAGACTGGCGCACCATTGTCGGGGTGATCGCCGACGTGCGCGCGTTCGATTTGCAGAAGAACACTCCGGACTGGATCGAGGGGACGGCGTACGTTCCCTATACGGCGACCGCGACGCTGGAGGATCGGCGGACGCCGGCGGAGATGACCATTGCGGTGCGGACCAGCCTGGATGAGTTACAGGTGGGTCAGACGCTGCAGCGCGTTGTGAGCGGGCTGAACCAGGAGGTGCCCGTGAGCGAAGTAAGAAGCATGCAGGCGGTGGTCTCGGAGGCGGTGTCCACGCCGGCCTCGACGACTTCGCTGTTCGCGGTGTTTGCCGGGCTGGCGCTGGTGCTGGGCCTGATTGGCATATACGGCGTGCTGGCCTTTTTGGTATCGAAAAGGACGCGGGAGATTGGCATACGCGTGGCGCTGGGCGCGCGGCAACAGGATGTGCTGTGGCTGGTGCTGAAAGAAGGGGCGAAATTTTCGCTGACGGGCATTGCGCTGGGCGTGGCCGGGGCAGCCGTGGTTGCACGGCTGCTTTCGAGTGAGCTGTATGGCGTGAGTCCGCTCGATGCGTTGACGTACTTCAGCGTGACCGCCGTGATGTTGGTGGTCACTTTGATCGCCTGCTACATACCCACTCGGCGCGCCATGCGCGTGGATCCGTTGACGGCCCTGCGCCAGGACTAGCCTGGACCGATTGGTAATCATTTGTTTAACGAATCGATTGCATCGGAAGAGCGCTCAGAAGCGGCTTCGAGGGGCGTCCGAAAAAAATCAAGGGTGCAGGCGCCGCCACGCGAGATTCGCGACGCTGTGCTTATATATAAATAGTTTATTATCAGTAATTTACAACGAACACAGCTATGAGCGTGACTTACTAAGATTTCAACAGGAAAGACTTTGACTTACTGGCTTGATCTGCTATATTAGCAGTCGACCGTGAGGAGTGCTAATTCCCCTTCCTCCGGTACACAAACCGTAACACCTACTATGGAGGTTTTCTCAAGATGGCAGTGAATCTTACTCCGCTCCACGACCGTGTGATCGTGAAGCGCATTGAAGAAAAAGAAAGCGTCAAGGGTGGCATCATCATCCCGGACTCCGCCAAAGAAAAGCAGCAAGAGGGCGAAGTGATTGCCGTAGGTCCAGGCAAGCGGGAAAAAGATGGGCTTCATCCGCTGGACGTGAAAGTCGGAGACCGCGTGCTGTTTGGCAAGTACGGCGGAACAGAAATCAAAATCGAAGACCAGGAACTGCTCATCCTGCGCGAAGAAGAAATTCTCGCCAAGCTGGGCGGGCAGGCCAAAGCGGCAAAGAAGTAACGTTCCCCAAATTCATTAACACGAGCCGGGAATAGTCCGTGTTGTTCGGGAAAAGCAGCAAAGAATATTCAGCAAAAAATGAAATTCAGTCCATCAATCAGGAGGATTTACCAGTATGGCGAAGCAGATAGTTACAGGTGAGGCGTCCCGCCAGGCGATTTTGCGCGGCGTGAACGCTCTTGCCGACGCAGTGAAGATTACCCTCGGCCCCAAGGGCCGCAATGCGGTAATCGAAAAGAAGTTCGGCGCGCCGATCATCACCAAGGACGGCGTGACCGTGGCGAAAGAAATCGAACTGCGCGATCCGCTGGAGAACATGGGCGCGCAGATGGTTCGCGAAGTGGCTTCCAAGACCAGCGACGTTGCTGGCGACGGAACCACCACAGCGACGGTGCTGGCCCAGGCCATCTTCCGTGAAGGCGTGAAGACCGTTGCGGCCGGATCCAGCCCGACAGCTCTCAAGCGCGGTATTGAACGCGCCGTGGAAGTTGCCGTGGAAGAGATCAAGCGCCTGCACAAAGACGTGAAGGGCGACATGATCGCGCAGGTTGGCACCATTTCCGCCAACAACGACAAGCAAATCGGCGGCATCATCGCCGAAGCCATGAAGAAGGTCGGCAAAGACGGCGTCATCACCGTGGAAGAATCCAAGACCATGGTGACCGAGCTCGAAACCGTGGATGGGATGCAGTTCGACCGCGGATACTTGTCTCCCTACTTCGTCAGCGATCCGGAGCGCATGGAATGCGTGCTCGAAGACCCCTACATTCTGATCCACGAGAAGAAGATGTCCAACATGAAAGACCTGCTCCCTCTGCTCGAGCAGGTCGTCCGCGCCGGCAAGCCGCTGCTGGTCATTGCCGAGGAAGTGGAAGGCGAAGCGCTGGCAACCATGGTGGTGAACAAACTGCGTGGAACGCTGACCGCTTGCGCCGTAAAGGCTCCAGGTTTCGGCGATCGCCGCAAGGCCA
>DASXLA010000061.1:0-30284 GCA_036496505.1 Candidatus Acidiferrum sp. | reverse complement strand
TGCTGCGCCGCAACCTCTCCCGCTACACGCCGGCTGGCCCTTTTTACAGTCCCAGAGAGCAATCGCGCCTGAGGCTCCTGCCCGGCTTTTTTGCCGGCTCGCTCAGCCGCATGCCTCGCGCGCTCGTCTATCGCTCCGTGGTCTTACTGGTCATCGCGCCCCTGCTCGTCTTGCTCGATTTCTTCTTCTGATTACGAACCTTCTCCAGCGGTGTTCGTGGACAAAGCAAACACCCTTTGCCATGCTCATTTTGCGAAATGAAACCATCTCTCATCGTTCATGGCGGCGCTTGGGACATTCCCGATGGCGCCGTCGCGGCCTGCAAATCCGGCTGTGAACGCGCCTTGGCCGCGGGCTGGCGCATCCTGGAATCTGGCGGCTCGGCGCTCGATGCCATCGAAGCCGCGGTGGTTATCCTCGAAGACGATCCGGTCTTCGACGCCGGCTACGGCTCGCATCTCAATCTCGACGGGCGCGTGGAATGCGACGCCATCGTGATGGACGGCACAACCCTGCGCGCCGGAGCCGTTGCCACCCTCCAGCACGTGCGTAATCCGGTACGTCTCGCCCGCAAGGTGCTCGAAAATTGCCCGCACATGATGCTCGTCGCGGAAGGCGCCGAGCGTTTCGCGCACGAACAGGGAATCAAACTCTGCTCGCCGGAGGAGCTAATCACCGAAGCCGAACGCGAAGCTTGGTCCAGGTGCAAAGTCGACAAACATGCCGCGGCTTTTCATCGCGGCCATGAACAGGGCACCGTCGGCGCCGTGGCCATGGATGGCGTCGGCCGGCTTTTTGCCGCGACCTCCACGGGAGGAACCTGCTGCAAGCTTCCGGGCCGCGTGGGTGATTCGCCACTGATCGGATGCGGCTGTTATGCCGATGCCTTGACCGGCGCGGTCTCCTGCACGGGCTACGGCGAGGCCATCATGAAAATCGTAATGGCCAAGAGCGCCGCGGATTTTCTTGGCTACGTTGTGAAGGACGGCGGCGCCATCAGCGCTGCGCGTGAGGCTGTGGAGTTGCTGGCCCGCCGCACCCGCGCCACCGGCGGCCTGATCCTTCTCGACCGCGACGGCAATCCCGGATGGGCCTTCAACACTCCGCGGATGTCTTACGGATACGTGCAGGGCGACGGAACTTTGGTCACCGCTGTATAACGCCGCCATCCAGTGCCCACGTTCATGAACCGCCACGCGCCCAAATTGACCTCCGCGAGGCCTGCTCTTACCATTAGCTCGAGGGATAAACCGGCCGGCCATCCGAATCCTCCCATGAAAATCAAAACCCTTTGCTTCGCCGCTCTTCTTTTCGTTCCCTTGACCGCGGCCGCTCAAACCGCCGACGAAATTGTCGACAAGGTGCTGGCCGCGCGCGGCGGCGCATCGAAAATCGGGGCCGTCCGCTCGGAGCGCATTAGCGGAACGATTGATTTCGGCGGCGGTGTGGAAGGCCCTTTTCTTGTGGAGCTCGAGCGCCCCGGCAAGATGCACATCGAGGTGACCATCCACGGCCAAACCTTGATTCGCAGCTACGACGGAAAATCCACCGGCTGGATTATCAATCCTTTCTCGCCAAACAAAGGCGTCGAGCCCATGTCTGCCGAGGACATCAGCAACATCTCCGACGAATCCGATTTCGACGGCCCGCTCGTCGATTACAAGGAAAAAGGCAATCACATTGACCTGGTCGGCAAGGAAGAGGTCGAGGGCAAATCCGCGTATCGCTTGAAGCTCACCAGCAAGAAAGGCGAAACGCGCAGCTATCTTTTCGACGCCGCCACTTACCACCTGGTGCGGTGGGAAGGCACGCGCAAGATGGGCGACAAGGAAATGCCCTGGGAATCACTGTTCCGCGATTACCGCGAGGTGGACGGTTTGCAGTTCGCGTTTGAAATCGATTCCGACGCGCCCGGCACCGAACAATCGCAAAAAATCATTGCGGATAAAATTGAGGTGGATCCGCATATCGACGAGGCGCGCTTCGGCAAACCCGTTCCGCCGCCTGCGCCCGTTGAGGAACCCGGCGATACTCCGCCGGCGCAGTCCGCTCCTCCTCCTTCAAAAAATTAGGAGCGTTCCCGCTTAAGGTCTTTTGCCTGCCGCCTGGCTCGCGCGGTGAAGGTGGTAGAGATCAGCCACGGAATAGGTCACGCCTGTAAAGAATGTGACCCGCGGCAGGTTTCCATACACCGCGGTGTATTCGCCGCCGTCAAGCACCAACCGTGATGACACGTTGTACGTGGCGGCAAACAGCAGCGTCATGGTGGCCGGCGTGGCCGCATTGGCGCGGCTGAATCCCGCGATCTCCGCTGTCCAACCCCATTTCTGCGTCAGCGGATGGGAATAGTCCAGAGCGCTGAAGTAAGTGCGGTCGTAACCGCCGGTGCCTGGCCTGCCGAGCAAATGCACGCCTTCGTTGACATCAAAATGATGCTTGCCAAAATCCTTACTCACCAGCAGGTCCACACCATGGCCCACGGCTCCAATTCCCGGCGCCCCGGTGCTGGTCGGAATCGCAACCGTATATAAAACGGAAATTGTCGGCAGCAGGCCCGCTGCTTCCGAAATCATGCGGTACTTGAATCCCGCGCCCGAATCGCCAATCCCGGCGATACCGGAATCGCGCTCAAAAGGATTGTTCCCAAAGCGCAATTCCAGATTCTTGAAAATGCCGAATTTCAAAAGGCCGTTAATATTTTGGTGCCCGTCGGCCAGCTCGATTCCATATTCGATCTCAAAGACACCGCGCTGGACCGCTTCGGCCGTCGTTGAAAACGTGGGACGATTCGGCACCGCGGTGATCTCATTGGTCGTTTGATTCTGATCCGGGCTCGGCGCGGACGACTCCGATTGGGGTTTTTGCTGCGTGGTGTCCTGCGGGGCTGGGCTATCCTGGGCCGCCGCATAACCAGCGGACAAAAGAAGAAAAAACACGCACCGGGCGAGCCCCTCGAAATTGGTTTTGAATGTCAGTCGCATGGCGCGCGCACATTCTACCAACTCCGTGAAGTGTCCTGATGAACCATGTCTTACCCATGCTTGCGGGGTTGCTGTGCGCTCCACAACGGCTGCATTATTCTTAGCTTATGGATCAGCACGCCAGCTCGGCGGATCAGCAATTGGCTGCCGGCCTCTGCCCGCGCTGCATTCATGCTCGCCGCGTGGCCTCCGCGCGTTCCACATTCATGCTCTGCGAACTCTCTCGCACGGACCCACGCTTTCCTAAATATCCGCGCTTGCCAGTGCTGGCTTGCGATGGCTATGAGGCATCCGCCGAACCTTCCGACAAGCAACCAGGCTGACGAGCGTCCCTTAAAATATGTTTACTTACTAATTATAATGCCGTGATGGTATTATGCCCGACATGGCTAGCCTTGGGACCTGCGGAAGATTGTTTCTGTGCGGCGTCCTCTGCGCCTTCCTTCCGGTCTCCGCGAAACCCGATAAGTTGCGTATCACCAGTGTTCCCTCGGGCGCCGCGGTGCAAATCAACGGCGTTCTGGTGGGCACCACCCCGTACGAAAAAAACATCCCCGGCGGCTACCTCCATAAAACCAGGACTTCCATGGGCTCGCGCCTCGAGCATCCCATGATTGCTCGCGTGACTTTGCCCGGTTACGCCCCCAGGGAAATTCAGCTCACCGAAGGCCCGATGACCTGGGTGTCTCTCAAGGGCCATAACTATGGAGGTTACTGGCTCCTGAAGACCGATCACTTCCATGTGCGATTGCAGTCCGCGACCCAGGCTTTTACCGGCGGCGTTCTGGAAAGTACTTCAGGCGCCACGCCGCCCGGCGCGGAACTGTCGCTTGAGGATTTGGTGAGCCGCACCAAGCCCGCCGTCGTTTATCTGAAAAGCCTCAACAAAAGTGGCACGGGCTTTTTCGTCACCTCCACCGGCGTCATCGCCACCAATGCGCACCTGGCGCGCGGCGAAGAATCCTTGTTGGCGACGCTTCCCGACGGCACGCAACTTGACGCCAAAGTCGTTTATGTCGATCCCGAGCTCGACATCGCGCTGGCAAAAGCAGCGGGAACGGGCTTCGCGCATCTTCCGCTGGCCGAGGCCGCGGACGTGCGGCAGGGTGAAAGCGTCGTGGCCGTGGGAAATCCTGGCGACGCCATGCTCTTCAGTGTAACCAGGGGAATCGTCAGCGCCGTGGGCCGCTTCGATGCCGCCGGTCCGGGCACCTGGATTCAAACCGACGCGCCCATCAATCCCGGCAACAGCGGCGGGCCGCTGCTGAATGTGCGCGGCGAAGTGATCGGCATCAATTCGCAAAAACTCATCAAGAAAAACGTAACCGGCATCAGCTTTGCCCTGAGCGCTACGGATCTTCTCAACGTGCTTCACCGCTTTTATCCGCCCGCCGCCAAGCCAGAGGAACAAGCCAGCGCAGCCCACAGCTCAAAGCCACCGGTCGCCGTCACGCTGATGAACACCACCTCCGCCCCGTCGTCCGCCTCTGCACCTATCTCCGGTTTTGGAATCACCGAAATCAGCTCCGTCCCCGACGGCGCGGAAATTTATCTCGACGGCCACTTCGTGGGTACCAGCCCGGCAACGCTGCGCATCGCCGAAGGCGAGCACACCCTCATTCTAAAATTAGCGCACCACCCCGATTGGAGCCGCTCCATCCACATCTTGAAAGACAGCTCCGTCACGTTGACGGCCACCCTCGATTAATTCAGCCTCGTCAGGCAAACCGCTTTTTCATTTGCTTGCAATTGCCGCCGCGCAATCCGATGTGCTAGCATCCGCCCGATTGGCTGCAGGGACGGCCAATTCACTGCGGAGCGGACCAGCGATTCGATTCTTTTTCGCCTTCCAGGCGGAAACCCAGGGCCGCGCTCTTCAGTTCAGTTAACTCGCCTAGGCGCAGGCCCGCGCCCTTTTTCCTGGCACGGACCTCGCACGATGGAGGTCTACATGAAGACGTATCTCACCAAGGACATTCGCAACGTTGGCATTGTCGGCCACGGCGGCACCGGTAAGACGCAGCTGGTGTCGTCGTTGCTCTTCACCGCGGGCGCCACGCCTCGCTGGGGAAAGGCTGCGGAAGGAAGCACCACCACCGATTGGGATGAAGAAGAAATCGCGCGCAAGCTTTCCATTCAAACCGCGCTGGCCAACGCCGAGTGGCCCACCACGCCTGATCCTGTCACCCACGCAGGAAGCGAAAAGGTCAAAATCAATTTCCTCGATTTACCCGGCTACTCCACTTTCATCACCGAATCAAAAGCTTCGCTGATCGCCGCCGACGCCGCGCTGATTACTGTCGATGCCCACGTGGGCGCGCAAGTCACCACCGAAAAGGTGTGGGACTACTGTGTGGAGTACGACATTCCGCGCGCCTTCGTGCTCACCGGAATGGACCGCGATCTTGCCAGCTTTGAACGCTCTATGGAATCGCTGGAGCAGGTTTTTGGTCGCAACGTAGTGCCGCTGCAGTTGCCCATCGGCCACGAGCGCGCTTTTCGCGGAGTGATTGACCTGGTGGCCATGAAGGCCCATTTCTACCAGACGGACGGCGATGGCAAAGCGACCATCGAGGAAATTCCCGCCGCGCTGGCGGACGATGCCAAGGAGGCCCACGAAAAGCTGGTGGAAATGGTGGCCGAGGGCGATGACGCCTTGATGGAAGAATTTTTTAACGAAGGCACCCTGCCGCTTCCGGATCTGATCTCCGGATTGCGCCGCGCCATCGTGGGCGAGAAAATCATCCCCGTGCTAATGACCGCCGCGCTGCACAATATCGGCAGCGTCAGTCTGCTGACCTTCATCGCCGACGTCTTTCCGCATCCCGACGAGCATTCCGTGGTGGCCTACAAGGAACCCACCGGCAAAGGCGACGCGCTGCCCCGCAAGTTCGACGATGCCCAGCCGCTTTCGGTGTTCGTCTTCAAGACCCTGGCCGATCCTTTTGCAGGTCGCATCAACTACTTCAAAGTGATGAGCGGCGTGCTGAAAAATGACGCCACGCTGCTCAATTACAATCGCAGCCTCCCGGAACGCTTCCAGCACACTCAGGTGGTGCAGGGCAAGCAGCTTACCGAAGTGCAGGAGCTGCACGCCGGCGACATCGGCGCCATCGCGAAATTAAAAGAGACCACCACCGGCGAAACCCTGGGCGACAAATCCACGCCCATCTTCTACAAGCGCGCTCCGCTCCCGGAGCCTTCCATCACTTTCGCGGTGGAACCCAAAACCCGCGCGGACGAGGACAAGATCGGCGTCTCCATTCACAAAATCCTGGAAGAAGATGCCGCCCTGCATTTTTCCCGCGACCCGCAAACCAAGGAATTTCTGCTTTCCGGTTCCGGCCAGCAACACATTGAAGTCGTAGTCGCCAAGCTGCACAAGCGCTATCACGTGGACTTGACGCTGAAGCCGCCCAAGGTCGCCTATCGCGAAACCATTCGCGGCCGAGCCGATGCCGAAGGCAAGCACAAAAAACAGTCCGGCGGTCACGGCCAGTTCGGAGTGTGCCGCATCAAGATGGAGCCCGCCGAGCGCGGCAAAGGCATCGAGTTTATCGACGATATTTTTGGCGGCTCCATTCCCAAGAACTGGATTCCCTCCGTCGAAAAGGGCATTCGCGACGCCGCCGCGCGCGGCTACCTCGCGGGATTTCCCGTGGTGGATTTCCGCGTCAGCCTCTACGACGGCAAGTATCACGACGTGGATTCGAGCGATATGGCTTTTAAAATCGCCGGCTCGCTGGCCTTCAAGGAAGCCATGAAAGCCGCCAAGCCGGCTCTGCTGGAACCCATCATGAGCGTGGAAGTTTATGCGCCCGATCAATACTCCGGCGATTTGATGGGCGATTTAAGCGCGCGCCGCGGCCGCATCGCCGGCAGCGAAGTGCGCGGCCACAACGTGGTCATCAAGGCGCAGGTGCCCTTCGCGGAAATGCTCACCTACGCCAACGACCTCATCTCCAAGACGCAGGGGCGTGCCACCTACACCATGGAGTTTTCACATTACGACTACGTCCCCAACGAACTGGCCGATAAAGTAATCGCCAGCCACAAACCCCACGCGGACCAGCACGCCGACGACGAAGCATAGTTGCTTCGTTCCCGGAAATACAGAGCCTGAAAATCGACGGCCCGCCGGGCGCCAAAATGGCGCTTGCCGGAATTGGCCCCCCAGCCAACAATTCCAGCATCATGAAAAACTCCACCTCGCAGAACTGGGGACCGCAGACCCGTTCTGTCCACGCCGGTGAACCCAACAAGCATGGGGTCGGCGCGCCGGTCGGCACCGAAATTTGCCGCAGCTCCACCTTCACTTTTTCTTCAACCGGGGAGATGAAGCGCTGGGCCGAAGGCAAGAGCAAGGCCTACATCTATACGCGCTATGGCAATCCCACCCTGACGGTGGCTCAGGGAAAAATCGCCGCGCTCGAAGGCGCGGAAGCCGCCGTCGTCACCGCCTCCGGAATGGCCGCCATTTCCTGTGCGTTGCTGAGCGCCCTCAAAGCGGGTGATGAGCTGATCTCCACCGCGCAGCTTTACGGCGGAAGTTACCGCCTGATGCGCGATATTTTCCCAGACATGAACATCAAGGTTCATCACGTGGAAACCGACCTGGCCGGCATGGAAGAAAAACTGTCGCCCAGGACGAAAGTTCTCTACGTGGAAACACCCACCAACCCGATGTTGCGCCTCGTCGACCTGCACAAAGCTGTAGCCTTTGCAAAAAAACACCGTCTCGTCTCCATCATTGACAATACCTTCGCCACGCCCATCCTCCAGAATCCCATCGCCATGGGCTACGACATGGTGCTGCACAGCGCCACCAAAGCTCTGGCCGGCCATTCCGACGTCATCGCCGGAGCGGTCGCCGGCAGCGCGCAATGGATGAAGCACATTCAGCACATGGTCATTTCCCTCGGCGGCTCCATGGATCCCGAAGCGGCTTTCTTGCTGGTCCGCGGGATGAAGACGCTCGGCTTGCGAGTGGCGCGACAGTGCGAAAATGCCCTGGCTGTCGGCAAATATCTTGAGGAACACCCCAAAGTCGCCCGCGTGCATTATCCCGGCTTGAAATCGCACCCTGACCACCTCATCGCCAAAAAGCAGATGCGCGGCTTCGGCTCCATGCTGGCTTTTGATTTAAAGGGCGGGGTGGCCGCGGCCCGCCGCTTCGGCGATCGCGTGCGGCTTTTCCTGCTGGCGGTGAGTCTCGGCGGCGTGGAATCGCTGGTGGCGTTGCCGCTTTACTCTTCGCATTACAACATGAGCGCCGAAGAATTGCGGCGCGCCGGCGTCAGCCCCGGCACGGTGCGCGTCTCGATTGGCGTGGAAGATGCCGCCGATTTAATTGCGGATTTGAAACAGGCCCTCGGATAAATCTAAAAAGGAAAGCCAGGCAGGGAAGTCTCTTAACTGTGGCGCATCCTTACTCCGAGGCCAGCGGCACCGGAATATCCCATCCGGGCTGCTCCGGCAGCATGGACCTGACGATATCTTCCAGTTCATGCGCGCTGTGCACCTGCTCTGGATAGTTGTAGTTGTGGATGTCAAAAGTCCCGCCATGCTTGGCGCGCACGGCCTGCAGCTCTTCCTCCAGGCGCAGCGACACGCGTTGCGCATTGACTGGATCCGTTTCCGGCAGCACCAGCGCGAATAAATCCGTGGACAGGCGATAGATGGAATCTGTCGGCCGCAATTTTCGCGAGAGCGCCTTGGCGGTATCGCCAGACTTGGCGGCATCCGCATCCGCATTCGTGCCGGCTGGCGGGGCCGCCGGCCCCTGCGCATGCACCAGCAAGAGCGACAACGTTTTCTCCGTGGCCACCGCACGGCGGAATTCCATGGTCAAGCGGTCCCAGAAGTGATTGATGTCCGGCATGGACTGGAAAATATCCACGCTGGCCTGGTGGCGAAGTTCCACGTTGCGTTGCAATTCTTCGAGCAGGTGCTGCTTCAGCCGGCGCACCATGCGCTGGCGGTCGAAGAGGTATCCCAGGAAGAGCAGCACCAGCCCGCAAAATCCGAAGAAGGCCACGCGCAGCGTCCACTTGTTTCCCTCGGGATGCACAAAAACCAGCGGGTACATGAAGGTGGCCAGCCCGGCGGCCAGCACCAGCACAAATACCGCGGCCAGCCAGGTCAACTGCAGCTCGCGCCGCTCCAGGTGGTCCAGTTCCTCGCGATTCAGGTTCGACATGCCGTGCGCGCCTCGGGTCGCCAATGCCAGAAGCCGCCGGTTCCCGGCACAATTCGGGAGCCAGCGAGTGATTCCCTCTATTATTCGCGCAGGGTAAAGGTCCAGCAATAGCCTACGCAGGCCGGACGTAGCGCAAAGATTATTGATGTTTTGCCCTCAAAATCGTCAGAAATGCAGCGGGGAACCAGTGGTTTGGCCTTGCGGAGGACCCTTTAGAGGGGCTCGATGCGGCGTTGTGGAACTCTTTACAACGGGCAGCCGGCCACAACCGTGTGGACAAAAAAAAGGGCGGCGCATCGAAGCGCGCCGCCCTTTTGTGATTTTGCGAAGTGGGTTAGAGGGGCTGGACGTTAGAGGCCTGCAGGCCCTTCGGTCCTTTGGTGACCTCGAATTCAACCGCTTGGCCGTCATTCAACGACTTATAGCCATCAGCCACAATCGCGGAGAAATGCACGAACACATCTTCTCCACTCTGGCGCTGGATGAAACCGAAGCCCTTGCTGGCGTTAAACCACTTCACTGTTCCTTGTTCTTTACTCACTGCTTTACTCTTTTCTGTCAGCCGGCTTACGGCTGAGCATAACTAAATTGAGCTATCTGGTGCCTTTCCGAGCCCCTCTGCAGAGACTTGGCCGTCTTCGGCCGTATACAAAAAAAGGCCGCAAGTTTGACCTTGCGACCGCTTTCTTCACGTTCCAAAGGCGATACAAGAGCAACAAACGCGACCAAATAGTACCATAAACCGTACCCTCTGCCAAGTAGTTTTTAACCCATCTATTATCAGGCTATTACAACTGGGGGCGGACCTGCCGGTAGTTGGCCTGCGGCTAGATTATATCTCCACTCCAACTTGGCCTCGGCAACCATCGAATTCCCCCTCGCCTGTGTCTCCGGCCCGCGGTACTCGAAGTCGCTCTTTGGCCACGGACTCCAGCAATCTTATTCGCTGCGCGAGGCGACGGAATGCCCCGTTCAGCACAACCAGAAACAACGCGCCCTTCGATGCCAACCGCTGAAGCATATCTTTCGCCATCACCGTGACGCGGCGTGTGGTGCGTGTAGTAATCCTGTAGTGAGAAGGTCAACCCCACTTTGCCGGAAAGCGTTGACCACCGTAGCGCTGGCTCCTTACCATAAAGGGATGGCGCTGCGGCTCTCCGTTGCAATCAAAGCACTCCTGGTCACGACAGCCACCCTCATTTGTGTTTCACTGTGTAATCCCCCGCGAAGCCTGGCTTCCACGCGCCCTTCAGACCGGCCGGCAGCGAAAGCCGCCACCACCGCGCCCGATCTTCCTGCGTTGCCGCTCGATGATCCCGCGCACCGCAATGTGGTATGGCTGACCCTTCCCAATCCGGACGCGCGCCAATACCTGATCCAGAAAGTGGAAGAAAAATTTGCTTCCGGCGAACAGAACTACAAAGCCGGGCATCTCGAAGCGGCCCGCAAGGATTTTGACGAGGCCGTCGATTGGATGCTGCAGAGCGGCTACGATCCCAATTCCGATCCCAAGCTGAGCGAACTGTTTCATCGCGTGGTGGACACGGTGTACACCTACGAGCTGCAGGCTTTCCGCGCCGGCGATGGATTCAACGAAGCGCCCGCGGTGCCCGCGCCGATTGACGAAGTCGCGGAGATGACTTTTCCCGTGGACCCAAGCCTGAAACCGCGCGCCGAGGAAGCCGCCAGGAATATCTCGCACGATTTGCCGTTGACGGTGAACGACGAAGTGCTTTCTTTCCTGAATTTTTTCCAGACGCCTCGCGGCCGCTCCATCGTGGAAACCGGACTGCGCCGTGCCGGGCGCTATCGCGAGATGATTGCGCGCGTTTTGGCTCAGGAAGGCGTTCCGCAGGACCTCATTTACCTTGCGCAGGCGGAAAGCGCGTTCCAGCCCACGGCTCTTTCGCGCGCCGGCGCTCGCGGCATGTGGCAATTCGTGGCCTACCGCGGGCAGGAGTACGGGCTGCGCCACACCTGGTGGCTCGACGAGCGGCAGGATCCCGAAAAGGCCACCCACGCCGCCGCGCAACATTTGCGCGATCTCTACAACATGTTCGGCGACTGGTACCTGGCCATGGCGGCCTACAACTGCGGTCCCGGCAACGTGCAGAAAGCCATCGAGCGCACTGGCTACGCGGATTTCTGGGAGTTGTACCGCCGCAACGTGCTGCCCAAGGAAACAAAAAATTACGTGCCCATTATTCTGGCGCTCACGCTCATCGCCAAGGACGCGCCGCACTACGGCATTCAAGCCGAGCCGGAATCGCCGGTGGCTTCCGATATGGTCAAACCCGGCCGCGCCATCGATTTGCGCCTGGTGGCGGAGACCATCGACGTGGATGTGGAAACGCTGCGCGCCTTGAATCCTTCGCTGCTGCGCATGGCCACGCCCGACGACCCCGCGTTTGAGTTGCATCTGCCGCCCGGAACCGCGGAAAGATTTTCCGCCGAGATTGCCGATATTCCGCCGGACAAGTGGGTCAGCTGGAGGCGTCACCGCGTGGCCGCCGGAGAAACAGTCACCTCTATCGCGAAAAAGTACCGCGTCACCCCGAAAGCCATTGCCGACGCCAACAATCTGGAGCACACCACCGCGCTCAACACCGGGGAGAAGCTGATTATTCCCGCGATTCAGCCCTCGGCGGAGAACAAGCGGCGCATGGTCAGTTACCGGGTGCGCAAAGGCGACACTTTTCTGGGAATTGCCGATCGCTTCAGCGTGGAGCCCGAAGACCTGCGCAGGTGGAATCGCCTGTCGGGCAACAAGGTGCGTCGTGGCATGGTGCTGCGGGTCTATACGCTCGACAGCAGCCCGGAGCGCACCGCGCGCGCGCGAACGAAACCGGGAATAAAATCCCGGAAGAAATCCGCGCGGCCGTCGGCCGTGGCGCAAACGCGCGCGTCGTCTGCCACCCGGGATTAAGGGTCACGCGAAATTAAGGCCACGCGCGCCGAAGCGTGCCCGGGATTCATCTTCACAAATTCTGCCGGCCCGCTGTTTGACCGCCCAGGCATTTTCTGTGCGACGCTCCCGCAACCTCGCGGCCTTCTTTTTTTCTGCCGCGCGCTGACCAACGCTTCACAAATCTCCGCCGTGGCACACCGCGCGCCGCCTCAAATTCAAGCTTTATGCCGCAAAACGCAGAATGCTTGACAACGCTGCGCGAGTGCGATAACAACGGCTCAAGGATAAATTGGCTCTTCCAGTCTCCGGCCGCGATCCTGACTGGAGGGGTTTTTAGTCCTGTTCGCTTTCGGGAGGATGGCATGGATTTCGAAAAGGATAATTTCGAAGAAGACAATGAGCTCGCGCCGCTCGAAGAGGAAGAGGCCGGGGACGTGGACGAGGTTGTGGGCGTCGAAGTAGACGAGATCGTCGCGGACGACGATGCCGACGAAGAGCCCGAAATGCCCAAGCGCGGTTCCGCCGGCGCGCCATCAGGCCGCGCCGCGAGCAAGCCGCCGGCGCGCAAGCCAGCGCGCAAACCGGCCCGCAAGGCCCCGCGTAAAAAAGCTGCGGTGAAAAAAGGCAAGAGCGCCAAAAAATCCGCGGGTAAGAAATCCGGCAAAGCGCGCGGCAAAAAGTCCGCCAAAAAATCCTCGCGCGGCAAGAAAAAGAGGCGCTAGCGCCAATCGCCGCGCAGCGGTTTTTCGCGTACCACCGCAAAGGCCCGCGAACCCTCGCGGGCTTTTTCACGCGCGGCGTTCGTCTCGACGAAACCCGTTTTGGGTTTTCCCGCGCTTCAGATTTGCAATCTTTACGCGTCAGGCCGCGCCGCGGGCACTCCACATCGGCACACCCGCTTCATCGATTTGGGAACGGCTCGCTCCAGGCCCCTTCCTTCGCCAATCTTTCTTGCCTCTGCTGATAAGTATCGTTAGCATTAACTGCGCATGCCTCGAGCCCTGGAGCAGATACGGCGGATGCGCGGCGGAGCGCAATCTCACCTGATGCGCTGCACCGACGGCCACTACTACGTGGTGAAGTTCCAGAATAACCCGCAGCACCGCCGCGTTTTGGTCAATGAACTGCTCGGAACCCGGTTGGCCTCCCGCCTGGGTCTCCCCACCACCCCAGTGGCCATTGTGGAAGTGTCCGAGGAACTCATCTGCCTGACGCCCGATCTCGCCATGGAACATCCCCGGCACCGCTCTCCCTGCCAGCCTGGCCTGCAATTCGGCTCGCGTTATCCCGGCGATCCACGCCACTTGACGCTGCACGATTTCCTTCCCGACCAGCAATTGTTGCAAGTGGAAAATCTGCATGATTTCGCGGGCATGCTGGTCTTCGACAAATGGACGTGCAACACCAACGGCCGTCAAACGCTCTTCGTCAGCGATCCTCGCGGCGCGCAGGCCCCGGGCGCTTCGCCGGCCGCGAGCGCCGCAGGCGGCCCGGGCGCCGACAGCCCTGAAGAAACGCCCGGCGCCGGCTATCGCGCCTTCATGATCGATCAGGGGTTCTGCTTCAGCGCCGGGGACTGGAGATTTCCGGACGCTCCGCTGCGCGGCTTGTATTCGCGCAATCGCGTGTATGAAGGCATCACCGGCATGGAATCCTTCGGACCCTGGCTGGAGCGCCTCGAAAAACGCATCACCGAGCGGGTGCTTGACGAAGTCAGCCGCGACATTCCCCCGGAATGGTATGAAGACCACTATGATGAACTGCTGCGGCTGCTCGAACAGATTTACCGGCGGCGCGCGCGCGTGCCGGCATTGTTGCTGGAGGCCAAAAAATCGAGCCGCCAGCCATTTCCCAACTGGGTGTGAACTATGACCAAAGCTGATCCCGCGACACCCTCCATCGTGAATCCCCCGGGCGAAACGGCCTGCGCTTATCGCGTACTGCGCTATACGCCGAATCTGGTCCGCGATGAATGGGTCAACATCGGCATCCTGCTCTTCAATCCGCAAACCGGAGAGCGCCGCCTGCGCCTGATCGAAGACCAGGAAGAATACCGGCGGGTGCGGCGCCTGCACCCCCAGGCCGATGAAGCCTTATTGCGCGCCCTGCGCGACGACCTCGAAGACCGCTTTCAGTCCGCTCCCTCCGCCGGAAATGGCCACGCCAATGGCCACGACTGGCTGCAACTCCTCGCCAAGTGGGACGACACCCTTTCCAACGCCTTGCAACTGGCGCCGCAAAAAGGCGTGTTTACCGCCGACCTGGACGCCGAACTGGAGCGCCTCTACGCCGATCATGTGGCCGTGCACGATGCTCCCGGCCGCGTGGGCGCGCCTGGCAGCCGCGCGCGGGTGCGTTCCTATTGTTCGCAGGTCTTGCGCCAGGCGCACCTCTGGGAACGCATTGAAAAATCCGTGCGCGCCGAACAGTGGACGCTGCCCGGCGACCCCCTGCGCATCGATTACAGCTATCGGCGCAACGGCACGCGCGGCTTCGTGCATACCCTTTCGCTCACCCGCGCGCCCGGCGATTTCAAACAGCTGGCCTACACCGCCGAGCGCATTCACGCCAAGGAAAAACTGAAAACGGAATTCGCCGCGGTCACCGACGTGCCGCTGGTGCCCGGCAACAAGCGCGATGATTTCGTAGGCGCGTCCCTGCGCGAAGTGGGTATCGAGCCGGTGGCCATGGAAAGTTTCGCGGTCTGGGTCGCCAGGCTGAAACCGCTGCTGCAATAGCGCCGCGCGGCTGAGGCGCCGTTCGTTACGCCAGGCGCGGTTTTGCTGAACTCTTCCTCACGCTTCCTCACGGCCTCACGCGCGCGCCGGTAATCACTGCTTGCCGATGAGCCGCGCATTTGCGCCGCGCTGGAATGCGCGCCCGCTCCGCGTCGCTGCGCCGGGAAGTAGCAAACAGAACAACTCGCCTTCCAGGTTGCTTGCCGCTGGACGGGAAGCGTTGCTATTTTGGCAAGGATTCAAGCAAGGCAGAAGTAGCCGCGGGTCACGGCGAACTCTTCTCTTGGGAATGCAGTCATCGCGCCAGCAAGCGCGAAAAAATCCAGGAGAAACGTTCGATGATCACGCCCGGCCCGCAGGTATTTTCCCGCTGCTCGTTTCGCCGTCCCGCATTTTTCTTTTTCCTGCTGTTCTCCACGCTGGCGGCCTCCAGGCTGTGGGCTGTTCCGCCGAAGCCCGTGCCCTTTGTGGACATCGTCTCTCCGGTCAGCATCCTCCCGGGCTCCACGGGTGTAACCATCACCGTTCGGGGAACCGGCTTCGTGGCCGCCTCACTGGTGCGCTGGAACGGCGTGGCCCTGGCCACCACCTTTGTGAATGCCCGGCAATTGACCGCCGCGGTGCCCGATGATTTCCTGGCCGCGGTCGGTCTCGGAACGATCACGGTGGTCAGCCCGGCGCCGGGCGGAGGCACTTCAAACGTCTCCTACATCCAGGTGGCCTCGCAGCTCGCCGGCACGAATTTTCCCGCGACGCCCAGTTCCTCGATCAACGTAGGCGCCGGCCCCGAAGGCATCGCCACCGGAGATTTCGACGGGGACGGAAAAATCGACCTCGCGGTCGCCAACGCCGGAACCAACACCGTGTCCATTTTGAAAGGCAACGGTGACGGCACCTTTACCGCCCTGGCTCCCGTGGTCGCCGGTAACGGAGCGGACTGGCTGGCCACTGGAGATTTTAACGAAGACGGCAAACTGGATCTCGCAGTGGCCAATTCCGGCGATAACACCGTATCGATTCTGCTGGGCAACGGCGACGGCACCTTCACGTTGTTTTCGTCGCCCGCCACCGGCAATGGCCCGTTTGCCATTGTGGCCGGGGACTTCAATGCCGACGGTCGTCTGGATCTGGCCATCACCAACGCCAGCGATGACACCGTCACCATCCTTCTGGGAAATGGCGACGGAACCTTTGGCGCCGGATCCACTCCCGTGGTGGACTCCCAGCCGCAAGTCCTCGTCCTGGGCGACTTCAACGAAGACGGTATTCTCGACATCGCCGTCGCCAACGAAAGTTCCAACACCGTGTCCTTGTTACTGGGTGTCGGAAACGGCACCTTTCAGGCGCAAAGCACCACGGGGGTGGGCGGCTCGGGATTTCCCATCGGCTTGATCGCCGGCGATTTCAACGGTGACACGCATCTGGATGTCGCTGCGGTCAACGCTTCCGACGTGGCCATCCTTCTGGGAAACGGAGCGGGCACGCTCACGCTCTTTTCCAATCCCTCGGCAGGCTCAAACCTCATTTCCGGTGTGGCCGGAGACTACAACGGCGACGGCATCCTGGACATCGTGGTGGCCGACCAGACCGCCGGCCAGGCCTTTCTCTTTCCCGGAGTCGGCGACGGCAGCTTCGGATCGGCCGTGACCTTCACCACTTCCAGCGGAACCTTCAGCGCCGCGACCGCCGATTTCAACGGCGATGGCGCGCTGGACCTGGTGTTCACCAACAACGGCGCTAACAATGTTTCCATCTTCCTGCAAACCCTTCCCGTGAGCCTTGCGCCTGCCAGCCTTTCCTTCGGCAACCAGAACGCCGGCACCTCCGGCGCCCCACAAGTCGTCACCCTGACCAACAATTCCGGCGGCACGCTGAATATTTCTTCCATCGCAGTCACCGGGACAGATTCCGGCGATTTTTCGAAGATGACCACTTGCGGCGCGACCGTGCCCGGCGCCGGTACCTGCACCATCAGCGTCACTTTTTCTCCGGCCACCCTCGGCGCCAAACTGGCCACCCTGACGGTGACGGATGACGCCGGCAACAGCCCGCAGACGCTGGCGCTCAGCGGCACCGGGACGGTTGCGGCGCAGACCATTTCCAAATCCTTCGGCGGCGCGACCATTCCGTTGAACGGCACCACCTCGCTGACCATCACGGTTACCAATGCCAGCGGCGCGATCGCACTCACCGGCGTCGCCTTTGCGGATACGCTGCCCGCCGGCCTGGTGGTGGCCACGCCGGGAAATCTGGCCAGCACCTGCACCGGCACGGCCACTGCCGCGGACGGCGCTTCCTCGGTAAGTCTCTCCGCCGCCACCCTGGCCGCCAGCGGCTCCTGCACGGTAACCGTGGATGTCGCCGGCGCCACCGCGGGTGTGAAAAACAACAGCGTCTCCTCCACCTCGACGGAAGGCGGCACCGGAAATACTGCGAACGCCTCCGTCACGGTGGTCGCGCCGCCGGCGATCGCCAAAGTTTTTGGCGCGGCCAGCGTGCCCTTGAACGGTTCCACCTCGCTGACCTTCACCATCAACAATAGCAATTCCACCGCGGCGCTCACCGGCATTGCTTTCAGCGACAGCCTGCCCGCCGGTTTGGTCATCGCCACGCCCAACGGCCTCAGCGGCTCCTGCGGCGGCGGTACCATCACCGCCACCGCCGGCTCCGGCAGTGCAACACTCTCTGGCGCAACCATTGCCGCCAGCTCCTCCTGCAATTTTTCCGTCAACGTCACCGCAACCACGGCAGGCGTGAAAAACAACGCCACCGGCAACGTCACTTCCACCAACGGCGGGACCGGCAACACCGCCAGCGCCAGCCTCAACGTCTTGGCCCCACCCTCCATCGCCAAATCCTTCAACCCCACAACCATCGCCGTCAGCGCCACTTCTTCACTGACCTTCACCATCACCAACCCGGGCGCCAACACCGCGGCGCTCACCGGCGTAGCTTTTTCTGACACCTTGCCCACCGGCCTCACCGTGGCCAGCGCTTCCGCTTCCGTTTGCGGCGGAACCGTGACCACCACCGCGCCCACGGGAATCGCCCTCACCGCCGCAACCATCGCCAGCAGCGGCCAGTGCCAGTTCAGCGTCACGGTGACCGGCGCAACCGCCGGCAATTACACCAACACCACCGGCAACGTCACCTCTACCAACGGCGGCACCGGCAACACCGCCACCGCTAACCTCAGTGTCACCGCCGGCACGGTTCCTCCAACGATCAGCAAAGCATTTGGCGCGGCCACCGTTCCGCTCAACGGCTCTAGCTCGTTGACCTTCACCATCACCAATCCGAATGGCGCGGTGCCGCTCACCGGGTTGGGATTTACAGACGCCTTGCCCTCCGGCCTGGTGGTCAGCACCCCGAACGGGCTCAGCGGTTCCTGCGGCGCGGGCACCATCACCGCCGTGGCCGCCGGCTCCGCAGTCAGTCTTGCCGGAGGAACGCTGGCTGCCAGCGCTTCCTGCAACTTCAGCGTCAACGTCACCGGAACCACCGCGGGGGTGAAAAACAACACCACCGGAGCCATTTCTTCCACGGAAAGCGGCGCCGGATCCACCAGCAACACCGCGACGCTGACAGTGCTCTCGCCGCCATCCATCGCCAAAGCGTTTGGCGCGCCCAGCATCGCGCTGGGAGCGAACACCACGCTGACCTTCATGATTACCAATGCCAACGCCACGGCGGCGCTCAACGGAGTAGCCATGACCGACACGCTTCCCTCCGGGGTGGTGGTCAGCACGCCAAACGGGATGACCGGCTCGTGCGGCGGAGGAACCATCACCGCAGCGGCCGGTGCGGGCACCATCAACCTTGCCGCGGGAACCGTGGCCGCCAGTATCACGTGCATTTTCGCGATCAACGTGACCGCCACGCTGAGAGGCACGCACGTCAACACGACCGGAACCGTTACCTCCGGCAACGCGGGCGCCGGTAACACCGCCACCGCGACACTGACGGTGCCGGCGCCGGATCTGACGGTGTCCAAGACGCATGCCGGCAACTTCCATCAGGGCCAGACCGGCGCAATCTACACCATCACCGTGGCGAATACCGCAGGCGCATCGACCAGCGGCACGGTCACTGTTGCCGACACTTTGCCCGCGAGCCTCACGGCTGCGGCCATTTCCGGAACCGGCTGGACTTGCGTTCTCGGCACGGTGTCCTGCACGCGCGCAGACACGCTGGCCGCGGGCGCAAGCTATCCGGCGATCACGCTGACGGTGGACGTGGCCGGCTCGGCCCCGGCGAGTGTGACCAACAGCGTGAGCGTTTCCGGCGGCGGCGAACTCAACACCGCGAACGACGCCGCCAGCGACCTCACCACCGTCGACGCCGTGGCGCAGGACTTCTCCATCGTTGCGGCCCCCACGGCCGCAACCGTCAAAGCCGGCGGGAGAGCCTCGTTCACCATGACGGTCACACCGCTCAACAATGTGCCCTTCGCGACGGCCATCACTTTCGCGGCTTCCGGGGCGCCGGCGAACACCACCGTGCTGTTCCAGCCCGCCACCATTACACCGGAAGCCAGCCCGGCAACGTTCACCTTCGTGGTCATGACCACCACAGGTGATCCGTTCCTCGCCGAAAATTTCAACAAACGCTCCGGGCCGTTGCTGGCGTTCAGCATGCCGCTGGCGGGCATGCTCCTTGCGGGCCTGGGCTTTCGCCGCAAGAAGTGGCTCGGCGGTAAATCCACGCTGAAGCTGCTGCTGCTGTGCGGATTTTTCGGAGTGGCGCTTTATGGATGCGCCAGCAGCTCCTCGTTCCGCAAACTGGGCACGCCAGCAGGCGCCTACACCATCACCATCACGGCCACCGGAGGATCGGTGCAGCACAGCGCTCCGCTGACGTTGACGGTGCAGCCATGACGCGCCGCACGCTAGCGGCGGCGCTCATCTCCATACCGGCCTGTTTGCCGTGCGCGGCCATCGCGCGCCTCGCAGCCCTGCTCCTGCTGCTGGGCGCGGCGGGTTCGCCGGCGCGCGCGCAATGGACGCCCTACGCCACGCCGGAATTCGAAGCTTCCGGCGCCTTCTCCTATGCGCGCGCGCACAGCGCTAATTCCAGCGCGTTTAACCTGATCGGCGGAAGCGGCGAGTTTGCGTATCACCTGCGGCACTGGCTGGCGCTTGCCGCGGATGGCGGCGCGTACCGCTTTCAGGGATTGCCTTCCGGAATCACCAGCAACCTGTATACCTACGCCGGTGGACCGCGCATCACCTTCCGCAATCACCGCTACTTCACGCCCTTCGCGCAGGCGCTGATCGGCGGGGGACGGCTGACCGCGGAGAGTGGCGGCTTGCACGCGGGTGAAAACAGCGTGGTGTTTCTCGGCGGCTTGGGCGTAGACCTGCCCATTTCCCACGGCTTCGCCATTCGCGCCGGCCAGGTGGATTATCTACTCACGCGTTTTGCGCGCATCGACGGCTCGGGAGCCACGCAGAACAATCTGCGCGTGTCTTTTGGCGTGGTGTTGCGCTTCGGAGATAAAGAGTAAAGCGCCCGGCGCCGCGAAGTATGCGTGTGGCCGGAAACGCCGAACGCCCGGGTTTTCCAGGCGATTCTACAGCAGCGGCTCTGACCAGTTCTCGAGCGACTCTTTCACTTTGTGCAGGAACTGGTGCGCGATAGCGCCATCCACCACGCGATGATCGTAGGACAAGGTCACGTAGCACATCGAGCGGATGGCAATCGAATCGTTGATGACCACCGGGCGCTTTTCAATGGCGCCCAGGCCGAGAATCCCCACGTTGGGCTGGCTGATCACCGGCAAACCGAACAGCCCGCCGAACACGCCGGGATTGGTAATGGAAAAAGTGCTTTCCTGCACTTCTTCGGGCCGCAATTTCTTGGAGCGCGCGCGTTCCGCCAGGTCATTCATGGTGCGCTGGATGCCCAGAATGTTTTTCTCGTCGGCATGCTTGACCACGGGAACGAGCAGGCCCCAGTCGAGGGCCACGGCGATGCCGATGTTGATCTCCTTGTGCATCACCACGTTGGTTCCGTCGAGAGAGGAATTCAGCGTGGGATAGGCGCGCAAGCCGGCCACCGCGGCCTTCACGAAAAAGGGCATAAAGGTTAGCTTGGTGCCGTTGCGCTTTTCAAACTCGTCCTTGGACTTGGCGCGCAGCGCGGCCACTTTGCTCATGTCGATCTCGTCCACGGAATAGACGTGCGCGGAGACCCGCTTGGAAGCCACCATGTGCTCGCCGATGCGCTGGCGCATCACGCTCATGGGCTGCACTTCGTAGTCGCCGAAATAAATCTTCTCGCGGGGCACCGCGGATTCAAACGCGGCGTGCACTTGTCCGCCGTGTTGCGTCGCGCCGGGCGGAGGCGCGGGGCGCGCTGCGGGAGGCGACATGGGTGGTGCCTGTCGCGCGGGAGCCGGTTCGTTGAAGGCTTCCTCGAGCTGCTGTTCTGTCTCGGCGCTCTCGTCCATCTGTTCGGCAGCGCCGCCGCGATGCTGGCCGCCGCCGGCGATCAGCGCTTCGATATCCTGCTTGCTGATGCGTCCGCCTGCGCCCGTTCCGGTGACGCCGGTCAAATCGATGCCATGTTCCTTGGCCATGCGCCGCACCAGCGGAGAACTGTGAATGCGTCCGCCATCCCTGGTGCCGGTGGCCGGCACTGCCGTGGTCGCCACGGGAGCCGGGGCCGGTGTTCGCGGCGGTGCGGAAGCGGGTGTCGCCGAGGATGCCGCCCGGCCGTTTGCGGGAGCAGCCTGCGGGGTGGGAGCCGCGGCCTGTTTCTGCGCGGGAGCTGGCGCGGCGCTTTTTGCCGGTGCGGGAGCGGGGGCGCCAGCGGCGGCCCCGACCGCGTCAATCACGCCCACCACCGTCTGAATGGGTACGGTTTTCCCTTCGCCAACCTTGATCTCTTTCAGCACCCCGGCCGAAGGCGAAGGGATTTCCGCGTCCACCTTGTCCGTGGAGATTTCAAATAAAGGTTCGTCGCGCTCCACCTTGTCGCCCGGCTTCTTCAGCCACTTGGTGATGGTGCCTTCAAAAATGCTTTCGCCCATCTGCGGCATTACGATATCTACGGCCATGTCCGGTCTCCTCTGAAAAACGCTGCAAACCCGGGAAGCGCGGCGCGCTTTTCCTGAATCAAGCTGCCACCGCTATTATCGTTAGTAGCGCGCCAATTCTTTAGCGGCATCAAAAACCTTTTTCGCGTTGGGCAGAAAATATTCTTCCAGCGTCGGCGCGTAAGGCACCGGCGTGTCCAGCGCGGTTACCCGCAGCAGCGGCCCGTCCAGATCGCCAAAAGCCTTTTCACAAAGTATCGCGGCAATTTCTCCGGCGATGCCGCCGGTGCGAGTGTCTTCGTGCACCACCAGGCAGCGGTTGGTTTTTCGCACCGACTGCAAAATGGTCTCCTCATCCAGCGGCAAGAGCGTGCGCAGGTCGATCACTTCCGCGTCGATGCCTTCCTTGGCCAGAGCTTCGGCGGCCTCCAGCGAAGTGTGCATCATGGCCGCGTAGGAAATGATGGTCAGGTGCTTGCCGGGCCGCCGCACAATCGCTTTGCCGATGGGCACGGTGTAGTCGCCGGCCGGCAATTCTTCCTTGATACGCCGGTACAGAAATTTATGCTCGAAAAAGAGCACGGGATTATTGTCGCGCACGGCGGCCTTCAAAAGTCCTTTGGCATCGTAGGGCGTGGACGGATAGATAACCTTCAATCCCGGAGTGTGCACGAAATACATTTCCGGATTCGCGGAGTGAAACGGCCCGCCGTGCACGCCACCGCCGGATGGCCCGCGCACCACGATGGGAGCGGGCGCATTCCATAGATAGTGGCCCTTGGCCACGAAGTTTGTAAGCTGGTTGAAGCAACAGGCGATGAAATCAATGAATTGCATTTCCGCGATGGGCCGCAGTCCCAGGTAGCTCATCCCGCAAGCCGCGCCGATAATGGCGCTTTCGCTGATGGGCGTATCAATGACGCGCTCCCAGCCGAAGCGCTGCAGCAATCCTTCGCTGGTCTTGAAAGCGCCGCCGTACACGCCGACGTCTTCGCCGAGCAGCACCACCGCGGGGTCGCGCTCCATCTCCTCGAACATCGCCTGCTTGATGGCTTCGAGAAAGGTGACTGGTCCTGCGCCGGGGCCCGCCGCCCCGTTTGCTTTTGGTTTTTCCGCAACCGCTGTGTGGGAATCGGCCATGCTTATCTCCTCTTCCCTTGCGGCGTGGCAGCGGGCTTGGCCGCAGCGCGAGCAGGCGCGTTGCGCGCGCCATTCTTGCCGGTTGCCGCGGGCGCGGCAGATTTGCTTTTCCCGTTCGAGCCACCGCTGACTTTCTTGGCCACAGTTTTTGTCGGGCTCTTGGGCGCGAGCTTGCTTTCGTTATCGCTCAGCTGCGGCATTGCCGGGGTAGTATCGCCGAAATGGATCGGCGCATTTTTGCCGCCCGATCCTTTTCCTTCTCCAAATCCTTCCACCGACCAGACCGCTGCGATGCTCGATTTTGGCGGCGTCACCTCCGCCTTCGATCTCTCCCACTTCGGTGCAATTTTGTGGCACTCGTCGCCGGTGCAGTAGACGCCCTGGGCCGCAAATTCCGCGGGCGGCATCGGCGAACCTTCCGCGAAATCGCGCTCTTTGGTGAGCAAAGTCTCGATGCAGTCGTCGACTTCTTTTTTGCTTTTCGCGTCCAGCAATTTCGCGCCGGTCAAATATTTTTCATACAAAACAATGGGGTCACGCGCTTTCCAGTATTCAAACATATCCCTGGGCACATACTCCGCGGGATCATGCTGCGCATGGCCGCGCATGCGCATGGACTTGGCTTCAATCAAAATCGGGCCTTCGCCGGCACGCGCGCGCTCCACCGCTTCCTTTGCGGTGGTGTACACCGCCACCACGTCATTGCCGTCCACGATGTAACTCGCAATTCCATACGATTTGGCGCGGTCCGCCAAATCCTTCACCGGAACCTGCCGCTTCACCGGCGTCGAATAAGCCCACTGGTTATTTTCCAGTATCAAAACGAACGGCGCTTTCTGCGACGCCGCGAAATTCAATCCTTCGTGGAACACTCCGGTGGAGCTGCCTCCGTCGCCAATCCACGTCATCGCCACGATTTTCTGCCCCAGGTAGCGCCCCGCCATGGCTACGCCGGTCATGACCGGGATCAAATCGCCCAGCATGGAAATGGGCGAAACGATGTGCAAATTTTCCAGGTCGCCGAAATGGCTGGTGCCATCCTTCCCCCGCGTCGGCGAAGAATATTTCGCCATGTGCTGCGTAAAAATATCGCGAGGTGGCACGCCCTTTACCAGCAGCGCGCCGATATTGCGGATCATGGGCGCCAGCCAATCCTTTTTCTCCAGCGCGTACGCGGTGCCCACCGAAATAGCTTCCTGCCCTTCGCTCGAATACAGCCCGCCCACAATCTTGTTCTGGCGGAAGAGCTTCACCATGGTGTCTTCCACGGCGCGGTTCAGCCGCATGTAGTAGTACAGGTCCAGGTGTTGCTGCCGCGTCAGTTCCTTCTTCATCCGCGCTCCCCGCTGGTTACTGCGAATTCCAACCTCTACAATATTGCCGCGACGGTCTCGCCCTTTTCTAAATTTGCCGCGCCCGCAGCCTCTTCAGCAGCCTCCAAACGCGCCAGCAATTCTGCCGGCGCAGTTTCGCGCATCTCCAAACCGAAGACCTCGCCAAAATGACGCGCCAGCGCCGGCTCCGTTTCTTCACGCGTCACCGTGCGCCCCAGAATCTTTTCGAGCGACGTGGCTTTGCGTCCGGCAATCCCGCAAGGCACGATCAAATCAAAATAACGCAAATCCGTCGACACGTTGTAGGCAAAGCCGTGAGAAGTCACCCAGCGGCTGAGGTGCACGCCGATGGCTCCGAGTTTCTCTTCGGCCTCCCGCGAACCGCGCACCCAGATGCCGGTTTTGCCGGTGACGCGTTCCGCGCGGATTCCGAAGTCCGCGGAGGCGCGAATCATGGTTTCTTCCAGCATGCGCACGTACCAGCCCACATCCCTGCGGATGGCGGCCAGATTCAAAATGGGGTAGCCGACAATTTGCCCCGGCCCATGATAGGTAATATCCCCGCCGCGGTCCGAAGCGTGGAACTCCACATTTTTCTGCCGTAGCACCTGCTCCGAAGCCAGCAGATTTTCGCGTTTGCCATTGCGGCCCAGCGTAATGACGTGCGGATGTTCGCACAGCTGCAGCACATCCTCGATGTTGCCGGCCTTGCGCGCCGCAACCACACGCTTCTGCAGCTCCCACGCCTGCGCGTAGCCCATCAATCCCGCATCGACAACCAGACAACCGTTCAT
Organism: Candidatus Acidiferrum sp.; assembly: GCA_036496505.1. Taxonomy (GTDB): domain Bacteria; phylum Acidobacteriota; class Terriglobia; order Acidiferrales; family UBA7541; genus Acidiferrum. Next base: position 5,151 of record DASXLA010000061.1, on the reverse strand, counting down.
TCCGCTCTCTTCAAAAACTCACACATTGATTTGCAGTCCCCGCACCGAAGCGAACGCATCCCCCATCCCCTCCCACACCGTGGGATGCGCGTGCATCATGTTCATCATATCGTCGATGGTGCCTTCCAGATTGAGGACGGTGGCAGCTTCCGACAAAATTTCCGTGGCCAGCGGCCCGATGATGTGAATGCCCAATACCTCGCCGAATTTTTCATCGGAAACCACTTTGATGAACCCGCCATGATTTCCAAGAATGGTGGCCTTGCTGTTGCCCACGAAGGGAAACTTTCCCGTCTTCACCGCGTAGCCCGCGTCGCGCGCCTGTTTTTCCGTCAGTCCGATGGAGCCGATCTGTGGCTCGCAATACGTCGCGTTGGGAATGCGCGTCTTCACGATCGGTTGCGTCGGTTTTCCCGCGATATGCGTGACCGCCACGATACCTTCCATCATGGCCGCGTGCGCCAACTGCGGCAGACCCGCGACGATGTCGCCGATGGCGTACAAACCCTTTTCTTCCGTCTCCATGTGCGGGCCCACCAGAACGAAACCGCGATCCATTTTTGCTTTCGACTTTTCCAGCCCGCAATTTTCCGTCATGGGCTTGCGGCCCACGGCCAGCAGCAATTTTTCCGCTTGCAGAGTCTGTTTTTTTCCGTCCTTGTCGGTGAACACCACCGTTACGCCCTTGGCGTCCTTCTTCACCGACTCCACTTTGCTGCTGGTGTGAATCTGAATATTTCTTTTGCGGAAGGCTTTCTCGAGCTCCGCGGAAACTTCCTCATCTTCCACCGGCACGACACGCGGCAGCGCCTCCAGTATCGTCACTTCGCTGCCAAACGAGTTGTAGATCGAAGCGAACTCCACCCCCACCGCGCCGGCTCCCACGACAATCAAGGTCTTCGGGATTGCCGGAAGCGCCAAAATCGAGCGGTTGGTCAGAATCATCTTGTGGTCCGGCTCGATTCCCGGCAACGCCCGCGCTTCCGAGCCGCTCACCATCAAAATATTTGAGGCTTCAATCTGCGTTTTCTTTCCGTCCTTCTCCACGCTGACGCGGCCGGGCCCCTCGTAGCGTCCCCAGCCCTGCGCCCATTCCACTTTGTTTTTCTTGAAAAGAAACTCCACGCCCTTGGCGTGTTTCTTGACGATTTTGTCTTTGCGGTCGAGCCCGGCGGCCCAATTGACCTTCAGCCCGGTCACCTCCAAGCCAAGCTCGGCGGCATTTTTGAAGTGGTCATAAATATCCGCGTGATGCAGCAGCACCTTGGTGGGAATGCATCCCACATGCAGGCAGGTGCCGCCGAGAAAGGGATCCTTCTCTACCACCACCGTTTTCAATCCCAATTCACCGGCACGAATGGCCGCCACGTAACCCCCCGGGCCGCTGCCGATAATCGCTACATCGTACTTAGCCACACTGCTCTCCTTCCGCAGGCCTCAGGTCTGCGGGCAACGGCGCCAGCGCCGGGTAAGCCCTTCTAAAATCTATGGTAACGCCCCGCTTTTCTGGCGCGCGAACGGAATGTTGGTTGTCTTGGTCACGGCCTATTTATAGGGGTAAGATCCGCCCGCACGCTCACCGGTGGGAACGCCTGCGACCCGGCAAACGGTCAATTTTAGCAGCCCGTAACCATGCCCGCAACTTGGCTCCTTCTCTGCATCACGGTGACTTTGAGAGCAACTCTTCGAGCCACGTCGTTGGGAACGCCTGCTGAAACCTCATGGCGTTCGCGCTGCCGGGTAACGCCCAAGCACCCGCAGCTCGGCCGTCGCGCTGCGCACTTCCGCAAGCGCTTGCTCCAGTCCGCCGGGCCGTTCCGATTCGACGTCCAGAAAAAACTGGTATTCCCACGGCCGCCCGTGAATCGGACGGCTTTCAATCTTCAGCAGATTTACTTCGTGGCGCGCGAATGGTTCCAGCGACGCCAGCAAAGCCCCCGGCCGGTGCGCCAGCCGCATGGCAATGGACATTTTGTGCCCATTTGACGAGGCCACCCCCGCGGCTTCGCTCGCCGGAACCAGCAGCACGAAGCGCGTAAAATTCTCCGCATTGTCCTGCACCGACTCCGCAAGGATCGCGCCGCGATAATGTTCGGCGGCCCGCCGCCCGGCGATGGCTGCCGATGATTTGTCCTGCCGCGCCAGAACTTCCCTCACGCTCCCGGCGGTGTCTTCCGCGGGCACCCGCTTCCACGAAGGATGATCCGTAAACAGCCGCTCGCACTGCGCCAGCGCCATGGGATGCGAAGCCACCGAGCGAATCTCCGCCAGCGTCGCGCCGGGGCACCCGATCAGATGATGCTCAATCGGCAAAATCGTTTCCGCGATAATTTGCAGCGGGCTTTCCAGCAGCAGATCGAAAACACGCACCACTGAACCCGCCAGCGAATTTTCCACCGGCACCAGCAAAGCCTCGGCCGACCCGTCCTTGATCGCCGCAAATGTCCCGTCAAACGTTGCGCGGGGAACCGTGGTGATGCCCTCGCCCAGCAATTGCACCGCGGCCGCTTCGCTGAACGCCCCGGCTTCCCCCTGAAATGCCACGCGCGCTTTCTGGAGTACCATGCTCATGCTGCCTCTGGCGTCAGGATACGTGTCGGCAGCTCCGCCGCTGCACGCTTTGATGAGCCTAGAGTATCAAGTATGATTTCGCACAGCGCGCGGAAAACGCCGCGGCGCTGCCGCTGAGGAGTCGATGAGTCACATCGAGAGAAACTTGGTGCCCGGAGAGACGCTGATCTACCAGACCAGGCATCACTGGATTGTGCTCCTCGGCCCGCTGTTCATGGCCTTGCTGCTGGGCCTGCCCGGATTGTGGCTGCTCTACGAAGCCTTCGCCAAGCGCCCGGAAATGGCGGAAAACACGCAACGATTTCCCGGCGGTTATCAGGGCGCGTCGATCCTCGGGGGAATTCTGCTGGTGATTGCCTTGGCCAGCCTGCTGTGGGGCATGGCCAAGCGCAACGCCACCGAAATGGCCGTCACCAACCAGCGCGTGCTTATCAAAACTGGCATGGGCAGCCGCAGAACCCTGGACATGATGTTGTCTCGCGTGGAAAGTGTCGGCGTCGAAGAGACCATGCTCGAGCGCATGATCGGCTGCGGCAGCGTCATCGTGCGCGGCACCGGCGGTACTCCCGAACCTTTCGTCAAAATTTCCCATCCCCAGGAATTCCGCCGCCACGTCCAGGAACAAATCGGTGCGCAGGATGCAGGGAGAATGAGTCATGAGACCAGCAAGACCTGAGGCCAACGAATTCGCCGCTTCTTACGCCAAGTACATCGCGCTCGTTCCCGGCGACGATGCCCTCGCCACCTTGGAATCTCAACGCTTGCACATGATGCAGATGCTCTCCGCGCGCAGCGAGCGCGAGGGCAATTTTCGCTACGCCCCCGATAAATGGAGCGTCAAGGAAGTCGTGGGACACCTGGCCGACAGCGAGCGCGTGTTTGCTTATCGCGCCATGCGCATCGCGCGCGGCGACCAGACCCCCATGGCCGGATTCGAACAGGACGATTACGTCAAGAGCGGTGGTTTTGGCGAGCGCCGCCTGACCGATCTCGCCGAAGAGTTCGCGGCCGTGCGCATCGCCACCATTGCGCTGTTCCGCTCCCTGAACGACGCCGCCTGGACGCGCCGTGGCGTCGCCAACAAAAACGAAGTCACCGTGCGCGCCCTCGCCTTTATCATCGCCGGCCACGAACTGCACCACCAGCGCATCCTCGACGAGCGCTACTTCGCGGCCATTCCCAGGGCCTAGCCGCCCAGTCCTGCTGCGCGGGCGGCAATCCCCCGTCCGATTTCGCCTCCCTGTCGGCCGTTTCAGTTGACTTGAACTAGCCCGCGGCCACCAGGTCTTTGCTCCGTTCTTCCCCGGAAGCCGCTGGTCGTTCTGCCACCAGCGTATACCGCTGCGATTCCCGGGCGTGGCTTCGGCGGCGCATTCTCCCGCTGCGAAACCTCGCGCGCGGTGCGCACATGAAATAAATCAGCATCGTTGCCAGCGCCACGATGAAAGCGCCGGCGATCAGTCCGACCGACTGCGCGGTCAGCGGATCGCTGAGCGACTCCCGCAGCAGGTAGATCCCCACTCCCAGAAACACGATGGCCAGGAAGCTTGCCAGGCTTCCGAAAGTGCGCGCCACCGAGGCTCGCACCAGCAGTGTGTGCCTGCTGTGCCCTCTGTCCTCCGGGGCGGCGTTCGAAACCGGTTGGGCACACATGGGCTCACTCGTTGCGCGCGTGCTGCAGCGAAGATTCCGCTGGCAGCTTCTGGCCGTGCGCGAATTCCTCCTTGCGCTCGCCGATGAAATCCAGGTACGTGAACACCGGCGGCGTATAGTGCTTTTTCATCACGCTGCCGCACACGCAGTAAACATGCGTCACTTCGATTTCCCGCGTGACACCGATGGACAATTCCGAGAGACACTTCGGGTTGGTGCAATGCCAGAGGTCGCCTGATTGGATAAGCATGGGCTGGGCCTTGCCTTTCTCCGCTGATTACTCAATAGATACTATAAATCGATGAGTACGTCGCGGGGGCAGAAATATACACATCAGTAAATCACATTACAAGTGCCAAGATAGTATCTAGCCTCATCTTGTGGTGTGCCCGACGATGTTCCGCCGCATGCCTGCTTCTCAGCCTCGTCCTCACCACTCCACATCGCCTCGCTGCAAGGTTTCGCGCCTTCCAGGCGCACTGGAAGAGTGCTTACCCCGCACTGGTGCGTACATTCGAACAGGATCTGCCCGACCCTGCTCTCCTTCTTTCAGATGCCCCGGCACCTGTGGTGCAAACTGCGCACCACCATCTACGCATCTTCCATCGCTTCAATGAGCAATGGAAAAACTACCCCTCCGCTTTTTTACACAAGCTGCCTGACATCACCCTCATCGAAAAAGCCATTGACAAACGTTAATATTATGATACAATATCATTAGGTAATATTTCGTCTCGCCACCCGCACGGTAGGTCCTCCTCCTCGCAAATCTGCCTGATCCTTCTTGGTCTGATCTTTGTTGGATTGCCTTCGAGGAGCAACTACGCGCCCTTTTTTTGCAATGTAGATAGAAAGTGCTGAAAACAAAGGATGCGAGTGTGCAAAAGAGCGCAAAGAGAGAACAGGAGGCAGAAAAAGGAGGCTGTA
>DASXLA010000060.1:0-5936 GCA_036496505.1 Candidatus Acidiferrum sp. | reverse complement strand
CATCGCCAGAAAATATCTTGTGCCGAGCAATCGGGCGGTGCTGGTGCGGCGTCCCGTGGCTCTTGGAGGTGCGCGATGACGCGAACGAGCGCGCCGGTAGCACCTTCGCAACGCAGCTCGGTTCCCGCGCTCGCTCCCGAGCGTCCAGTCCTGTGGCCCAAACGCGCGGTTCGGCAACTATCGAACGGGATGCAGGTAGTGCTTGTCGAGTCGCGAGCGTTTCCCAAAATCTCAGCGCAGCTCTATTTTCGCAGTGGCAACGCCGTAGTGGCGCGACGGGCGCCGGGCCTGGCCGAAATGACGGCGACTGTGGTCCGCACCGGCACGGCCTCGCGTGCAAGCCGCCGGATTGAAGAAGATTTGCGACGCATGGGCGCCGGGCTTGGCACGTATGCCGGCGCGGATTCAAGCTCGATTTCAGCGTCAGGCCTGGCGGAATTTTCGGCGGATATTCTAGAATTAATCGCCGATCTCGTGCGCAACGCTTCCTTTCCCGAGGAGGAGTTCGAGCGCGAGCGCCGCCAGAAGCTTGAGGAGTTGAAGATCGAACGCACCACACCGGGCTTCCTCGCGAGCGAGCGTTTGCGGGGCGTTCTTTTCGGCGCGCATCCGTATGCCGTCGTTGCGCCCACGGAAACGCAGGTGGCCGCGTTTCGCCGCGAGCAACTTGAGGAATTCTATCGCCACCACTATGTGCCGTCGGATGCGTTGCTGATTGTTGTCGGCGATTTCTCGACTGATGCGATGTTCGATCAAGTCGAGAGAGTATTCGGCAACTGGAAGGCTCCGCAGCCGGTGGCACCCACGTGGCCCGCGCCGCCACGCCAGTCTGGCCGCCGCGTGCACCTAGTGCATTTGCCGGGAACGGTGCAGGCACAAGTGCTGCTGGGCAATCTGGCGATCACACGCCGCGATCCTGACTGGTATCGGCTGATCCTCGCGAATTCAATCTTCGGCGGGGCGTTCCATTCGCGCCTGGTGATCAATATTCGAGAGCAGAAGGGCTACACCTACAGTCCAGGCAGCGGCGTGAACGCTTTGCGCCAGCAGGGATATTTCACGGTGCGCGCGGCGGTGCGGGACGAAGTGGTTGCGGCCACGCTTACCGAAATGTTTTACGAGATGGACCGGATCCGCTCCCTGCCAGTCACTGCGGAAGAGTTGGACAGCGCCCGTAGCTATTTGACCGGCGTGTTTTCGCTGGGCGTGGCCACCCAGGACGGATTACTCGGCCAGCTCTCGACTGTCTATCTGGACCAATTGCCAGACGACTATTTGGAAACATATCGGGAGCGGATTCGCCGGCTTACCGCAGAGGACGTGCTCGCCGCAGCGCGCCGCCATTTCGATTCGGCGAATGCGCAAATCGTTCTGGTGGGTGACCGCGCCAAAATTGGGGAGCAAGCCGCACTCTTCGGGCCGGTCACAGAGTACGACGCCCACGGTATCGCCGCCGCTGTGTAGCGAAGCTTTGGTGTGTGTGCGAGAGATCCCGCTTTGCGCGACTGGAATCAGATGACGTGGAGCTTCGCATCGCGTTTGTGCTGCGCGGCCTTTACCTTGGCCGTGATTTTATCTTTCAGCTCGGATTCCCTGGCAAAGAAAAATCCGCCTGCACATCCGATCGACCTGAATACGGCAACAGCGAAGGAACTTGAGCAGCTTCCCGGCGTTGGCCCAACTACCGCGAAAGCCATCGTGGACTTCCGCAGCAAGGGCGGGCGTTTTCGACGCGTCACAGATTTGCTGGTGATTCGCGGCATCTCGGAAGCGAAGTTGAAAAAGATGAGGCCCTACATCACGGTCGGGCCTGCTCCAAAGAAATCACCGTAGACGCGGTTTTTGTAGCTGCTGTTGTTGCCGGCAGGCGAGCGCCGCTGAAGGCGCCGCGCAGGTAGTCGAATGATTAGCACATATTAATCTCCCGTTCATTTGACGATCCGCGTGGCCAGCATTACGATGTCGGCCAATACTTTGGCGGCTTGTGCCGTCCCAGGAGATATATCGATGGCGTCGAAGCGACTTATTTCGTACTCGGGCCTAGCAGGTCTGGTCGCCCTCCTTGTGGCCGCGGCCGGATTGGGTGGCCACAGTCGCCTAATACAAGGAGTGGAAGCCGCGGCACCGGCGCCGGGACCCTCTGGCTATCGCCTCCTTAAAAAGATCAAGATCGGCGGCGAAGGATTTTGGGACTACATCACTTTTGACTCGCCCACGCGGCGCCTTTTCATCTCGCGCGGCACGAAGGTGGTGGTTCTCAATGTGGACACGGAAAAGGTCGTCGGTGAAATTCCGAATACTGCGGGCGTGCATGGCATCGCGCTCGCTCACGATCTGAACCGCGGCTACACTTCCAATGGGCAAGCCGGCACGGTGACGATTTTCGACTTGAAAACGCTTGCAGTGATCGGCGAGGCCAAGGCGGAAATGAATCCGGACGCAATTATTTACGATCCCGCGTCCAAGCGTGTGTTTGCGATGAACGGGCGCAGCGGCAGCGTCACAGCGATTGACGGTGCGAGCGGGGAGGTCGCCGGCACCATTCCGATTGGAGGAAAGCTCGAGTTCGCCGCGGCTGACGGCGAGGGCCACGTCTTCGTCAACGTGGAAAACAAGAGCGAGGAAGTGGAACTCGACTCGAAGAAGCTAACGGTTTTGGCGCACTGGCCGCTTGCTCCGTGCGCAGAACCCTCCGGGCTTGCCATCGACGCGAAACATCATCGCCTGTTTGCAGGTTGCGGCAACAAAATGATGGCCGTGATCGACACAGATTCTGGAAAAGTGGTTGCCACACCGCCCATCGGCGTGGGTGTTGATGCCGACCGCTTCGATCCCGCGACCTCCTACGCCTTTGCTTCGTGCTTTTCGGGAGTTTTGACCGTGGTACACGAAGATTCGCCGGACAAATTCAGTGTCGTCGAGGATGTTCCCACCCAGATGGGCGCTCGAACCATGGCCCTTGACAGAAAGACGCACGAAATTTATCTGGTGACCGCCGAATTCGGGCCGCCGCCCGCGGCGACTGCGGAACATCCGCACCCTCGTCCAACGATGGTTCCCGATTCTTTTGTAGTGCTAGTTTTCGGCCGCTAGATCGGCGAGGACAAGCGATTGTAACGTTTGGCAGTGCGCCTTTTGATTCGGGCAGGACGCCCCTACAGAACCTGGTGGGTCTTCGCGGGATGAATCGCCAGCGGGACCTGGTCCGCAATTTCCAATCCGTAACCTTCGAGCGCCACCACTTTGCGCGGCAGGTTTGTCAGGACGCGGATGCGGCGCAATCCCAAGTCCTTTAGGATTTGCGCTCCGATTCCGCTTTCGTGCTGGATGACGCGCTGCACGCCAGGATCGCGGTCCACGTGCTCACGATGGTGGTAAAGGATTTTAGGCAACGCGGCACCTTCTTCGGTTCGAGAATCGATCCGAAAGCCGCGCCCGGTGTGGTGCAGATAAACAAAAACTCCCCGGTTCTCCCCGGCAATTGCCTTCAGCGATCCCTCCAGCATCTCGCGGCAATCGCATGCGCTCGAGCCGAGCACATCTCCCGTCAAGCAATGCGAGTGGACACGGACGAGCGGCGGACCATCCTCGGCCAGTGGCGGGACCGTCTCCTGCACGGCATCGCCGCTATCCGGTAGGCTGGGCAGGTCCGACGGGGTCGCGCCGCGAACCAACGCCACGTGGATTTCGTGGTCCACATCACTGGAGTACGCGATCATTCGAAAATTTCCGTACTTCGTCGGTAACATCGATTCCGCGATTCTGCGGATATTTCGTTCGTGATGCATGCGGTAACGGATCAGGCTTGCCACCGTGACCAACTTCAGCCCGTGAACGCGGCAGAATTCCGCGAGCTGAGGGACACGCGCCATCGTTCCATCTTCGTTCATCACTTCGCAGATGACGCCAGAGGGATCGAGCCCCGCGATCCGCGCCAGGTCAACCGAAGCTTCGGTCTGTCCCGCGCGCACCAGCACCCCGCCATTGCGTGCTCGAAGCGTGTATATGTGGCCCGGGCGCGCAAGATCTTCGGGCCGCGTGTGAGGATCGGTAGCCGTCAGGATGGTAGTGGCGCGGTCCCAGGCGCTGATGCCAGTAGTGGTTCCGCGGCGCGCGTCGATGGGCTCGCAAAAGGGAGTGCCGAATGCAGACGTATTTCGTTCCGAGATGGGCTTCAGATCGAGGGCATCGCAGCGCTGCTCGGAAAGCGAGAGGCAGATCAGGCCGCGCCCGTACTTGGACATGAAATTGATGGCTTCGGGCGTGATTTTTTCCGCCGCCATGGTGAGATCGCCTTCGTTTTCGCGGTCCTCATCGTCCACGAGGACAATCATGCGGCCCTGGCGAATCTCCTCGATCGCCTCTTCTACAGTCGCAAATGGCGCTTTCGGATCGGTCATATATACCCATTCAAATATACCGAAAGCCTTGTCCGCGGGCAACGAAACGCAAGACGTTCGTTCGCCAATCGCGTCAATCTGGATGACTTCAATTTCGGCGCAAGGTATTCTTTTGCGTGCACTTGACGCATCCCGTTCTTCTGTTTTTCGCCGCGTTCGTGGCCGGATCGATCAATTCCGTTGCTGGCGGCGGCAGCTTCATTTCATTTCCTACACTGATTTTTACCGGCGTTCCTCCGATCGAAGCGAACGCCACGAATACGGCCGCGCTTTTTCCTGGGACGCTGGCAAGCACCTTTGCCTATCGCAAAACTCTTGATGCGAAGGCGCGTCGTCTGTTGTCGCCACTGATCGTCACCGGCATCATCGGAGGCGTTCTCGGCGCTCGGATTCTACTGATCACGCCGCAGGCCACCTTCCTTCATCTCGTCCCATGGCTCCTGCTTACTGCTACACTTCTCTTCGTTTTCAGCGGACGCCTGACCACATGGGTTCGCAGCCGCGCCGGCTTTGGTGCCAGTTCCGCTGACGCGAAGACTCCGCGCCTTCTGCTGATTCCAGGACTTTTTTTGCAGCTCCTCATTGCGGTTTACGTGGGCTACTTCGGCGCTGGCGTAGGCATTCTGGTGCTGGCGTTGCTCGCGTTTCTCGGCGTGGAAAATATTCACGCGATGAACGGCATTAAATCGCTGCTCGTGAGCATCGTAAACGGCAGCGCTCTTGTGACGTTTATCGCCGCGCACATCGTACTTTGGCCGCAGGCGGTGTTGATGCTCGTTGGGGCCGTCGTTGGAGGGTATGGCGGAGCGAATTTGGCGCAGCGCGTGAACCCGCAATACGTCAGGTGGGCGGTGATCGTAATCGGCTTCGGGATGTCCGCCTACTTTTTCATCCGCTACTAGGTGAGGGCCTGCCTATCGAGTGAGCATGGCAATAAGCGGCGAATACCGCGGATATTGAGCGCTCAGTTGATCGCGGTTGCCCAACTCAAAATCGGCGGGATCGAAGCCGGGCGCCATCGTGGTGCCCATCAGCGCGAACTGGCCACCAGGGGCAAGCCGCGCCCCCTGCCATGTGCCTCCGGCAACCACGTGCTGCAGGTGCATTCCGGTGGCAATATCAGACCCAACAAGAATGGCTTCGGCGCTTCCATCATGTTTCAGTAAGAGCATCTCTACCGGATCGCCCAAATAAAAGTGATACACCTCATCTCCGCGCAGCCTGTGCATCGCGGAAAAGGTATCCGGCGTCAACAAATAATAGATTGCGGTTGAAAGGCTTCGCTCCGCCGAATAGCCGGGCGGCAACGCGCTTGAGGACAGCTTTCCCGCGGATCGATAAACCTCAGCAAAAAAACCGCCTTCCAAAGGGAGGGGCTGGAGTTTCAACAATTCTTTTATTTGCGAGACGGTCAGCATGGGTTTTTCGCTCCGTGAGATCCACGGAGCCACGGCTGTGGCGGCAGAATCCATTCGTGTTCCACGCGGTGCCATTGTGGCACTGAAGATACGAATCGCAGCCCAGGAAAGCAAGCAG
>DASXLA010000059.1:0-35331 GCA_036496505.1 Candidatus Acidiferrum sp. | reverse complement strand
GTGCTCGGAGTAAGTGAGGTTTGCGAGATGGCTAATCTGTTCCCCTCGCTAGTAATGAGATTTCGACCAGGCATTACTAACCTCTGCATCTTGTTTGATCGTTGGGAACAGACCGCCACAGGGATAACACCGAAGTTTGTACGAAATCCGGCCCTTGAGAGCCTAGAGGCCGAGATATCAAAGCACACGGAGTTCTCGAGGACTCCGCCCGATCCAGTTTTGGCGATACACGGGTCATCGGGTGTTGGTAAGACTCGTACTGTTTTCGAAGCCCTGAAGGAACAGCCGGAAGTCAAGTCTATGGTTATTTATTCAAGCAACGAAGATGGGTTCGGTGAAGTAGCGAATCTTCTGGTGAATTATCAGCCGGCCTTTGCAATCTTCGTCGCAGACGAATGTTCTGTCGCCTCTAGAGTCCGATTGTCAAGTATTCTGCGTGGATTTCGCGATAAGGTCCGGTGCATTTGTATAGATAACAGTGCTGAACGGTTTGGAAGTGTGGCGCCGGAGCTACTAGTCCCAAAGCCCACTATTCCTCAACTTCAAACTATTTTGAAGGATAATTTTCCTCAGATCGCGCCCGAACGAATACGCGCATACGCACAGCTGTCCGAGGGTTTTGTGCGGATCGCTGCCGACATGTGCGCGCACTACGATGAAACAATTAAACAAGCTGGAGATATGAGCCCGATTGCTCGCAAGCTTGAGGAATACTTCGTGGCACGATTGGAAACGGAAGATCGGCGCAAGGCCGTCGAAGCTATAGCGCTCCTCAAGAGAGTCAAGAGAAAGGGCGACACCCCAACGGAATTAGATTCTCTTTGTCGATTACTCGGAGAAGATCGGCAAACGATTGAACAGAATCTCGCAGCCATCAAAGATGCTCCCGGCTTCGTGGAGCGTGGCGCTCTTTATTACCGAGTCACGCCTGAACTCATCGCATCCATCGCGTTCGAAGCAGCATGGCACAGGTGGGTCGAAAACGACCCGGACAGCTTCCTCTCAAATCTCCCCGAAACCATTCATGAGCCTTTTCTAGAGAGAGTATCTGAAGGTCGAAATGAAGAGGTGCGGAAAATTGTACGAGACTTTTTTCGCAGATTCGCCGATGCTTTTACGGCCCGAGATCTTCAGAACATCGATTTGGTTAATAAACTGATTAAATTGGTGGAAACTGACCCAGATACGTATCTACCTCATTTACGGCGGATTCTAGAAACCGCCACGCCGGATCAGCTAGGGGCGGCAGTTGAGCCTGATTGGATCGGCTCGGTCCGTCCAAGGCGTCATCTTGTGTGGTTGGCGGAGCAATTTGTGCAGTTTAAAGAGTTTTTTCGCGAATGCGAAACAATTCTATTCATTCTTGGGGTGAATGAATCTGAGCCAACTATATCAAATAACTCCTCGCGTATCTGGCAGCAGCTCTTTCGAATGTATCTCTCTGGAAGCGACATTCCGTTCCCGGCGCGACTCGATATTCTAAGGCAGAGATTGAGCACCGCCACGACCGAAAATGCTGAGCTCCTTGCCGGGGCAATCGGTGGGATGCTTGAGTTCCAAGCCGGTCGCATCCTGGGGCCTCCGGTGGTTGCCGGTAGGATTGTCCCTGCCGAATGGAGTCCTGAACCTGAACGGATGGTCACTTACGTGATGCAGGCTTTTGAATTTGTCGTTGCGGCGAGTAATCATCCCGTGCCCGAAATTGCTTCGCGCTCGCGCGATATTCTTCTTCGTGATATTGCATTCTTTGCGCGGCAAGGGTGGGTTGACCAACTCAGAGGATTGCTCGCGACCTCGCCACTTAACGAAGATGACCGCGCAAGGTTGGTGAGCCAACTGAAAACATACGTTGCTCTTGCCGGTAAGCCCGCAGACGGAAAGGTGAATGAAGAATACAAGAAAAAACTGATTGAATGGATTCTGGAATTGGAACCCCACTCACTGCATTCTCGGTTGATTGAAATAGTTGGCGTTAGGTCCTGGGACCATTACGGAAGGGAATCAGAATGGGAGGCAGAGCTCCTTAAGCTAGCAGGTGAGCTGCGAGCTTCGGAGCAGCTTCTAGAAAAAGAGTTGGTTTGGCTAACTTCATCCGAGGCTTTGAGTTCGTTTGAGTTAGGGTTTGCGTTTGGCAAGAATGAATCTGATACTGAACGGCTCGACAAGATTCTCGCAGCTTCGATTGACCGTGACTTGGGATTCGTGCGGGGGTTCATTGCCGGGCTGCTGGCGATTCCAGGTTTCAACCCGGGACCCATAAACCAAATGCTGGATCAGTTTGAGAAGGCGAAGCCTGAGTTAACGTTTCAGTTAGCGCTCGCCGGCGGCGCAAAGCTCTACGTTTTCGATCGAACTGTCAGGCTAGTCAGTAATGGTAAGCTACCCCACCGTTTTTTAAGAGCATTTACCTACTGGGTCGGCTCTTCTCGAGTGGCCGTCGATCAAATTACTACAGCTCTAAGATTACTCTTGCCCTGTATTAACGCAGGCGACGAATCTTGCTCTGCTGCTGCAATGGAATACTTGTCAGCCGCGCTAAACGCCGATAATCAACCTGAAATATTGAGGACTGAGCCAGAGCTCTTCTGGAACACGTTGGAGGCTTTTACCGTACATCCAGGCAGGCAAGAAACTTGGTGGTGGGCTCGGATCATGGAGTCGATCTTGGAAACTGATCCAGATTCATGTATCAGGTTGGCCTGCTTGGCCCTCGTTAGCGACCGATATGCATTGCGGGATGATGCGTCAAACTTACTTTCAGCATGGTCCACTCGATATCCTCGGAAAATAATGTCCGCGGTGGGTCAAATCATGCTAGATGAAAAAAGAGGCGTACAGTTTTTCTTCTCGAAATTCCAGTTTTTCTCTACATTGCCGCTTGAAGTTGTGACTGATTGGCTTTCAGAGGTAGGAGAGAAAGGTGCGGAAAAGATTGCGAGACATTTGCCACAACCAAGAATCGATGCAGATGGTAATCCGAGCGTGCCTGAGTTAACAGCATGGGTACTGACGCGTTTCGAAAAGAGCCAGAGGGTATTCTCCGAGTTTTGCGCGGGTGTTCATTCGTTCCAAATGTACCACGGCGATGCAGCCTTAGTGCACGATGCGGAAGCAATGGCCGCCTTGAAGTTTTACGATCATCCGATTCCGAGAATCCGCGAATGGGCACGATATGAATTTCAAACTGCACAACGGAACGCAGAATTTCACCGTGAAGCGGACGATATGTACAACGGTTAGTTATCTTCCGTGCCTTGCAATTTGAATTAGTTGGACCAATTTGTTCCTTTGGCAAAATCAGGTCGGGACGAGTCAGGTTGCGGTGCCCAAATCACGTGGCGTTTTTTTGAAACATCCTTTCTTGGGTGAATCGGGGGCAGGAAACTTGAGATGACTGTTTACAATTCGTTAGGCCGCCAGCCGCTAATAGTAATCGATACGGCGCATGGTGATCTTGCCTTCGACGGCTTCGTTCATTGCGGGACTCGAGAAAAGTTCTGTTCGTCAAATCCAGTTGCCGTGGTCATCGCTTACGAAAACATACTTCTGGCGATTGACATTGCTGCCATCGCTGTTCCATCCCGCTTTTTCAATCTCTCTGCCGGACTCGTCGTATGCATGTGTCTCGCGATGATGTGCGTGTTCGGAAGCGCAAACCTCTTCCAACAATTGGCCGTCAGTGATTGTCACCGCGGTCTCGGTTCCTCCGGATTGTCAAAAAATAAAAGACTGTACTTTTGAGCTTGTATCGGTTTACTTTGCCGCAAGACTGTCCCTTCCTTCGGCTCTGAAACGAACTTCTGAAACGGAAAGGTGCCAATGACCCGTTCTGGTGTCGTTCGCATTTTTATTGTTGTGGTGTTTTTCGTGAGCTTTGCGGCTTTGGCGCAGGGCGACGGTTTTCCCGTGGTGAGTAACACAATCGTAGACTACGGTCACAACACTCTGACGGTTAACGGTGCGAATTTTGGGGCGAAGCCGACAGTCATCGTGGGTGTGACGACGCTGACGGTGCAGAGCGCTACGGCCACGAAGATTGTGGCCGCTTTTCCGGCGAGTGCCCGGGCATCGAGCCTGGCGGCTGGGACTTATTTTCTGCAGGTGACGTTCAGCAACAAGACGATTGCGATTTTTACGGTGGAGATTGGAGCGGCGGGGCCTACGGGGCCCGCAGGAGCAACAGGTCCAGCCGGTCCGGCTGGGCAGCAAGGGCCGCAGGGCTTTCCGGGGGTGCCGGGTGCGCAGGGGCCAGCTGGCCCGAAGGGCGCCACGGGAACGACTGGCGCGACGGGCTCAACGGGACCAGCGGGTCCCCAGGGCGTACCTGGGCCGCAGGGGATTCCAGGCACGCCGGGGGCGGCTGGAGCGCCGGGTACACCAGGCGCCACAGGTGCTCAGGGTCCGGCAGGACCGACCGGTGCTCAGGGTCCGGCAGGACCTGCCGGTGCACAAGGTCCGGCGGGCTCACAAGGACCGGTGGGGCCGATAGGCGCGACGGGGCCGATTGGCCCTCAGGGACCCAAAGGCGACCCTGGGGATTCAGGGTCGGGAGGGGCGAGCAGCAACAGCGTGTCGTTTTTCTATACCGGCAGCGAGGCGGTCTGGACGGTGCCAAATGGCGCAAGCCTTGTGTTGTTAGAGGTTTGGGGTGCTGGAGGGGGAGCGTCCAGCCACGGCTTGGGAGGCGGAGGAGGCTACGCCCGTAAGTTCGTCAAGGTGTCTGCCGGCGATCAGTATCTTATCGGCGTTGGAAGTGGCGGCGCAGCAAATGCGAGTTTTAGCGGCAACGTTTCAGGAGGCGCCAGCCCAGACCCGTTGGCTCTCGCAAGTGCGGGTGCGTTTGGAATGGGTAATATTGGTGCCGGGGGCGGAGGGGCGGCGTCGTATGTGAGAAAGAAGGCGGCGATGGCAGGTTCGCAAGCTCCGGGCTTGATGGCAGGTGGAGGCGGGGGCGGCACGGGGAACTCGATGGGGATTGGTGGAGTAACCGGGTCTGGAGGTATGTATCTCGGGCAGTGCTACAACCAGATCGGAGACCGAACGACTTCGGGTGTGGGCGGCACCAATGGCACTTCAGCCGTTCCGGCTGGAGCGACTGCCAGCCCGGGCGGGAACGGAGTGGATGACGATGTTAATCCGCCGGTAAGTATAAGTTATCGATGCATCGCAGGAGGTGGGGCGGGCGGTTTGGCTGGTGCCGGGCCACTGCCGGACGATGACGCGGTGGGCACGTTTGGGGGGAGCGGGGGCAACAACGCTGCACTCGGCGTGATTATCGCCAATCACATTGTGGTTAATGGGGGCGCTTCGGGGTTTGGCGGTGGCGCTTCCGGGCCGTTTGGAGATGGCGGGGGATTCGACGCGAACGGCGTTCCGCAGCCGGGAGAAGATGGAGCGGTGAGGATCACTTATTACTGAGCGCAACGCGGGGAGCCGCGGCGGGCAGGCCCTCCTGCGGCGGGCAGGTTCGCGGTGACGACAAGTTACGGCGGTTAGTGAGCAGTGACTTGGTAGCGGGCGATCATGCCGGCTAGCATGTGGTCGCTGATGTGGCAGTGGTAGAGCCAGATGCCGGCGGCGTCGGGGAGCATGTCGGCGGTAATCATCTGGGCGGAGACGACGGACAGGACGTCGGTGCGCTGGCCGCCGACGAGCACGGTGTTGCCGTGCCAGTGGGGAGTGTGGGCGTTGTTGAAGTCGCCGAGGGTGGCGACGTACCAGCGGACGTGGTCGCCGACCTTCATGGTCATCATGGGCATGTTGCCGAAGATGAAGCCGTTGATGGTCCACTTGATGTTGGTGTCGACGAAGCCGGTGCCGACGATGGTTCCGGCCATGCCTGCGGGAGTGATGAGGGAACCCTGGGTGCGGTCGAGATTTTTGAGGTCGGCGATGTGCACACGAATATTTTCGTCGAGGTACCAGCTTTCGTTTTCGTTGACGGCGATGAACATGGAGACGAACTCGTGGTCGACGTCCTTGGGGCGGCCGTCGGGGAGGGCCATGCCGCGGCGGGTGATGACGATGACGCCGAAGAGGCCGGAGGCGATGTCCTGCAGCTCATCGGCGTGGGAATGGTAGAGCCAGAAGACGGAGCTGGGGTCGTTGGGGCCGGGGCCGGCGCGCTCGGGGACGAGCCAGGTGTAAATGTGAGTGGCGCCGGGAGGCACGGCGCCGTCGGACTTATCGGCGCCGGAGGTGGCGTCGTTGTAGTCGGCGCCCTCGGAGTCCTTTTGATAGAAGACGCCGTGGGGATGCATGCTGTAGGGATGTGAACCGTTGTTCTTGAAGACGATTTTGAGGGTGTCGCCGACTTCGCCGCGAATGATGGGGCCGCAGAGGCCGAGGTACAGCTCGTCGGGGCCGCGGATTTTTTGAGTGGTGAAAGAGGCGTCGGTGTATTCGCGGAAGACGGCTTTTTTGTAGACGCGGCCGATGTGATGAGGGCCGGTCTCGGCGTAACCTTTCTGGAGATCGTCGAAGGGGTGGCCCATGGCTTCGTCGCGGCCGGAGGGGGCGTAGTCCCAGTTGAGTTCGTCGGCGGCGACGAAGTAGGTGCGGGTTTTGCCGGTGAGCCCCGCGGGCGGGGCTTGCGGCTGGGGTTGCGCTGGAGCGGCGGGCGCGAGGCAGAGTCCTACGAAAAGGGTGGCGGCGCAGAAGACAATTTTCATGACAACCTCACTTGAGCGCGGACTATAGCTGTTTGCAGCCGAAGGATGCAAACGGCGGCGCAGGGAAATGTGCCATGCCTTCGGCATGGCAGGCCACGGCAGGCGGGCAGGCCCTCCTGCGGCGGGCGGGCGTGGATTCTGTGGCGCGGATGGCTTAAAGTCGTGCATGTGCGACTGATGGCTGGCATGTTGGTGATGGTTGCGGGGCTGGCGGTGTCGCTGCGCGGGGTGAGTGGGGCGCAGCAGGCGGCGGCTGCTGGCGCGAAGAGCGCGGCGACGGCGGGGAAGACGACGGGTGCGGCGGGGAAGAGCGGCAAAGCGAACGATCATGTGAGGCGGTTGGAGCCGTCGGAGTTGGCGGGCGCGGTGCCGGGGCTGCCGGCGGAGTTTGTGGAGAAGCTGAACGCGCGCGGATGCACGATTCCGCAGTTTGATGCGGGCGGCGTTGCGGGCGCGGGCGCGGATGGCGTCGCGAATGGCGCGGCGAGTGGCGCAAGTGATGCGTCTGACGCGGCAGGGTCGGCGGCGCAGCCGAACAACGCAATACGCGGGGAGTTCGCGCGGCGCGGGCAGAAAGATTGGGCGGCGCTGTGCTCCAACGGGAAGACGTCCACGATTGTGATTTTTTGGGGGAAGGCGACGGCGTGCCCGGCGTCGCTGGCGCGGCTGGACGACGCGCATTATTTGAAGGCGGGCGGCGGCAAGCGTGATCGGACGCTGCACTATTCGCGGGCGATTCGCGCGCTGGGGGAAGATGGGCTGGACGCGCGGCCGGGGCTTGGGGAGCTGCGGCCGTTGAAGCACCAGGGGATTGACGATCGATTTGTGGGCAAGTCGTCGGCGTTTTTTTATTGCAATGAAGGGAAGTGGAGAATTTTTCCGGCGAAGGATGCGGCGGGCGGAGCGGCGAAGTGATGAGCGGGGCGGCTGAGAGCGAAGGATGACGACACAACTGCAATTTAATCTGATGCCGGAGCGGCGCATCTGGTCGGTGACGGAGTTGACGGTGCGGATTCGCGATTTGCTGGCGCGAAATTTCACGGACATTCTGGTGCAGGGGGAGATTTCGAATTGCCGCGAGGCGTCGTCGGGGCACATTTATTGCACGCTGAAGGACGAGCGCACGCAGATTCGCTGCGTGTGCTTCAAAACGCAGCTGCGGGGGATGAAGTTTCGGCCGGAAGATGGATTGCGCGTGACGGTGCGCGGGTCCATCAGCGTGTATGAAGCGCGCGGGGATTACCAGATTTATATCGAGAGCATCGAGCCGGTGGGGCTGGGCGCGCTGCAACTGGCGTTCGAGCAACTGAAGAAGCGGCTGGAAGCGGAGGGGCTGTTTGCGGCGGAGCGCAAGAAGGCGCTGCCGGTGCTGCCGCGCTGCATCGGGCTGATTACTTCGCCGAGCGGGGCGGCGGTGCGCGACGTGGTGCGGATTCTGCGGCGGCGATTTCCCAACGTGCACCTGACGCTGTATCCGGTGCGGGTGCAGGGGGACGGCGCGGCGGCGGAAATTGTGCGCGCGCTGGAATTTTTTAACCGGCGGCAAAGCGTGGACGTGGTGATTTTGGCGCGGGGCGGCGGGTCGATGGAAGATTTGTGGAGCTTCAACGAGGAAATTGTGGTGCGGGCCATTGCGGCGTCGAGCATCGCGATTATTTCCGGCGTGGGGCACGAGACGGACTTCACCATCGCGGATTTTGTGGCGGATGTGCGGGCGTCGACGCCTTCGGCGGCGGCGGAGCTGGTGGTGCAGACGCGGCGGGAGTTCGACAAGCACATCCAGGAGCTGCGGGAAAATCTGGTGAGCCAGATGCGCTATCGCGTGGCGGTGGCGATGCGGCGGGTGCATGAATTGTCGGCGCGGCGGGCGTTTCGGCGGCCGCTGGATTTGTTGCGGCAGCAGCGGCAGCGCTCGGACGAGATGACTTCGCGGCTGGCGCTGGGGCTGCGCGCGCGGCTGGAGCAAGCGCGGCGGCGATTTAACGTGACGCATCTGCGCATCGTGTCGTTCGATTTTCACAAGCAGATTGTGCGGCTGCGGAACCGCACGAATGAGTATGCCGCGCGGATCGAGCTGGCGCTGCGCGGGCGGGTGGGCCAGGCGCGGCGGCGTCATGCGGAAGAGCATCTGCGGCTGGTGTCCTTCGATTTTCGGGGGAAGGTGGGGGCGCTGCGGCTGCTGTTGGAGCGGCGGCAGACGGAATTGAGCGCGCGGTGGGAGCGGGTGCTGCGCGGGAAGCACGAGCGAGTGGAGCGATTGCGGCTGCAACTGGAAGAGCGCAGCCCGCTGCGGGTGCTGGAGCGGGGCTACGCGATTGCGACGGATGCGGCGGGAAATGTTTTGCGCGACGCAGCGCAAGTTGCCGTCGGCGATGGCGTCAATGTGCAGTTGCATCGCGGGCGTTTAATCACTGAGGTAAAACGCACGGAAGCGAAGGAAGAGAAATAGCGGACAGAAAAAACTACTCGTCGTCGGAGGAGGCTACTTTCAGGACGGCCAGGAAGGCTTCCTGGGGGATGTCGACCTGGCCTACGCGCTTCATGCGTTTTTTTCCTTCTTTTTGTTTCTCGAGGAGTTTGCGTTTACGGGAAATGTCACCGCCGTAGCACTTGGCCAAAACATTTTTGCGGATGGCGGCAACGGTTTCCCGGGCGATGACGCGGCTGCCGATGGCGGCCTGGATGGGGACTTCAAACATCTGGCGGGGAATGAGTTTGCGGAGGCTGGTGACCAGCTCGCGGCCGCGGTCGTAGGCAAATTCGCGATGGATGATGAGCGCGAGGGCGTCGACGGGCTCACCAGCGACCAGCACGTCGAGTTTGAGGAGATCGGATTCGGTGTAGCCGGCGAGATGGTAGTCGAGGGAAGCGTAGCCGCGCGAAACGCTTTTGAGGCGATCGTAAAAATCCAGGACAATTTCGTTGAGGGGCAGCTCGTAGGTGAGCATGACGCGCGTGGGGCTGAGATATTCGAAGTTTTTCTGGGTGCCGCGCTTGTCCTGGCAGAGTTGCAAAATGCCGCCAACGGAATCCTCGTTGGTGATAATCATGGCCTTGATGATGGGCTCTTCGATTTTGGAAATGTCGCTAGGATTGGGAAATTTGGCGGGGCTATCGACTTCGATGACTTCGCCGCCAACGCGGGTGATGCGATAACGCACGCTGGGCGCGGTGGTGATGAGGTTCAAGCCAAATTCGCGCTCGAGGCGCTCCTGCACGATTTCCATGTGGAGCAGACCGAGAAAGCCGCAGCGGAATCCGAAACCGAGCGCGACGGAATTTTCCGGCTCGTAGAAAAAGGCGGCGTCGTTGAGCTGGAGCTTGCCGAGGGCGTCGCGGAGTGGCTCGTATTCGTCGGCGAGGACGGGGAACATGCCGGCGAAGACCATGGGCTTGATGGCTTCAAATCCGGGAAGCGCGGGAGCGGGGCGTGAAGCTTCCGTGATGGTGTCGCCCATGCGCGCGTCGGCCACGCGCTTGATGTTGGCGACGACGAAACCCACGTCGCCGGCTTCGAGCTCCTCGAGGGCCACGGGCTTGGGGGTGAGCGTGCCGAGGGTTTCCACTTCGTAGACTTCGTTGCTGTAGACCAGGCGGATTTTCAGGTGCGGGGTGATGCGGCCTTCCATCACGCGCACGAGCACGACGGCTCCGCGATAAATATCGAACCAGGAATCGAAAATCAGGGCCTGCAGGGGATTTTCGGCGCTGCCCTTGGGCGGGGGGATGCGCGCGACGATGGCTTCGAGAACGTCTTCGACGCCGAGACCGCTTTTGGCGCTGATGAGCAGGGCGTCGGCGGCGGGAATGGCGAGCACGGATTCGATTTGTTCCTTGACAAAGTCGGTTTGCGCGGCGGGCAGATCGATTTTGTTGATGACCGGAACGATGGTGAGATTGTTGCCGGCGGCGAGAAAAGTGTTGGCGACGGTTTGGGCTTCGACGCCCTGGCTGGCGTCCACGACGAGGAGCGCGCCTTCGCAGGCGGAGAGGGCGCGGGAAACTTCGTAGGAAAAATCGACGTGGCCGGGAGTGTCGATGAGATTGAGGCGGTAGGTGTTGCCGTCCTTGGCGGTGTAATGGAGGCGGATGCTTTTGGCCTTGATGGTGATGCCGCGCTCGCGCTCGAGGTCCATGGAGTCGAGGACCTGCTCGTGCATTTCACGGGAGGAGAGCGCGCCGGTCATTTCCAGCAGGCGGTCAGCGAGCGTGGATTTGCCGTGGTCGATGTGCGCAATGATGCAGAAATTGCGTATGAACTTAGGATCCATTTAGGCTTGTAACGGCAGGAGAGTCCGGTGACTTCGCGCGCGCTGATGCGCAAAAACCATGCCGCGTAAACAATGAGTTTGCCACAAATTGAGAGATGCGTCACTTTGGGGGGAGGTCGCGGGAGGCGGGAGGTCGGGGTTTCGACGAGCGCGTTAATCGGGATTTGCCGGTCAAGCCGTTCTAGAATGAACACCCGATGGAAAAGCTTTATACATGCGTGGGTTGTTCGAAGAGTTTCAAGGTTCTGAGCAGCCCGGATAACTCGGTCTACGCGCAACATGAAGTCGAAATGAATGTGGAATGCCCGTACTGTTCCAAGACAAATGCTATCGTTTGGCGGCAGGATGAATCATTGCCATTGGTTGTTACGATGGAAAAGCCGCGAGTAAACTCGAATGTCGGAAATTTCTACGTTCAAGACCAATGCTGCACGAGCTGCGGAGTTCCCCAAGCAGTCGCTCCTGACCTCGTCGGGTGGACGGACGAAAATCCTTCACAATGCTATTGGATGAAACAACCCCAGACGCCGGATGAGCTGGACCGAGCCGTCAAAATTATTCACTCACAGGAGCTTGGGTGTCACAGATATTCCGGCGATGATCCGGTGATACTCCGAAGACTCCCCGCTGAGGACTGCGACCATTTCCGTCCAGACTTAAAGCTGAAATTTCCCTATGTCGTTTCTTCCGGCCCACCACCTAAATTCAAGCTCTCCGCGTCAGAAAAAAACGGCTTACTGAGTAAACTGTGGCGAGTCTGCAGACGAAAGGGAACCAGTGAGTTTTGATCTGGGTGTGTGGTATCCACACAAGAGAATCGGCAACAAAGAGGCAGGGAAGCTGTACGCGCGTCTGTGTGACGGTGACACCAGCGGTGTCTTCCCGCATCCGGCGATCGATGCGTTTTATGGGGAGTTGACTGGCAAACACCCTGAAATCGATGCAATTCCCGAGGAAAAAATCGACGATCATGATTACTCCCCGTGGAGTTGCGAGCTGGACCGTTCACCCGGTCACGTGATCATGAGTTGCGTGTGGTCCAAAGCAGAATATGTCGGTGCGTTGGTCCAAGACTTGGCCCGCAAACACGGCTTGGCAATCTATGACCCACAGTCCGACGTAGTGATCTACCCTGAGGGTTCTACAGGCGCCGTAAGGACCAGCCGTGGCCTCCTGTGGATTTTGGGTTCCTTCGCGCTGCTGTTTGGCGCGATGTTCATTTACTCGGAACTGATTGCACCTTAGGCAGTGCCACTGGTGTACTACGTTTTTGCCGGATTATGTGGACTACTGGCCGCGGCTTGCTTTAGGCGGGCGCGTAAATAAAAGGGCTTCGATGAAATATGCGATTTGTGCGGTGGTTCTTCTTTTGGCGAGTAGTCAGATGAGTGGACAAGAAACTCCGTCTTTTCCCGCGACGGGTCTTACGTTTGACATTAATGCTGCGGAGCGGTTTGCCAATCTGGCGCTGGCGTGCGTCCACAAGGAATATCCGAACAAGATTGCGCACAGTTTGAACAGCGATGCGGACGTGGCGCCGCCGCGAAAACTGACGCCGGCATTTTACGGCTGCTACGACTGGCACTCCTCGGTGCATGGGCACTGGTTGCTGGTGCGGCTGGTGAGGACTTTCCCTACGGCGGGATTTGCGGCGCCAGCACGCGAGGCTTTGCGGCAAAGCCTGACGGCGGAGAATCTGGCGCAGGAAGCCGCGTACCTGCGGGCGGAGGGGCGCGCCAGCTTCGAGCGGCCCTACGGGCTGGCGTGGCTGCTGCAACTGGTGGCGGAACTGCGCGAGTGGGACGATCCCGAGGGGCGCGAGCTGGCGGGGAATTTGCGTCCGCTGGAAGACGCGGCGCTGGGGCGGCTGAAGGATTGGCTGCCGAAGCTGTCGTATCCGGTGCGCATCGGGGAGCATGCGCAGACGGCTTTCGCGCTGGGGCTGCTGCTCGACTATCCGCGCGCCGGTGGGGATGCGAAATTTGCGGAGCTGCTGGCGTGGAAGGCGCGGCAGTTTTATCTCGGCGATAAACAATGTCCATTGGGGTACGAGCCTTCGGGGGAGGATTTTCTTTCGCCGTGTTTGGGCGAGGCGGATGTGATGCGGCGGGTGCTGCCGAGCGGGGAGTTTGCCGGGTGGCTGCGAGATTTTTTGCCACAGATTTCCGGCGTGAAGGGTGAGTGGTTGCGGCCGGTGGTGTCGCCGGATCCGAGCGACCCGAAGCTGGCGCACCTGGATGGGTTGAATTTGAGTCGCGCATGGATGCTGGAGGGAATTGCTGCGGGGCTTCCGGCGGGGGATAAACGTTTGCCGGCGATTCTGGCGGCGGCTGCGGAGCATCGGCGTGCGGGGTTGGCAGCGGTGACGGGCGAGCATTATGAAGGTGGGCATTGGCTGGGGAGTTTTGCGGTTTATCTGGTGACTAGGCGGGGATTGGGCGGTAGTACGTGACGGTGCAACTGCACGAGGCTTGCGCGGTCAATCGAAGAGAGATTCCTCGACTTCATGGCGCGGCTCGTTCGCGGGAGCGAACGAGAAAGAAGAGGCCGCGCCACTCCGCTCGGAATGACAGGGCTGGGCTTTTTGGTGTGGTTTTCTAAAGGCTGGCGATGTGAAGAGAAGAGGCTTGCGCCCTTCGGGGCACTCAGGGTAAACGATCGATCGAAGAGAGATTCCCCGCCCAACACACGGCGGGCAGGCTCCACTGCGCAAGCCGACAACTTCGACCCTTCTCACGCAAATTCCGGCTCAGGGTAAAGGGAGCGAAGTTGGGGAAGAAACGTCGGCTTGCTTCGGTCGGAATGACAACGTTGGGGTGGCGCAGGACTAACGTCTCGGCGGCGCAGCCCTTCAGCAGCTAACGCGGCGCTCCTGGTAAACCTTCACCTGCTAACACGGCCTTGGCTGCTAGCGCAAACCTCAGGGTAAACATTTTCGTCTGCTTGGGTCGGGCGGCCCAGAGGCGAGCGAGGCGCGAACATCCATCGCCTGCTGGCCAGAGCAGGGTAAACAGAGCTCAGAGTAGACAGGGCTCGGGGTAAACACGGCTCGGGGTAAACACGGGTGTTCATACTTACTGTAAGGCGACCATGGATTTGGCCGCTTGGTGGGCGCGGTATATAGTTGAATCAGGCGAATCACATTGCGTGTGGGCGAAGTCTGCCGAGCAGACCGCTTAGTTGGAAACCGCAAAGGCTACCCTCTCTCATGGCAGGAGACATCAACAAGCATCTGGATCGGGCCAAGCGGTGCCTGGAGAAGAATCGCGTCGAGGACGCTATTGCGGCGTACCTGGCGGTGCTGGACGAAGTGCCGCAGCACCAGGAAGCTACCCAGGCGCTGGGAGATTTGTATTCGCGCATGGAGCAGCCGGACCTTGCGGCGGTGCATTACGGGCTGCTGTTCGACATGCTCATCGACCCGCGGGATGAGAACAAAGCGCTGGCGATTTACAACCGGTTTTTACGGAATGGATCGGTGCAGCAGCCGGCGGAACGCATCGCGCGATACGCATTCCTGCAGCAAAAACAAAATCATCCGGACGAGGCCATCGAGCAATACACCAAGGCCGCGGACCTTTTCACCAACGCCTCGCGGGAAGAGGATGCGCTGTTCTGCCTGGAGCGCATCGCGCAGCTTGATCCGGAAAATCCGACGCGGCAACTGCGGCTGGCGGAAGCGGCCGAACGAATTTCGCGAAGCGCGCTGGCGGCGCGCGCTTATTTGCGCGCGGGGCAACTGGAGACGGCGAAAAACGAGCACGCGGAAGCGCTGAAGCTGCTGAATCGCGCGTACGTGCTGGCGCCGCAGGAGCGCAGCGTGGCGCTGCTGTATGCCGAGGCGAAATTGCGGGCGCGCATGGCGTCGGAAGCGGTGGCCATCCTGGAGCCATTCGCGGAGACGGAAACAGACGTGGCGTTTGTGGACACCTTCAGCGACGCGCTGCTGGGGGCGGGGCAACTGGACCGCGCGCGGGAAGCGCTGGAGCGTTTGCTGCGAGAAAAAAATGAGGGGATTCCGCGGCTGTTCGAGCTGGCGGACGCGTATAGTGCCGCGGGAGCGGACGGCACCGCTGTGGAAATTTTGGCGACACTGAAGCGGCGGATGTTCGCGGAGAAGCGGCAAAACGATTTTGCCGGGCAGATCGACCAGATGGGTGAGAAGCACCCGCAGTCGCAGGCCATCCTGGAATTCTGGGCGAACGTTTACAACGAACTGAACCGTGAATCGAAATACTTCGAGGTGTTGATCAAGCTGTTCGACGTGTACGTGCAGGCGGGAAAAATACCGAAGGCCTCGGACGCGCTGGAAAAGCTGGTGGACATCGATTCCTACGATCACCGCAACCAGCAGCGGCTGGAATTGCTGCGCGGCAAAGTGGACGACGAGTTTTTCAAGCGGGTGGCCGGGCGGCTGGCGCGGACTTCGAACCAGGGAGCGGGAGCGCCTGGGGCGCACCAGGGTGCGCCGGGCAGCGGAGTGGTCAGCTCGACGCACACGGTGACAGATGCGGGACGCGAGTCGCAGACGCTGGAAGACCTGATCGTGCAGACGGAAATATTTCTGCAGTATGCGCTGCACAACAAGGCGCTGGACCGGCTGCAAAAAATCGGGCTGATGTTTCCAGGTGAAGAAAGACGCAATGCGCGGCTTTCGAATTTGTATCAACTGGCGAACTGGTGGCCGCCGGGTGCGCACCGGCAGCAACCGGGACCCGCGCCTGCAGCCGCGGCACCTGCGCAACCGGCTGCGCCGCAGGCCGAAGCGCACGGAGCATCCGGCGGAGGGAAGGGCGGTGCGTATACCGCGGAGACGCTGCGGGACCTCTCGAAAATTTCGGAAGTGAACCAGAAAATATTCCGGCAGCAAACGCCGCGGGCGATGTTGAATACCGCGGTAAACGAAGTGGGCTTGCACCTGCACACCACGCGGGCCTTTGCGGTGGTGGGGGCGTCGGGGCGGCCACCGGAAATAACCGCGGAATACTGCGCGCCGGACGTGAAGGCGGCGGCGGGAGCGCAGGTGGTGCTTTTGCTGGCGCTGATGGAAAAAGCCGAGCCGGACGCGCTTGGCGGGCTGACGGTGGAATCATCGGACGGTTCGATTCTGCGGGAGTTGGGGCTGGAGAGCGCGCTGGGCGTACTGATTATGGACAAGGAGACGCAAGCGCCGGCGGGAATGCTGATTGTGGGGCACGCGCGCCCGCATAAGTGGCGGCCGAACGAAGCATATTTTCTGCAGGCCATCGGCGACCAGATGCTGATGAGCGTGAGCCACACGCGGTTGCGGTCGCTGGTGCGGCGCATGGGCGTGTCGGATGAGCGGACGGGCTTGTTGAGCCGCAGCTCGTACCAGAGTTGTTTACTGACGGAGGCGGATCGCGCTCGGACACAGGGGACGCCGCTGGCGCTGGCGATTCTGCAGATCGATCGCGGGACGGAAATTCTGCGGCAGCAGGGCGAATCGCCGATGGAGCGATTTGTGGAGCAACTGGCGCGGTCGCTGCAATCGATGCTGAGGCAAAATGATGTGGCGGTGAAATATACCTCGTGGTCGCTGGCGTTTATTTTACCGGACACCACGCTGGACGGGGCGCAACACCTCGCGGATAAATTATTGCGGGCGGCCTCGGGACTGCGGCCGCCGTGGGACGCGACGCAAATCACGTTGAGCGCGGGGATTGTGGAAGCCACGGCGAAACCGGATTACGACAGCGAGGATATTGTTACGGACCTGATCAACAGGGCGGAATTTTCGATTGAAGAAGCGCGGAAAAAAGGCGGCGACACGGTGATCGCGCTGGACAGCCCTAAAGTTTAGGGAGCAAGTTCTGGGCTGAGAACTATAGCGGCAAGTTTGGATTTGAAGCGAGAGAGGATTTTATGTTTCCCACGGATGTGGTGATTGTGGCGGGAGCGCGCACGCCGATGTCGCGCTACACCGGATCGTTTTCAGAGGTGTCGGCCATCGATTTGGCGGCGCACGCCTCGAAGGAAGCCATCAAGCGGTCGGGAGTGGATCCCGGGGAGTTCGATCACGCCATCTTTGGAAACGTGATGCAGACGAGCGCGGACGCTTTGTATGGCGCGCGACACGTGGGATTGAAGGCGGGGTTGAAAATCGAAGCGCCGGCGGTGACGGTGAACCGCTTGTGCGGGTCGGGCATGGAGTCGATTGCGCAGGCGGCGCAGCGGTTGCTGCTGGGCGAGGCGACCATGGTGCTGGCGGGCGGCATGGAGAATATGACGCAGGCGCCGTTTGTGGTGCGCGGCGCGCGCAATGGATTGAAACTGGGCGGCGGAGCGCTGGAAGACACGCTGATGGCGGGACTGACGGATTCGTATTGCGGATTGCCGATGGCATTGACGGCGGAAAAACTGGCGGAGCAGCACGGGATTACGCGCGCGCATGCGGACGCTTATGCGTTGCGCAGCCAGCAAGCGGCGGACGCGGCGTACAAAGCGTGCCGGATGCGCGAAGAGCTGACGCCGGTGGAAGTGAAGCACGGAAAAAAATCGATCATGGTGAGCGAGGACGATCACCGGCGGCCGGAGACGACGCTGGAGACGCTGGCGAAATTGCCGCCATCGTTCAAAAAAGATGGAATCGTGACGGCGGGGAACGCCAGCGGGATTGTGGACGGAGCGGCGGCGGTGGTGGTGACGCGGGAAAAAACGGCACGCGAGCGGGGATTGAAACCGGCGGGGAGAATTGTGGCGTGGGCGGTTGCGGGCGTGGACCCAAGCATCATGGGCATCGGGCCGGTGCCTTCTTCGCAGAAAGCGCTGAAGCTGGCGGGGCTGACGCTGGAGCAGATGGATCGCATCGAGGTGAATGAAGCGTTCGCGGCGCAGTACCTGGCGGTGGAAAAAGTGCTGGGGCTGAACCGGGACAAAACCAATGTGAATGGCGGCGCCATCGCGCTGGGGCACCCGCTGGGCGCGACGGGAACGCGACTGGTGATTACCATCCTGAATGAGCTGCGGCGGAATAATTTGCGCTATGGATTGACGACGGCGTGCATTGGCGGCGGCCAGGGCATCGCCATGATCGTCGAGGCGTTGTATAACTAGCAGCCCGCAAGGGAATAAAGGACAAGCAAGCATGGCGATTCAAAAAGTAGGAGTAGTCGGGTGTGGGCTGATGGGCTCGGGAATCGCGCAAGTGTCGGCGGCGGCGGGATTCCAGACGGTGGTACGCGAAGTGAGCGCGGAGATTGTCGACAAAGGGCTGAAGAATATCGATAAGAATCTAGCGCGACTGGTGGAGAAAGGCGCGCTGGAGGAGAGCAAGAAAACTGAAATTCGCGGGCGGCTGAAAGGCACGACGGCGCTGGATGATTTGAAGGACTGCGACGTGGTGATCGAGGCGATTATCGAGCAGCTTCCGGCCAAGCGCGAACTGTTTTCGTCGCTGGACGCGATTTGCCCGGCGGCGACAATTTTTGCGAGCAATACTTCGTCGCTGACGATTACGGAAATTGCCACGTCGACGAAGCGGCCCGACCGGTTTGTGGGCTTGCACTTTTTTAATCCGGTGCCGGTGATGAAGCTGGTGGAAGTGGTGCGCACCATCGCGACGGACCCGGCGGTGTATGAGGAGATGGTGGCGTTCGGAGCAAAGCTGGGAAAGACGCCGGTGCGCGCGCACGACAGCACAGGATTTATCGTGAACCGGCTGTTGGTGCCGTACCTGCTAGATGCCATCCGCGCGCTGGAAGAAGGCGTGGGATCGATCGAGGATATCGATAATTCCATGAAGCTGGGTTGCGGGCACCCGATGGGGCCGCTGACTTTGCTGGATTTTGTGGGGCTGGATACCACGTACTATATTGCGAACATCATGTTCGATGAATTTCACGAGCGGCGATTCTCGTCGCCGCCGCTTTTGAAGCGCATGGTGCTGGCGGGATGGAACGGGCGGAAGTCGGGGCGGGGATTTTACGATTACAGCGATCCGCAGAAGCCCAAGGCGATGAAGTTTTAGAAATTGAATTTTGGTGGCGACGAGTAAAGGATTGAGTTGAATTGAGAAGAGTGCTCGAGGCGGAATGGCTTACGAAAATCTTCTGTACGAGAAAAAAGACGGCATCGCGTACGTTACGTTCAATCGCCCCAAGGTATTGAACGCGCTGAATCGCAAGACGGTGGAAGAGGTGCGGCACGCTTTGCTGGATGCCGGCAGCGACGATGCGGTGCGGGTGCTGATTCTGACGGGCGCGGGCGAGAAGTCGTTCGTGGCGGGAGCGGATATCGGGGAGCTGTCCCAGCAGACGCCGGTGGGCGGCCGCGAGACTTCCTTGTTCGGGCAAGGGGTTTTCCGTTTACTGGAAACGATGGGCAAGCCCTCGATTTGCGCCATCAATGGATTTGCGCTGGGCGGCGGGTGCGAGCTGGCGCTGGCGTGCACGATTCGCATTGCGAGCAAGACAGCGAAACTGGGGCAGCCGGAAGTGAAGCTGGGAATTATTCCGGGATACGGCGGTTCGCAGCGGCTGGCGCGGCTGTGCGGCAAAGGCGTGGCGCATGAGCTGTGCCTGACGGGGGAGATGATCAGCGCCGAGGAAGCGCTGCGCATCGGGCTGGTGAATCACGTGCATGAGCCGGCGGAGCTTTTGCCCGCGGCGGAAGCGATGGCGAAAAAAATTATCGCCAATGCGCCGCTGGCGGTGAAGTTCACGATGGAAGCCATCGAGCGGGGCACGGAGATGGGCCAGGAAGAAGGACTGTTCCTGGAGGCCACGCTTTTCGGGCTGGCGTGCACCACCGAAGACATGCGCGAAGGCACGAAGGCGTTTCTGGAAAAAAGGCCGGGGCAGTTCAAAGGGAAGTAAGCCGCGTCATATCGATGGCCAAAAATCTGAAATCTGAAGCGGTGGAGGAGAAAGTTGACGGCGCGGGACTGCGCTTCGGCATTGTGGTGAGCCGGTTCAACAGCGCGGTAACGGAGCGGCTGCTGAAGGGCGCGCAGGAAGCGCTGCGAGGAGCGGGCGCGGCAGAGAAAGACATAGAGGTGGTGCAGGTGCCGGGGGCCTTCGAGCTGCCGCTGGCGGCAAAGAAACTGGCGATGAAGGGCGAGTATGATGCGTTGATTGCCATTGGCTGCGTGATCCGCGGAGAAACTTCGCACTACGATTATGTTTGCTCGGAAACGGCGCGCGGGCTACAACTGGCGCAGATGGATACGGGAGTGCCGGTAATGTTTTGCGTGTTGACGTGCGAAACGCAGGAGCAGGCGCTGGCGCGGGCGGGCGGGAAGAGCGGGAATAAAGGATTTGATTGCGGGGTGGGCGCGGTGGAGATGGCGCGGCTTTCGAGGAAGCTGGAAGGGAAAGTTGTGAAGAAGGCGACGGCGGGAAAGCGGCGGCGGGCATAGTGTCGCTACGGACAAAATCGCGCGAGTTTGCGATGCAGATGTTGTTTCAGTGGGACATGAGCCGTCAGGAGCCGGGAAAGCTGGAGGCAAAATTCTGGCGAACGGCGAAGGCTTCGGATACGACACAGGCGTTTGCGAACAAACTTTTTGAGGGGGCGGCGCGCGAGGTGGACGCGCTGGATGCGTTGATCGTGCAGCACGCGCAGAACTGGCGGCTGGAGCGCATGGCGATTATCGACCGCGCGGTACTGCGGCTGGCGATTCATGAATTGCGCAGCGCGGAGACGCCGCCGAAGGTGATACTGAATGAGGCGGTGGGGCTGGCGAAGAAGTTTTCTTCGGAGGGTGCGGGGGCGTTTGTGAATGGGATTCTGGAGGCGGTGAGGAAGGCGCTGGAGGCGAAGGCGGAATAGGGCGCTTGGTCTACAGTGCGAACGGAAGAGGCCGCGAGTGGTTGACGCGGTTTTTTTATTGGTGGGTGGTGGGTGCGGATTAGAAAGGCTTGTCGGTGGCTTACGCGATAGATCGAAGAGGGATTCCCCGCCCAACACACGGCGGGCAGGCTCCACTTCGCGAGCCGACTGGTTCGCTTCGCGAACGAGAAGAAAAAGCGTCGCCTCGCCGGTCGGAATGACATTTTTTGCCTCGGGCTCGACGGTTGCCAGCGATCGAATTGCGCAGCTAATTCTCTGGTTTTTGTGCCAGTGGTCGAATAGCGCAGCTAGTTTTCTAAACTCTGAATATTCTGTTCAGATGCGGATGGTGCCTTCGAAGACTCTTACGGCGGCGCCGCTAACGCGGGGGACCAGTTTTTTGCCGGATTGGCTGACTTCGACTTCAATCTGGCAGAGGCGGCCCATTTCCACGCCTTGCTGGATGTGGAAGGTTTGCGCGACGGCCAGCTTGCCGTTTTGAACGAGATACGCGCCGAGGGAGCCGGCCGCGGAGCCGGTACCCGGATCTTCATAAATTTCCCACGGCACCATTCCACGAGTGAAGGCCTTGTTGGAGCCATTCAACGCGAAACAATAAGCCATGGTGCCATTACAGGCCTGGAGGCGACGCAGATCGCTGATGTTGAGTTGAATGCGGCCGAGCGCGGCGCGATTGCGGAAGGGCACCATCAGGTTGGAGATGCCGGTGGAAACATATTGCGGCTGCAACTCCGGATGAAAATCGGAAACGGAGACGCCCAGCGCGGAGGCGAGGTGTTTTTTGTTGAGCTTGATGGAGCTAAAAGAGGCGGGCATCTGCGTCATGGTGACGCGCTGCGGGCGGCCGTCCTTGAAGCGAATCTCGACGGGGAGAACGCCGGCGCCGGTTTGCTGCATGATGTGCACGCCGCCTTCCTGGGCGGGCACGACGCCCAGCTCGGCCAGCAGAAACCAGGTGCCCACAACGGGGTGACCGGCGAGCTTCAACTCTTCCCTGGTGGTGAAAATGCGCAGGCGGGCGAGGGCGCGATCGTCCGTGGGTTTCTGCACGAAGACGGTTTCTGAAAGATTCATTTCGCGCGCGATGGCCTGCATGGCTTCGGTGGACAGGCCGTCGCCGTCGGTGATGACGGCGAGGGGATTGCCTTCGAAGCGATTGGTGGTGAAAACGTCCAGGGTGTGGAAGCGATGTTCCATGATGGTTTTGGCGGCCGCGGCGATGCAATGGTCAGATGCTTTCGAGCCGGGCAACAGTCCTTTCATTAGTAACATTTCCGGTGTTCAAGGTCGACTTGGGTTCGATGAGCACGACATGAACCTCATCGTCCGCGATGGGAAGATGCTCGACCATGCGCGGGACGATGATAAATTCGCCGGCGCGAATGACGGACTCATGGTCGCGAAACTTCATGCGCAAGACGCCTTTGACGACCAGGAAGAGCTCATCTTCGTGCTCATGATGATGCCAGAGGAACTCGCCCTGGAGTTTGACGACCTTAATATAGCAATCGTTGACCCCGCCAATGATGTGAGGTTTGTAATGTTCGGAGAAGAGAGAGAACTTCTCTTGCAGATTGATGGTTTCTGGTTCCATGGGGGCTCCTAGAGATCGTGAACGATGGAAGTAACAGCGGAAAGAACCTGGCTGGTGGTGTCGCGGCGGGAAGTTTCGCAGTACACGCGCAGCAGAGTTTCCGTGCCGGAAGCGCGCACCAGTAACCAGCCGATATCGCCGAGATAAAGCTTGATGCCATCCATGTTTTCGCGGCGGACAACGGGCCAATCCAGAATGCGCAGGAAATCCGGATCGGAAAAGCGCGCGATGGCGAGGCGCTTCTGGTCCTGGCTCACATCGAGATCGACGCGGCCGTAGTGGTAGGCGCCAAATTCGGAATGCAGAGCAGACAGAAGTTCGCCGAGAGATTTGCCGTGCCAGGCCATCAGCTCGGCGAGGAAGAGCGCGGAAACGGTGGCGTCGCGTTCGGGAAGGTACAGGCTGGTGCCGAAGCCGCCGCTTTCTTCGCCGCCCAT
The DNA here is from genome assembly GCA_036496505.1 of Candidatus Acidiferrum sp. Classification (GTDB taxonomy): domain Bacteria; phylum Acidobacteriota; class Terriglobia; order Acidiferrales; family UBA7541; genus Acidiferrum. The sequence continues at coordinate 12,548 of DASXLA010000059.1, read as the reverse complement.
CAAAATATCGCGCTCGAGCATCAGCTCGCAAATGTACTTGAAGCCGATGGGGACTTCGTGGAGCTTGCGGCCGAATTTGGCGGCAATTTTGTCGATGAGCTTGGTGACGGAGAAAGTTTTGGCGATTTCGCCGGGAAGATTGCGGGTGTCCAGGAGATGCCAGACGAGCAAGGCGAAAAGCTGGTGGGGATTCAGGAACGAGCCGTCACGATCGATGGCGCCGATACGATCGCCGTCACCATCGGCGCAGAAGCCGGCGTCATATTTGCCGGCAAGGACGGCATCACGAAGCGGCTGAATGTGCGGCTCGATGGGCTCGGGATGCGCGCCGCCGAAACGCGGGTCGCGCGAGCCGCGAATTTCGTCGCAAGCAATATCGTGGCGGGTAAAAAGGTCGCGCAGCAGGCCGGCCGAGGAACCGTGCATGGGATCGGCAACGAAGCGCAGACTGGCTTTTCGCAGGCGGTCCCAGTCCACCAGTTTTTCGAGGGCATCGAGATAGGGAGCGCGAGGATCGATGGAATGAATGAGTTCTTTGCGCGGCGCCAGCGGGGTGACGGGGCCATTCTGCACGACGGCCAGTTCCTGCTCAATCTGCGCAACGATGGAGGGCAGGGCGCTGCTGCCATAACTGGCTTTGTACTTGATGCCATTCCAGCGGTAGGGATTGTGGCTGGCGGTAATGACCAGGCCGCCCGCGGCGCGACGCTGGCGCACGAGAAGCGAAACGGCGGGAGTGGGGCAAGGCTTGTCCGTGAGCCAGACGGGCGTGCCGCTGGCGCTGATCACCTGGGCGAGGTCGGCGGCCACAGTGTCGGACGTGAAGCGGTGGTCATAGCCGATGATGACGCCCTGGCGAGGGTCTTCGGAGCGAATGACGTAACGGGCGATGGCGTTGGCGACGGTGCGCGCGTTGGTGAAGGTGAAATCCGCGGCGATGATGCCGCGCCAGCCATCGGTGCCAAATTTAATGGGGACGTGATCGTCGAAGGAAGTGGATGGTTGCTGGCGAGGCATAGAGCGAAAAGTATACGCGAAGGCGTGAACGGGCAAAGAGCCGCATTGGCGGGCCTAGACGAAGGTGGAGCAGGGGGCTGGAGCAGGGGCTAGAGCAGGTCTTTTCGGCGCTGGGCTTCGAGCCATTTGACGACTTTGCCCACGTCCTGGGAGCGCTCGCGGGGACAGATTAACAAGGCGTCGGGCGTTTCCACGACCACGAGATTGTGCACGCCGATGGCGGCCACGAATTTTGTGGGACTCCAGATGAAATTGCCCTGGGCATCGAGCATGTGGCCAGCGCCGGCAAGAACATTTTCCGCGGAGACCCTGGAGGATTGTTCGTGGACGGCGGTCCAGGAGCCGATGTCGCTCCAGCCGATGTCCGCGGGAATGGCAAAAACGCGCGGGATGCCTTTTTCGCGAGTGGCGGGCTCGAGGATGGCGTAATCGACGGCGATATTTTCGAGGCGAGGATAGATGGAACGCAATTTCGCCTGATAGCCGGGTGTGCCGATGGCGGACGCGAGAGTTTCAAGGGCGGCGGCGGTTTTGGGCAGATATTTTTTGAGCGCGTCGAGAAATGTAGAGACACGCCAGAAAAACATTCCGGCGTTCCAGCGATAGTTACCGGCGGCGACATATTTTTTTGCCAGCGGCAAAGACGGTTTTTCCTTGAAGGCTTTCACGGGGAAAACCGGAAATGGAGAAGTGAGAATCGGCTTGGCAAAGCACTGGATGTAGCCGAAGCCGGTTTCTGGCCGGGTGGGAGGAATGGCGAGAACCACCATGCGGCCGGGCTCGCGTGCGACATCGATGGCGAGGCGGGTGATGCGGCGATATTTCTCAACTTGCGCGATGTAAAGGTCGGCGGGAAGCACAGCCATGAGGGCGTCGCCGCGGACGGCGCTGCGAATGTGAATGGCCGCGAGGGCGATGGCCGCGGCGGTGCTGCGTCCCACGGGCTCGGCGAGAACGTGTTTGCGAGCGGGCGGCGGCAAATGCTTGCGGACGGAGGCGGACTGCTCGGTGTTGGTGACGGTCCAAATGCGCTCAGCGGGAATGAGCGGGCGGAGGCGGGCCACGGCCTGCTGCAGCATGGAATCCTTGCCGATGATATTCAAAAGCTGTTTGGGAGTGCGCGTGCGGCTGCGCGGCCAAAAGCGAGTGCCGCGTCCTCCGGCGAGGATTACGGCGTGAACGGTGAGTTCTTTTTGCGAGGACATGGTGGCGTCAGGCGAACAAAACGTTCTCGACTGCGTCCTTCGATGCGCCGGAACGCGTGAGGCGGCCGCGCAGTTGTCCGATATTCGGAACGTAAGCACACAAGAGAGACGTGTTTTCTTTAGGGATTAAAGAAAACTGGCCCAGGGATGCGGGAATCAGCCAGCATTCGCCCTGTTTGTATGGCTGCGAACCGTCGCGCCATTGAATCGCTCCCGTGCCGCCAAGAATGATGAGTAGTTCAAAGCGCGCCGCATCGGACTTGGTGTGATGCGCGGCGGAAACGTCCCAACGCTCGGTGGCAAAATAGGGGCAGGCGGCCAGCAAGGATTTTTTGATTTCCTGGGAAGATGAGAACTCCACCGCTGAAACTTTACCGCCGCTTCCGCCGGAAAAATTGATGACCGCCATGGCCTTGTCGATATGCAGCTCGCGGGGATTGCCGTGAGAGTCGAGGCGATGGAAATCGTAAAGGCGGTAGGTGAAATCGGAGTTTTGCTGCACTTCGCAAAGCACCATGCCAGCGCCGATGGTGTGGGGCATTCCTGGGGGCACGAAAAAAGTGTCACCAGCGGAAACGGGCCAGCGCTTGAAAAAAGTTTCCAGGCCGCCCGTTGTGATGGCTGACTGGAATTTGCCGCGGTCCACGTCAGGAACCAGGCCAAGGAGGAGGGTGGCTCCCGGATCGGCGGAGAGCGCGTGCCACATTTCCGTCTTGCCGCGGGCCTTGGGAGATTCGTTGCGCGCGGCGTAGCGGTCGTCCGGATGGACCTGTATGGAAAGTTGATCAGTAGGGAAAAGGAATTTCACCAGCAGGGGAAAATCATAATAGTCGATGGGGGAAACAAGTTCGGCGCCGCGCCAGTCAGCAGGCATTTTCTGCCACGCGTCTTTGAGCGGGCCTCTGAATGCACCGGAACTGATCAGGCTGTCGGGTCCGGTGAGCCAAGCTTCGCCGATGGGTTCAGTCAGATTTGTTTTTTGCGGATAAATGGGTGCGAGAGAACGCGCGCCCCAGATGCGCTCCTTGAAAACCGGGTCGATGCGTGTGGGCTCAGGCCGCACGGATCAGGAAGCGGCTTCCGCACGCGAGAAGAAGCGGCCCAGGCGGCGCAAGCCTTCGTCGATGCGCTCGATGGAAGTGGCGTAGGACAGGCGCAGATAGCCGGGCGCGCCGAAGGCTTCTCCGGGGACGACGGCGACCTGCACTTTGTCGAGGAGCAGTCTGGTGAGCTCGGTGCAGGATTTGGCGAGAGCGTTCGGGCCGGTGAGGTGCGCGGAAATATTGGGGAACGCGTAGAAGGCTCCGCCGGGATCTTCGCACTTCACGCCGGGAATGGCGCGCAGGCCATCGACAATGCGGCGGCGGCGCCGGGAGTATTCGGCGAGCATCACCGGAACGGAATCCATCGAGCCGCGCATGGCCTCGAGAGCGGCGTATTGCGCGATGGAAGTGGGATTGGAGGTGGACTGGCTCTGTAGCTTGATGGAGGCCTGGACGATGGGCTCGGGCGCGAGGGTGTATCCGATGCGCCAGCCGGTCATGGCAAAAGTTTTGGACATGGAGCCGATGATGACGACGTGATCCTTGGAGTCCGCGGCGGCGGCGATGGAGTACGGTTTGTGCGGCTCGTAGGTGAAATGCGAGTAGCACTCATCGCTCATCAGCCAGATTTTGTGTTTGCGGCACAACGCGAGAATGCGCTCGAATTCCTCGGGAGGCACCACGCCGCCGCAGGGATTGCTGGGTGAGTTCAGGAAGACCATGCGGGTTTTCTGGGTGATGGCTTTTTCGATCGCGGCGGCTTTCACGCTGAAGCCGTCTTCGGATTTTGCCTGGACGAATACGGGAGTGCCGCCGGCGTATTTGACGATGTCCGGATAACTGACCCAGTAAGGAGCGGGGATGATGACTTCGTCGCCGTTCTGCACGAGCAGGCTCACGAGATTGAAGATGGAGTGCTTGCCGCCAACGTTGACGACGCATTCCTTCGCTTCGTAGGCGGAGCCGAGTTCGCGCTTGTGCCAGGCGCAGATGGCTTCGCGCAACGGCATGATGCCGGCGGTGGAGGTGTACTTGGTTTTATTTTCGTCGATGGCCTTGATGGCCGCCTTCTTGATGTGCTCGGGCGTCGGAAAATCCGGCTCGCCGGGGCCGAAGTCGGCGACGTCGACGCCGCGGGATTTGAGCTTGTCGGCTTCGGCGATGACAGCGGCGGTGGGAGAGATTTGAATGCGGTTGATGCGGTCGGTGAGTTGCAATTTTTCTCCTGTGGCGAGCGCGAACTCCATGATGCGTTCTCCGGTGGCTGACGATTAGCGCCAAAATGGCGCCGGGCTTACGAAATTTTGGCGCGCAATTTATGCTCCACGACGGCGGGCACCAGGTCGGTCAGTGGGCCGCCGAGCTGCGCGATTTCACGCACCAGTCTGGCGCTGAGATAACTGTAAGGCTCGCCGGGCAGCATGAAAACGGTTTCCAGGCGCGGCTCGAGCTTGCGATTCATGAGAGCCATCTGCAATTCGTACTCGTAGTCGGAAACGGCGCGAATGCCGCGCAGAATTACGCCGGCGCCGCGCTTGCGCGCGTAGTCGACGAGCAAGCCCTGGAAGACGTCGACTTCCACGCCGGGCCAGTCGCGGGTGACTTCGCGAAGCATTTCGACGCGCTCGGGCACGGTGAAGAGGGGCTGCTTGTCGACATTCTGCAGCACCGCGACGATGACGAGGTCGAACATTTTTTCGCCTCGCTGGATGAGATCGAGGTGGCCGTTGGTGACGGGATCGAAGGAGCCCGGATAGATGGCGACCGAAGTCTTCATTTTGTGTTCACGAGAATCGTCAGAATGCAATTATTCTAACCCACCCGTGATGCGCGGGACAGGCAAACGTGGGCGGGGGAAGCCGGGCGGCTTGCGCGAAGAACCTGATGTGAGAGTATGCGGGTCGCGAAACACAGCGATTTGCCGATAAGATGAACCGCCGGGAGGGCGGCACAATAATGAGGAAGAGATTGTTGATCGGTGTGATCACCGTATGTGCCGCGCTGCTGCTGCCGGCCTCGCGCGCGAAAAACTTGCACGTGGAACAAATGCCAACGGAGCCAATGCCAACGCTAAACCTGATGCCCATGCCGTCGAGCGTCCAGACGGGAAGCGGCGCGCTGAAGATTGACGCCACGTTTACGGTGGCGCTGGCGGGGCACACGGACGCGCGATTGACGGGCGCGGCGGAGCGATTTCTGGAGCGACTGGCGCGGCAGACGGGGCTGCTCATCGCCGTGAAGTTGGCGAAGGGCGAGCAGGCCACGCTGGTGCTGCATACCGAGCACGACAGCAAGCCGGTGCAGGAACTGGGCGAGGACGAATCGTACACGCTGGAAGTGACGAGCGCGGGCGCGAACATCAAGGCGGCGAACGACCTGGGCACGCTGCACGGGCTGCAGACATTTTTGCAACTGGTGAGCGTGTCGCCGGATGGTTTTGCGGCGCCGGCGGTGAGTATCAAGGATACGCCGCGCTTTCCGTGGCGCGGAACGATGATCGACTGCGGGCGGCATTTTATTCCGCTGGAGGTGCTGCGCAGAAACATCGACGGGATGGAAGCGGTGAAGATGAATGTCTTTCACTGGCACCTCTCCGAGGACCAGGGATTCCGCGTGGAGAGTAAGAAGTTTCCGAAGCTTTATGAGAATGGATCCGATGGGTTGTATTACACGCAGGAAGAGGTTCGCGGGCTGATTGCGTACGCGCGCGATCGCGGCATCCGCGTAGTGCCGGAGTTTGACGTTCCTGGCCACAGCACCGCGTGGTTCGTGGGGCACCCGGAGCTGGCGAGCGGGCCGGGGCCGTACAGCATCGAGCGGAAGTGGGGAATTTTTGATCCGGCAATGGATCCCACCAACGAGAAAGTTTACAAAGTGCTGGACGAGCTCATCGGGGAGATGGCCAAACTCTTTCCGGATCATTTCTTTCACGTGGGCGGCGACGAAGTGAACGGAAAGCAGTGGGACGCCAATCCGAAGATTCAAAACTTCATTCGCGAGCATGGCTTGAAGGGGAACGCGGGCCTGCAGCTGTACTTCAACAAAAAGCTGCAAGCCATCGTGGCCAAACACGGGAAAAGCATGGTGGGCTGGGATGAAGTGCTCGACCCGACGCTGCCGAAGGACGTGGTCATCCAGTCGTGGCGCGGGCAGGCTTCGCTGGCGGAAGCGTCCAAACTGGGGTTCCGGGGAATTTTGTCGAACGGATATTACCTGGACCTGGGGTGGAGTGCAGCGCGGCACTATGCCGTGGACCCGCTCAGCGGCGCGGCCGCGGATCTCTCCGCGGAGGAGAAGCAGCGCATCCTGGGAGGCGAATCGTGCATGTGGTCGGAGTACGTGGATGCCGAGAATATTGATTCGCGCATCTGGCCGCGCAACGCGGCGATTGCGGAGCGGCTGTGGTCGCCGCAGGAGGTGCGCGATCCGGCTTCGATGTACACAAGGCTGCAGGTGGTCAGCACGGAGCTGGAGTGGGTGGGGCTGACCCACCGGAGTTACTACGCGCGCATGCTGCATCGCATCGCGGGGCCCGCGAGCACGGCGGAGTTTGACGCGCTGAAGACGCTGGCGGACGTCGTCGAGCCGGTCAAGGATTACACGCGGGAGCAGACCGCTCCCGCCGAGCCCACCAGCGCCACGCCGCTGATTCGCGTGGTGGATGCGGTGGCGCTGGAAAGCCGCGCGGGACGCGAGTTTGGCGAACTGGTGGACAGATTTGTGGCCGGGAGCTGCCACGATGCGGCGCTGGCTGGGCAATTGCGCGCGCAACTGATTTTGTGGCGCGACAATGACGCGAAGCTGCAGCCGCTGATGCAGCGCTCGTTCCTGGTAAAGGACGTGGCGGGGGCTTCGCAGGAGTTGTCAGCGGCGGCTTCGGCGGGACTGGCGGCGCTGGACGCACTGGAGCACGGCGGGAACACGGACGAGGCGTGGAAGGCGCAGCAGGTTGCGGTGCTGCAGCAGGCGCAAAAGCCGCAGGGGCAATTGCTGCTGATGCCCGTGCCGGCGGTACAGAAACTGGTGGAAGCCGCGCTGGGCGGGAGTTGCGCGGGAGCGAAACAGTAGGATTCGCGCGCCAGCGTCGCGTCACGCTTGCGGTTCGGTCCGGATGTGGTAGATCAGGTAGACCACCACGGCGATATTGATCACCAGCAGGGCGATTTTCATCGCGGACGCGTGCTGCACGATTTCGTAAATTTCCACGGGCACGAGCGAACCGGTGATGACTACGGTGATCCACTCGCCCCAGCGTTTGGCCAGCCACAGGCCGGTGCCTTCGGTGGCGAATAATCCGGCATAGATAAAGCTGCAGGCGCCGAGAAATTTCACCTTGTGCGGGGTCAGGTCGGCGGCTTTTTGCAGGGCGGCGTCGACGAGGCGGTTGCCGGGGTCGAGACCGAGCGTGTCCATCCAGTGTTGCGCCACGAGTCCCATGTCGCGGTGCAGCAACTTGAAAGCGCCGACGCCGGCGCCGATGAGCAGCGCGACCTTGAGGAATTTGAAGGCGGCGATGAGGCGTAGCATTTTTACGCCGGTGGGTTTGGGGGAGAGAGTCATCGTGGATGCGTGTTTGACGGGCGTTGGCGTCGGCCCGGGAGTCGAGTGTTGAGTTGTTGCTTTATTGGGATGCGCTGGCGGGGAAGATGTGCTGCGGGAAATTGGTGTGACGGCGAGATTTTAGTTTTGATTTGATTCAGGCGCAGCATATTCGAGCGACAAGGTGCGGACGTTAGGCTTGAGTGAGTTTGTCCCAGCGGGAGCTAGGCTGGCGGTCGCGCTTGCGTGATTTTTCAGCCGTGGGAGCCGGGGCCGGTCGTCGCGCCGCATTCTTTCCACAGTTTTTCCCAATTCCAGATTCCGGACGAGACTTTCACGGGCAGCGGCAAGCCAAGCTGGTGCGCCAGCATGCACACCTGCCCGCGATGATGCGCTTCGTGGGCGACCATGTAGCAAAGCATTTCGACGCCGGCGGGCCAGGGGCGAGCCCAGCCGTCGCGGAGAAATTTCTTGATGCGCGTTGGTGCGCCGCTGCCGTCGTCGAGAGCTTCGGCGAGCATTTGCGCGCAGCGGGCGGCGCTTTCCGCCAGCGCGGCGCGGGCCTGTCGCGGAGTGCAGCGTGCGCGATGGAGCTGGCGTGGGACTTTCAGGCGCGGGGCGCTGAGCCGGATCCACTTGCAACGCATGTTGTGCATATGCGTAAAAATCGCCGCGATGTGCCTCGCCTTGCCGGGTGCCTTGGCCAGCCACGCCGCCGGATCAAGATGCTCGATGAGCATCTGGTTCATGCGGTCGTTGACGAGGAAGGTCTGTGCTGCGGAGCGGGAGAGTTGAGTGTGAACTTTGGGTTGACGCACGGCCACGGCGGCTGCTCCTTTGAGCCTGATCATACTTCGCGCCGTCGGAACGGGAAACGCCGAATCAGAACAGCTGTGGACCGAGATTATTTGGTTATGTGTGTTGAAACGGAACGAAGGCGCATCCCGTTAGTGAGTGTTCCGCCCCTCAGGTGCGGACGTTCAAGGTATTGATCCGACCACCAGGCCGTCCCTCAGCATGCAGCATGGTTGCGTTCCCGCTGAGCCCGCTTCCGTTTCGCCCGGCAAGATCATTGTAGCTCCACCACGTACACGCGTCTCAACATTCCGGTTTGCCCGTCATCCGCCAGGAATGTTCGGGAAAGGGCCGATCTCGCGTCCAGAGCTTACGCGCGAATGAGGTCTCTAGCGTAATGCTCGGTCAATCAAGCAACCAACGCGAGTAGAGCTTCTCGTAGGTCTCGATATCGCGTTCTCGTCCAGGTGCCAATGCTCGGAATATCTCAGCTGCGAACGCAAAGGGAGCCAGACCATTTGCTGTGATAACACATCGATCACGCACCGCTGGCGACGCCCGATAGAATTCTTCCCCACGATACTCGTGGACATACTTCCCGATGAAGTTCTTGCCGTTGCTTGTATGCAGACGATCATCGAGCAGCCCACCGTGAGCCAGGGCCAGAGTCGCACCACAAATCGCGGCCACAGGCCGGTTCAGGGTAACCATGGCCCGCACCACTTCAGAAACCCGAGGTACTTCTCCGTCCGTCCAGGACTCACCTCCGGGGAGAATGAGAATATCTGCTGATTCGGGCACGAAGGCCGACAGAGGGAGGTCCGGCATCACTTTGAGGCCACCCATGCTCACGATCGTTTCTGCCGCCAGACCTATTGTCTTCACGGCGAATCCAAACGTCCGTCGCAACTCGGCTAGAGCCGAAGCAGCTTCCCAATCGGCGTAGCCGGTCCGCAGGAGAACGTACGCTGTATTCATGATCCGACCTCAGGACTTCGATCTTGAGCGACAGCATAAATCATAGCCTGACGCGAGGTTTTCCACTCAACCGAGAAACCTGACTTGAACGATTTGATTTATCTTACGAACGCGGATTTTTGGGGAGCACTCAGATGGCAAGTTGCGGGGCCGGATAGTGCGCCACCAGAAGAAGTTATCGCCTAAGAAATCAAAGGCAATCACTCACCGCGCCAAATGGGCAAGCAAACCGTCTCCGAAAGCGTAGTGTTGCAAGCCACAGGGCTACTTAAAACCACGAAACGACGTTTTGAACTTCCTTCAGCAGCACGGTGTTGAAACTCCGCCCAAACTTATTACCTATAAAGCCGGTACATTCTGTAACCCATATCTCCGGTCTGGACCGAGATTATTTGGCAGCCCAAACGGTTGGGAGTTGGAACCGCGTGCTGTCTTGGCTTCAGTCCGTTGATTCCTTGCGCCAAACTAACATGTTAGCTGGAGTATCGGGGGAGATCGAATCCCTACAATCCACTGTGAACGCTGCTCAAAGACTTTCGGGAATGAGCAGCATCATACTCCCCGAGCATCCGATGAAGGATGCGAGCGGTCATGGTTCTTCCGAGAAACAGGTGGCCGCGCTGGAAAAAGCCTACCCAGAAGCAACCGAAGTCTTTGCCGAAAGACGAACTGGTTCACGGGACTGTCTTTACCGAGCATGGTAGAAGTTGTACGATTCAATCGTGATCATGCGCCGTTCCATTTCCTTGCTCTTGGCGGTCCTATGGCTGGCTGCACCTGTGCTGGCTTGTGTGCCAACTGCTGCCATGACTGATGCTGAGATGGCCTGCTGTAAGAAAATGGCTGGCAATTGCGACATGGGCGCTGGTAACCACTCTTGCTGCCAGAATACGATGGACCGCGCTCCAAGCGTTGCGGCCATCGCTCAGAGTCCACAGATGGATTTGGCCGTAAATGCAACTACAACAGCGAATTTTTATGGGAACTTTTTACCAGCGCACAATGAAGAAGCCTTTTTTCTCGGCTCACTTGCTGTAGAAACTCCACCGCTCGCCTCAAAATCCGTCCTTAAAATCTGAACTCCGGTTGTTTGCTCGCGGTCGACGAAATCACGTGGCCGTGTGTCAATGCATTACACCGGAGGCTTATATGAAACGCTTTGTCTTGGTTTCGCTGGCGACATTCATGTTGCCTTGCCTTGGATTTGCGGACGGACACGGCCCAGTTTTTGGCCTCGCAACACCCACGAACTCCAAGGGGGAATGGAGCTTCGATAGTGGCGTGTTTGGCCGTTCTAACAGCTTCGATTCGCAGGCTTCATTCCGCGAATTGATTGGTTACGGGATTACTCCGCACCTAACGATGTCCTTCACTGCTCCCGTGGTTTTTGGAGGTGCTTCACTCACTCCAACGCGAATCCAGTCTGGTGATGATTTTGACGCCAAGCTGGCTTGGCGTTTCCAGCACCGAGCAACGAAAGTGGGTGCGCGTTTTGAAAGCACTGTCTTTGCTGGCTTGGCGGTGCCAGGGCCACAATCTGAATTTGCAACGATAGCCCGCACCACAAACGCGCCGGGCACCATGTTTGGTGCCGTAACAGGCATGGCGTCACGTAGTCACTACGTCTGGATAGGCAGCACTTTCACAAAATTTTACGAACATGACGGCGACAAACGTCCGGATGTGCTGGATTACAGTTTGGTATACGGCTATCGCCCGCCGAAATGGCGTAGGCCACCTGATAAATGGGACTGGAGGCTCTTCGGTGAACTGGTCGGCGAGCGGTCGGGCCGATTTGTGCAGGGAGGCGCTGGGGTTGCCGATACACAGGCGCATCAAGTGTTTGTCGGGCCTACCGCACTGGGAATTTTTCGCAACTACACGGTTAGCTTTGGAGCGCAGTTCCCGATTTATCGGGATGTGGGCGCGTTATTTCCCAAAGAGCGGGTACGATTCGCAATCAATTTTAGTTACCTGCTTTTTCAGCACTCTAAGGAGAAGCCATGAACAAGATTGGGACATTGGTCGCCACACTGGCATTATTTGCAGCGTCCGCAAAGGCAGAAATCAGGTCCATCGAACTGACCATCTTCGGCATGGATTGAGAAGTCTGTGCACACGCCGTGCGCGTGTCCCTGAAATCCGTAGCTGGCGTTGATGCGGTCGATGTGAGCCTCGAAAGAGGACTTGCCGTAGTGAAAATGAAGCTCGGGAATACCGCGACGCTGAAGCAGTTGCAAGAGGCAATTACCAAAAATGGATTCACGATGAAACAGTCCAGCGCAACCGTTGTGGGCCAAGTCTTCGTAGAGAATGGCAAGGCGCGTCTGCAAATCTCCGGCTCAAATGACGTGTTGAACCTGTCACCCGAGAATCAAGCCGCGCCGAATGTGAATGCCATGAATGGAAAAACTGTAGTTGTGCAAGGAACGATTCCTGAACCATCCAAAAACAAAGTTCCGGATTCGATTCGCTATCACTCCATTGTGGAGGAAGAAAAATGAATGCTGGTGTCAAAACTCCTGCATCTTCAAACCTGCTGACGTATTTTTCTTTGTTTACATCGGTAGGGACTTTGCTGTGCTGCGCTTTGCCTTCCGTACTGGTGCTCGCGGGACTGGGCGCTTCGGTCGCGTCCGCGCTTTCTTCGCTTCCTTGGCTCGTCACGCTATCACGCCACAAACAGTGGGTCTTCGCGGTTTCCGGCACGCTTATTTTGTTGAGCTTTGTGAATATTTATTACATCGCTCCACATCTGCGAGCCAAAGCCTGCGCTCCTGACGGTCCTACCGCCTGTGATGATGCGGGGAAAATCAGTAGAGCGTTGGTCTGGGTGTCAGCGGCGATTTATGCCGTAGGATTCTTCACCGCGTTCCTTCTCGGGGATATTTTGTCCAAGATGGATGCCCGCCCTTGAGCGCACAAATGTTCGCCAGCCGGACACGACGTCGCAATCAGCACAGTGATAGTG
>DASXLA010000058.1:0-35782 GCA_036496505.1 Candidatus Acidiferrum sp. | reverse complement strand
GTGCCAGTGGTAGTGGTCGTTGATTTCTTCGCCGATGGGCGAGGTGTGAATCATAAAATTATAGGCCGGCCGGTCAAGCACCGCGTCCAGGCGCATCAGCGTATCTTTCAGCATCCTCGCCAGGCTCCCATAAATCGAACTTTGATTGTTTTCGTACGAAGAGCCGTGGGATTTCGGCAGCAGCCACATCTCAAACGGAAAACGCGGTGCGTAGGGCGCAAGAGTGATGAAGTGCTCGTTTTCGCCGATTACCCGCTCGCCGGTGTCGCGCTCCTGCCGGATGATGTCGCAGAAGATGCAGCGCTCTTTTTCGTCGTAGTAGTGCCAGCAACTATCCACTTCTTCACGTACGCGGCGCGGCACGATAGGCAGCGCGATGAGTTGCGAGTGCGGGTGCTCGAGCGAAGCTCCCGCCGCTTCGCCATGATTCTTGAAAATGAGAATGTACCGGAAGCGCTTGTCGTTTTTCAGGTCGAGCATGCGGTCGCGATAAGCCCACAACACATCTTCCACGGCGCGCTCGGGAAGGCTGGCCAGCGTGGCGGAGTGATCAGGCGTCTCAATGATGACTTCGTGGGCGCCCACGCCGTTCATCTTGTCGAAAAGCCCCTCGCCCTCGCGGTCCAGGTCGCCTTCGATGCCCAGCGCCGGAAATTTATTGGGAACGACGCGAATGCTCCATCCCGGACTGTTTTTGCTGGCGTCGGCGCGGCCATAAACCAGGATTTCCGTGGGAGTTTTTGCTTCGCTTCCCGGACAGAACGGACAATTCTTCCCGTTGGAGGCGATGACGCTTTCGCGTAGAAATTCGTTGGGGCGTTTGCCGCGTTCCGTGGAAATGATGACCCAGCGGCCAGTGATGGGATCCTTACGCAACTCAGGCAAAGACGCCTCCTCGACTAAAACTCGAAATCAGGGCTCATGGATGGGCACCCCGCATTGTTGCTAAATTGTACCCTGATTGCGGCGCACCCGATGCCGTCGCCTGGGCCGGGCTGCGCCGGGATTGCTATGGCTGTTTAGAGCACGTCAAAACCAAGCAATATATGGAGTTTAGTGGCGCAACTGCGGGCTGAAGGCATCCTTGTGCAGCCGGAGTTCCGGCAAATGTCCGGGAATATTATCGATGGCGAGCACATCGAAACGCGTGGGGCAATCCCCGATGTGGTTCTCAGCCAGGAAGCGGTGCGCGGCGCGAATCAGCACTCTTTGTTTGCCGGCGGTAACACTCAATTCCGGCAGTGGGGGACAGTCGTCACGCATGGTGCGCGTCCGAATTTCCACGAATGCCAGCGTTTCGCCGTCGTAGCCCACCAGGTCCAGCTCGCCCTTTACACCATGGGGCAAATAGTTTTTGGCTACAAAAACGTAGCCGTGACGGCGCAGGTACCAGTAACCGTAGGTTTCGCCGCGCAGTCCGGTGCGCCGGGCTTTTTCTTTTCCCTGAAATTTTTCCTGCTGGAGGCTGACGCCGCCCTGCGGAGCCGTCGCCGGCTCGTCGTCTTCGCGCAAGCCGCGGCGCGCGCCCCAGCGCACCGCCAGAAATACCAGATGCGAAAAAAATGGCATGTTAACTTACGAGGAACGTAACTAGCAGTGTATACAATTTGCGGCGGCATGCCTATTTCGCGCTGCTCCACGGGAAACCGGGCGATGGGCTGTGGGCTAAACCCGCGTGAAATGAAAAATCCCGTGGCGCCACAATTTCTGTGGCCGACCACAGGACCGCGGGTACCGCGCGGGTTCTTCAGGCGTGCGTTTCGGCTTCCTGGATGCACTTTTCCAAAATAGCCAGCGCGGCGTCGGCCTGTTCACGGTCAATCATCAACGGCGGCGAGAGGCGCAAGGAATTTTCGCCGGCGCCGAGGATGCACAAGCCGTTGTAGAAGGCCCGGTCGACAATGCGGTTGCGCAAATCCGCGGCCTTTTCCTTGGCCTTCCGATCGCGCACAATCTCCATGCCGATCATCAGGCCCCTTCCGCGAATGTCGCCCACGATTTTGAATTTGTCGGTCCAGCCCGCGGTTTTCTGGAAAATATATTCGCCAAGCCTTCGGGCATTTTCGCGATATTCCGATTCGATCAGGTCAAAAGTAGCAAGGCCGGCGGCTACGCACACCGGGTTGCCCCCGAAAGTCGTGCCATGCGAACCGGGCTTCCAGTTCATGATGCTTTCGCGGGCGATGAAAGCGCCAAGAGGCATGCCGCTGGCGATGCCCTTCGCGGAAAGGAGAATGTCCGGCTCGATACCCGATTTCTCACAGGCCCACCACTTTCCGGTGCGCCCCATGCCCGATTGCACTTCATCCACGATAAACATGATGCCGTGCTGGCGGCAGATACGCTGCAATTCCTGAAGGAAAAAATCCGGCGCGGGCACGTAGCCGCCTTCGCCCTGGATGGGCTCAATGATAATTCCCGCGACATCTTCGGGATCAAAGAGCCGCTTGAAGATTTGACCCTCGAGCTGCTCCAGTATTTCCGCTCCGCAGGTTTCGGCGGTGTGCCCGTGCGCGCAGCGATACGCGTAGGGATAAGGAATATGCTCGACGCCGCTCAACAGCGCGCCAAATCCCTTGCGCTGCGTGGACTTCGAGGCCGTCAGCGAGAGCGCCCCCATGGAGCGCCCGTGGAAGCATCCGTAGAAGGCGATGAATTTATCGCGCTTGGTAGCGTAGCGCGCCAGCTTGATGGCGCCTTCCACCGCTTCGGTGCCGGAATTGGTGAAGAATACTTTCTTGGCCTCGGAGCCCGGAACGGTGGCCGCCAATTTCTGCGCCAGCAGCGGCATGCTTTCGTAATAGAAATCTGTCCCGGACATGTGAATCAGGTCCGCCGCTTGCTCCTGAATGGCGGTAACCACCTTCGGATGGCAGTGCCCCGTGGAACAAACCGCGATGCCCGCGGCGAAGTCCATGAATTTATTGCCGTCAACGTCTTCGACCACCGCACCCCGGCCGCGCTTGGCGACGAGCGGGTAGTCACGGGTGTACGACGGAGACATAAACTTGGTGTCCAGCTCCAGCACGTGTTTGGCGTTCGGTCCGGGAAGTTCCGTGACCAGTTTCGGTAGTTTCCACTCCGCTGGCGATTGGGGCTTGGCCCCGGCTGCAATCCTGGATTCCGGTGCGGTGATCATGTGTTCCTCCTCAAAGAAATGGTCAACGGTTAGGCGAAGCTTGCCGGAGGGCGAATCGATAAAAAGGGGACAGACTTACAGAATTTTGGCTATGCGGGGAGAGGAGTTAGTCAACGCCGTAAAGATTGGGACGAGTTTCGGCAGGCGAAAAATTGCTCGGAAAAAGTTGGAGGTTGTCGATCATTTGCGTTTCCAGCGGACGCTGCCGTCCTTCGAGTCTTCCAGCATTATACCACGATCAGCCAGTGTTTTACGGATGCGGTCGGAGGCGGCAAAGTTGCGCGACTGGCGGGCGGCCTGGCGCTCGGCGACGAGTTTCTCGATCTCCGCGTCATCGGCGCCCGCCGTTTTTGAGGCATATCCCAATGCTTGCAGCTTTTGCGCGTCGTTGTTCTCCAGCACGGCGAAAACCTGGTCGAAATCCCGCAGGAACTTTTGCGCGGCGGGCACATCGCTTTGCGCAAATTCGCCTTTGTCCATGGCGATGTTGGCTTCGCGAACCAGTTCAAACATCGCTGCCAGGGCTCGCGCGGTGTTGAGATCTTCGGACAGGCCCGCATCAAATTCCATGGCAGCGTCCGCGATGCGCGCGGCCATGCTCTTTTGCGCCTTGGCGGGCAGCTTGCCTTGCGCCAGGCGGTCGGCAAAATTCCGGAGACGCTCGACCGAGCTGGTGGCTTGTTGCAATCCGTCGAACGTGAAATTCAGTTGGCGCCGGTACGGCACGCTGGCCAGCGCGAATCGCAGCGCCGACGGTTTGTAACCCTTGGCGAAAAGATCTCTCAGCGTATAGAAATTCCCCAGCGATTTGGACATCTTTTCGCCTTCGACCAGCAGGTGTTCCGCGTGCAGCCAGTATTTGACGAAGTGTTTGCCGGTGGCCCCTTCACTCTGGGCAATCTCGTTTTCGTGATGCGGGAAGGCCAGATCGATCCCGCCGGTGTGAATGTCCAGCGTCTCGCCCAGGTACTTCATGGCCATCGCGGAACACTCGATGTGCCAACCCGGACGTCCGCGCCCGATGCTCGTTTCCCAGAAGTGTTCGCCCTCCTTCGGCGCTTTCCACAGGGCAAAATCCCGCGCGCTTTCTTTTTCGTAGCGGTCCACATCCACGCGCGCTCCGGCCTGGATGCCGGTCACATCGATATTGGAAAGCTTGCCGTAGTCCGGGAATTTGGCGATGCGGTAATAGATGGACCCTTCACTTTCATAGGTAAACGATTTTTTACGCAGCCGTTCGATCAGCTGCACCATCTCCTCGATGTTGTCGGTGGCGCGCGTCCACTGCTCCGGCGATTCAATGCTTAATGCTTTGCAATCCTCGAAGAAGGCCTGCGCATATTTCTCGGTATATTCCCGGATGCCCACGCCGGCGGCCGCGGCGTTGGCAATGATGCGGTCATCCACGTCGGTGAGATTCATCACGTGGGTAATTTTGAAGCCGCGGGACCTCAGGAAACGGCGCAGGATATCCTGGAACACGAAAGTCCGGAAATTTCCGATGTGCGCGTAGTCGTAGACCGTCGGGCCGCAGCTGTACATGCGCACTTCGCCGGGCTTTTGCGGAACGAAGGGCTCGATTTTTCCGCCTAATGTGTTGTGCAGCTGGATTTCGGCCATGTCCCTCGAGGTGTTCCCGCGATGATGGATAAACGCTAGATTGTAGCCGAGGCCTTGAAAGCGGGGCAACGTCGAAGCGCCGCTGCTGTGTCTGTTGGTTGCGTGCGGGTTGACGCGGTTTGACGCCCCGGCGCGGCGGCGGCTAAAGTGCTTCCTCGCCCTTTGGAGGATCTGCTTGAAGCATTTTCTGCTTTATTGCGCATGTTGCCTGCTGTTGTCTGTCTCTTTTTTCACTACCTCCCTGCTGCCTCAGCAGCCCGGCAGTTCCGACGGCAAAAAACCGCTCACGGCTGAAGCCGCGCTCGATATTCATTTTCTGAGCGATCTGCAAATCTCGCCGGATGGCTCGCGGCTGGCTTTCGTGGTTTCCGAAAAGCCGAAGGGCGAGCAGCGGGCGCAGCATATCTGGCTATACGACCAAAAAACCAACGGCGCGCGGCAGTTTACGTACTCCGCGAAATCGGAAATATCTCCGCGTTGGTCGCCGGACGGCCGACGCCTGGCCTTCTTATCCAACCGGGATGGAAGCGAGCAGCAGATTTACGTAATGAATAGCGCCGAAGGCGAGGCCGCGCCGCGGACCAAGGGAAAGAGCAGCGTAAAGGAATTCGCCTGGTCCAATGACGGCAAGTACTTCGCGTATATCGCGCCGGACGCCAAAACCGAAGAAGACGAGAAAAAAGAAAAAGATAAAAATGACGCGCGCGTCGCGGACAAAGACGAAAAGCGCCCTCGCCTGTGGTTGCTCGGCGCGGACTCCGGTGAACCCAAGGCGCTGACGCCCGCCAACTGGGAAATCAAAGAGCTTTTGTGGATGCCCAATAGCGAAGATGTCGTGGTGATTTGTACTGACCACCCCGAATCCGATCAGGATACGGACAGAATCTTCAGCGTGCACGTTGCGGATGGAAAGATGCAATTGCTCAGCGCGCCGCGCGGGCCGTTTGGACGCATTCGCGTCTCACCGGACGGCGCCACCATCGCCTTCGTGGGCTCGCGAGAAGACGGCCCTTCCCCGCACGATTTGATGCTGCTGCCCGTTGGGAAGGCCGCGGCCCGCAACCTCACGGGGTTAAGCCTGGATCGCCAGATTTTTGATTACAAATGGCTGCACGGCGGCGGTCTGCTGGCCGTCGCTGCTGATGGCTTTCACACCCGGTTCGTCGGCCTGGATCCGGATGGAGGCGCTCTCAATAATGTTGCGCCGGCAGGAGGAGGCAATCCCGCGGCATTTACCGTTTCTGAAAATGGAGAGATTTTTTTCGTAACCCAGACCGCTACGCAGCCGCAGGAACTGTTCGTGTGGGACCAAAAAACCAGCCCGCGCCAGGTTACGCACATCAACAAGGCGTGGAAGCAATATTCGCTGGCCACTCCGGAATTCTACAAATACAAATCGTTTGACGGCCTGGAAATCGAAGCGGCGCTGCTGAAGCCCGCCGTGTCCGACGGCAAGGAAAAATTGCCGCTGGTCGCGCTGATTCATGGCGGGCCGACGGGCGCGTGGCAAGACACCGTGGACGTCTGGGGCCAACTGCTCGCGGCGCGGGGATACGCGGTTTTTTATCCAAACATACGAGGCTCCATCGGCTACGGCGAAAAATTCATTGAAATGAATCGCGGCGACTGGGGCGGCGGAGACTTCAAGGACGTAATGTCCGGCGTCGATGACCTGGTGGCTCGCGGCATGGCCGATCCCGAGAAGCTGGGCATCGGAGGCTGGTCGTATGGCGGATACATGGCGGAGTGGGCCATCACGCAGACCACCCGCTTCGAGGCGGCCGTCTCCGGGGCGGGGCTCTCCAACCTTATTTCCGAGTACGGCACGGAAACGGGGCCCTCCTACGATGAATGGTTTTACGGTTTGCCTTACGAGCCGGAAAAAGTTGCCGGCTTTTTGAACAGCTCTCCGTTCGTGCATTTGAAGAATGCCCGCACTCCTACGTTAATACTGCAAGGTGAGGAAGATACTGTCGATCCCGCCGGCCAGAGCATGGAGCTTTATCGCGGACTCAAGCGCTACGGAGTGCAGACCGAGCTGGTTCTATATCCGCGAGAGCCGCACGGGTTCCACGAAGAGAAACACCTCGTCGACCGCCTCGATCGCATTCTGGCCTGGTATGACCACTACCTGAAGGGCAGCGGCGCAGCGCAACAAACGGCAAAATAAACCGGTCAATCCGGCGCGCGAAAATTCGTTAAGGCGTGTCCGGGAAAAAAGTTTCGTTGCGCAGCAACGCGTCTACCGCCTGCAGCAGCGTGGTGGCCGCGTCGGACTTGCTGACGAAGCCGCGCACGCCAATTTTCCTGGCCTGATCGATAATCTGCACGCTGTCATGCATGGAAAGAAGCAGGATGGGCACATGCGGCAAAGACTGACGAATGAACTCGGCGGCATCGATGCCGCTGACCACCGGCATGGTGACATCGAGAATAACCAAATCCGGATTTAGTTCGTGGGCTTTGTCAATGGCCTCCTGCCCGTTGGCGGCTTCCCCGCAAACCTCGATATCCTCGCGTGAGCTCAGAATGACGCACACGCCTTTACGTACGGCCTCATGGTCGTCGGCGACAAGGATTCGCAGGGCGCCTATTCCCAAAGGCCAGCTCCCAAAATAGTTGGTTTGTTTGCGGTGTGAGCGCTGGGAGCCGTAAGTGGTGATGACTGGCCTGGCATCAGATCGCCAAAAGAAAGGAGCTTGGCCACGGGCTGGCTGATCCGTGCCTGCGATATATCCCTAGGTACTTTACCGGGCTCTTCGAGGCCATCCATTGATGTCTGTAATGTAGGGTGGAATTCTTTGTAGCGTATCCTACATATGGCATGTTTGCAGCAACTCTATGTTTTTTGGAAGATGAATTTGAGGGTGAGGCGGCGGATCGAGGCCATTGATGCGACCGCTGGTGGACCAGGCTTGTGCGCACAGGTGAACCTCCGAAGGGTGTTTTGCTATAAGTGCTGTGTTTGTGTCGCAGTACTAGGACTTTTGCTTGATTGAATATTCAATTACATGAGCAAAAAAGTTGGATAAGGATTCGAGTCCGTGGATGGGATGGTTCCCTACCCATCGGCACGACAGGGGGAACGCCAGTGTGCGCTTATGGGATTCGCAGAGACGTATGTTTACCTAGTGATACTATGTAATACTATTTAACTTTGGCAAGGTTTTTTCCAACGGGCAGGGGGCGGTTTGCGAACTGATCCACTACCCGTTTATTCGAATCTGCTCCAGGCCTTGGCCCTCGCCGGTTGTGGGTGTAGTAATTCGGCCACAACGAGTGGGGTAATGCTTTACAGCGTTGCAGCTTCGTGCTAGTTTTTTATTGCAGTACCGCCATCCACGCGCCAGCGCCGGGCGGCTAGGGCTCTCATCGAGATCCAGCCAACGTTTTTGTCGCAACAGCCACCTTCCTCGACAGGAATAAACACTCGTCTCTCATCGCACTTTTTCCGCTGCAGGCCCGCCATGGCTTCTGGAATGGCGGTAGCGGAAATGGTTTCTTGCATGCGCAGAGAGGCCCAAAGAGGAAATCTTGCTTAAGCTGCGAAAAGTTGAAATTGTTGGCTTTAAGTCCTTCTGCGAACGTACGGTGGTGACCTTTAGCGGAGCCGGCACCACGTGCATCGTAGGCCCCAATGGCTGCGGCAAGTCCAACGTGGTGGACGCCATCTCGTGGGTACTGGGGGAACAGAGCCACAAATCGCTGCGCGCCGAGCGCATGGCGGACTGCATCTTCAACGGCACGGTCAAGAGGCCTCCTCTGGGACTCGCGGAAGTGACCATCACCATGGAAGACCCGGAGCTGGCCGAGGCGGCGCGCTTTGTGATGGAAACGGCCGAGATTCAGGCGCAGGCCACGCTGGCGGAAGAGGCCGGCGCCGCGCAAGCCGCCGGAAATACGGAAGGCTCGACCGGGGCCTTGCCGGAACTGTCGCCTGAAAACGATTCGAACTACAACACCGAGATTCACTCGCTGGTCCCCGCGCAGACCCCCGTTGTGGAAGCAAGCACGCCGGAAGAACAGATAGACCTTGGCGGCGCGGCAATGCCGCAGCCGGGGCCGCCGGCATTGGAAGACCGATTCAAACGGCGCAAACGCGGCACCGACAAGCCGGTGCTGGCCACCAAGCCGGGCGAAGTGGTCATCAGCCGCCGGCTGTACCGTTCCGGACAGAGCGAATACCTCATCAACGGCCGGACCGGCCGGCTGCGCGACATCCAGGAAATGTTCATGGGCGTCGGCCTCGGGCCGGACTCTTACGCCATTATCGAGCAGGGGCGCATCGGGCTGATTCTTTCCACCAAGCCCATGGAACGGCGCGCGATTATCGAAGAAGCCGCCGGAGTGACCAAGTTCAAGACCAAGAAACGCCTGGCGGAAGCCAAGCTGGAATCTTCGAATCTCAACCTCGCACGCGTGAACGACATTGTGGTGGAGGTGGAGAAACAGCTCGGCTCGCTGAAGCGGCAGGCCTCGAAAGCACGGCGTTACTCCGAGATTCGCGAGCAGATGCGGGCCATCGTGCGGCAGATGCTGGCGGGCAAGGCGCGCGAACTGGACCAGGAGGCCGAACGGCTCGCCGCGCAACTGAATGAACTGAGCGCCGCGGAAACGCAACACGCCACTTCCATCAAGGTGGAGGAGGACGATCACGATCGCCTGAATCAACGCATCTACGAACTCGATGCGGAAATTCGCCAGAATCAGAACGTCCTGAATTTGACGGCGCTTGAAGTGGATCGCAGCGAGAATCGCATCAACTTCAACCGCCAGCGCTCCGAAGAACTTTCGCTGCGGCACGGCCAGGTTTCCGGCGAGTTGAACCAGGCTTCGGCGCAGGCGGCCGAGTGTGAACGCCGCAGCACGGCGCACACGCAGGCGGCCACCTACCTCCGCGAAGAAGCGGGAATTCTCGGCGCGGGTGTCGAGGCACTGGCCAGCCGCGCGCAATCGCGGGCCGCGCTGATTACCGGCTCCGAGGAGCGCATTGAAGCGCTGCGGCGCGTGGAACTGGAGGCGGGCGAAAACCTGCTGCGTCTACACGGCGAGCAGAAACAGGCTGAGGAGGCGCTGGTTCACCAGGGGCAGGCGATGCAGAAACTGGAAACCAACGAGCATGACCTGCTGGAATCTTCCATTCGCATTCGTGACGATGCCGATCAGGCCGCGCACGAATTCGAAGCCGCCAGCGGACAGTTGAGCATGCTGAAACAACAGGCCGCGGAGCTGCAGGCGACCATCGCCCAACTGCGGCGGCAGGGCGAGGTCATCCGGCAGGAAGCCGACGTTCTGCGAGACTCGCTGTCGGGCGTAAGAGCTCGGCATTCCACCTTGACGCAGATTTTGAGCGATCGCTCGTACACCGCGGACGCCGTGCAAAAACTTTTTGCCGCGAATGAACGGGGCGGCGAACAGGAATTTCGCGCGGTGGGCGTGCTGGCGGATTATGCCGAGGTGGAAGAGCATCACGAGGCGGCCATCGAGCAGTATTTGCGTGACGAACTGGAATACGTGGTGGTGGAGACCTACGATCACGCGCGCGCCGGCGTTTCCCTGCTGCGCAATGAAGTCGGCGGCCGCGCCACCTTTTTCGTGGATTCGCTGCGCAACCTGCGCCTTGCGGAATACGAACCGATCATCAACTTCCGCGTGGAAGACGGCGTGATTTCGCGGCTCGACAAGCTGGTGGAATTTCGCGATCCACTGGGCGCGGCGGCCAAACAATTTCTGCCGCGCCTGAAAGCCGCTTATCTTGCGGACAACGCCACCGCCGCGGAGAAGCTGGCGCGCGACAATCCGCAGTTTGCCTTCGTCGCCCCGGACGGCACCTGTTACCAGGGCCGAATGGTTACCGGCGGACGCGCCGACGAAGCGGGACCGCTGGGAATGAAACGTGAGCTGCGCGCGCTGGACGCCGAAGTCATGCAACTGGAACACCAGGCCGCCGAGCGCCAGGCGTACCTGGAAGCGGTTACCGCGGATTTGCAGGCGGCGGAGAAATCTCTGGAAGAAGTCGACACGCGCCAGAGGGAAGCGGATCGCAACGTGTTTGCCGCGAAGCATCGCCATCAGCAAATGCAGGCCGAGCTCGGGCGACTGGGGCTGGAGCTGACAGTTTGCCAGAACGAGCTGCTGCAGATTCGCCAGGACGTGGAACGGGCGCGGGCGCGCGCCAACCGGGCTCGCGACGAGCACGGCGCAGCCACGGCAACCCGCGCGGCAGCCGAGACGGAGCGCGCGAAGCTCAGCGAACAATTGGTGGAGCTGCGCGGCTCGATTGAATCCGATCAGAGCGAACTGGCGTCAGGGCGGGCGGAGCTGGCGGCAATGAACGAACGCCTCGCCGCCGCGGACGCGCTGGCCACACGCCTGGCGGAAGAAAACGCCGAACTGGTGCGACGCGAAGTTGCACTGCGCCAGCAGCTCAACGCCGTGAATGACGAACTGGCCGCTATGGCGCAGCAGAGCGAGGAGCTGACGCTGCAACTGGAAGGCCTGCGCACCGAGAAACTTCGGCTGGAAGCGCGGCAGCATGAACTCGAACAAGAATGGAATGGCGGCCGCAATCGCGTGGCGCAAATGGAAGATCACCTGCGCACGGGACGCCAGTCGCTTCAGGAGCTTCGCGAGCAGCGAAGCCACGCGGAAATTGCGCGCGCGCGCAATGATTCCGACCGGCAGCATCTGCGGGAAACGTGCATGGCGGAGGTTAACGCTCAGCCCGAGGATTTGATTGCCACCGAGACGGCGTTCATGAGCGGCGAGGAACTGGCCAACGCGGAAATCAGCTACCGCGAGATGAAAGAGCGCATCGAGTCTATGGGCCCGGTGAACATGATGGCGCTGGAGGAATTCAACGACTGCGATCAGCGCTTCACTTTCCTGACGCGCGAGCGCGACGATCTGCTGAAATCGATTCAAGACACGCAGCAAGCCATCGCGGAGCTGGATGCCGCGACGAAAGAAAAATTCGAACACGCCTTCCACGCCATCAACAAGAGCTTTTCAGAAGCGTTCCACACCATCTTCGGCGGCGGCATGGCGGAGATGCGCTTGACGGAGCCGGACAGCTCGGGCGACGCGGGCATCGACATCGTGGCGTCTCCTCCGGGCAAGCGGCTGCAAAATATCCTGCTGTTGAGCGGCGGCGAAAAAGCCATGACTGCACTGGCGCTGCTGATCGCCATTTTCCGCTACCAGCCGAGCCCGTTCTGTATTCTCGACGAGGTGGATGCGCCGCTCGACGAAGCCAACGTGGGCCGCTTCACGCGGCTGATTGGCGAGATGAGCGATCAAACGCAATTCATCATCGTGACGCACAACCGCAAGACCATGGAAATCGGCAGCGTGCTCTACGGCGTGACCATGCAGGAGCCGGGTGTTTCCAAACTGGTCAGCGTGCGCTGGGAAGGCGAAGGCTCGCCGAAGGAACGCGCCGCGGCGGCTTCCGCAGCGTGATGTTAATGGCGGAAAATTAAATTCGCAGCCGGCGCACGAGCGGACTCAATCAGCTTTGGCGCTTCTTTTCCGCAACTGAAGAGATAGGAAGCTGAATCTTTAACGCCTTTCAACCTTCAATTCCAAATTTTTAAGCTGCATTTCGCGGCCCTGATGATTCCCGGTCACGATTTATTCCCGTTTTCCACCGCTGCGACTTTGACATCTTCTCGCGCTGAGCTAAAATAGTTTTACTTTGTCGGGGGAAGTTTTTTTGCCTGCAATTCCTGCAAGCGGTACTCTTCGTGAAACGCAATTTGGCGGGCTCCAGCCGTCCAGCCGCGGCAAGGTGCGCGACATTTACGATCTGGGCGACAAGCTGCTGATTGTCGCCACCGACCGGCTGTCGGCGTTTGACGTCATCCTGCCTACTCCGATTCCCGACAAAGGGCGGGTGCTCACGCAGCTTTCTCTGTTCTGGTTTGATTTGCTGAAGGATGTAGTTCCCAACCACGTGTTGAGCGCCACGGAATTTTCCGCTCCGTTTGATGCCTATCGCCAGGAACTGGCGGGGCGCTCGATGGTCGTTCGCAAAACGCAGCCGTTGCCCATCGAGTGCGTGGTGCGCGGCTACATTTCAGGCTCCGGCTGGAAGCATTACCGGACCACGGGGGAAATTTGCGGCATCGAGCTTCCCACCGGCCTGCAGGAATCGGATCACCTGGAGGTGCCGATTTTTACGCCGGCAACTAAAGCGGCTTCGGGCCACGATGAAAATATTTCTTTTGAGCAGGCGGCGAGCCTGGTGGGACAAGACACGGCCACGCACGTGCGCGCGATCAGCATTGACCTGTATCAACGCGCGGCCGCGTATGCCAAACCGCGGGGCATCATGGTGGCCGACACGAAATTCGAATTTGGAATGCTGGACGGCCGGCTGATGTGGATTGACGAGGCGCTGACGCCGGACTCGTCGCGCTTCTGGCCGGCTGGGCAATATCAGCCAGGCAGGCCGCAGCCTTCTTTCGACAAACAATTTGTGCGCGATTATCTGGAGAGCATTCATTGGAACAAGACTCCGCCGGGCCCGGAACTTCCGGCCGAAGTGGTGGCGTCGACGCGTGAGAAATACCTGGAGGCCTTTCGCATTTTGACAGGCCATGAGCTGTAAGAGCCGTTGTTTCGACGAAGGTCAAAAGCGTTCGAACAGTTTGATTTCAGATGGAGTGTGGCAACGTGAAAGATCAGCTCGAAGGGCTCGTCAGTCAAATGGTGGAGCGTGGAATTCTCTTCGATGAGGCCGTCGGAGAATTCGAAAAGCGTTTCATCAAGCGAGTCCTGGACCGCGCCCAAGGCAACCAATCACGCGCCGCGGAAGTACTGGGCATTCATCGCAATACACTGAGCCGCAAAATTGGCGAATACAAACTGGATCACAACGGCCACCGAAAGTTGCGCTGAAAAAAAAGCCGCTCCAAAAAAAAACGGCCCTCCCTGAGGGAGAGCCGCCTTCCAATCCGTTCGCGGGAAACAGCCCTTAGGGCTTTTTGGCCGCGGGACGCCGGGGCGCGGGCTTCTTCACGCCTTCCTTGGGCAAATCCTCTTCTTTAACTTTGGCTTTATCCCAGTGCAGCATGAAACTGGGATCGGGATCGAACGAGACCAGCGTGCCGGTGAAATGCACGGCGCTGTCTTTTTCCAGCTTCGCTGCCTCCGGTTGTCCCACGACCTTCACATCCAGGTCGGGAACGGTGGCGGCGTCAAATTCGGCTTCGCTGGTCACGAAGGCAATCTTGAGCTCCACTGAATCGGTTCCGGGAGTCACTTCGATGACTTTACCGGGCACTTCCGGAAATTCCAGACCGCAAGCCGCGAGCCAGGTTACCTTGGCCTTGTCGCCGCCCGCTTTGAGATCATCGATCACGGAGCGCATGGTCATG
The DNA here is from genome assembly GCA_036496505.1 of Candidatus Acidiferrum sp. Taxonomy (GTDB): domain Bacteria; phylum Acidobacteriota; class Terriglobia; order Acidiferrales; family UBA7541; genus Acidiferrum. The sequence continues at coordinate 21,643 of DASXLA010000058.1, read as the reverse complement.
TCCTTGCGAGCCGCGGTCAGGTCGTCGGCGCTGGGCAACTTGTAGCTGTCGGGGCGGTCCGGAGAAGAGCCGGCGAGCTGCAGCAGCTCGTTTAATTCCGCGTCGGTAAGATTGTCGCAGGCGGCCTGCTGGTAATTGACGATCAACTTGCGCAGATAATCTTTTACCTTGGCGGATTGCGCTTGCGTCGCGCCCTTGGCGGTGACGGCGCGCGCGATGGACCAGAAAGCGTTCATCTGCTGCGGAGGAGTCATGGCCATATACGCGAGGCCCAGGCGATAACTGGTGATGGCGTCATCGGGATTCAGCGCCAGCACCGCTTTGTAAAACTGCACGGCGGAGGCGTAGTCCTTTTGAATAGTCGCCGCCTGCGCGGCGGTGCCGTTGAAATAAATCTGGATCTGCTTTTTCTGAGTGGCAAAAGCTTCTTCAGTCATGGACTCGGGCTTTTTGACTTCATCGAGAGCCTTGAGCCCGGCAACGGCAGCGGCCTGCGCGGTCTTGGCCAAAGCAGCATCGGTCGCGGCGGTCTTGGCTTGCGCGGGATCGGCAATCATGGCGTTGTAGGCGAAGGCGCGGGCGTAGAGCGCCTGGTAACGCGCTCCAGGATCGGCCTTTTCGCCGAGGGCTACCAGCTTGTCGGCGTATTCGATGACCTTGTTGTAGTTTTTCAGCTGGCTATAAGCCTGGTAGTAAAGCGGATAAACGTAAATCATGAGCGCGGAGTTCGGATACTTGGAGACAAAATCGTCCAGCGATTTGACCTGCTGGGCGGGACTCTTCTCCGCCGCGGCAGCCTGATAGGCGTTGTATTCCGCCATGGTGTACTGCGGCTTGGCGGCTGCGCCCTCTTGCGCGGCTCGCGCCCGGGCGGTGATTCCCGGTGCCGCTGCAAGACTCAGACAAAGCGCCGCGATGATCGCGAGGCCTGTTATCTTTTTTGGTCCATTCATTTCCGATTTCTCCTCGCTCAAACTCAATCCCTGGGATTGGCTGCTGACACCCGGGTTCTTCCCGCCCGGAAAATTTGTGATCGTTCGGAAAACTCTGGGGATTATAGGTAAGACAGCAAGCCTCCGCAAGTCGTTACGTACCACAAAACTAATCTTTAGGGGACTATGCTCGACTTGCCCGTCTTACTCTACAAATCGCGTGACCGTTTGGGGGCCTGTTCCAAGCCTCCAATGTTAAGATGAGTTTCGCATAAAAAGCGTGGCTTGCACGAGGAAGAATTTCGATGCATCAAACACGGATGTTAGGAGCGCAAAACGGGGCTCGCAAGGTCGCGCTGGTTACCGGCGGCAGCCGTGGCATTGGCCGGGCCATCGCGCTTCGGCTGGCGGAGCTGGGCGCTGCGGTGGCCATCTGTGGACGCAATTCCGAGGCGTTAAACAGCGCCGCGGCGGAGTTGGCGGCGCTAAAGGTGCCGGTGTTCACGCAGGTTGCGGACGTGACGCACGAGGCGGAGGTGAACGCGCTGGTGGCGGCCACGCAAGCGGCCTTGGGCGAGATTTCGATACTGGTGAATAACGCGGGGATCGGGGTCTTCGGGCCGACGCATGAAAAATCTGAAGAAGACTGGGACCGGGTGTTGAACACCAACCTGAAAAGCGTGTTCCTGGCTTCGAAGGCGGTCGCGCCGTCCATGATCAGCCGCAAAACGGGCGACATTATCAACATAAGTTCGCTGGCGGGATTAAACGCCTTCGCCGGCGGCGGAATCTATTGCGCTTCGAAGTGGGGAGTGCAGGGCCTTACCGCGTGCATGGCGGAAGATTTGCGCGGGCATGGCATACGCGTGAGCGTGATTTGTCCGGGGAGCGTGGCCACGGAGTTCTCGGGGAGCGGACCGAAAGACGCCAGCAAAGTGTTGTCGCCGGAAGACGTAGCGCACGCGGTGGAGACCATCGTGACCCAGGACGCGAAAAGCTTTGTGAGCCAGATACAGATCCGGCCGTTGAGCAAACCGCGGTAATCACCAAAGCGGAAAGTCCGTGCAGGTTCGATTCGCAGAGGCTCCCTCCTGTTTCTCTTAGTGTCCAACATCAGGTTTGACAATTATCGTTATAACGACTATATTCCACTCATGGCCGCTCACTCCAGATCCGCCAGCGCCGCCAAGGAAACCGCCCTGTTCGTAGCGTTCATGCAGATTGCCGATGTGTTTGGCAGCGAAGCCGAACAGGTGGTGAAAGCCGGCGGTTTGACCGGCGCGCAGTACAACGTGCTGCGCATCCTTCGGGGGGCCGGCCGCGAAGGACTGGCCTGCCGCGAGATCGGCGAGCGCATGATTTCGCGTGATCCGGATATCACCCGCCTGCTGGACCGCATGGAAAAGCGCGGGCTGATCACGCGCGAGCGGCAGAGCGATGACCGCAGAGTGGTCAAGACCTGCGTGACGCCCTCGGGGCTCGAAATTCTGAAAGGCCTCGATCAACCTGTTCGCGAATTACACAAGCGCCAATTTCAGGGGATGACCGCGGCGAAACTTCAGGCCCTGGCCGCCATGTTGGAAGAGATTCGCCCACGGCAGGCCCGTTTGTGCAAAGGCCAGGAGCCCGGCGCGAAATTGGGAAGCTCGAAAAGAACTTCCACGGAGTAGTGATTCCAGAATCAATCAGACAGAACGAGGAAAAACGATGAGCGTAAAAATCCAGGTAGTTTTCTACAGCATGTACGGACACGTTTACAAGATGGCGCAAGCAGTGGTTGAAGGGGCGAAGCAGGTCCCGGGAGCGGAAGTATCGGTGTACCAGGTTGCGGAGATCATGCCCGACGAGGTGCTGGAAAAGTACGGCGCCAAGGCTGCGCGTGCGGCCTTCGCCAATGTGCCGGTTGCACAGGTGGACAAATTGGCCGAGGCGGACGCCATTATCTTCGGCACTCCCACGCGTTTTGGAAACATGGCGGCGCAGATGCGTAATTTTCTGGATCAGACCGGGCCACTGTGGATGAAGGGCTCGTTAGTTGGAAAAATCGGCAGCGTATTCGCGTCTACCGCAACCCAGCACGGCGGCCAGGAGACCACCATTACGAGCTTTCATACCACGCTGTTGCATCACGGCATGATTGTCGTCGGTGTGCCTTACTCCGAGTCCGGCCTGTCGCATATGGATAACATCAGCGGCGGGACTCCGTACGGAGCAACGACGATTGCAGGCACCGACGGCGCGCGGCAGCCGAGCGAAAACGAGCTGAAGGTGGCGCGCTACCAGGGCAAACACGTCGCCGAACTTGCGACGAAGCTGGCGCGTTAAAGCTGGCTACAACCGCAAGCGAAGATGTCGAGCGGCCGGCGCAGCCTCGCCGGTCGCGGAAGAAAACTTAAGTCCGCAATGAACTACAGAGAAGCACAGAAAAGCCATAGAAGAAGGATGGAAGCAAATGCATAAGCGAGCATCATCAGAATTTCCCGTTCACGATTTCATCGCCGAACGCTGGAGTCCCCGCGCCTTTAGCGATAAGCCCGTCGCGCCGGAAGTGCTGCAAAGCCTGTTTGAGGCCGCTCGCTGGGCGCCCTCGAGCAGCAACGAGCAGCCCTGGACCTACATCGTGGGGACCAAAAACGATGCCGAGAATTTTGCGAAGGTGCTGAGCGTTCTCGTCCCCAATAACGCCGGCTGGGCACAGAACGCGCCGGTGCTGGCGCTGGCCGTGGCCGAGCTGGCCTTTGCGAAGAGCGGAGCGCCGAATCGCAATGCGCAGTATGATGTCGGCGCCGCCAGCGCGTGGCTCACTATGGAAGCCGGATCGCGCGGCTTGTTTGTGCATCAAATGGCAGGTTACGATGGCGACAAGGCGCGGCAGGTTTTTTCCATTCCGGCAGGTTGGGAACCGATTGCGGCCATGGCCATCGGTTATCCCGGCGATCCGGATTCTTTGCCGCCGGCTTTGCGCGACCGGGAACACGCGCCGCGCACGCGAAAAGCGCTTTCCGCATTCGTGATGAGCGGCACGTGGGGCCAGAAGGCGACGTTCGTTCCGTAAGATTCGGAGTACATTCAAGCCGCAATGCACAGCACACTGGAATTCCTGGTCCGGCACGGATACGTGGTGTTGCTGGGCTGGGTATTTTTTGAGCAGGTCGGCATTCCCATCCCTTCCCTTCCGTTGCTGCTGGCCGCGGGCGCGTTGGCGGGGGCCGGCCGCATGAGTTTTTTTGCCGCGCTGGTGGTGGCCATGTTCGCCGCGGTCTGCGCGGATTTCATGTGGTATCAGCTCGGCAGAATCAAAGGCATTAGGATTCTTCAGTTGCTGTGCAAAATTTCTCTCGAACCGGACTCCTGCGTGCGCCGAACCGAGGGTGTTTTTTCTCGCCAAGGCTCCCGCTCGCTGATCTTCGCAAAATTTCTTCCGGGCCTCGGAACGGTGGCGCCCCCGTTGGCGGGCGTTTTTCACATGCGCCCGGCGCGATTTCTGATGTTCGATTCGGCCGGCACTCTTTTGTGGGCCGGCACCTTTCTGGGCACGGGATATATCTTCAGCGGCCAGATTGAACGCATCGCGGAGCGTCTGCAAACCTTGGGCGGCGGCTTGGGCGTGATATTGCTCGCGGCCTTCGCGCTGTACATCGCCTTCAAATTTATCGCTCGCCAGAGATTCCTTCGCCAATTGCGCATCGCGCGCATCACCGTCGATGAGCTGAAGCGGAAAATCGATAGTGGCGAAACGCTGGTCATCGTGGACCTGCGCCACTCCATGGATTTCGAAGCTGACCCGCAAACGATTCCAGGTGCCTTCCGCATGGACGCCACGGAGTTGCAGGAAAAGAACGACCGCTTGCCGCGCGATCGCGACGTGGTTCTTTACTGTACTTGACCAAACGAAGCCACCAGCGCCCGTGTGGCGCTGCTCTTACGCAAGCAAGGAATTAAACGCATCAGGCCGCTGCAGGGCGGACTGGCGGCGTGGCGCGACAAGGGTTACCCGGTCGAGGGTATTGGGCCGGCGGTGAAGCTGATTCCGATTGAACCTGCGCTGAAATAAAGCTTCAGACGCCGCAGTCAGATATGAACCTCGAAGAGCGATTTAGCGCGAGAAGACCGCTCCGTGTGGAGCGCCCGACCCCTTCCAACCGTGCGGCCAATCACGTTCCGCGAAATTAAAGCCAACTTTGCCATCGGTACCGCGAAAATTATCATCCAGCGCCAGCGCGCCTGTGGCGAGATCCAACTTCAATAAGTAGGCGCGATCACCGTTCGAATAACCGGTGACGACGAGGCGCTGGGTCCTGGCTCCCCACGCGGTCCAATGGGGGCCGTACGTATCGCTCAAGGTGAGTCGGGAGACTTCCACCGGTTTGGCGGCGTTGGAAATGTCGAGGACGATCAAGCCATGCGTATCCGGCACGCTCTGCACCAGAAAATGGCCCACGATGGTGGGAACGCCGCACCAGTTTCCGGGAAAGGTGTACACGAGTTTAGATTTGGGTTCGCTGGTCTCTACCCCGGTGATGCGTTCAATTCCGCATCCGAGTGTCTGCACGAAGATTGAGCCATCGGGCCCAAGCCGCGGTTCTTCTGGGGCGATTTGGGAATAGCGATTCTCGCCCACATCAAAATAGAGCGTCTTGAGCAGTTTGAGATCCGAGAGGCGCCACACCTGATAGGTCACACCACTAAAAAAGTAATCCTCATCCATGGAAGAGTTTGTGGAAACCACACGGTCAAGCTCCGGAAGGACCACCAGGCTGTAGGGCGTCAGGAGAGCGTCGGGAAATGCCGGATCGGCGTTGCTCACGGAGCGAACCACTTTGCCCTGATCATCAATTTCCACCAGCCCGCCGCTGTGGCCGGTTCCCTCGCTTTCGCGGTGATGCGCATGCTGGAAGGCAGCAAGCACGTGCCCGTTCGGCAGACGAAGGTAGGAGTGAGGATGCATGAAGCCGGCCATGTCATTAAACGAAGTGGCGATTTTAGGATTTTGCGGGTCGCGGACATCAAAGATGAAGGTGCGGCCGGCGTCATGATCATTGGCGAAGAGCATGCCACTGGCGGGCATGGTGTACTCCGTGTGGTGAACTTTTTTCGTCTGTTGATCGGTGGTAAGGGAGGTCACCAGGCGCCCATAGGATGCGGAGGAAGGATCGGCATCAATCACGGCGAGGAAGTCATTGCCCTGGTGCGCCGCGTCACCAGTCCACACAAACAAATAGTCCTGCGGGGCCGTGGTGGTGCCGTCTCCCGACTGTGGAGAAACATTCGCCACGCACAAGATGAGAGCGAGAGCAGTCAGAAGGCGTGTCATAAAACCTCGATTGTTGATAAAGCGATTCGCCAGCCGAATGAGATAGATACCGAATCAAATACGCGGGAGAACGATGCCGCCCTGCGACTGATATTTTCCTTTTTTGTCCTTGTAGCTGATTTCGCAGTCTTCGTCGGACTCAAAGAAAATCACCTGACACAGCCCTTCGTTGGCATAAATTTTCGCCGGCAGCGGCGTGGTGTTGCTGATTTCCAGCGTAACGAAGCCTTCCCACTCGGGCTCGAAGGGCGTCACGTTCACGATGATGCCGCAGCGCGCGTAGGTCGATTTGCCCAGACAGATGGTCAGCACATTGCGCGGAATACGAAAGTACTCGATGGAACGGGCAAGCGCGAAAGAGTTGGGGGGAATGAGACAAACATCGCCTTTGTAATCGACCAGCGAGCGAGGATCGAAATGCTTGGGATCCACGATGGTGGAATTCACGTTGGTAAAAATGCGGAATTCGTCGGCAACGCGGATATCGTAGCCATACGACGACACCCCGTAGCTGATGACCCCCTCGCGCATCTGCCGGTCCGTGAACGGCTCGATCATTTTGTGCTCCAGCGCCATGCGGCGGATCCAGCAGTCTGGCTTGACGGACATCCACTCCTCCTTGGAAAAACGCAGTTTTATAATTTCGCCGCTACATGATGAGTAAAAATTAATGAGAACGGCCCTCGTAAGGAACTCGCAGTGTAGTGTAGGGGGTCACGTCTTGACAACCTACGGCGCACACTCTAGCATCTGCCATCGCACGCGGGAGGCTCGTTTGATCAAGCTGGATATCGTCAACGCCGTGGTGACCAAAACCAACATCAGCCGTACCAAGGCCGAGCAGGCCGTGGAGACGGTATTCGAGTCTTTGAAGACGGCCCTCGGGCGTGGCCAGCGGATTGAATTGCGGCGCTTCGGGGTATTCAGTGTGAAGCCACGCAAGACCGGCATCGGTCGCAACCCGCGCACCGGAGAAGAAGTCAGCATCCCCCCGGGAAAAGCGGTGCGCTTTAAGCCCGGCAAGGAACTGCAGGGCTTGGAAGGCACCAAGCCCGCCGAGTAGTATCGCTTCTCGCCGCATAACTGCATGGAAACCCGGAGTTCTGGCGGGTCCGTTCAAGTGGCGCGGCCGCAGCAATTGTGCTGTACTGTATTCGTCCTCCAAGGTTGGCGAACTTATTTCGTGGCCACTCGACCCCCACAAGAAACTATTCGGCCCCTTCCCGTCCCAGTAGATTGGCGCACCGTCCCCGCGGTCCGCTCGTTCTATACCTCCATCCCTCCGCACCCTTCTGCAAAAAGCCTGGCACTCGCGGTGCTGCTTTTACTGGTGACGTTGTGCACCTGCCTCGTTGCGGGCACGCAGTTCTCGGTTGCGTTTGCTCACAACGAGTCCGTCTCCGTGGATGAATTTGTTCGCGCTTTCAAGCTGCTGTATCAGAATCCCGCGGCGCTTCTGAGTGGTTTGCCCTTCGCCGTTGCGCTGATGACCATCCTGCTCGCGCACGAGCTGGGACATTTCTTCGCCTGCCGCCACCATCACATTCGCACCAGCTATCCTTTTTTCATTCCAGCCCCCACGCTGATCGGAACCTTCGGGGCCTTCATCCTGCTGCGCTCTCCCATCCGTAATACCCGCGCGCTTTTTGATGTCGGCGCTTCCGGACCGTTCGTCGGATTTGTCTTTGCCGTTCCGGCCATGGTCTACGGAGTTCTCCACGCCAAGATCGTTCCCGGCCTGGCCAATCCCGCAAATTCAGATGTGATGTTCGGCGTCCCATTGATCCTGCACCTGCTCGCCGCGTTATTCCGTCCGCATACCGCCGTCAACACGCTGCTCTTGCATCCGGTGGGCCGCGCCGCATGGGTCGGATTATTTGCGACTTCCCTGAACCTCTTGCCCGCGGGCCAACTGGACGGCGGACACATTCTCCGCTCGCTGAACCCGCGCATTCACCGTCTGGTTTCCAACATCCTGCCGGTGCTGCTGGTCCTTCTCGGTTTCTTCCGGCACTGGACCGGCTGGTACATCTGGGCCGCGCTGCTTTTTGGATTACGCTTTCTGCGCTCCGCGCCGGTTTATGACGACACGCCTCTTGACCCCGATCGCCGGGTCGCTGCATTTTTTGCCTTACTCCTGTTTCTATTGTGTTTCATGCCCGCTCCGATCTCAAACCTCTAGACGCATTTCCAGCGACTAGACGCACAGAGAGCCGACAATTCTCATTGACGGCTTCCTACCAGCGGGTATCATGCTTCGTTACTTCTCATAAGGCTCCGCGTTCACCGCCCATGCCCCCACTCATTCGAACACTTCGCCTTCAGGACCTGTTGCTGCTGTTCATCGGATCGGTGATCGGCTCGGGAATTTTCCTCACTCCCGGCTTGATATTGCGTCTCGTGGACGGTTCCGTCGGGCTTTCGCTGCTGGTGTGGGTGGTGGGCGGGATTCTCTCGCTTCTCGGCGCGTTGACCTATGCCGAGCTGGCGGCGGCCAATCCCGAAGCCGGGGGGCTGTACTGCTACATTCGCGATGGGTTCGGGCGCGCCCCGGCGTTTCTGTATGGATGGAGCCTTTTCCTGATTATCGCCAGCGGCACCATCGCCGCGCTGGCGCACGCGTTCACGCGTTACCTCGCGGAGATTATTCCACTCTCGCGCCTGGGCTCAAATATTGTGGCCGCCCTGATGATCGCGGTGGTCACTGCCGTAAACGTGTGGGGCACGCGCAAGAGCGCCGATCTACAGAACTGGACGACGGTGACGAAAATCGGAATTGTGGCCATTCTCAGCGCGGTGCTGTTGTCGCTGGGTCATCGGGGCCCAGATCTCGCCCATGCCCTGGGCACCTCACAGCGAGGATTCTCGCTGGCCTCGAACTTTGGCCTCGCGATGATTGCGGTGTTGTGGGCTTACGAAGGATGGCAGTTCGGAACCTACAGCGCCGGCGAAGTTTTGAAGCCGCAGAAAACATTCCCGAAAGCCTTCCTGATGGGCTCGGTGTTTCTCATCGTGCTTTACGTGGTCGCGGTGATTGCCTATCTCGTGGCTCTCGGCCCTCGCGCCGCCACCGTGAGCGACGCCATTGCCGCTGACGCCGTCCGCACGGTGCTGGGCCCCTGGGCCGGAAAAATAGTGGCCATCGCCATTTTGATTTCCACTTTCAGCGCCACCAACAGCGTGGTGCTAACCGCGCCGCGCGTCTTCTACGCCATGGCCAACGACAGACTTTTTTTCCAGAAGCTTGCCGAAGTTCATCCACGCTTTCACACTCCCGCAGCTGCCATCGTCGCGCTTGGCGTTTGGTCGATAGTGCTTTCCTGCGCTGGCGGATTCGCGGAACTGGCCACTGGAGCCATTTTCATCGGATGGATTTTTTACGGGCTGGCCGCGGCGGCCATTTTCCCGATTCGCCGCGCCTCGAAAGGCGCGCCTATTCCCTATCGCGTGCCGGGATATCCGTGGACTCCCATGATTTTTGTGATTGTCGCCGTTGCCATCGTGGGCAACGCCGCGTATCTGGCGGTCAGCGATCCGCTGCAGTTCCGCCACCTTGCGGTGGCCATGATTATTTTCCTGCTCGGGGTGCCTGCATATTACGCGTGGCGTAGAAAACAGCATCGCTGACGCTCCGGTTACATCAGGCTCAAGGGATCCATGTCCACCAGCACCGCGGTGTCCGGAATTTCATGTTGTTCGCAATAATCGAGCGCGCCGCTCAGTAGCCTCGTGAGCACCGAACGCTTCGGCGATTTCAGCAAAAATTGGAAGCGATACTCCTTCTTCAGTCGCGCCAACGGCGCCGTGGCGGGACCCAGGATTCGCGCCGCTTTTCCATTGTGCGGCGAGAAATAATCCGAAAGCTGCCGCGACCAGCGAATGGCTTTTTCCAGGCTGGTGTCCCGCACGATCACGTTGGCCAGCGAGGTGAACGGCGGATACCCCATCGTTCTGCGAAAGTTCATCTCGCGCTCAAAGAACGCCGTGTAGTCCTGCCGCACGGCATCCTGGATGGCGTAATGCTCCGGATAAAATGTCTGGATCAGCACGCGTCCGTGCAGTTCCCCGCGCCCGGCTCGGCCCGCGACCTGCGTCAGCAACTGAAAAGTTCGTTCGGAGGCGCGAAAATCCGGCAGGCTCAGCAGCGCATCCGCGGAAATTACTCCGACCAGCGTGACCCGCTGAAAGTCGTGGCCCTTGGCGAGCATCTGCGTGCCCACCAGGATGTCCAACGCCCCAGCCGCGAACGCGCCGAGGGTTTGCTGATACTGCCGCTTGGTGCGCGTGGTGTCGCGGTCCAGCCGCGCGATGCGCGCGGTGGGAAATTCCTTGCGAAGCCGCTCCTCCAGATGCTCCGAGCCTTCGCCAAAAAAATAAACATATTGGGAATCGCACTTCGGGCAGTTCTTCGGCACCGGCGCAACAAACCCGCAGTAATGGCACTCCAATCGATTCCTGTTTTTGTGGTAGGTCATCGAAATGCTGCAATTGGCGCACTGCACAGAAGCGCCGCAACTGCGGCATAGCACGGACCACGAATATCCGCGCCGGTTTATCAGCACCAGCGCCTGTGTCCCGGCCGCCAGGCATTGCTGGATTCCCGCATGCAGCGCGGAGGAAATGGAGCTGGCTTGATGGGTCTGCTGAAACTCCACGCGCAGATCGACGATCTCCACTCCCGCGAGCGCACGGTTTTCCACGCGCGAGGCCAGCGTGAGCAATTCGTACTTGCCGGTGGTGGCGTGATGGTACGTTTCCAGCGACGGCGTGGCGGACCCGAGCAGCGCCACGGCATTTTCCATTTTTGCGCGTACGATGGCCACGTCGCGCCCGTGATAGCGCGGCGTTTCTTCCTGCTTGTAGCTGTTTTCCTGCTCTTCATCGACGATGATCAGGCCCAGCCGCTGGAGCGGCGCAAATACCGCTGAGCGCGTGCCCACTACCACGCGCGCGTCGCCATTGCGCACCCGCCACCATTCCCGCGCGCGCTCCAAATCCGTGAGTGCGGAGTGCAACACCGCTACGCCTTCGAAACGCGCCCCAAACCACGCGCGGCACTGGCGGCCAATCCACAACGTCAGCGCAATTTCCGGAACGAGCACCAGCGCGGTTTTCTGTCTCGCCAGCGTGTCCTGTATGGCGCGCAGGTACACTTCTGTTTTGCCGCTTCCTGTGACGCCGTAAAGCAGTTGCACTCCGAACTCGCCCAATTCGAATCTCGCGCGAATCCGTTTCAGCGCCAGCTCCTGGTCGGGATTCAGCTCGTGTGCCGGTGGCGCATATCCCACGTCAAACGGGTCCTCGGCAGGGTCGACGGCTTCTTCCCAACTGTCGAGCAGGCCTTCGGCGAGCAGGCGATCCACCGTGCCCCGCGATACCTCGCCCAGCGACAGCACTCGCGCGAGCGGGAGCGGCCCGCGTTGCGCCAGGAGCAATTCTTTGACCCTTGCGCTTTGCTCGCGAAATTTCTCCAGCGCCTTTCCCTGTAATGCGCGCGGGCGATTTTTCTGCTCAGAATCGCTCCGGGTTTGCGTCGCCTGCGAATCATCGCTCCGCCACGCCAGAATGATTTGCGTTTTTGGCCTGCGTGCCAGGAAGCTCTGGCGCATTTCCACGAGATCGCGCCGCACGAATTTCTGTAATTCCACGTTGCTCAACCCGAGCTTGGCCGGCGCCGTCGCCGGCAAAATGCCTTGGCTCTCCATCAATTTCGAAAGAAAAGCGATTTCACGCCGATCAAACTCCTTGCCGAGCGCGGCCGCGCTGTTCGCGACAAGCTCTCGGCCGGCGGCGGTGATGACGATTTGCTGCTGCGAGCGCAGTTCCGCAACCGGCGGCAGCATCGCACGAAACACTTCTCCAATGGGCGCCAGGTAATAGCCGGCAATCCACTGACCGAGCTCTAGCAACGCGGGCGTCAAGGCCGGAATTAAGTCCAGCACCCTGGTAATGTCGCGTAGTTTTGTTTTTTCCGGCGCCTGCTCCGGCATCCGTTCCGGAAGATCGACAACCACGCCGACCATCGATTTTTTCCTGAACGGTACCAGCACGCGGCTGCCCGGCCGCACCGCATCGCGTAGCGGCTCAGGCACCGTATACGTAAACGTAGTTCGCAGCGGCACCGCCAAGGCCACGTTGCAGAATATTTTGCTCATCGCTCGGTGTGTAGTTTAGCAAGCCAAAGGGCGTAACCTGGAAATCGCCGCTTTGAAGCTGGAAGCGCGATTGGCGGATGGCTGCAAGACAGCGCGATCACGCGCCATGGCGCTACAAACTGATCAACAGAATCCCGCCAAAAATAGTGACGATTCCCGCCCACTGCCATTTCGCCACGTGCTCCTTCAGGAAGACGGCCGCCAATCCGACAGTGACCGCTCCGTAAAGCGAGCCGAGCACACTCACGATGGACACCTGCTCCAATTGCATCCCGCGATTGCTGACGACGAACGCGCTGGTGTCCAGCAGCCCCATGGCCCACACATACCAGCGCACATTTCCGCGCGGAAGCCCGATGGGTTGCTTCATCACCAGCAGCACGATTGCGGTGAGCACCACGCAGGTGGCGCGGATCATCCAGACCGTCTGCGGCGCTCCGAGCCGCGGAACGATGTGATTCCCGAGCAGCCAGAACAACACTCCAAATCCCAGCGACGAGCAAAGGGCCCAGATGACGCCCTTCCCCTTTTTGGCATGAGCTTCCGCATCGTTTTTATCCGGCGCTTTCTCCCCGCGCGCCACCAACACCACGCCCAGCATGGTGCAGATAATCCCCGCGGCGCGCGCCACCGTCAGCCGCTCACCGGTAAGCAGCGAAAGAATCACCGTCAAGGCCGGATAGCTGGCGGAAAGCGGCGCGACAATCGATAGTTTTCCGACTTCAAAAGAGCGGTAAAGCGTCAGCGTGGAGACCGCATTGATACACCCCGCCAGGATTCCCCAGCCCCACGGGGCCCAGCCGGAGCCGTCATGCAAGTGCCCCCAGCCGCCGAGCCACGGCAAGCACATGCTCAGCAACACCAGCCCCGTGGCCTGCATGTAAAACATGGTGCGGAGTGTGCCAATGCGGTGAGTTGCGAATCGCGCCAGAAAGTCCGAGCCGCCCCACGTGAGCGCTGTGAGCAGGCCCAGCAGAATTCCCATAAATGTAGTTTCTCACAGGCGGGACAAGGTAAGAGGCTGGAGGCCACTGGCTTCCGATTGAACACGCGCGCGTGGAAAAAATAGAAAAGAACAGCTCAGGACTGGACGCGCTTCCCTTTTTTAACTTCGAGCCCCAACTCCGCCATCACTTTTTGCAGGTCCTTCCACACTTCGCTCTTCGCCGCGGGATTGCGCAGCAGGTACGCGGGATGATACGTGGCCATCAGTTTTCTTCCGCGAAATTCCAGCCACTGCCCGCGGAATTGCGAGATGCCTCGAGTGGTTTCCAGGATGGTTTGTGCCGCGATGCTGCCGAGGCAAACAATCACCTGCGGCGCAACCAGGTCAATCTGGCGCAGCAGGAACGGCGAGCACGCTTCCACCTCATCCCTTTCGGGCGCGCGATTTTCCGGCGGGCGGCATTTCACCACGTTGCAAATGTACACGTCGCTTCGGTGAAGGCCCATGGCTTCAATCATCTGGTTCAGCAGCTTGCCCGCGCGGCCAACGAACGGCAGGCCTTGCTGGTCTTCGTCGCGCCCCGGCCCTTCGCCGATAAACAGTAATTTCGCGTTCGGATTTCCATCGCCAAAGACGATTTTCGTGCGCCCTTTATGCAGCTTGCAGCGGATACAATCGCCGATGTCTTCGCGAATGTTCAGCAGCGCGCTGTCTCCGATTTTTGGCTGCGAAAACAGCGAAGGCGACGGTTGAGCCTGCGAAAAAGTGTTTTTCAATATTGGGGCTGCCAAGGTTGGCGACTCCTCCTGATATGTGACCGCTTCCGCCGCGAACGCCGCCACGTTGCCCGCATCAGAATTCTCGACCGCTTGTAAATGGCGGTAGCGGAAAAATTCACGAATGCCGATGTCTTCGTAGTAGCGCAGGCGGGAGTTCAGCTTTTCCTGCACCTTTTCGGGAAGCGGGCCGGCCATGGTGGGAATCAGACCGCCGAGAGCCGCGTGGCCTGCCTGGTTCTCTGCGCGCTCCGCAGCCGCACAACTTCGTCAAGGATACGCTGCGCCACTTCGCTCTTGTTCATCCTCGGTAGCGAAACGTTGCGGCCGTCGCGCGAAAAAAGTGTAACCACGTTGGTGTCGTGGTCGAAGCCCGCGCCTTCCGCGGTCACGTCATTGGCCACGATAAGGTCCAGGCTCTTGGAAGCCAGTTTCCTGCGCGCGTTCTCCGCGACCTTGGTCGTTTCCGCGGCAAACCCGGCAATAAATCTGTCGCCCTTCTCACCCGCCATTTTTCCCAGGATATCGACCGTCGGCTCCAGCCGCACGCTCAAAGCGTCGCCGGTCTTCTTCATCTTTTCGGCGTGGCGCTTCGCCGGGCGATAGTCGGAGACCGCCGCGGCAAAAATGCCGATGCTGCACGCCGCGAATTCCTTCGCGACCGCCTGATGCATCTGCTCGGCGTTGCGCACGTCCACGCGCCGCACACCGTTCGGCGTTTCCAGTGATGTAGGCCCGCTCACCAAGACAACGGCACCGCCCCGCCGTGCGGCGGCTTCTGCCAGGGCATAGCCCATCTTTCCTGAGGAGCGATTGGTCAGGTAGCGTACCGGATCGAGGTCTTCGCGCGTGGGCCCGGCGGTCACCAGCACGGTCTCGCCGGCCAGATCCTGCTGGGTATGCAGAACGGCCTTCACTGCCGCCAGAATTTCTTCATTCCCCGCCAGTCGCCCCGCGCCAACCATTCCACACGCCAGGTAGCCTTCGTCGGGCTCGACCACGTGGACCCCGCGTTCGCGCAGCGTGTTGATGTTTGCCCGCGTCGCCGGATGATTCCACATATTCACGTTCATCGCCGGCGCCACGATCACCGGCGCGGTCGTCGCCAGATACAGCGTGCTTAGAAAATCGTCCGCGATTCCGCGCGCGAACTTGGCGATGATGTCCGCGGTGGCGGGAACCACCAGCAGAAGATCGGTGCGCTGCGCTACGGCAATATGCTCTATCGCGCTTTCCAGGTTCGCTTCGCTGGCGGAATTACCAAACAGGTCGGTGATTACTTTTTGGCCGGTCAAGGCCGCGAACGTCAGTGGCGTGATGAACTCGCGCGCGCCGCGCGTCATGACCACTTCTACGCTGAACGCATTCTGCTGCAACAGGCGCACCAGTTCCGCGGCCTTGTAGGCCGCCACTCCCCCGGTCACACCCATCGTGATTCGCATGGGATCCTGGCAGCGCGGCTACTTGCGGCGCTTGTTGCCGTCCTTGTCTTCGTCGATGGAATCCGGCTCCACGAAGTCGTACTCCAGCAAGCTGTGGTCCAGTTCCTCCACCGCGATTCGCGTGGCCTTCTGTGTTCGTGGATTCTCCACCAACGGCGGTGCACCAGCCATGATCTGCCTGGCGCGCCTGGCCGCCAGCACTACGTATGCAAACTGGCTCTCCGGAGCTTTTGTCAGCACAGTCATTTCAGTCTTTCCCCCCAAAGGATGCCAAAAGTTGTTCCACCCGGTCCCGGCGCCGCGCTTTGGAACAGCGCAGTGCTGTTACGATGGCCTGCACTTCGCGTCCCGCTCGTTCCACGTCGTCATTCACTACACAAAAATCGTAATACTTTCCAAAGGCGGCGATTTCTTCGCGCGCCTTCGCCAGCCTCCGCGCGATGTCCTCGTCGGAATTCTGCCCCCGCGAACGCAACCGCCGTTCCAGTTCTTCGCGCGACGGCGGCAAAATAAAAATCGCCACGGATTCCGGCAACTGCTGCTTCACCTGCGAAGCGCCCTGCACGTCGATTTCGAGAACCAGATCGAGCCCGGACTTTCGCGATTCTTCTAGCCACTTTTTCGGCGTGCCGTAGGAGTGCTTGCCGAATACCCGGGCATACTCCAGAAATTCGCCGCGGCCGATCATGGCTTCAAATTCCGCGTCCGTCACAAAATCATAGCACTTCCCGCTTGCCTCGGTCGCGCGGCGCCCCCGGGTAGTACACGAGATGGACGGCATGGTTCCGGGCATTTCCAGAACTCGCTGGACCAGCGTCGATTTTCCCGAACCTGAGGGCCCGGATACGATGATCACCATCGGCGCAAAGCTGGTGTCCTCGCTCATTCCAGGTTCTGTACCTGCTCTCGTAATTTTTCAATGTCTGATTTGATTTCCAGCGCCAGACCGGTGATGGCCAGCGCTTCCGAGTCCACTCCCGGTGTTTTGGAGAGCAGGGTGTTCGCTTCGCGGTGCATTTCCTGCAAGAGAAAGTCCAGCTTCTTGCCCATCTCCCCGGCGCCGCGCAACAGGTTCGCAAATTGCGCCAGGTGGCTGCGCAGCCGTTCCAGTTCTTCGCTGATATCGCTGCGTTCCGCGAGCAGTGCGGCTTCCTGCGCCAGGCGCGCCGGATCCACGGAAACTCCGTTCAGCAATTCCGCGAGCCGGGCGTCCAGGCGCTTCGCAAAGGCCGGACGCAGGGTCTCCGCCAGCACGCGAACCTGGTCGGCCTCGCCCTCAATCTTGGCGAGCCGCTTCTGCAGCTCCTCTACAAGGTGCGCACCTTCAGCCCGCCGCATGTCGTCAAGTTTCGCCAAGGCGGAGCGCAGGCAATCTTCCAGGGCTCGTCCAAGCTGTTCCTGCGTTTCTTCATTTTCCGGTGTAGCCACGCCTGAACCGCTAATTACTCCCGGCAAACGCAACAGCGCCACGACATCGACATCCGCAGCCGCGCGAGTTTCCTGGCGCAGCGCCTCCGCGGCCCGCAGGTATGCTTTGACCAGTTCCTGATTCACGTGGATCGTCGCCGCGGTGCGAGGCTCGACGCTCACCTGGAGTTCCACGTGGCCGCGATGAATGTGTTCACGCACCACCTGCCGCAGGCGCGGCTCGTAAATCTCCAGGCCCTCCGGCAATCTCATTTTCAGATCGAGAAAGCGGTGGTTCACGCTTTTGACGCTGACGCGCAGCGCCAGATCGGTGGTCTCCGCGCGTGCCTGCGCGTAGCCGGTCATGGAGAGGCATTCGGGTTTTCTGACGGGCATCGGGCTCTGGCTCATAGAATTTGCGGTTTCACGGAAATCTGCAGGGTGGTTCGCGCCGGGGCCAGCATGTCGTCGTCGGCAAATTGAATGTCGTGAAGCCGCGCGTAGGTTCCGCCCCTGGCGATTAATTCCGTGTGCGTGCCGCTTTCGCGAATCTGCCCGTCTTCCAGCACCATAATTTTGTCAGCACGTCGAATCGTCGCCAGCCGGTGCGCGATGACGAACGTCGTGCGCCCGATCATCAGGTTGGCCAGCGCTTTTTGCACGAACATTTCGGATTCGGCGTCCAGCTCGGAAGTGGCTTCATCGAGAATCAGGATGGGAGAATCTTTCAGGATGGCGCGGGCGATGGCGATGCGTTGCCTTTGGCCGCCGCTCAAGCGGGTTCCGCGCTCTCCGACCAGGGTATTGTAGCCCTGCGGCAATTCGTTGATGAAATCGTGAGCCAGGGCGGCCTGCGCGGCGGCCACAACCCGTTCTTCGGCGACGTTGCTGAGCCCGTAACAGATGTTGTTCCACACCGTATCGTAAAAAAGAATATTCTCCTGCGCGACCATGGCGATCTGATCGCGCAGCGAGCGAATGGTCACCTCGCGGATATCCGTGCCATCGATGCGTATGGCCCCGGAAGTAACTCCGTAGAACCGCGGCAGCAGGTTGACCAGCGTCGTCTTGCCCGCTCCGCTGGAGCCCACCAGCGCGATCACTTCTCCTTTTCGCGCTCGCAGCGACACGTTTTGCAAAATCATCGCCGCGCCTTGATCGTAGCTGAAACCCACATGGTCGAATTCGACCTCACGCGAGAACGGCGGAAGAATTCCGGCGTCCGGCTGCTCCACGTTTTCCTGCGCCAGATCGAGATACGCGAACACCTGTGCGCTGGCGCCCTGCGCGGCTTGGAACTGCTGGTACACGTTGCCCATGCGCTTCAAGGGCATGTACGCGTTGAACATCGCGTAGATAAACGTAAAAAACTGTCCGGTGGTCATCACGTGGTGCTGGATTTCGCCGCGCGCATACAGCAGCAGCAAGGGGATAACGATGGCGCCCAGCAGATCCATCAGCGGCGAAGTAATGACCGCGGCGCGCACCCAGCGCATGTTCTCGCGCAACAATCTTCTCGAAGCTTCGCGGAACTTGCGAATTTCAAACTGCTCCATCCCGAAAGCCTTTACCACCCGGTTCCCGCTTACCGTCTCCTGCAAAATCTGGCTCAAATCACCCAGTCGAGACTGGCTGTTTTCCGCTGACCGGCGAATCTTCCGGCCAAATTTGCTGACCGGCAGGATCACCAGCGGCAACAGCAGCGCCGCGCCCAGCGCCATTTTCCAGTTCACCACCAGCAACACGATCACAAAAACGAGAAACGTAAATCCTTTTTGAAACAGGTCGGCGAGATATTCGCTGAGCGCGATGCGCGCGCGCTCCACATCGTTGATAACCGTGGAAGTCAGCCGTCCAGTAGGGTTGTGCTGAAAAAAGCCCATGGGCTGCCGGATCAATCGTCCATAAACCTGGTTACGCAGGTCCGTTACCGCCGCCTGCCCGACGTACTGGATTTCTGTGGTGCCCAGATATTCCGCAACCGCTTTCGAGAAATACAGCACCACCAGAGCAATCGCAAAGACGGTCCATACGTTGTGAATTCTTGGCGGAAAAAATTCGTTGAGGTAAATGGTGCGGCCGGACCACGGCAATTTGACCAGCGCCAGCATCGATCCCACAGCCGTGGGATTCAACACCCGGTCCACCGCCGGAGCCACCATCAGCGCCACGCCGCCCTCTGCAAGCGCCACGAAAGCGAGAAGCAAAATGCCCGCGCCCAGGCGCAACGAGTAGGGCCGCACATAAGCCAGCAGTCGCTTCAATTGTGGTGAAAACAACGATGCCACGCTTCAGGCTCCCCCATCGAATCACTTGGTACGCTATTCGCCGCTTGCGGGTGTGTCAAGTTTCCGGCCGGTCGCGCCAACCGTTTGCCGTGCGCATAAATCCCGCTCCATCCTTTATTTCTCGATATCGCGATGGACCACCTTGGCCGTGAAGCCGTGTTTTTCGAGCGCCTTCCTCACCGATTCCGACATCATTACCGAGCGATGTCGCCCTCCGGTGCATCCAAACGCGATGGTCAAATAACTTTTGCCCTCGCGAATGTAGTGCGGGATTAAATAGGTCAGCAAGCCCTCGATGCGCCGCAGGAACTCCGCGGTTTGCGGGAAGGAGCGAATGTAGCGCCGCACCTTGGCATCCTTTCCCGTGAATTCACGCAGCCCTGGAACGAAATGGGGATTGGGCAGGAAGCGCACATCAAATATAAGGTCTGCGTCGGTAGGCACTCCATAGCGATACCCAAAGCTCACCACCGACACCATCAGCGGCCGCTTGTCGGGATTCTTGAAGCGCTCGGTAACGAAGTGCCGCAGTTCGTGCACATTAAATTGCGTGCTGTCGATGACCACATCCGCGAGTTTGCGAATCGGGGCCATCAACTCCCGCTCGTGCCGCAGGCTTTCGCGAACCGAATAATCCTTGCCGAGGGGATGCGGCCGCCGCGTTTCGCTGTATCTGCGCAGCAGGGCATCATCGTTCGCTTCGATAAACACCAGGGTGATGGGATGGTCCTTGCGCAGATGCTTCAGCAACGGCGGCAATTTCTGCAATTGCAAACCCTCGCGCGCGTCAATCATGAGTGCCGCGCGCGCAAAATGACCTTCGCCTGCGGCGTGCAGCTCGGCAAAAATGGGCATCAGCTCGACGGGAAGATTGTCGACGCAATAAAATCCCATGTCTTCGAAGGCTTTCAGTACGGTGCTTTTTCCGGAGCCGGAGAGTCCGGTGAGCACGACGAGATGGCGGGCATCATGTCTCGGCGGCTGGCGTTTCACAGGCGAGCGCGGCCTAACTCTTCACGCGGCGCTGATGCGTGCTGGGAATTCTCATATCTTCGCGATATTTGGCCACCGTGCGCCGCGTCACGTGGATTCCCGCGTCGTCCAACTTCTTGGCAATCTGCTCGTCGGTCAGCGGCTTCGAGCCATCCTCTTCTTCAATCATTTTCTTCACTACGCGCTTCAGCGTCAGCAGCGACATGGCCCCGCCTTCCGGTCCATTCACCGACTCACTGAAGAAGGAACGCAACTCCAGCACCCCCTGCGGCGTGTGCGCGTACTTGCTGGCCACTGCCCGACTCACCGTGGAGGGATGCACACCCACCTCTTCGGCCACTTCCTTGATCATCATGGGCTTCAGCGCGTCCTGCCCGTGGTCCAGAAATTCGCCTTGCCGCGCGATGATGGACTGGCACACGCGCAAAATGGTGTGCTTGCGCTGCTCGATATTTTTCATCAACTGGATCGCCGCGGTGAAGCGTTCCTTCACATAATTGCGCACGTCGCGATCGGAAGCATCCTTTACCAGCAAACGGCGGTAGGTGGGACTGAGCCGAAGTTGCGGCATATCGTCTTCATTGAGGAAAGCTACCCACTGGTCATCCACTTTTCGGAAGTACACGTCCGGTTCCACCAGGCGTGGCTCGGTTTTGTTGTAACGCAGTCCCGGCCGCGGGTCGAGCTTGCGAATGACTTCCAGCGAGCGCTTCACCACTTCCAGCGGGCGGTTCAACGCCCGTGCGACTTCTTTCAGCTGGTTGGCTTGCACCTGCTTCAGATGATCGGAGACGATCTGCTGCGCCAGCGTATTCTGCGGATCGAACGCCTTGATCTGCAGCAGCAGGCATTCGCGCAAATCTCGCGCGCCCACGCCGATAGGATCGAAGTCCTGCACCACCGCAAGCGCATCGTCCAGGTCGTCCTGCGAATATTTTCCGCCTTGCGAGAGCTCTTCCGTGGAGGCCGTCAGGTAGCCGTTCTCATCGAGATTCCCGATGATGCTTTCCGCCAGCTCCTTCACCGTATCGGAGCAAATCGTTACGCTTAACTGCCAGGCAAGGTGCTCCGTCAGGCCGCTCGGAGACGACAGGAATTTCTCGAACGAGGGCCGCTCAGATACTTCGCGTTCCTGCGACTTCCCGCCATCGCCGCCGGTATCCAGGTATTGATTGAAAAATGTCCCGACGTCGAACTCATCAAACGGGTTGGGTTCCGGTTTCTCGGGAACCTTTTCTGTTTCCGCCTTGAGGAAGTTCTCGTCGCTGTAATTGTCAGTCTGGGTAGCTTCTTCGCTTAATTCTTCCAGGACGGGATTCGCGATCATCTCCTGGTTGATCATTTCTCGCAGTTCCAGGCGGTTCAGCGCCAGAACGCTGACCATCTGCAC
>DASXLA010000057.1:0-29654 GCA_036496505.1 Candidatus Acidiferrum sp. | reverse complement strand
CGCCGTCCTCAGCCGCCTGAACGCCAATCTCGAAACGAAGATTAACATCCGCTGCCGCCTGCGCGGTGCCGACGGTGCCTGGCGATGGTTCGACGCCGAGGCCCGCCGCCACCCCGGCAACCGTGACTCCGGAATTGTCATCAGCCTCCAGGACATCACCGCTCTGCAGCGCATGGAGGCCGAGCGCCAGGTCATCGTCGAAGTGATTCACGCCTTGAACGAGACCGCTAATCTTGATCAGTTGCTCCAGCACATTCATCAGGCCCTGAAAAAAGTCCTGTACGCCGAGAATTGCTTTATCGCTCTTCACGACGCGGAAACCGACTCATTTCATTTCCCATTCTTCGCGGACCGCTTCGACGTTGCGCCTCCGCCTCAGAAGGTGGGCAGAAGCTGCACTGCTTTCGTTTTTAAGACCGGCCGCGCCATGTTGATTCCCCAGCCGGAATTTGACCGTCTGGCCGAAAGTGGTGACGTCGAACTGGTGGGTTCGCCTTCCCCCGCATGGCTGGGCGTCCCCTTGAAGACTCCCACAGCGACCATCGGCGTCGTGGTGGTCCAGCATTACGAAGATCAGAACGCCTACGACGTGCGCGACCTCGAGTTTCTCGACTCCGTGGGCGGCCACATTGCCTTGGCCATTGAGCGGCGCGCTGCTGAAGATGCCTTGCGTCAGAGCGAATTGAATTTCCGACTGCTCTTCTCTCACAATCCCATGCCCACCTGGGTCTTCGACACTGAGACTCTGAAGTTCATCCAGGTGAACGACGCCGCTGTGCGCCAGTATGGTTACACCGCCGAGGAATTCGCGAATCTGACCATTTACGCCATCCGCCCGCCCGAGGAATTTCCCGCTCTGCGCAAGCTGCAGCAGGAGTGGAAGAATATCGATGAGCACCACGGTGTTTGGAGGCACTGTAATAAAGAGGGCAAGGTTTTTGAAGTCGAGACCATTTCCCACCGCTTCGATTACGTCGGTCGACAGGTCCGCCTGGTGGTCGCCCAGGACATCAGCGAACGGCAGGCCCTCGAAGAGCAGCTCCGTCAGGCCCAGAAAATGGAAGCAGTCGGGCGGCTGGCCGGTGGCGTGGCCCACGACTTCAACAATCTTTTGATGGTCATCAAGGGTCACACCGAGTTGTTGCTCAACGTGATTCCCGTTCCCGTGCAGGCTGCGAAAAAGGTCGAGCAAATCGATCGCGCCGCCGATCGCGCCGCGGCCCTCACTCGACAATTGCTGGCTTTCAGCCGCATGCAAGTCCTTCAGCCCCGTGTCATGAACGTAAACACCGTCGTCGAAGAAATGGGCAAGCTGATCCCACGCCTGATTGGCGAGGATATCGAGCTGATTCTGCGAACCAGCGCCGACCTCGGCGTCATTCGTGCTGATCCCACCCAGATGGAACAGATCATCATGAACCTGGCGGTCAATGCTCGCGACGCCATGCCCGGCGGCGGCAAATTGCTGATCGAGACTTCCAACGCGGAGCTGGATCATGCTTACACGCTGGTCCATCCGCTGGTGCAGCCCGGCAGATACGTGCTTCTTTCCGTCTCCGATACCGGCACCGGCATGGATGCCGAAACCCAGGCGCGTATTTTCGAGCCTTTTTTTACCACCAAGGTGCAGGGCAAAGGCACCGGTTTGGGGCTCGCCACTGTTTATGGGGTCGTGAAACAAAGCGGCGGATACGTGTGGGTGTACAGCGAAATCGGCAAAGGCACTTCCTTCAAGATTTATCTGCCGCGCGTCGACCAGCTCGAAGAGGAAGCTCCTCCGGCAGTCACCATGGAAGCCCCTCGGGGCGCCGGCACGATTTTGCTGGCCGAAGATGAGCAGGAAGTGCGCGAGGTCGCGCGCGAGTTCCTCGAATCGGGCGGCTACACCGTCCTGGAAGCCCGCGACGGCGAACACGCTTTACGCCTCGCCGAGCAGCACCAGGGCGTCATCGATTTGTTGGTCAGCGATATGGTTATGCCTGGAATGACCGGGCAGGAACTGGCCATTCGGATGTTGCAGAAGCGCCAAGGCCTCCGCGTGATTTTTATGTCGGGCTACAGTGAATATGCAGCTGCCGAAGCCACGCATTCTGAGTCCACCCAGCGATTGCTTAGTAAACCGTTCAGCCGTGCGGTAATTCTGCGCGCCGTGCGCGACATTTTAGACGCGCCGCTGCCGAATTGAACTTAACGCACCGCCACGGCCGGCGGAAAAAATCTCTAACGCCCAATTAGTGGGTTGTGACCTCGACGACTAGCTCGCGGCGTTCAGCGTGCGGATCTGTTGCTCGAGCGCTTGATTGTATTCGCGCTCCAGTTGCAGCTCGGTTTGCAGCTTCTTCACCAGCAGTTCCAGCCGTGCAAGTTCTCCGCGAAGTTTGGCAACTTCCGCGGAAGACGCTGGCTGCTGCGTGCCCGCTGGCGCCACGGATGGTGTTCCGGCGTTGTGAGCTTGCGACGTGCCATACGGCGCAAGCGGCTGCAGCAGCGGCGTAAAGGCTTCCGCGAGTGCCCGCGGCCACACCGGTTCGGCCGGAACCTCGTGTACGGTTGCCGCTGCCACCGGTTGAACGGGCGCCGCAGGTGGCGCCGCCACAGGCGCGGGCGGCGGCGCAAATAAACTCTGCAACGCGTGGGAAGTTGCGCGCTCGCGTGGCGCCGGAGCAGGCGCATCTTTCGGGCCCAGCAAAGTCTTCACTCGACCAATCAGTTCCTGCGGCTGAAATGGTTTGCGAATCAGCTCGTCGGCTTTCACCGAAATCGCCTTATCCGCCACGCTCTTGTTCACCACTCCGGACATCAGCACCACCGGGATGCCGCCGAATTCGGGATGCTGCTTGATCTGGCTGCACACCGCGTAGCCGTCCTGGTCCGGCATGATCACGTCGGTAATCACCACGTCCGGCCGGTTCTGTTCAAATTGCGCCAAGGCCGATGCGGCATCGGCGCAGGTGATCACGTTGATGTGTTCACGCCGAAACGCAATCTTGATGACTTCACGCATGGTCGCGCTGTCATCGATGAAGTAAACCGTCGGCGCGCGCTTGACGGCCGCTTCCTCGGGCGGTGGCAGCGTAAGAGCTTCTTCGCTCATGATTCGTTCCTGTCCGCCATGTCGAGCATCCCTTCATCGTATTCGCGCATGGCATCGAGCATTAGGTCCGTGGCCGTTCGCAGCACTGTGCGTTGCAGGGAAGTGGTGCCGTACACAAACTTGTAGACGCCGTCGCCGCCCTGCACACTCTTCAGAATGTGAATCACCGCTTCGTCGCCGAATAAATTGCCGCTCTCCGCGTGCGTAATTTCGCCGGCGTCGAAGAAAAGCAGCGCGTCCGTTTCGCCCGCGTTAATGTGCAAAGCTCCTGTTTGATGCGCATGCCCCAGCATCTGCATCACCCCGGGAAGATCGTGGTGCTGCAGGCTGCCGCTCAGGCTGGTATCCGACTGCTCCAGCATCTGTGTGGGCAAAAATCCGTCCGCTTTGCTGACGATGATTTGTTTCACGTGCGCCGCGATGGCCGCGGGCGGCCGGTGCCTGTCGATATAATCGTCGCAACCGGCCTGGAAGGATTCCATCAGCGCGCGCTGGCTTCCGTCACCCACGGCAATCACTGGCAGCGCCGCGTTTTTCGGGTCCGCATGAATGATGCCGGCGATTTCCAGCGCCCCCATCTCCCGCATGTTCGTGGCACACAGCACCGCCGCAGGCATGTCGTATTCCAGCGTGGTCAGCGCAAACGCCGCCTGGTTCGCCGCAATCACCTCAAACCCTTCGCGTTTCAACGCTTCGCCCACGCGCTTCGAGAAATACACGTTGCTGTCGATCAGCAGAATTTTTGCGGGCCGGCCGGCGATCATCATGTAGCGGCCTCCTGCATTTCCAGCGTGGCGCCGTCAGGCCCGCTTGTAGTGGATGACGTGGTCGGCGACTCGGATGGCGTGTTCCCCGGTCCCGGTGTCAACGCATCGATATTGAGCACTTCAATCACGTCTCCATCGTGTGAAATCCAGCCTGCCACATGCGGCGCGTCGGCCTCCCCCGCCGGAGACATCTCCGCCGCAATCAATTCGCACTCTCCCGTCACCGGTAGAGCCACCCATTCAGACTTCCCGCCGCCATAGTGCCGGATCGCAATCAGATAAAATCGGCGCGTGAGCAGGTTTTTCCCTATAAGTTTTTCGGCAACATCACAGACCGGGACGATGCGCCCGCGCCGCAATATCACGCCTTCCACGTTTTCAGTTCGGTGCGGAAAACGGAACACTCGGCTCGGCGCTACCAGTTCCGCGATATGGCTCGAAACGACCGCGAACCGGCGATCACCCAGCCGCAGCAGCACAAAGGATTGCGTTCCGGGATCATTCTGCCGCGTCATGATTTAATCCCGTGGAGTGGTCCGCGGATATAGTACTGGCCGTGGATGGAGTCGCGGAGTGTTCCAGTATCGCAATCTCCTCGTTGGTTAGAAATCCTTCAGGTTTCACCACCGGCACAACATTTTGGTCCAGCGCCGTCACTCCCCGGTACCAGTTGCGTTCCTCGTTGCAGAATGCCTGCGGCAGCGCCTGCAGCCGCGTCATCGTCGCCATCTTCTCAATGCCATCGATGAGCAGCGCCGTCCGCGTCCGCCGCAGCACAAACACCAGCAGACCGGACGTAAGCGGCAAGCCGAAATGCAACGCGCCGTTCACCACAAAAAGCGATTTGTCTCCGCGCCGCACGATGTGCCGAACCTTCTTCAATCCCGGCGCTTTGATCTCCGTGGCAGAGCCCGCCAGGCTATCCACGCTGCGGACTTCCTGCACCGAACCTGAAGACACCGCGAACAATTGCCCGCTCACACGAAACAATATGATCTGTTCCGTCTGTAACACCGGAGTCTTGCTGGGGGCCGGGAACTGCATCAGCGCGCTCCCGCGGGAGCTATGCTGCAAATCGCCAGCACCTGTTTCTCGATCGCCGCGTAAATGTCGTCCAGTCCCAGCACCTGGCTCACTGCTCCGGTCTTGATGGCTTCCGCGGGCATGCCAAAAATCACCGAGGTGGCTTCGTCCTGCGCCAGAACCAGTCCGCCTGCTGCTTTAATCGCGCTCGCACCTGCCGCCCCATCGTTGCCCATGCCGGTTAGCACCGCCGCGATGCTCAATGGACCCGCGAATGCCGCCACGCTTTCCATCGTGATATCGATATTTGGCAGGTAGCCATTAATACGCCCACTGCTGCCGTCCAGTTGAATTCGCCCCGTGGGCATGACCCGCAGATGCTGCCCGCCGGGACAGATGTAAAACGTGCCGGGCGTCAGCGTTTCATTGTTCTCCGCTTCTTTCACGTGCACGCTGGTGAATTCCGCCAGTTGCGACGCGTACTGCGCGGTAAACGAAGCCGGCATGTGCTGCACCAGGATGATCGCCGCTGGAAAATCGTGCGTGAACCCCGGCGCCAGGCGCATCACCGTCGCCGGGCCGCCGGTGGACGCTGCCAGCACCACCACCGGGAAACGCTGGTCATGCATGGAACCGGATGCCGCTCTCGGAGTGACGGGTGGCAACGGCTGCATTGGCGTGCCGTCAGCGTTTTTCATTTCCGAACCTGTACGCGACGCGGTCCGCACCACCCGCACTTTGGCGGCCATGCGAATTTTCCGCAGCAAATCCTCGCGCACGCTGCTCATGTCCAGGTCGATTCCGCTCGATGGCTTGGCCACGAACTCGATGGCGCCCAACTCCAGCGCCCGTAACGTGCTCGCCGCGCCCTGCCGCGATTCCGAGCTTACGATCACGATGGCTCGCGGATTAGTGGTCATGATTTCCGCCGTGGCTTGCAACCCGTCCATCACTGGCATGTTGATGTCCATGGTGATGACGTCGGGCTTCAGCGATTCGGCCAGCCGCACCGCTTCGCGCCCATCCTTGGCGTGACCCGCAATATGAATATTTTCGTCGGTGACCAGAATGGACTCCAACACTTTGCGCATGAACGCCGAGTCGTCGACGATCAGTACGCGAATCTCTTTGTGAGTTTCGGTCGCCATGCTCGTTTAGGTCACCGGAACGGGAACCCGTTCCGCAACCTTCCCCATAAGTTGTTCCACTGCCGCGATGAGCTGGTCTTCCTGCACTGGCTTGGTCAGAAACGCTGCCGCGCCCTCTTTCATGGCCCGGTCGCGATGCTTGGCGCCTGCCCGGGAAGTCACGACCATCACCGGAATTCGCCGCGTCGCGCTGTTCTGCCGCAATTGCACCATCAGCTCGTAGCCGGTCATGCGCGGCATTTCCAGGTCGGTGATCACCAGGTGGCAGCCATGCTGGTTGACCAGTTCGGTCGCTTCCAGCCCGTCTGCCGCCAGCTTCACCACGTATCCGTTCTTCTCGAGCATGCGTCCCACAAACTTGCGTACGCTGATGGAATCGTCCGCCACCACGATCAGGCGCTCGTGCACCACGCGGTCGATGGCCTCCGTGGGAATCGTGCCGCGAGCAACCGCCGCTGAACCCGGCGCAAAAATGCGCGCGGCGCTCGCTGAGGCCTGCAGTGTTCGTCGTTCGGTTGGCTCGGTGGCCACCATGCGGTTCAAATCCAGCAACAGAATCAGGCTGCCGTCCGGCGCAATCGTCGTTCCCGGGAAAAGTTTTACGCGGCGAAGATACTCGCCCAGGTTTTTGATTACGATTTCGTCTTTGCCCAGAACTTCTTCAACCACCAGCCCGATCTGGCGATTTCCCGCGTTCGCCACCACCATGTGGAAGTATCCATTGATAGGTTCCAGCGCTGGTAATCCCAGGTAGCTGTCGAGTCGCACCACTTCCGTGACCACATCGCGAACCTTGGTCAGCAGCTTGCCGCCAACGTCCTCGATTTCGTCTGAGCGTAAGCGCCGAATCTCTTCCACCACCGCGAGGGGCAAGGCAAAGCTGGTGGCTCCGCAACGGACGAACAGGGCCGGCGAAATAATCAACGTCAGAGGAACTTTCAGCGTGAAGGTCGTGCCCACGCCCGTGGTGCTTTGAATGTCGATTTCGCCATTCAAACTATTGAGATTGGCGCGCACCACATCAAGCCCCACCCCGCGCCCGGCAAGTTCCGTTTTCACCGGCGCCGTCGAAAATCCCGGATGGAAAAGCATTTCGCGCAGGTCCCGCTCGGTGAGCCGGTCGGCCGTTTCCGCCGAGACCAGGCTGCGTTCGATCGCGCTTTGCCGCACGCGCTGATAATCGATACCCCGCCCGTCGTCCTGCACTTCTACGTAAATGTGATTGCCGCGGTGGTATGCGCGCAGGCTGACTTTCCCAAGCTGCGGCTTGCCGGCTGCCTGGCGGTCTTCGCTGGACTCAATCCCGTGTGCCACGGAATTGCGCACCAGGTGCACCAGCGGATCCGAAATCTGTTGGATGATGCTGTTGTCCAGTTCCGTTTCGCTGCCGCCCAGGTCAAGATCCACCTGTTTACCTGAAGACTTTGCCGCGTCTCGCACCGCACGCGAGAGCCGCGAATACAGCGTCCCGATAGGTACCATGCGCGCCGCGGTAAATTCGTCCTGAAGATGGTGAGCCAATTTGGTGAACTCGTCGATATCCCCTTCGACGCGCCCGATAAATCCTTGTAACTGCGACAACACTTCGTTCACGTCCGCGGAAATCTCCGCCATCGAGCGCGACAATATGTTGAAGTCGTCGTAGCGATCCATTTCCAGATCGCTGAACTCATCCCAGAACGATGTGTCGCCCGCTGCCGCGCTGGTCAGCCGCTGCGTGGTCGTCCGGCTGTTCCAGTCTCCTGATTTGGCTTGCGGGTTGATGCGATTGAACTCGTACTTCTCCTGGAATTCAGAAACTTTGCCTTGCAGCCGCTCTTTCGAAAAGCTCAGCGTCTCCACCAGCTTTTCCAGTTCGGCCACGCGCCCGACCATTCGCGTACGGTTAATGACCAGTTCGCCGACCGTGTTCATCATGCGGTCGAGGCGATCCAACGCGATGCGCACCGACTTGACCGCCGCCGATGGGCTCGGCACCAATTTCGCCGACGCTTGCGCCTTTGCTTTTCCTTGTACATGCGAATCTTTGGCATCTTCCGCAACGCCCGGATCACTCGCCACCGCCAGTTCCGCTTCCTCCGGCTCCAGCGGCGCAAATTCCGCGATGCGTCCCAGAAGGGAATCAACCCCCGCGCGCACTTCCAGTTCATCCGCCCATTGCTTGTGGAGCGTTTTCTTCAGCACGTCCACGGATTCGAGGCACAGATCGACCACGGCGGGCGAAGGCTCGATCTCGCCGTCGCGCAGCCGGCCAATTAAATCCTCCACGCGATGCGCAATGGCCCCCAGGCGCTTCAAACCCACCTGCGCCGCTGAGCCTTTCAGCGTGTGAATCGCGCGGAAAAGTTTGTTGATCTCTTCGGGATTATTGTTGCCCTCCAGCGAAATCAGGCAATCGCTCACGATTTGCAGGTGCTCTTCGGCTTCTGGCTGGAAGAATTCCAGAATCTCGCCGGCAACTTCGTCGTCGCCCGGCAAGAGATCGAAGTACGAACCCGTTCCCGCGATTTGTAAATCTTCGCTTGTCGTCGCGGGCGAAGCGTCTGCTTGAGAGGGCGTCGCGTAGAACGGATTGGTTGCCGGCTCGGGAAACGCGAAGCGATAGCGCTCCTTGAAGGCGCGAATCTCATCGCGGGTTTCTTCTCCGGTGTCGCTGATTTCCAGCAAGTCCCCTTCGAGCAGCGAAATTCCGTCGGAAAGAAATTCCGCCAGCGGCCCGTGGAGTTCATCGCCGAGCGGAGCATTCAACGCGTACTGGAAAACATGCGCGAGCTTCGCGGCAATTTCCGCGAATCCCGGGAATTCATAACTTGCCGAAGTCCCGCTTAGCGTGTGTGCCGCGATGTACAGCCGCTCCAGATCCTCATGCCGCGGCTCCACTTCCTGCAGAACGCTCACGTACTCGCGCAAATACTGCAGGTGCTCGGAAGCCTCCTGAAGGAACATCTCGACGCCTTCGCGTTGCGGAGTGTTCACGCGCGTCCCTCCGTGGCCAATTCGGATTTCTGTAATTCCTCCGCCACCGGTTTGCGATACAAAATGCAGTCATTCAGCACGATGGCCTGGAATTTCACCGGCATTTTAGAAATGGACTCGGAATGTCCCAGAAAAAGGTACCCGCCGGGTTCCAGCGTGTCGTAAAAACGCTGTACCAGCGACTGCCGCCGCTCTTCGGAGAAATAAATCAGCACATTCATGCAGAAAATTACGTCCATGCGCCCCACGTACACGCCCGTGGCCAGGTTCATTTGCGTGAACGTCACCATCTTGCGTAGCCGCGGCTTCACCTGCTGGCCGTTTTCCACCGGGACGAAATGCGCCGCCAGTTGTTTCTCCGTGACGCTCGAAATGCTTCGGCCGGAATACACCCCGTTTTCCGCGTGCTTCAGCGCCGCGCGGCCCACATCCGTGGCCAGAATCTCCACATTCCACGCATCCGCGAAGGACAGTGCGTCCGCAACGGTGATGGCGATGGAATACGGCTCCTCGCCCGTGGAGCAGCCCGCGCTCCAGATGCGCAGCGTGCGTGGGTTCTTCCAGAATTTCTTCACATGCAATTCCGGCAGGGCGCGTTTTTGAAACGCCTCGTAAACCGCCGGATATCGAAAGAATGTCGTCTCCTGCGTGAGCAGGCGCTCCAGAAGCCCCTCGTATTCCACATTGGTTTTGCGCGCCGCGCGCAGGAACTCCGTGCCCCGCTCAAAACCCCGTGCCTGCAGGTGCTCGCGCACACGCGTAACGAAGAAACGCTCCCGCGATTGATCGAAGCAGATACCCGACCGCTCCTCGATCAGCATGCGGATTTCGCTCAGCTCGTGCTCGCTAAGCTCGCACTCTGCCACCTGTCGCTCGTTCGTGGTTCTCACGCTTGGTCAGTCCGTTCGGCCCTGGCACTCGCCCGAGCTGGAAAAGGTTTAACGCGACGCGCCCACCGGCACCCGGCTCTCGGAACCGCGGTGCTCGGTATCTTCCTGAAGGGTGTTGCCTCCACCCTTGGAGGACGCCCGGAATTGCGCCAGGCCCTCGTTCAGTTGGTCGGACAGTTTTACCAGCTGGCTGACCGTGGCCACCGTTCCGCGCGTTCCTTGCGAGGTTTGCCGCGTAATGCCGGAGATGATTTGCATCGCGTGCGCTACGCCTTCCGTGCCGCGCACCTGCTGTTTGGAAGCCAGGGAAATTTCCTGCACCAGTTCCGCGGATTGCCGCACCACGTTGGAGATGGCGTCCAGCGCGCGTCCGGCCTGATCCGCCAGCGTTGCGCCGCTTTCCACTTCCTTGGTGCCTTCTTCCATGACCACCACCGCTTCGTTGGTCTCCGCTTGGATGGCCTTGATGAGCGCCGCGATGTCCTTGGTGGCGCTGCGGCTGTGTTCCGCCAGTTTGCGAACTTCGTCGGCGACCACCGCGAATCCGCGGCCCGCTTCTCCGGCGCGCGCCGCTTCGATGGCAGCGTTCAACGCCAGAAGGTTGGTCTGCTCCGTAATGTCGTTGATGACGTTGATAATTTCCGAAATTTCCAGCGAGCGGTCGCCCAGCGATTTGATTTTCTTCGCCGTGGCCTGCACCGAGGAGCGGATGCGCTGCATGCCTTCCAGCGTGTCGCGCACCGCGCGGTTGCCTTGCTCCGCCGCGTCCAGCGCGCGCCGTGCCGCTTCCGCGCTGGCTTCCGCGTTGTTGGAAACCTGCTTCATAGATACCGTCAGCTCTTCCACGGCGCTCGAGGTATTGGTGATTTCCTGGTCCTGCTGCGTGGCGCCCGCCTGCATTTCGTCAGCGGCCACCAGGATGTTGTTGGAGCACGCGGTCACTTCCATGGCCGCTTTGCGCACCCGTTCGAGAACCTTCGTGAAGCTGTCGAGCATGTAGTTGACGGAGTCCGCCACGTTGCCCAGCGCGTCGTTGGTCACTTTGCCGCGTAGCGAAAGGTCGCCGCGCGCCACCTGGTTGATCACCGTCAGCAACTCCGTGATGCTGCGCTGTAACGCGTCGCTGGATTCCTGGTTGCTCGCGGCCTTGGATACTTTCGCCACCGCGCGATTCAGGTTGTCTGCGATGTAGCCGAGCTCGTTCGTGGCGCTCACTTCCGCGCGCGCGCGAGGATCGCCCACCGCCAGCCGCTCGGAAAATTGCGCCAGCTCCTTCACCGGACCCAGCAGCCCTCCGCTGAGTCTCCACGCGAGCAGCAGGCCCATCGCCAGCGCCAGCACCACCGCGATCAGCACCGCGCCGGTCGCGCCGCTCGGCAGCGCTGCGAAGTCCAGGATGGAAACTCCGCCGGATTGCCGCCCGGCGTTAAAGGCCAGCCCGATCACGGCAGCAAGAACGATGCCGTTCGCCAGAACCAGCGTCCAGATTGTAGAACTCAGTCGCGATTTCATACTTCCTCCAGGATCTTTTGGCGCCATCGTCATGCCCTCACGGGACGGACAACGCCCTTGCCAAAATCAAATGCTCGGTCCGGGAAAAACTTCCAGCAGCTTGCGCAAATCGATCACCAGCGCGAGCCGGTCATCGTGACGCAGCATTCCCACGCAATGCGGCACGTTTTCCGGCGCCTGCTCCAGCAATTCCTCGCTGCTCACCGAATACGTTCCGATAACCTCGTCCGCGGCAATGCCCACTCGCAGCATTTCCTGCTGCGCTTCCACGTGCATCGACGCCACCACCACGTGCCGCGGCAGCAATCCCGCCCGCCGCCCTTCCGTCATGGCGATGTCGATCAGCGGCACAATGGCTCCGCGCAAATTGAATATCCCCATCAGGTACGCCGGGCTCAGCGGCACCCTCGTCAGCAGCGGCCAGTCCAGCACTTCTTCCACGTCCAGCACCGGCAGGCAAAACCGCTCACGCCCGCTGCGGAATACGCAGTATTGCGATTCCGGATGGCGCTCCTCTGTCGGCCCCAGCGCTTCGAGCAGGCTCCCGGTATTCTCGTTCGCGGAAAGCGGCTCGAGATGCAGAAAAGGTTTCATCGCTCAGCGCATCTCCGCAAAGCTCATGCGAACCGCCGCACGGCCCGGATTAGTTCCTGGGAGGTAAAAGGTTTGGTCACGTAACCGTCGGCGCCCTGCTGTTCGCCCCAATATTTGTCGCTCGGGGTGTCGCGCGAAGTCACCAGGATCACCGGAATATTCTTGAATTCGTCGTGACCCTTTAATTCCCGGCAAACCTGAAAGCCATTTCGCCCCGGCATCACCACGTCCAGCAGAATCACGTTCGGCCGCTCAAACGCGATGGTTTCCTCGATGCGCGCGGAGTCGCTCAACCCCACCGGGTTGTATCCTTCCCGTTCCAGCAGACCGTGCATAAGCCGTACTTCCGCGGGTGAGTCGTCGATAATCAGCACTTTTTTCTGCACGGCAGAAATCTCCCGGAGTTGTCCGGATAAACAGAAGTGCACGCCGGCAGCCAGCTTGGAGGCCTCGGGCAGGTTTGTTTTGAATGAGGTAAGGGCTTGGACAAACAATAACTTACGAAGCGTTAGCGCCCCGGCAATACCGCGCTGCTCGCCGCTTCCGTCTCAGCTTGAGAAGCTTTCTCAGCCTCACGCATCTCGTTCGCCAGCGTTGAGAATCGCGCCATGATTTCATTGATGCGTATCGCCATGCTGTGAATCGTGCGGATTTGCCCGAGACCTTGCGAGGACAATTGCCCGGGCTCCAGCAAAAGCAATTCCGCGTTGCCTAGCATGGAAGTCAGCGCATTGTTCATGCTGTGCTTCATGTCCGTCATGTAGCGCCCCAGCGTGGCCAGGTACTGCTGTTTCGCCGCTTCGCTCTCCGTTTGCTTCACCAGGCCCATCGCCTCAACTCGCCGCAGCGTTTCGCCCGCCAGTAGCAGCAGAGTCTGTGGCCAGTCCTCGCGCTGTTGCACGTGCAAAACGCGTGGGTAACGCGCCCGCAACTCATCCGCCTCGCGAGCATCTGTCGCCAGGCACAGAATCACGGCCGAAGCAAACTCCAGCGAGCGCAGCACTTCATGATGTTTGCCGCCGCTCATGGGCCCCACTACCACTAGGTCGTGCGCCGTCGCGTCGTAACTTCTCCACACTTTGCTGTTCACCACCGCAACATCCGGCGCTTTGCGTTGTGCCTGCCAGCAACCGGACACAATTCGTCCGAACTCGGTTTCGTCAGTCAGGATTAGGACGCTGGCGTTTGGCACAGGAAAGGCGCTCCCAGCAGCATTCACCCGTGGTCCCCGGGAAAATAAGTTTGCAACCTACAGCTTCTCTGCTTCATCCAGCGCGGACAGGAGGCGCTTGGTGCTGATTCCCAGATTCACTGCGGCTTCGGTATCTTTGGCCACTTTGGCGACGTCCACGCGGTCTTGCAGCCGGGAAGCTTCCACGCGTCCTACCGCCAGCGCTTTATCCAGCGCGAAGGTGTGGCCCTTTTCCTTGGCATTGGACGTTGCCGTCGAAATCATGGCGCGAGCCGCAACCGCCCGGCGCAGATCTTCCGCGGCTGTTCCCGTTTCGCTCACGAACGCCGCCACTTCCCAGGAAGAAAGCAAAATTCGGGTGGTTTCGATTTTCACCGTGGTCATCGACCGCCCGCGCAGCGGCGGCGAGGCGATTAATTGCTCCCAGATTTGCTCCATACACGCTTCGAAATCCAGCGCCGCGGGTGCTTGATTTTTTTCTCCTGTGCTGGCCAGGTTCGCTTCCTTGGCATGCGGCCCTGACGCTTCGGATTCCGGGTCCGATGTACGCACAACATCCGGTTCACCTTGTTTCGCGCCGTCAATCACTAGCCGGTCCGCGTTTTTTGCCGATTGCTTCGCCAGTGACGCCTCGACATCCGCGCGCAGGCCCAGCAGTTTCTCGAAGGCCTGGTTGACGGAACGCTCCGTGTATTCTTTTTGAAATGGCTGCTTCCACTCATCCGCCAGCCTGCGAACCTTCGTGATGGGTTCCGCGGCCGACAATCCCATGTGATGGCAATCCACGATGCGCACTTCCGCCGCTTCCAGTTGGCTGATTCCCGCGCGAATTGCGATCAGGTCGGCGTGCATCAACTCAATCAGCGTGCGCCGCAACAGAAAATTAAACCGAATGAAAGCCAGCAGCGCGGACGCATCGTAAAACATGTTCCCCGCGGATTCCTTCACCCTGCGTCCCTGCTCGATAAAATTCGTCTTCAATATTTCTCTCAAGCTGCGGAAACCATGCAGCGCCTCGATCATCGCTTCCAGCGGCTCACACCACACCAGCGTGGCGGGCGGTACATCCCCCAGGATCGGTTTCATCACCTCCGCGACGTCCGCCGGTTCAATGCGTTTGTGATAGATCTTCGCCGGCGCGCACAGCGCGAAATATTGCACCAGCAGGAAGTCGATCTTGTCGCGGTCGAAGTGGCTTTTCGTCGGCTTCCGCAGATGCCGCTCGATGAGTGATTTCAGCCCGCTCTCGCTGGCGTTCAGCGTGGTCATCTGCAGCAGATGCCGCAACTGATACACGATCACGCGCTTGTCCATCGAGTCCAGCCACGTCTGCACCTGGCTGAACAGCTCCAACTCCGGTGCTTCCGGCAGCGTCCGCTGCGCGAAGGGAACCTGGATGCCCAGTTGCTTCGCCAGCGCCAGGTATATGGGGAATACCGAGCGCGCTTCCTCCCACTGGCTTTCGCGGGTCGTCTCCGTTCCAAAGGGCGCTAAGGGTGAAGTCAGTTTTGTCATGAGGGCATCATCCAGTTGCACGGACCGCGCAAGAATTTGACTGCCACTGCTTTGCGCCCGTCGTGATATTGCACTGCAACCACGGTGGCGTCCGCTTGATAACCCTTGCGTCCGCCTTCCAGTCGAACCTTGTCATCGAACTCCAGCGGCACCGTCGAAATGAAAATCGCATGCTCCGGCGTCGCGAACTCCACCACGCACGCTTCCCGCAGCCGGGTGCTTCCGCCTCGCAACGCGCTGACCTGCACCTGCACCCGCACTTCCTTGACTCCAGGGAAGAATCGCGCCAACTGCGCCGCACAATTTTGCTGTTCTGTGGCAAGGGTCGCTTCATCCAACTGTCGCACATGGCCTCACGAGCTGTTCGCAGGACCCCGGTTTTGTCCCGAACCACCTTGCGCGGGCACAAACCGAAGAATCCCCACGTGAGAGATGCACGCTTGGCACCAAAGAATCTTCCGCAGAGCTTCGTCAGATCATCAACAAATCAGGTGGGTTAACATTCGTGGTAGGGCGGCGGCGCGCAATTTCGTCTCAGCCTGAAACAAGCTCGTCTCACCCTCGTGATCACGCGCTTTTCAATCTCCAACTACTGAGACACGGTCTCCGGTTCGCCCACATGCGATTCCGCCTTGATCGCGATGTTGTAGCGCTTCAGCTTGCGGTACAGCGTCGCCCGGCTGATCCCCAGCATTTTTCCCGCGAGGGCCTTGTCCCCGTTGGCCTGTTCAAACACCCGCAGGATGGTCATGCGTTCCATTTCCGCGAGCGCGGTAGTCGACAGGGAAGCGGGGTCCTGCGCCGTGCTCCCCGAGTCCGGCTGCTCCGTGCGAATCGCCGGCGGCAGGTCCGCCACGTCGATAATCTGCCGGTCGCCCAGCGTCACCGCCCGGGCCACGCTGTTTTCCAGTTCGCGCACGTTTCCCGGCCAGTCATAATGCAGCAGACTCTTCATCGCCGCAGCCGTCACCTGTATGTTTGCGCCGTGCGCGTAACGATCCAGGAAGTGATGCACCAGCATGGGAATGTCCGAGCGCCGTTCACGGAGCGCCGGAATATGCACTGTCACCACGTTCAGTCGGAAGTAAAGATCCTTGCGAAATGTCCCCGCGCGATACGCCGCTTCCAGGTCGCGATTCGTGGCCGCAATCACGCGCACGTCCACATTTACTTTTTCGTTGCTGCCCACCGGACGCACTTCCTTCTCCTGCAGCACCCGCAGCAGCTTGGCCTGCATCTCCAGCGGCAGCTCGCCGATTTCATCCAGGAAAATTGTCCCGCCGTTGGCCGCCTGGAAAAGGCCTGCCTTGGTCTTCATCGCCCCGGTAAATGCGCCCTTTTCGTATCCAAAAAGTTCGCTTTCCATCAGCGTGGGCACCAGCGAGCCGCAATCCACCGCGATAAACGCCGTTTGCGCCAGCGCTCCGCGAAAATGAATTGCCCGCGCCACCAGCTCTTTGCCCGTTCCGCTCTCTCCCGACACCAGCACCGGGGTCCGCGTGTCCTTCAGCCTCGAAACCATGCGCAGCACATCCTGGATGTTTGCCGACGTGCCGATAATGCCGTCCAAGTTGTCTTCCGTGTTCACCCGCTCGCGCAAAAACTGGTTCTCCGTCACCAAACGCACTTTTTCCGCCATGCGTTGCAGCAGCATGCGCATTTTTTCCACGCGAAAGGGCTTCTCGATGTAGTCGTAGGCCCCCAGCTTCATGGCATCCACCGCCGATTCGATGGAGCCGTGCCCCGTCATGATGGCCACTTCCGTGCGCGGTAGCATCGCTTTGGTTTGCTTCAGTAACGCTACCCCCGTTTGCGTCGGCAGCTTCAAATCCGTCAGCACCAGGTCCGGCGTGTCCGCCTCCAGCCTTGATAGCGCCGCTTCCGCGCTCTCCGCCTCCGTGCACGAAAATCCCAGGGCCGCGCCGATGGTCATGCACAGTCGCCGGATGCTCTGTTCGTCATCCACGACCAGTAATCGTATTTTCAATTCGTCGCTCATGGTTTCCCGAAGGTTTTCTCCACTACGGACATTAATTGCTGGACTCGGAACGGTTTCTCGATGCAGGGCGTCCCGCTTTGCGCCAGCAGCGTTTGCGTCTCGCTGTTGGCAGTGTCCCCGCTGATTAATATGATGCGCGTACGCAGCTCCGGGCGATTTTTCTGGATCCACGCGTGCACTTCCGCGCCGTTCACCTTCCCCGGCATGCGAATATCCGAAATCACTCCCGCGTACCGCCCGTCGGATAGCCGTTTCAGTCCTTCGCTCCCGGACCCCGCGTTGACCACCGAATAGCCCCGCCGTTCCAGCGCCGCGCGCAAAAACGCGATCACCGAGGGCTCATCCTCGATCAGCAGGATAGGGCCGCCCGTCCACATCTTGGTTTGCATACTCATCGTCCGGCTTCTTTCGCCGCTGCCGACGGCGACATCGCTTCCGTTTCCGCCTGCGGAAGCCGCACGATAAAAGTGCTGCCCGGCTCGGAGCCGTTGTTCCAGCACTGAATTTCTCCGCCGTGGGCCCGCACAATTCCGTAGCAGATGCTCAAGCCCAGCCCCGTTCCTTTGCCGGCATGCTTGGTGGTGTAGAAAGGATCGAAAATGCGTTGCGGGTCCACGATCCCGCTGCCGTTGTCCGTTACCGCCACCTCGATGGCCTGGCGGCGATGGCTCGTGCGAATCACGATGCGCCCTCGTTCGCTGGATTCCTGCACCGCGTCATACGCATTATTCAGGATATTCAGAAACACCTGTTGCAATTGCTGCGCGTCGCCCAGCGCCGGAGCCAGCGCTTCGTCGAACTCCTCCACCACCTCCACCCCATGGCTCGCAAAATCGTAGCTGCGCAGCTTGATGGTTTGCCGCAGCACATTATTCACGCTGACCAGTTCGCGCTGCACCGGACGTTGCCGCGCAAAACTCAGCAGGTCCTGCACGATGTCCTTGGTGCGCTGCGTTTCCTGCAGAATAATCTGCAAATCTTCCCGCGCCGAAAGCGGAACTTCCGGATTCTCCAGCAGCAGGTCCGTGAAACCCAGTATCGCCGCCAGCGGATTGTTTACTTCGTGCGCCACGCCCGACACCAGCCGCCCGATGGTTGCCATCTTTTCGCTGTGCGCCAGCTTGGCTTGCAGCAGCGTCGCATCCGTGATGTCCGTCATCACCACCACCACGCTATTCACCGTCGACTGCTCGTCGCGCATGGGACTCAGCGAAATCGAAAAATGCCCCATTGAACTGTCGCTGCGCCGTACACGTAGCTCGATATTTTCCACTTGCTGCCCGTGTGCCGTGGTGTCCAGCGCATCCTCGAAATCCTGCCGGTGTCCCGCCTCGATCCAGTCCATCAGCCGGTGCCCGATGAGGTCGCTCTCCTGGTAGCCCATTTCGTAGCATCGCCGGTTGGCATAGCTGATCAGTCCCGCGGTATCCAGCACCAGGATCATGCTTTGCGTGGTGTTCAGGATTTTCTGGTTGAAGTCCCGCTCGCGCTGCAGTTGCGATTGGAACGTTCGCTGCTCCGTGACGTCCAGCATCAGCCCGCGAATCTGCGCGATGCTTCCGCTGGCGTCGCGCACCGCCGTAATGTTTTGCAGCGTGTGCAGCAGCGTTCCATCCTTGCGGCGCAGCGTCTCTTCATAATTTCGCAGCACGCCGTACTCCGCCAGCTTTGAAAGAAACCGCTCTCTCGCCGCCGGAGCCGGATACAAATGCGGCCCTACGTCCGCGCGCAGCAGTTCGTCACGCGACGCGTAACCCAGCATGCGCACCATGGCGTCGTTTACATCCAGAAAGCGCCCGTCCGGCGTCGCAAAGAAAAGTCCCTCCTGAATGCTGTCGAACAACTCGCGATAGCGCCGCTCCGCTTCACGCCGGTCGGTAATATCCTTCAAGACGTGAATCGTGCGGATGTCGTCGTCCGTCAATCCCGGCGTTCGCGACGTGGAAATCAGGAAAATTCGGTCACTTGACGCCGCCACATACTCTTCCCGCACGCGCTTGGTATCCCGGCAGAACGGGCACGGCAGTTCGCTCCCCGTCTCCGCAATTTGCCGCAGCGAAGCCATCGCTTCGCCCACCAGCGCCACCGGCGGAACTCCCAGGTGCGACGACAGCGACCGGTTGGTTCGCACGATTTTCCAGCTCCGGTCGTGCACCACGATGTAATCGCTGATGGCGTCGATGTCTTCCACCCACTGGCGCTTGGAACGTTCCAGTTGGGAGAATCTGCGAAAATTTTCGAGCGAAAGCGCCGCATGACTCGCCAGCGCCTGCAACACGCGTTTCTCGTCGTCCGTGAACGGTGCCTTCTTGCGAATCAGGCACAGCGTTCCCAGCCGCTCGCCGTCACTCGCGGCAATGGAAACAAACGCCACCGTCGGCCGGGTTCTCTCGCTGGCCATATAGCTCGTGGCCTCGACGGGCAGGCGTCGAAACTCCAGTCCAATGCGCGGTTCGCTCGCGGCGGAAATCAGCCACGCGCGTCCTTCGTGCGAGAAGATTGGCTTTACTTGTGGGGTTTCGTAAGAATCGATTTCGCGTCCGCGGAATACCAGCACCGCTCCCCAGGACGCACGCAGCATCCGCGCGGAGCGCCGCGCGAACCTGTCCAAGAAGTCCGGCAACTCGCGCGACTGCGCGGCGTCGACCGCCAGTTCCATCAATTCGTCGGCGTGACGAACGGTCGACATGCCTGCTTCAGCCTTGCCTCCGCCGCGCGCGGCACGATTCACATACTTAGGTTTCGACGTCGTTCGGCGCATCGGGGTCAGGGGGCCGCGTCTCAACTTGACGACTACCAAGCCTTACCACGCTAACGGGGAGTCTCAATGTGAGTCAACCCTTCTGGCCAACCGTGTTGCTAGAACGTTCACCCCAAAAAAATCCTCTGAACCCACTTACGTCTCAGCCTGAGACCTGCCTCACGCCTTCAACCACCCGTGAGACAACTCACGCTGCTCCCAACACCCCTCGCCCCTCGCTCCTCCCGCATAACTGCACGGTTCTCTGCGACTTGAGAGCGCCAACACCTCCGCTCGCCAAATTCCCGCGCCCCACCTGCCGTGGCAACGCACGTGCCTTTCTCTTCTCGGGGTTATCTTCCCCGGCCCGTGGGATGTGTGTCATGAGACTAAGTTCGTGGAAAAAAATGATGTTAGCAACCACCTCCACCATGCTTCTCAGCACGGCCTTTGCGGCGGCTCAGTCGGGAACTACCGACGAAACCAAGCGCAAGGTCAAGGTCAGGCTTTCTCCCTCCTACCCGGAGTTGGCCCGAAGAATGAGCGTCATCGGCAAGGTCCGCATTGAAGTGGTCATCGCCCCGGACGGCCGTGTGCGCAGCACCAAAATTGTCGGCGGGCATCCCTTGCTGGTGCAGGCCTGTCAGGACGCTGTGAAGGAATGGAAATTTGCTCCCGGGCCCGAAGAAACAACGCAGATTGTGGAATTCGAATTTAAAGGCGTCGGTGGTTAAGCAACAGACGAAATAACTTGGGGACCGCGGCTCAGTCGCTTGATTCCGGCCGCAGGGCAAGAGTGCGTGGAGGCATTCGGCAATGACGATTGGCAAAAAATTATATTTCGGCTTTGGTGCCGTGTTGGTGA
Organism: Candidatus Acidiferrum sp.; assembly: GCA_036496505.1. Classification (GTDB taxonomy): domain Bacteria; phylum Acidobacteriota; class Terriglobia; order Acidiferrales; family UBA7541; genus Acidiferrum. Next base: position 9,339 of record DASXLA010000057.1, on the reverse strand, counting down.
TTCTGGTGTTGCTGTTCATCGTCAACATGTTTGCAGGTCTGCGCGAGCGTTCCGCCCGCATGGAGGCCTCCACGGCTCTCGAAAGCGTGCGCGCCATTGAAACCGTCCGCTATCAGATCATGCTCAACCGCCTCAACCTGGATAACTATCTCCTCAGCGGCGATCCTCGCGACGAGGAAAAGGTCAACCGCGGTCTGAACGATATCAACCAGGCCATCAAGCGCAGCGAAGCTCAGACCCTCAACGACAACCTCAAGAACGCCCTCACCTCCGTGGAGAGCACCGAGACCAGTTGGGCCGATAATTTTGCCAAGCCTCTGCTCGCCAAGCGCCACCAGGTCGACGCCGGCGACGTGACCGTTGCCGACCTGCAGATTTTCTATCTCCAAAAAGATCCCAGCTCGTGGCTCACCAAGTCTTCTGCCGTTCTGGATCGCACCACCCAGGACATCAGCAGATCCCTCGATGAATCCACCAGCTCTGCGGCCTCCGCCAGCGCCACCAGCACCAGCGCCACCACCGGCGGCACCCTTTTCGCTTTGCTCCTTGGGCTGCTCATCGCCTACTACACCGCGAAATCCATCACCGATCCACTGACCCATCTGATGACCGTCAGCAAGGAAATCGGCGAATCCGGCGACCTCGATCAGAACATCGCCATCAATCGCAATGACGAAATTGGCGCCTTGGCTGCCACCTTCAACAATATGGTCGCGTACCTCCGGGAAATGGCCAGCGTCTCCATGGCCGTCGCCGAAGGCGACCTCACCGTGGAAGTCGTTCCACGCTCCAAGCGCGACACTCTCGGCAACGCCTTCTTGCGGATGTCTCAGGGCCTTCAGGAATTGGTGCGCACCACGCGCGATTCCGCCGGCCAAGTTTCCGCCGGTTCCAACCAGGTTGCCGGCGCCGCCGACGAATCCGCCAAAGTCAGCGTGCAGGCTTCTTCCGCCATCGAGGAAGTCACCAGCACCATGCACGAAATGAGCATCAACGTGCAGAACGTAGTGAAAAATACTCAGGTCCAGGCCTCCAGCGTCGCGGAAACTTCCGCCTCCATCGATCAGATGGTCACCTCCATCCAGCGCGTGGCCGACACCGCCAAATCCTTGTTGGATATCGCCAACCGCTCTCGCGAAGAAGTGGTCACCGGTATTCAGACCATGGAGAAAGCCACCGACGGCCTCAATCGCACCAACCACGCCATCCAGGCCTCCGCCGAAATCATCAACGTGCTGGGCCACCGCGCCGACGACATCGGAAAAATTATCGAAGTCATCGACGATTTGGCCGAGCAGACCAACCTCCTCGCTCTCAACGCCACCATCGAAGCCGCGCGCGCCGGTGAACACGGCCTCGGTTTCGCCGTGGTTGCCGACGAAGTGCGCAAACTTGCCGAGAAATCCACGCAATCCACCAAAGAAATCGCCGACCTGATTCAGAGTATCCAGCGCGAAGCACGCCAGGCCGTCGAAAACATGGAACGCAGCACGCGCATCGTCGAAGAAGGCCTCAGTCTTGGCAACGACCTCGGCGCCGCGCTGCACAAAATCGAAGACGTGGTCACCGAAGTCTACAAGTTCTCTCAGGAAATCGGCGCGGCCACCAACGAACAGGCCGTCGGCTCCTCTCAAATCGCCAAAGCCACCAGCCGCCTCACGGAAATTACCCAGGAAATCAATTCTGCCGTCGAGGAACAGGCCTCCGGCGCGCAAGCCGTGGTTCGCGCCATGGACAAAATGCGCGAGCTGGTGCAGCAGTCCGCCTCCAGTTCCACCGAGCTTTCCGCCGCAGCCGAACAAATGCTCAAACTTTCCCGCAATCTCCTCGACAGCATGGATCGTTTCGCTCTCGACCGCTCCACGCACTCGCGCGCTCGCCGTTCAGAAAACTTCGCCGGCCGCCGTCCCAAGGAACCCGAGAAAGAATATGAGTACGAACTCGCGCGTCCCTGAAGCGCCGGAGACCTGGGATGGAAAAAGACTCACAAAAAGACATTCAGGTTGTTGGCTTTCGCATCGGCAATGAAACCTACGGCGTGCGCATCGCCGCCGTGCGCGAAATTGTCCGTGTTCAGGCCATCACCGCGGTTCCCAGCGCTCCTAATGCCATCGAGGGGGTGATCAACCTCCGCGGAAAAATCATTCCCGTGATGGATCTGCGCAAGCGTTTCGGCCAGGTCTACACCCACGAAGACAAAAAAAATCGCATCCTCGTGGTGGAAATAGAAAACAAGCTCGTCGGCCTCATCGTCAACGCCGCTTCCGAAGTCTTGAAAATTCCGCCCGCGGATATCGAGCCGCCGGGCTCGGTTTTTGCCGACGGCGAATCCGGTTACGTAACCGGCGTGGGCAAACTGAAAGGCCGCCTCATTATTTTGCTCGACATATCCAAATTGTTGCGCCAGCCGGACCTCCGTGGCCTCGAAGAAGCCGCGGAATCGCTCGCATTATCGAAATAGTTCGTTTCTTGCAGAGTTGCACGAGAAAGTGTTGGGGAGAGGCTGCGCCGCGCAAATGGGAACGATTGCTGTACCGGTACAACTGACCGACGCGGAACTAAAACTCTTGCAGACCCTCGTCTACCAGGAGTGCGGCATGTTTTTCGACGAGCGCCGCTCTCACTTCCTCAAGGACCGCTTGCAGCGCCGCCTCAAAATCTGTCAGCTCGATTCTTTCTACGCCTACTACCGCCTGCTCACCAGCCGCGAGGGGCGCCCCGAGCTCGCGCTGCTCCTCGAAAATCTTACCGTCAACGAAACCAGTTTCTTCCGCAATCGCCCGCAGCTCGAGCTCCTGCAAAAATCCGTCCTGGAAGAACTTCTGCGCCACAAGCAGGAGCGTCGCGATTTTCACCTGCGCGTCTGGAGCGCCGGATGCTCCGCCGGTCAGGAGCCCTACACCGTCGCCATTCTTATCTGCGATGCGCTGGCTTATTACTATCTTCGAAATCCGCTGCCCTTTGAAATGCCCACGCCCAAGCCCTTGATTCCTCCTCCCTGGAAGCTTGAGATTGTGGCCTCCGACATCAGCTATGCCAGCCTGCGTGCTGGCCAGGAAGGCGCCTACACCAACACTCAGATGGAGCCCGTCGACTACACCTGCCGCTTGCGCTACTTCGAAAAAACCGGCGACAAGTACCTCGTCAAGCCGCAGCTCAAGGAGCTCGTGCAGTTCGACTTTCACAATCTCAAAACCGAATTCCTGCCTCGCCGTAACGACATCATTCTCTGCCGCAACGTCATGATCTATTTCGACGAAGCCGAGCAGAAGCGCCTCATCGACAAATTCTGGCATTGCCTCAATCCCGGCGGCTACCTCTTTGTCGGCCACGCCGAGAGCCTCTTCGGCCTCACCACCAAATTCAAAATGGTGCACGAACACAACGGCACCGCCTATCAGCGCCTGGAGGATCGCTCTTGAGCCGGCCTCCCGAAGATCGCGGCGCTGAGCTGCGCGCGCTGTTTTTTGAAAGCGCGTACGAATTGCTGCAATCTCTCAACGAGGGCGGCCTCCAGCTGGAAGCCCGTCCCGGCGATGAAGAAGTTCTGCGCTCCGTGCGCCGCGCCGTTCACACCCTCAAGGGCGACGCCGCCGCTTGCGGCTTCGTCAAGTTGAGCGAGTTGTCCCACGAATTGGAAGATGCGCTCACGCCCGAACTCGTCCAGTCCCGCGGCGCAGCCATCGCGGAAATCGTTCTCGCCGCAGCCGATCATTTTGGTGCCATGCTTTCCGCTTACGAGCGCGACCTCGACCCTGCGCCAGTTGCTCCCATGCAGGAAATGATTCGCGCTCTGGTGCAGGGCCCGAAACCCAAAAGCGCCACCGCGGACGCCGCCAAGCCCTCTCAGCAGATTCCCGCCGAATTCGCGTGGACCGAGTACGAGCGCCTCATGATTTCCGAGGCCGTCCACCGCGGCGAGTCCGTCTACAATCTCGCGTTACGCATCGACGCCAACAGCCTCATGCGTGCCGCCGCCTTTCAATTGATCCGCAATGTATTGCACGGATGCGGAACGCTGATCGCCCTCCGACCGGAAGACAATATCGCCGCCGCCACCGTGGAGGTCGTGGAGGCCGCGGTGGCCACCAGCCTTTCCGAGGAAGCCTTCGCGCAGCGTTGCCACATTCCCGCCGTCGTTGCCGGCATTCGTCTGGAATTGGCCGCTACCTCCGAATCCGCTGAGCACGAACTGCTTGACGACTTGCTCGAAGTGCAGGCCCATCTCGCGCATCCTGAACACCCCGAAGATCCTGCTCCCAGTCCGGAAAACGCCGTGGGCACTGCCGTGGCCTCTCTCACGGAAACTTCTTTGCGCGTGGACGCCGCACGCATCGATGCCGTCATGAATCTCGTCGGTGAATTAATCATCGGCAAATCCATGCTCAATCGCACCATCAGCGAACTCGACAAGCAGCACGCCCGCGATCCGGTGCGCGCCAAGCTGGCCGACGCCATGGCTTTCCAGACGCGCGTTCTCGACGAGCTTCACAAGTGCGTGCTGAAGATTCGCATGGTTCCCGTCGAGCAGCTTTTCCGCAGATTCCCGCGTGTCGTTCGCGATGTCGCCAAGCAATGCGGCAAGGATGTGGCCCTTCAGGTCGAAGGACAAAACACCGACCTGGACAAGGGCGTGCTTGACTCCCTCGCCGAGCCGCTTATGCATCTCGTGCGCAATGCCGTCGATCACGGCATCGATCCGCCAGACGAGCGCCTCGCCTCCGGCAAACCCGCTCGCGGAACCATTTTTCTCAACGCTTATCACCAGGGTTCGCAGGTCGTCATTGAAGTTCGTGACGATGGCCGTGGCATGGACACCAACAAGTTGCGCGCCCAGGCCGTCGAAAAAGGCATTTTGAAAGCCGACGAAGCCCGGCGCCTCAGCGAACAGGAAGCCCTCTCCCTCATTTTTGAGCCGGGATTCAGCACTTCTGCGGTCGTCACCGAAGTTTCCGGCCGCGGCGTCGGCATGGACGTGGTGCGTTCCGTCATGGACAAGCTGAAAGGCACCGTCCACGTGCAGACGCAAATCGGTAAGGGCACCACCATTCAGTTGCGCGCGCCCCTGACCCTCGCCAGCATGCAGACTCTTCTGTTTCGCGTTGCCGGCCGCCTCTTCGCCGTGCCCTTGTCCGCCGTCGAGGAAATCACCCGCGTTCGCCAGCAGGAAATTCACATGGTGGACCAGCGCGAAATTCTGCGCCTTCGCGATCAGCTCCTCACCTTGGTGCGCCTGAACCGCCTCGAACACATTCACGCCGTCAATGCTTTGCCGACCAAGAAAACCAGCTTCGTTATCGTCATTGGCGCTGCCGACCGTCGCTTCGGCCTCGTCGTGGATTCGCTCGTCGGCGAAGAAGAACTCGTCATCAAAGCGCTGCCTAGCGAAATCGTTTCCAGCGACCTGGTGAGTGGCGCCTCCATTCTCGGCGATGGCACCGTCGTACTCATCCTCAACGTGCCCGCGGTCGTCGCCCGCTTTTCAAAAGCTCTTCCTCTGGGGGCCACCGCATGAGCTCCCGGATCAAAGTTCTCGTCGTGGACGACTCCGCCTTGATGCGCAAGCTCATTCCCGCGATTTTGGCCCGCGACCCCGAAATCGAAGTCGTCGGCACCGCCATGGATGGCGCTTTCGCGCTGAAAAAAATCGAAGAGCTGCGCCCCGACGTGGTTACCCTCGACCTGGAAATGCCGCGCATGGACGGCATGGAGACCTTGCGCCTCATTATGAAGAGCGCTCCGGTCCCGGTGATTCTCTTCAGCACCCATTCGAAAGAAGGCGCCTATTCCACTTTCAAAGCTCTGGGTCTGGGCGCGGTCGATTTCGTCGCCAAGCCCAAGGACGCTGCCGTCGGTCATCTTGATACCATCGCCGACGAGCTCATCGAAAAAATCAAGGTCGCCAGGCGCGCCGCCGGGCATCGTCTGCCTCCCGCAGTCGTGCCGGAAACAGCTGGCGACCCAAAAAAGAGAACTGGCCCCGCCGTGCCACCGAACCGCATTATCGCCATCGGCATCTCCACCGGCGGCCCCAACGCCTTGCAGTTTATGCTTTCCCAGCTTCCCGCTGATTTTCCATCCGCCATCTTGATTGTCCAGCACATGCCCGAAGGCTTTACCGAAATGTTTGCCAAGAGCCTCGACGAATGCTGCCCTCTGGATGTTCACGAAGCCCGTTCCGGCGATTTGCTTCACGCCGGGCGGGTGCTCCTCTGCCCCGGCAACCGTCACATGGTTGTTCGCCGCATGCCCCGGGGCGACATCGTCATTCTCAACGATGGTCCGCCGGTCAATGGGCATCGTCCCTCCGTGGACGTTTTGTTTAATTCCGTGGCGCAGGAGTTTTCTCTCATCGCGGTCGGCGTGCTGATGACCGGCATGGGCGACGACGGCGCCGTGGGTCTTGGCGCCATCAAGGCTGCCGGCGGCATGACCGTCGCGCAAAGCGAAGAGAGCTGCGTGGTCAGCGGCATGCCTCGCGCTGCCATCGTCAAAGGCTACGCCAACAGGATTGTTCCCCTCGACGGCCTCGCCGCCTTTTTAATCGGTCAGTACGGCCTGGATCGGGTCAACACGGAAAAGAAAGAAAAAGATACTCACGACAAGGAAAAAGCCGAAACGATTCCAGTTTCTTCGCAGCGTAGTTGATACCGTTTCACGGCCAAGGAGAGAGCCTTATGCCACAATTTGCCGCCCTACATCGCAAGGACAATAAGTCCGTCCGCTACCTCGTGGTCGACGACTCCGTCTTTGCCCGCAAGAACCTCATCAAGATGATTGAGACCTTCGGCGGGGAAGTGGCCGGCGAAGCCGGCGACGGCTTGACCGCCATCGCCGAATTCAACCGCACCATGCCCGACATTTGCCTGATGGACATCACCATGCCGCAGATGGAGGGTATTGAAGCCGTCGAGCGCATCGTGCGCCAGCATAGCGACGCGCGCATCGTCATGGTTTCTTCCGTGGGCTATCAGGAAAATATTCTCGCCGCTTTACAGAAGGGCGCCAAGCATTTCGTGCAGAAGCCGGTCAAGCCCGAGGTGCTCTACGAAATTCTGCGCTACGTATTGAGCGATGATCCCACGGCCCCGGGTTCGCCCGTGGCCCTGGCAGGAGAACACGCATGAGAATGGAACTGATCCAGCCTTTCATCAACGCTGCCGACGCCGTTTTTTCCGAGTGTCTGCAGTCCCCGGCAAAAATTCTCGGTCTCACCATGGATGAAGACGCCTATCGCCGCAAAGGGGTCGCCGCGCTCATCGCCATCAAGGGCGATATCGAAGGCCGCGTCATTCTCGATCTCTCCCCGGAAGTCGCCGTGCGCGTCGCCAGCCATCTCGCCGGCGCTGACCTCCCCGCCAGCGAACAACTGGTGTGCGAAACTGTTTGCGAGCTTGCCAACATGGTCATCGGAAACTCCGTGACCTTGCTCAACGATCAGGGTTTTCGCTTTAAGGTTTTTCCCCCGGAAATTCACGTGAATGACACCGGCCTTGCCAATTCTTCCGATACCGAGGCCATGGTTCTGGGTATGGAGACGCCTTGCGGAGAGATTTATCTGAATATCTCCATGCACTATCTGCATCGCCGCCGCCGCGAACGCGTGACCGTCGCCGCCCTCGACTGAAATTCAAACTTCTATTTGTTTTGGATTGCGGCCTTCAACACCCGCACACGGTTGGCTTCTCGCCCGGCTCTGGTTCCTGAAATATTTTCAGGCGCCCGATTCCGGCGTCCGCAGATACGCCGCGCCATGCTTGAACAAGCCCGCGCCCTTCAGTGGAACCGAAAACACGATTCGAATCGGTACGAAAATCGCGCTGCTTCCCGGCGTAAACGGCACCGCCACTTCCACGCGCGATCCTTCCGCGTACTGATTCCGGCTGCGGAAGCTCAGCCCGCCCTTCGATAAATCCTCGCACACCGCTACTTCTTCTTCGAATCCCCGCCGCCGGATGCACGCCAGCACCCGCGCCTTGATGCGCGTGCGCTTTCGCCGTGGATTAATGTGCGGATCGATCTGCGTGATGAATTTGTCCGCCGATGCCGGGATCAATTCCGGCTGGGCTTCGATCCAGATGGAAGGCGTCACGCAGTGGCTGCACACTCGCGCCACGCACTTGCGCATCTCAAAAGACTTCAGCTCCAGCGGGTTCAGGTACACCACCTCGCGCCGCTGGCAAAAACTGCACTCCATCAAGAGCCGCGCCACCGCCTCTTCCGCTTTATTGGGGGAAGGGAACTCGATGTCCCAGAAGTCTGACCGCGGCTCCAGGATGTGAAACGCGTACAGAAAACCGTCCGGGTCCTGGTCGATTTCCGCCACGATGCGCGCCCGCGTCGATTTCCACGCGTCCCCGTCCTGCTGCCGCCGCAGCGTCAACTCCTGCCCGGATGCCAGCTTTTCCGTGAGGTGCAACACCCCGCCGTTTCGGCTCACCAGCAGGGTATGCGCCGTGCGCTTCAGCGCCAGCCCGCCGTTTCCAAACCACGATGCCTCAACCGGCATGCGGAAGTTCACACGATCACTTTGCCGGAGTCCATCCAGTCGCATGCTTTGTTTTCGCCCTGAGAGAGAGTTGCCAATGCAGAATAGCATCAGCCTTCGCGGCTCCGGCCTTCCCCGCCTGCCTCCTTGTCGTAGCGGCTAATAACGCGAATACCCGCCCTGGCGCGGCTTCGCAGAGCCTTCGCTATTACCTTTTTCGCGAACCTCGCCTCCCAAAAAACCGCCCTGCGCCCTGTTCCGCGAGACAATATTCCTGCTGGGAGATTCGTCCATGCGCGCGGTCTTTCCGGTGCGCACTTCACTCAACTTGTGAGCAACGTCATCTTCATGGAAGAACGATCGTCAGTCGGCCCATGGCGCTCCATCGCGGTTCGCGATAGGCGCTATTCGATTCGCTATCCCTTTGCTGCCGACGCCTCCCTGCATGACCTGGAAACCGCCGCCTCCACCAGTGGCGTCACCGCCGACCTGTCCATCGGTGGCACCTTTGTATGTGCCAGCCAGCCCTTCCAGGTGGGCACCCGAATTCGCCTCACCCTGACCCGCAAGGAACAAATCGTCGAAGCCCTCGCCGTAGTCCGCATCGTCAAGCCTCGCATCGGCATGGGCATCGAATTCCTAGACGTGGAAGCCCCCTACGACCAAACCCTCTTCCGCTGGATCGAACAACTCCGCCGCAAGTAGTTCGCGCTGAAACACCTCTTCCTCTTCCTCCGCATCGATAGCTTGTCGGCCACCTGTCCGGGACTGCCCAAGCCCGTTTTCATTCGCTGTTCGGCTGGGGTGTGCGCAGGCGGCCTCTCCATACCCAAACGAACAGCCCCCACTCC
>DASXLA010000056.1:0-1838 GCA_036496505.1 Candidatus Acidiferrum sp. | reverse complement strand
ATTCAGTTTTGATTTCCGTGGCCGCATCGTGATGAACCTGCTTGTGGTCCTCGGCAAAAGCATTGAAGTTGTTGGTTAGGAGTGCAAAAAGTGAAGCCAACAGCGCACAATGCTGCCAGCTCTTCAGCTTCGAATGGCTATACATGCTCTGCTCCTCTGCCTTTCGTTCGGTATGGTTAAAGGCGCAAGCAGTCTAGCCAAGGGCGCATTACGGCGGAGTTAAAGGCGGGTAAATACTGGGGATCGGACAATCATTTTACAATTCGGTGAAAAACATGAAATTAAGTCGTTCTCACGAGTACAGCTATTCCGGCGATCTCCGAAACAGCAGCGCTCCGTTGGTCCCGCCGAAGCCGAATGAATTCGACATGGCATATTCGAGTGTCGCCTGCCGGGAGTGGTTGGGAACGAAGTCCATGTCGCCGGTGCCAGGATCCTGATTTTCCAGATTGATAGTGGGTGGCAGAATCTGATCGCGAAGTGCAAGTACCGTAACGCCGGCCTCAAGTCCGCCGGCTCCGCCGAGCAAGTGCCCGGTCATTGATTTGGTCGAACTGACCGCAATCTTTCGGTCGCCAAAGAAATTGCGGATGGCGTGGGCCTCGAGGGTGTCGCCAATCGGCGTCGAAGTCCCGTGCGCGTTCACGTAGCCAATGTCAGCCGGATTGATCTTGGCGTCGCGGACGGCATTTCTCATCACGCGAAAACCACCTTCGTGCTCGGGCGCGGGCTGGGTGATGTGGTAGGCGTCTCCGCTCATGCCATAGCCGACGATTTCAGCAATGGGCTTGGCTCCCCGCGCGTGGGCATGCTCAAGTTCTTCAAGGATTAAAATACCCGCGCCTTCGCCGATGATGAAGCCGTCGCGGTCGCGGTCCCAGGGGCGGCTGGCTTTTTCCGGTTCATCGTTGCGCGTTGAAAGCGCGCGCATGGCGGCGAATCCGCCCACGCCCATCGGCGTAATCGCAGCTTCAGAGCCACCGGCAATCATCACGTCGGCATCACCATGCTGAATGATACGAAAAGAATCGCCGATAGAGTGCGCGCTCGTAGTGCAAGCGGTGGCCGTGGCCTCATTTGGGCCCTTGGCGCCAAAGCGCATGGAGACGTGACCGGCCGCAAGGTTCACGATCGCCGCGGGAATAAAAAAAGGAGAGATCTTGCGCGGGCCGCCTTCCATGAGGTTGGTGTGCTCGCGCTCGATGATGTCGAACCCGCCAATACCCGAGCCGATGTGCACGCCCACCATCTCTTCATTTTCGGGCGTGACCTTGAGGCCGGACATTTGCACCGCCTCTTCCGCCGCGGCCAGCGCCAGGTGGATGAAGCGGCCCATCTTCTTTACTTCTTTTTTTTCGATGAAATTGAGCGGATCAAAATTCCTGACTTCAGCCGCAATCTGGCAGGCGTGCTTCGAGGTATCAAACTGCGTGATCCGGCCCACGCCGCTTTTGCCTGCCAGCAGGTTCTTCCAGGCTTCCTCGGTGTTGTTGCCGACTGCGCAGATCAGGCCGATGCCGGTAACGACAACTCGTCGCACCAGTTACTTACCGCCCTTCGAGTGTTTGCCGATATAGTCAATGGCATCCTGGACAGTGCGGATTTTTTCCGCGTCTTCGTCGGGGATTTCAATTTCAAAGGCTTCTTCAAACGCCATAACCAGTTCGACGGTGTCGAGCGAGTCGGCGCCCAGGTCATCCACAAACGAAGCGCTGGGGGTCACTTCGCCTTCGTCCACTCCCAGTTGCTCGACAATGATCTGCTTCACTTTTTCGTCAACGGCTGCCATGTTTTCCTCGCTCAGATTTAGATGGGACTGCCTGGGGCAAAGGGAAATC
>DASXLA010000055.1:0-2379 GCA_036496505.1 Candidatus Acidiferrum sp. | reverse complement strand
GCGCCGCTATTTTGTCCTCGGCGAAAGTTTGGGCGGCGTGAAGGCGCTAATCTGCCATCCCGCCACAATGACGCACGCGTCCATTCCACCTGAAGAACGCGCGAAGCTGGGCCTCTCCGATAGCCTGCTGCGTCTTTCGCCAGGATGCGAGAACGCGGAAGACCTCGTCGAGGATCTGCTCGAGGGCCTCGAAAAAGTCGGCGACGCCCGCCAGTCGCGCAAGCCAGTCAGCGCGTCCGCCCGCTAGCCTCCATTCGTAGGGGCACGATATATCGTGCCCGGCGCTGATACTTGGCTACGTGTTCGCCATCCGCCAGGCTAAACGGGCGTCCCAAGCCTTTGCCGTCGTAGCGGCCGCCTCGCTTTTCAGGCGGGCGCCTTTCGGTTCACGCCGTCATTCCGAGCGGAGTGTCCCGCGCCTTTGCATTTGCGCGAAGCGCCGGGACACGCAGTCGAGGAATCTCTCTTCGATCGAGCCGCGGCAACATTTCACTCCTCATCGCACTTGATTTTGCTATCTTTGAAACCCCACGAGGAAACTTTTGCCAATGCCCATTCGTCACGATTGGACCCGGGAAGAAATTCGTCGCATCTACGAACTTCCATTTCCTGAGTTGATGTTCCAAGCGCAATCCACGCACCGCGACTTTCATCCACCGGACGAAGTCCAACTGTGCCGTTTGCTTTCGATCAAAACCGGCGGCTGCCCCGAGGATTGCGCCTACTGTTCGCAGAGCGCCCACTACAAAACGGACGTGGCCAGACAAGAGCTGATGAATCCCGCAGATGTCCTCGTTGCCGCGAAGCGCGCCAAAGCCGAAGGAGCCACGCGATTCTGCATGGGTGCGGCGTGGAGGCAAGTCCCCGAAGGGAAAGAATTCGAGCGGGTGCTCGAAATGGTGCGCGGCGTCGCGACGCTGCGCATGGAAGTCTGCTGCACGCTTGGCATGCTCACCGAATCGCAAGCGGTGCGGTTGAAGGAAGCGGGCCTCAGCGCCTACAACCACAATCTCGATACGTCGCCCGAATTCTACGGAGAAATTATCAGCACACGAGTCTACGACGACCGTTTGCGAACCATCGCCCACGTGCGCAAGGCCGGCATCACCGTTTGCTGCGGAGGAATCCTCGGCATGGGAGAAACGGATGAAGATCGTATCGGCCTGCTGCATCAGCTGGCAAGACTTGAGCCGCATCCCGAGAGCGTGCCCATCAACATGCTGGTGCCCAGCGCCGGAACGCCGCTTGGAAACGCACCGGAACTCGATCCTTTGATTATGGTGCGAACCATTGCCACGGCGCGGATTCTGATGCCGGCGTCGAGGGTGCGGCTCGCAGCAGGCCGCAGGCAAATGTCGGCCGAGAGCGTGGCGCTGTGTTTCCTCGCAGGCGCGAATTCCATTTTCACGGGAGAGAAATTGCTCACCGCTCCAAATCCCGCCGCCGATGACGACCAAAAGCTGCTCGAAACTCTGGGCATGAGGGCCATGCAAAGTGCATGATCGCGGTGAGCACGCGAATCCGGCCGCGAAGCCTTTGGTGGTAGGCATTGGGGGCACCACCCGCACCGTTTCCTCCACCGACCGCGCGCTGCGCATCGCGTTGCAAGCAGCCGAGGAAGCCGGCGCCCGCACTTTCTTATTTGACGGAGCTTTTTTGTCGCATCTCCCACACTTTGCCCCGGAAAATCGCGAGCGAAACGAACAACAACGCCAGTTCGTGGAAATGGTCAGGAAATCGCACGGCGTGATCGTCGCCAGCCCCGGATACCATGGCGGTGTCTCTGGCCTCGTAAAAAATGCGCTGGATCTGCTCGAGGATTTGCGGGAAGACGATCCGTGCTACTTGGATGGCCGCGCAGTGGGATGCATCGTCACAGCAGCCGGTTGGCAGGCATGCGTAAGCACGCTGATGGCGCTGCGATCGATCGTGCACGCGCTTCGCGGTTGGCCAACGCCGCTTGGCGCAACGCTGAATACCACGGACGGGGTTTTCGATGCGGCGGGCATGTGCAAAGATGAGAAAGTTTTGAATCAGCTGAATGCAGTTGGCAGGCAAGTCGTCGAGTTTGCGCAAAGACATCATCGACCCTGATTCTTGCGAATACATTTCTTTATTCGCCTGACCCTCGGGCCCGTTAATGACACGGGCACAACGTTTCATTTTGGCATTGGCGTCAGCTTGCCTGAGGAATACATTGATAACCCCGGTCCGTGTTAATAAGCTGTTCTGCCGCAATCGGACCCAAGGAGGGTAAATGTGGGGAGAGAAAAAGCAGGAAACTCCCGCTAGGACGCCGCTCGCGCAGCAGCCTAGGCCGTACGTTCCACCTGCACCATCTTTTTCTGGGGAGGCTAAGACTATGGCACCTTTGGATTC
>DASXLA010000054.1:0-24576 GCA_036496505.1 Candidatus Acidiferrum sp. | reverse complement strand
CTGCCCGGCAATATTTTTGAGGATGCGCTCGTACGTGGCCGGCGCGCGCCGCACATCGTGCTCCGGTTGCAGCCCGTCGATGGAAACCACCACGTGCAACCGCTCGAGATGCGCCCAGTCCGGCTGTATCTTACGGAACGCGCTGGTCACGATTTGCACATGAATTCCCCGCGTCAAAAGCTGCGGCACCAGGGTCTCCAGCTCGCGGTAACGCACCAGCGGGTCTCCGCCCACGATCGAAAGGTGCAGCGGCTTGCGCCGCTCCACTACTTCCAGCACGCCATCAATCAGCGCCTGGCCTTTGCGATCGTTCAAATCCCGCAGTGTTTTTCCGCCGCCCAGATGCGCCGCGTCGAACGCATAACAGCCCGGGCAGCGCAACGGGCACTCGCGCGTAATTTCGATGGACAGTGAAGGTTGGTTGCCGCTGAGAATCTTTCCCCACGCTTGAAAAATTTGAGAGGTGTGCATGGCGACGCGTGTTATGTCCTCTTCTCTTCGATGCACGAACTGGGGTTCTGGCTGTCTTTCTGAGGCGCCATTCGCGCCGTAACCGCTTTGGAATCGATGCGATAAAAATATCAGCATTCCCCGCCACGGGTGAAACAATAGTTGCTCGGTCTTGCTGGCGCGGGCCCATTGTATCCCGTTGTTGCAACCCGATGTTGCAACCGGTTGTTGCAACTTTTGTTCTGTTGTTTGCACCATTCCCGCTTCCTGAATGCTGACGGCTAACGATGGTTGATTTCAAAGACTGGGCCCCTAAATCCTTCCTGGTATTACAAAAATACACCTGGCATCAATTTGGCGCGGACCTCCTCGCCGGCATCACCGTAGGCCTTGTCGCTCTGCCTTTGGCCATGGCCTTCGCCATCGCTTCAGGAGTGCCTCCGCAGCTAGGACTCTACTGCGCCGTGATTGCCGGCTTTCTCATTTCCGCGCTTGGGGGTTCTTCAACGCAGATCGGTGGGCCCACCGGCGCCTTCGTGGTGGTCGTGTTCGGCATCGTCAGCAAGTACGGAATCGAAGGCCTCTACCTGTGTACCTTGATGGCCGGGATTTTTCTCGTGGTGCTGGGTGCCACCAAGCTCGGCACCGCGGTGAAATTTATTCCCCGCCCGGTCATCGTGGGCTTTACCAACGGCATCGCCGTCATCATCGCCAGCACGCAGATTAAGGATTTCTTCGGCCTGAAAATTGACCACGTACCCGGCGAATTCTGGGCCCGCATCGAAACCCTGGCCGCAAATTTACGCACCTTTTCCACCACCGAAACGATTCTGGGCATCTGGGCCCTGGTCGTCATTATTTTTTGCGTGCGCCGCCTGCCTAAAATCCCCGGCTACATCGTCGCGCTTTTCGTCGGCACCTTCATGGTCTGGGCGCTCAAGCTCCCGGTGCAAACCATCGGTACGCGCTTTGGAGGCATCCCGTCAGGCTTGCCGACTCTGCACATTCCCCCTTTCCATTTCACCCATCTTCGCCCGCTCATCGGTCCGGCCATCACCGTGGCCATGCTCGGCGCCATTGAATCGCTGATGTCCGCGGTCGTTTCCGACCGCATGAGCGGCGACAAGCACAACCCCAACGTGGAGCTGGTCGCTCAGGGCATCGCCAACATCATTTCCCCGTTGTTTGGCGGCCTGCCCGCCACCGGCGCCATCGCCCGCACCGCCACCAACATTCGCTCCGGCGCAAAAACTCCCGTCGCCGGAATGGCTCACGCGCTCACGCTGCTGGTCATTCTTTTATTTGCCGCCCCTCTTGCCAAATTCATTCCCCTTACGGTGCTTTCGGCCATTTTATTTGTCGTGGCCTACAACATGGGCGAGTGGCGTGAAATTCCCGAGCTGCTGAAGTTGCCGAAGCTCGAAATAGGCACCTGGCTGCTCACTTTTCTCCTCACCGTGTTCGCCGACCTCACCGTCGCCGTCGAAGCCGGCATGATCATGGGGGCGCTGGTGTTCATCAGCAAAGTGACCAGCACCACAAAAATCTCCCGGGTAACCGCCGACTACGTGGAACTGGGCCGCAAGCACATTTTGCAGGACAAAAAGATTCCCCCTTACGTCGCCATCTTCAGGATTCACGGCCCCTTTCTCTTCGGCGCCGCGGACAAAATGGAAGATGTAATCCAGCAATTGCCCGAGCTGCCTCCGGTGATCATTTTTCGCCTGCGCAATATGACCGCCATCGATGCCACCGGATTGCAGGTCCTTGAGCAGTTTGCCGACCGGGTGCACGCCGCTCACAAAGCTTTGCTGCTTTGCGGCGCCCCTGAGCAGCCTGCGCTATTCATGCACGAGGCGGAGTTCGAGGAGCACGTGGGCAAGAAGAACATCTGCGAAAGCGTCTCCGAAGCCCTGGATCGCGCGCATGAAGTGTACGAAGAGATGTGCTCGAACTTGTTGGCCGAGCCACTGCCTGCCACTGACACCGGAGTGCTGATCAGCCGCGACCATTGATAAACTCAGCCGAATTGTCTTCGTCCTGGTTGCTGCGATTCGTTCCCCGCGCGAAGCCGCAATTTGCCAGGGCAATTCAGGCGCAATTCCGGCCGGGGAAATTTTGACTGGTCAGTGCCAGCGCGCGCCATTGCGAAAAGCTCGATCAGCGCCACCTTAGCGCAGAAGCCACGCCGCCTTAGGTCTGCTTACGATCGGCCTCGACCCTGCCGGGCAGGGCCGGCCATGGTGCCCGGCAAGCAGATGTTTGATGAGCGCCGTTATGCTCTGCTGCTTTTTGCAGTTGAGTTCAGCGTCTTCAAAAAAAGAAAGGTCCCGCGAACGGCGGATCCTCCGCACGTCATGCAGCACGCGCCAGGCGGCGTCATTCAGTTCATTGAGCTCTTCGCAGGGGGGTTGCGAGATCACGGTCGCGAATTATATAAATTTAAGAAATACCAACAACAGTACTTTGGTACTAGTGGCCCTCACCGCCCTGTTTTCGCGCTTCCTTGAACCGTCACGCAGAAAAGCTGCTCCTCTAACATTCAACGCCTCGAGCCTGTCTCCCGGACAGTTTGCTTCGGCATGGACCCCGGCGCGCGGACCTGTATAATGCCTCGCAAATAGACCGCCCGTGTGCGCCACGCCGTTGGACGCCCGGGCGCCTTGCAGCACTCGACCAGAACGTTTAGGTACGTGACGATCAGCTGAGCGGAGGAACCATGCCGAATACAACGCGTGTGGATTGGAGCGGAATTTCTGGAATGCCGAATTTTCGAGGCACAGTGTCGCGCATCGCGCGCGTCGCCATTGTGGTCGTGGTAATCCTTTTGTTGATGTGGAGTACCACTTCCATCCCAACCGGCAACGTGGGCGTGCTCACCCTCTTCGGGAGAGTCACCGGACAGGTGCTGCCCGAAGGCATTCATCTGATCAATCCGCTGAAAACCGTCGAGAAATTATCGGTGCAGACCCAGTCGCTCAAAGAAAGCGCCAACGTGCCCTCCAACGAGGGTTTGATCCTCGCGCTCGACACCTCCCTGCTGTTTCGGTTGGATAAAGACAAAGCGGCCTATGTGTTTCAAACCGTGGGGAACAATTACGCGGAGAAAATTGTGGAGCCTACCTTGCGCGCCGCCATCCGCGCTTCCACTTCCGCGCATTCCGCCAACGCCCTCTATACCAATGCCCGCGAACTGGTGCAGTCTCAGATTCAGGAAGAGTTGACCTCGCAACTCGCGCCGCGCGGCGTCATCGTGGAAAACGTGCTGCTGCGAGACGTGCAGCTCCCCGCCATGTTGAAAACCTCCATCGAGGCCAAGCAGCAGGCCGAGCAGGATGCCCTGCGCATGAGCTTCATCCTGCAAAAAGAAAAACAGGAAGCCGAACGGAAACGCATCGAGGCCCAGGGCATTTCCGATTTCCAGCGCATCGTGGCCACCGGCATCAGCGCGCAGTTGCTGGAATGGAAAGGCATCGAAGCGACCGAAAAGCTGGCCACCAGTGCCAACACGAAAATCGTGGTGATTGGAAATCCCAAGAACGGCTTGCCGCTGGTGCTGGAGCCGAAATAAAATTCCCTACAGAATGTTCACCGCGCGCGCCGCGATCAACACCAGAATCGCCAGCGAGATGACCGACTGCGCCATCATCCCCAATTTTGCGCCGCGTGACAGCACCGAAGTGTCCGTAGGCGAAAACGCGGTGCTGGTGTTGAACGCCAGAAAAAGATAGTCGACGAATTGCGGCGACCAGTGCACCCGCGTCTTGCCGCCGCTTGCGGCGTTGTCATCGTTTCCGCCGCGCTCCAGCATTTGCGGAAAGAGAAACGCGCTCTTGAGCTGGCCTTTGGCGCTTTCGCGCGCGTGCGGCCCGCCCGCATCGAGCCGCCAATACCACAGCGCGAACACCAGAATGTTGGTGACCCACAAACCCGCCGCCGACCGCAGCAATGCGCTCGGCGCCTCGCGATGAAGCGGCAGCCCTTGAATCAGAAATGCCAGCGAGGCAATCAACGCCGCGGTGATGATCCCGTTCCCGATGAAAGTCAGCAGCCGCACCAGCGGCAGGTGCCCGCGCCAGTGCGCGATGGAGATGGGGATCAGCAGAAAGAGCACGATCGCCAGCAGCAGCCAGCGCGGCCCGAACGACATGCTCTCAGGTAATCCCAGGTATAGCGCCGCGTCGGCGACCACCGCGATGATGGCCGGCCAGCGCGGCTCTCTTTGGATGGCGGTCGTCATATTTTGCGGCAGTCGCTCCTGGCTCGCGAATCACTATACGCGGAAAAGCCACGTGCGCAGAATCCGGCCCGCGAATTACATTAATTTATAGCCGGCAAATGTTCTTACGCTCCGCCGCTGTTCGCTTTCGCTCAGAAATATCCCAAAAGCGACCGCATCGCCCGCGGCTCGTTTGCGGCTCTTCTTGCTAAAGTCAGCCAGCCGAACGATTTTTAGCCCCTGGCGCTGCTCTGCCGATGGCGGCTGGCGTGCAACTATCGCTGCGGATCTTCAGGGGAGGGCTCGATGGGGAATCTTCTTAACAATTTGCGCTATGGGGCGCGGACCTTGCGCGGCAACCCCGCTTTTACGGCCGTCGCCGTCTTGACCCTGGCGCTGGGAATCGGCGCCAACACCGCGATTTTTTCCGTGGTGTATGCCGCGCTGCTGCGTCCCCTTCCCTACCGCGAGCCCGCTAACCTCTATTCGCTCGGCGAGGCCCGCGAGCAGCAGATGGACATGCGGATATCGCAGGTCTCCTACCCTGATTACCTGGACTGGCGCAAGCGCTCCCACACTTTCGCCTCCATGGCGGCCTACACTGGCGACGCCTTCACTTTGCGTGTTGGCGGCGAGCCAAAGAATATTTTCGCCGAACAGGTCACTCCTGGTTTCTTTTCTACTCTCGGCGTCAAGCCCCTCCTTGGCCGTGATTTTGTCGATTCCGACCTCCAGAGCGATGGCCCGCATGTCGCCATGCTCAGCTATGCCTTCTGGCAAAGCGATTTTGGCAGCGACCCCGCTGTCGTCGGCCGCGTCGTTCAAGTCGATAATCAGCCGTCGACCATCATCGCTGTCTTGCCGCGCAACTTCTCTTTTGCGCCCGCCAATTCCGCGCCCATGTGGGTGCCCATCCATCAATCCGGCGACCCCATCACTCGGCGCAGCTTGCGCTGGCTCAGCGTCGTCGCGCGCATTGCTCCCGGCGTATCTCCAAGACAGGCACGCGCCGAAATGGAAGGCATCACTGCGCAACTCATTCGTGAATATCCCAAGGAAGACGGCTCCACCGTCATGATGATGACCGGTCTGCGCCAGAACATCGTCGGTCAAATTCAGCCGCTGCTGCTCATCCTTCTCGGCGCCGTGGGCTTTGTTCTGCTCATCGCCTGCGCCAACGTCGCCAGTCTTCTGCTTACTCGCACCATCGGCCGCCGCAAGGAATTTGCTGTCCGCGTGGCGCTCGGTGCCAGCCGCGTAAATATTTTGTCGCAACTTCTTACCGAGAGCCTGCTCCTCTCCGCCATCGGAGCCGCGCTCGGCCTGGTCGGCTCGCAATGGGGCCTGAGCATGCTCCTCGCGGCCATGCCCGACGCGCAACTGCAAGCCATGCCGTACCTCCGCGATATTTCCATCAACTTGCCGATGCTGGCCTTCATGTGTGGCGTCACCGTGCTTACTGCGGTGATCTTCGGATTGGCCCCCGGCCTCACGGTCGCGCGCGGCGCCGTGAACGAAGCTCTCAAAGACGAATCGCGCGGAGGCACCAGCACGGTGCAGTCGCGCCTGCGCAATACTTTGGTGATCGCGGAAATCGCCGTCGCCGTTGTTCTGCTGGTAAGCGCCGGCCTCATGCTCGAGAGCGTCCACGCCCTGCTCAAACACAATCCCGGCTTCGACGCTCGCAACGTATTGGCTTTTTCCGTGAACCTGCCGCAGGGCTCCTATCCCAGCGACAAGAACGATCCTGATTCCAATCCCTCCGCTCTGCAGTTCGAAAAAACATTCTCCGCGCGGTTGCGTAGTTCCCCAGGCATTCTGGACGCCGGCGAAACCTCCGTGATTCCCGCAACCGGTAATAGCAACACCATCAGGTTTGTGATCGAAGGACGCCCCACCGCCACCGGCCGCGAAGATGAATCGCAAATCGTCGGCGTGACTCCCGGCTACTTCTCGACTTTGCGGATTCCCCTCATCTCCGGGCGGCAGTTCAACGCCACCGATCGCAGAGGCGCTCCGCCGGTCTTGTTGGTCAACCAGGCTTTCGCCAACGCGTACCTCGGCGGCGCCGATCCCGTGGGCAAACGCATCCGCTTCACCTTCAGCGACAAAAATCCCTATCTCGAAATTGTGGGCATGACCGGCGACACCGCTACCGTCGACCTCGCGCAGCCGCTCCCGCCGGTGGTTTACAGCTTTAACGATCAGAGCCCAAATACTTATGTCAGCTACGTGGTCCGCACCGCCGGCGATCCCGCTGCATTTGTGGGCGCGGCGCGCGCGGCCCTGCACGATTTAGACCCGCAGCTTCCCTTGATTCAACCGCAGAGCCTCGAAGACATCGCCAATCAATCGCCGGCAGTATTCTTTCGCCGCTATCCTTCCTACCTGATTGGCAGTTTTGCGGTGCTGGCCGTTACCCTCGCGATGATCGGCCTGTACGGACTGATTTCTTACACCGTGCAGCAGCGCACTCGCGAGATTGGCATTCGCGTGGCCATGGGCGCGGGAAGCGGCGACATTTTTCACATGGTTCTCGCGGAAGGCATTCGTTCGGCCGTGTGGGGCGTCGCCGCCGGCGTGCTTGCCGGATTGGGTTTCACCCGACTTCTCGCCAGCGTGTTATACGGTGTGCAGCCCGGCGACTGGATGACCTTTTCAGCGGTTGCGCTCTTATTGTTGTTGGTCGCGCTGCTGGCCTGCTCGGTTCCCGCCAGGCGAGCCATGCGCGTTGACCCCATCGTCGCTTTGAGATACGAATAAGACTGCTTTGTCAGCCATACCAAAATCAGGCTTCGCGCGTGGGACCATCGATGCATAACGTTTGGCAGGACCTGAAGTATGCGGCCAGGATGTTGCGGAAGAACGTCGGCTTCACGGCCGTCGCGGTCATTACCCTGGGCCTCGGCATTGGAGCCAACACCGCCATTTTCAGTGTCGTGAATGCCGTGCTGCTCAGGCCGCTGCCCTACCCGGACGCCGACCGCCTCGTCTACATCAGCCAGACCATCGTGCAGTCGCAAACGCCCGGCGTGCCGGTTTCCTTCACCAAATTTGAGCAGATTCAGCAGCAGAGCCAGACGCTCGAAAGTTCCGCCGCCTTCTTTGGCCAGACACTCAGCTTCGTCACCCAGCGCGAGCCGGAAGCCGTCACTGGCGCTCTGGCAACTGTCGATTTCTTCAAGGTTCTCGGCGTGGCTCCGGCGCATGGCCGCACTTTTGTCCCCGAGGAAGAACGCCATGGCGGCGGGGATGTAGCCGTGATCAGCGATGGCTTCTGGCACAGCCATTTCGGCGGCGATGAAACCATTCTCGGCAGCGCCATCACGCTGGACGGCAAGGACGTCACGGTAGTCGGCATTCTCCCGCCAACTTTTCGTTTTCCACTGCAGTTCCCCGAGCCCGACGTGTGGCTCCCCCGCGTCGACGAAGTGCCCAGCATAAAGCCGGAGCAAGTCCGCAGCGGCGCGGGCTATCTCGGTGTGATTGCACGGCTGCGCCCCGGATCCAGCTTGCCGCAGGCTGAAGCCGAACTGAAAACCATCGACGCGCGGTACCGCGCGCAATTTGGCAGCTATGTAGACGCCACCAAGTTCACCCTCGCCGCCACTTCCCTCAAAGACAATCTTGTTGCCGGGTTGCGCCCATCGCTGCTGGTGTTGCTCGCCGCCATTGGCTTCGTGCTGCTGATCGCCTGCGCCAACGTCGCCAATCTCCTCATGGCCCGCGCCACTGCCCGCGAGAAAGAAATCGCCATTCGTAAAGCTCTGGGCGCCTCCAAGGCGCGCCTCGTCGCGCAGCTCCTGATGGAAAGTCTGCTGCTGTCATTTGCCGGCGGCATCGTGGGCCTGCTTCTCTCCGAATTACTGCTCCCCGCGCTGCGCACCCTGCAGCCCGGCGCATTTCCGCGCGTGCAGGAAGCCGGGCTTGATGCGCGCGTGCTGCTCTTCACGCTGCTGCTGTGCGTTGTGACCGGCATTGTCTTTGGCATCGTGCCGTCGCTGCAGGCCGCGGAATCCGGCCTTCAATCCTCACTGAAGGAAGGCGGCCGCGGTTCCTCCGAAGGCGTTACCGGCGGCAGGCTCCGCTCCCTGCTGATCGTCGGTGAAATCGCCGTGGCTTTGATTCTCATGACCGGCGCCGGCCTGCTCATTGAAAGTTTCGCCAAGCTGATGCACGTGAACCCCGGATTCGTCTCGAGGAACGTCACCACCTTCCCGCTGTCTCTCCCGCCGAATCGCTACCCGGACGCGCAGCGCCAGGCGCAGTTTTACCGGCAGCTCGTCGAGAAAATAAAGAATCTCCCGGGAGTGGAGTCCGCCGGCGCCACCAGCTTCCTTCCGCTCTCCGGTGCCGCGCGCATCATCTTCTTCTGCCCCGAGGGCCGCGCCTGCGAAGGCATCGGGAAAGACCCCACCATCGCCCTGCGCCAGGTCACTCCGGGATATTTTGATACCACCCGCACACCGTTGATTCGGGGGCGCGTCTTTACCGCTAACGACGCCGCCAATGGAGCCCTCGTGGCCATCGTCAACGAAACCACCGCGCGCCGCTACTGGCCCGGTCAGGACGCCCTCGGAAAACGCGTCGCAAACTCGCGCGACAAGATTCAGCGCCAGATAGTCGGCATCGTTGGCGACGTCAAGTACACCGCGTTGAACAACGCCAATTCCGAAGAGATGTACTTGCCGATGGAACAGAATCCCTGGCCGGCCGCTACCTTGCTGGTGCGCTCGCAGGGAAATACCCAGGCGCTGGTCGGAGCGGTGCGCGCGGCGGTCGCGGAGATTGATCCTGCGCTTCCGGTGACCGGCGTCCTGAGCATGGACGACGTGATTGCCGCTTCGGTGGCGCAGCCTCGCCTGATTATGCAATTCGTGGGCGTCTTTGCGGGCTTTGCTCTGCTGCTCGCGGGTGTCGGCATTTACGGCGTGATGGCCTACTCCGTCAACCAGCGCAAACAGGAGTTGGGCATTCGTCTAGCCCTGGGTGCGTCGCGCGCTGATATTTTCCGCCTCGTGGTTGGCCGCGGCATGCTGCTGACCGCCTGCGGAGTCGTGGTAGGCGTCCTGGCTTCGCTGGCGCTCACGCGGCTGCTCTCTACTTTGTTGTTTGGAGTGCGCGCCATGGACGTTGGCGTCTTCTCCGCCGCCGCGCTGGTTCTGGCGGGTGCCGCGTTTCTCGCGTGCCTCGTGCCGGCCCGCCGCGCTACGCGCGTCGACCCCATTGTCGGGTTGCGCTACGAATAGCGCTCGCACTCAAAAAATCGCTGCGCTCTTTTCGCGCGCTGATTTAACTCCGCGCACCTCTTAGCTTTTACTGCAGCAGCGCCCGAAACTCCGCCGTATCCCGAATCTTCGCGAACGCCGCGTCGGAATTCAGCCAATCCGTAAACGCCTGTTTGTCGCTCCATTTTTCCTTGACGTGCCGCAGGCTCTCCAGCGCCCCTTTTTTGTCGCCGTCGGCGGCGCGCGCTTCGGCCGTCATGCTCCAGGCCCACGACGAGTCGGGATACGCGGCCAGAGCCACCTCGAAATCACTGAGTGCGTGCCGCGCATCTTTGGCGTCCATGCGCCCCAGGCCCTCCTCCATCAGGTTCACAAAGACTCCCTCCAGCGCGCGCTTCAACGCCCGCGCCTTTTCCGGGCGCTTCTCGTGGTCCGCGCGATTCTTCAAGGTTAGAATCTGCTCGCGCAACGCGTTGCGCGTGGCCGCGGCCGGCGCGGTATCCGACGGGTCCGGCGTGTTGAGCGTCGCCATGGCGCTGAAAATGTCCGCCGTTATCTCTCCCTGCTCCTTGATCTCCTGCTTCTCGCGTTTCGCGCTCTCCGTCACCGCTTTCTGTCCTTGCAGTGATTTTTCCTCGGCGCGCAACGCCGTCACGTCCGCAAGCCCGTCAAACGTCTCCGCCGCCTGGCGGTACTCGAACCACGCCGCAAACGGGTCGGTGCTCTCAAACGCTTTGGCCCTCTGTGTTTCCAACGCCAGTTGCGCGGAAATGAAAGCCTCGTCGCGCGGCTCGCGATTGCTCTTCATCGCCTGCAGCTGCATCCATGTCAGCGCTTCGCCGAGTACCGCCGCGGACGGCCATTGGTGCGGGCCCTCGAAGCGGCGCAGGAAATGCTGCGCATTCATTTTTTGCAGCGCTTCGTCCAGCGCAATCACTTCCCCGTAGTTGAAATCGTATGTGCCCACGGAAGCAAACACCGCGAACGAATCGCGATTGCTCTGCGCATCGGGCTGAAATCCCGCCCCGGCCACGATGACCCCCGCGGCGCATTTGCACCGTTGCGCTACCGTGGCCGCCACCCGCGAGCCTCCGGAAAAACCCGCGAAGTACAGCCGCTTATCATCGATGGATAGCCGCGCGTGCGTGTCGTCGTACATTGCGCGCGCCGCTTCCGCTTCAATCTTCCACGAACCGTTCCGCGAATTATTGGAACCGGCAATGATGTAGCCGTATTTCTCCGCGGCCTCCTTCATCAACTCCACCGGCACATGCCCGCGCGCGCCGGGCTCAAACGCATACACCACCGGCCAGCGTTTCGCCGCGGAATAATTCGAAGGAAGGTACAACGCGTAGGACTGCTCCGCATTTTGTGCGGCCACAACTTTAGAAAGGATCACTCCCGGACGCAGTTGTTGCTCTTCCCCATTGGCGGACGAGGCGGCTGGGACCACGGCCGCACACAGCAGCAACAGCAGCATGGCGAACCCGCGGAGTATGCCCCAGTATAACGCCATGCCCTTAACTTGAATTTTGCCCCCGCCGTCACCGCGGCGGCGTGGAATCAGGCGGCGTAGATCCAGATGGCGTGGGCGCAGCTTCATCAGCGTTAACGGGTATGGCCTTCTCCGCGCTTTCGGCATCCGCACCAGCCGCCACACCCGCCGCATCCTGTCCGCCATTCGAACTGCTCTCTACTTTCTTCGGTGGCGCAATTGTCTTCGCATCGATGGGCAATAGATCCAGGTGTTGCGCCGCCCACTTCGCCGCCAACCCATTCAGCGGGCTCTTGGTGTTGTATTCCTGGTACGCAATCATCCGCCCGATGCGCACGATCAAGTCGTCCAATCCCTCCGAGGCGGCCCAGAAGTCCCCGATGCACACGCTGCCTTCATCGAAGTTCGGGTGAAACACCGGGGTGAGCATCCGGCATTGTGGCGCCCGCCGCGGATAGCCCAGCGACAGGTTCACCTCGAGGTGGTGTGTGTCACGCTCCAGAATTTCTCCGCTCGAGGAAACATATAGCCCTCTGATTCGATACGTAAATCGATAGGCCTCCGGAGGCATGCCCGCCGTGCCGGTCAGCTCGATAGCCGGCCATCCCGCAAAGCGCGCGGTAATGGTCTCGTGATCCAGCTTTAGCCTGCGAAATCTCGGTGACAGCATGGTCTTCCTACAGTTCCTACAGCGCCAGGTGCGCCGTGTTTCTGAAAATGGCAAACAGCACCCCGGCCAACAACAACATCTTCAACGCCCCGGGTGAAATCTCCGGCCACTCGATAGTTTCGTTCCGCAGCACGCGTACGTACATGCTCACCAGCACGTAGCACATCACGGGAAAAAGCAAAACCGCATACGCGTTGTAGTGCAGCGCCTCCGCCAGCCTTCCATGCAACAGTGCCGCCAGCGCCCGCGTGGCTCCGCAGCCCGGGCAGTACATGTGCAGGTAGCGAAACACCGGGCACTGCGGATAAAAATGATAAAGCTCCGGCGGATAGCGGTACAACACCGCCAGTCCCGCCACCACCGCCGCCGCCATCCCGTTGGCTTTGGTCTTCACGCTGACCCCGGTCATACGTAAATCCCCTGTCGCCGCTTGGCTTCATTCACTTTTGTGAAGTGGAATTGAAAATAATAAATACTGAAGAAAAATGTCATCACTCCGCTCAAGTTCATGGCGCTCGGCATGGGATCAACAGTCGAAAAATGCTCTTCAATCGAAGCCTTGAAGCTGAACGAAGCCACGATCCACAGAATCCCGCCCGCGAGGTTAAACAGGCTTTCAAGACCCGATCTGCCCATCCCCTGCGACGCTTCGTAGAACCTGTAGACTGTTCCACACAAAATCAGCCCGATGGCGATGCCGTACAGCATCATCGCCTTGCTGGCGGGCGCCACTTTTTTCATCCACGAAGACTCCACCAGCGCCCACACCCAGCCAAAAACTCCGCACGTAATAATCCCCAGCAGCACCACCACTCCCCAGTGCAGCGACGGCGGCGCCGGATACAGTGACATCGCCGGTATCGAGCCCGCCACTGCTGTCGTGGCGCCTGGCGCCGGAACCGGGATATTGCCGATCACCTGCGAGACTGGCACCCAGTCGGTCATGCCTTCGCTGCGGCATAAATCCGTCAGCAGCACGTTTCCCGTCGCGGTGTAGCGCTGCAATTCCGACAGCGTGTAGGGCCCATACTCCTGAATGTCACGCTTCACGAAATAATTCATCAGCCCTCCGCCGCCTCAAGTGAACTGTACGCCGTCAGCATCCGTGTTAACCACGCACGCTTCGATCACCGCCCAGATCCAGCTCACCGCCGCGCCATAGAAGCACGTCAGGACGGAGAAGCATACCTGTATAAACGCCTTCTTGGTGTAACCCGCATAAAAATTGTGCGCCCCGAACATCCCCAGAAAAATTGCCAGCAGCACGAATCGTACCCGCTTCTTCGGCGGCGCCACCGGGTACAGTTGCGCCGGAAGCAGCGGCGCGTATACGCCACGCGGAGACGGCATCGGTGGAGGTGCGGCGCCCGTGCCGCCATCTGGCAGCGGCGGTGGTGGAGTTGGGCCCGTAGCAGGCACGGATGCTTGCACCGACGCCGGCACCGACGCTGCAAACGAAGAAATCGATCCCAGCACGGAGTTGCTGCCCAGCCACGCGGAAGTCCCCGTCCGAACCGCTGGCGCAGCGACAGGCTGCACTGGAGGCGCCAGGTCGCTTTCCGCCACGCTGATTTTGGCCTCGGCCGCCGGTGCCGCCGAGCAGCCAAACACCGTGCATCCGCCATTTTCCTCGAAGCACTCCGCGTGGTGCGGCGTGCCGCACCCCGGACATTCCAGCGGCGGCCCTTCCAGTTCCGTGCGGCAATACGGGCAGACGGGATTCACTTACGCTGGCGCTCCTGGTAGCGGAAAGCGTAGCGGCCAATCTGCAGCGGGTTGCCGCTTTGCAGCACATGCAGTTTGGTGGGCACCCCCGCGACGAAAACATTCCCCATCGCTCGAATCTGCACGCGCGCGCCCGCGATCTCGATCACCGCGTGTTGCGGCTGAATGTTGGAATCCTTGAACAGATAAATGTCGCTGTGCTGGTCGCTGCCGATCACCGTGCGCGGCTTGTAAAGAATGAATTGCTTCCCTGCCAGCGGTCCCGCGGTCACATACAGCCAGCGGTCTTTCAGCGCGCTCTCCACCAACCCGATGGCTATACCCGTCGCCATTCCCAGCAGCGAGAAGCCCACCGCGCGACTTGTGGCCCCGCCGTGCGTCAGGATGGCGATGGGGTCAAAAAGCAGTCCGCCCACCATCGCGCCCAAGGCCCCGCCCAGCGCGCCGTAGGCAATTTGTTTCGAAGATTGCCCCACGATGCCGTACACCACGCCGCCCGCCGCTCCGATCACCACCCAGGCCAGGCCGCGCACCACCCAGAAGGAAGGGTTGTGCCAGCTCACTACCCCGGCAGACGCGATGATATTGATTCCCAATCGAAAAATAATTTCCGCGCCGGCGTCAAAGGCCCACGCCAGAACAATCCCCAGCGGCAAAGCCAGCAGTCCGCGGATCAACGCTTTCCTCGCGGAGCGCTCCACGATACTTTCCGCCACCGCAAATCCCACGCATTCCAGCGTAATCACCGCCGGGATAAGCACGAAGTTGCCCCAGTGCCGCCCCACGGTAAAGCCGTCAACGAATGAGTGCTCGCAGATTGCCCAGCCAAGAAACGCTCCCAGCAACCCCGCGAGTCCCAGGTAAAACCATGCCTGCAAGAAAATGCTGCCCTTCTCCTCGGCGGTCTGGGTTTCCGTCTCCACGGAATCGCCGACCTTGCCGTACACCCGCGCTTGCGCCGTACCCGCTTCCGCCATCGGGACTGGAGGAGCCGCAGGCGCCGTCTGGATGTTGGCCAGATCGTCGAGGGTTATTTTGATGGGCTGGTTCCGATTGTCAGGGGGCATGAGGATCCTTGTTTTTGTCGCTGCCGCTCTTTGCGCCAGCTGGCTCGCTGGGCACGCCGCTCTTGTCGCTGCCCCTCTGTCCTGGAGGCAGCTTGCTAGTGGCCGCTGGTGGACTCGTCGCCGGAGAAGTGCCCGTCGCGGGAGGCGCCGGCAAAGTTTGTAGCTCTGGGTGATCCTGCATATAGCGCAGCGCTTCACGCGCATCGATTGGCCGGCCCACTTGTTCGCCGGTACGCGGATCGATAGGAATCAGAAGAATGCGCGGGGGAATGAACCAGCCGATCAAAAAGCCCACTGCCATCGCCGTGACGTAGCTCAGCACCGACGTCAACACCCGCAGCCACCGCGGCGCCTTGCCAGGCTCCTCGCGCGCCACCGACGCGTCCATCTCCTCTTCTTCCATGTTGCCCATTGTGATGGGCTCAGGCTTGCCGGTTTCCCCGGCGCCTTCCCCGCCTTTGGCGTCTTCCACGGAAATTTCCGACAATCGTTCGAGCCGCTCGCCAATCCACCCGAAACACCCCTCCTCATCGCTGTGCGGGTCATACACCCAGGCCACCTGCAGCGGCGAAGAAAAGAAATTCTTGTGGATGAAAGTGTCATGGTCGGAAAGAAACACTCCGAACCCGGGATGCGAGTGGTACCAGCCGACAATGCGCTCGTCCGGAAACTCGGCATCCTTAATCTTGTAGATATGCTCCCAGGTATCCTGCGTGAAGGTGACGTGCGTCCCGGCCTGCGCGGCGTTTTGTCCCGCGATGCACGCGGCGATTTTTATTTTGTTCCGCTCGCCCGCGCCGTCGTTGCCGATCAGCACCCCGCAAACTTCCGTTTTGCTCGAGGAGCGCGCGTGCTGGCGAATCTGCCGCAGCACTTCCCCGCTGATCAGCACGTGCGGCTGCACTTCCGCACTTTTGAATTTTCGCGAGCTCATGCGCGGCCTTCGGCAGGCCCGCCCAATACTTCCTGCTGATCCCCCGCAATCAAATATGCGATCTCCCGCTCCGCGCTCCGCGCCGCGAATACGTCAAACAACGGCAGCCCCAGCTTGTCCAGCGTTCGCTCGCCATACGCCTCCGCGCCGCTATACCCGTGCACCGTCTGCACCGTGCGCATCTGCCCGTCCTTTGCGCAGCGGCCCTCTTCAAAAGACAGGCTGCCTACTGGCGCGAATTTTTCTTCCTCGGCACCGCACGCGGAGCACACAAATTTGTAAATCACGTCCCGGCTGAACTCCACGGTCACTTCCCGCGTGCCCAGATCCCCGCACGCCCGCTCCCATAAATCCTGCAAGCGCAATTTGCTTGACCGTACCCGCAGCGCCTCGATCCTTTCGAACGTATGGTGGCTCATGCAATCCGCGTTCTCGGTGTATTCCACGCGGTACGACGTATGCTGCAAGCCCTCAAACACAAAACCCTGCCCGCAAAGCGTCGGCATGCCGTGCAGCCACTTCACCGCTTCCTGTACCTGGATTCCCGCGATGATGGACGAAATCGTCGGCGTGGTCGGCACCTTGCCTTCCACATTTTTTTCCCGCAGCAACAGGTTGCACGACATGCGCTGTTCGAGCAGTTGCCAGTCCACCTCGCCCAGCGTGCACTCGTAGCACGGCGGCTTACCCGGCAGGAATACCCGCGCCACGCCATTGATGCCCTCGATGGCGCCGTCGATCCACGGCCGGTTCATCTTCCACGCGCTCCGGTTGATCCACAGCCGCGCCTCGCGATTGTCCAATCCGGCCAAGATTACATCGGCCCACCCGAACAATCCGACCCCGCAATCCTGCATGACGTTTCCGGCAATTCCGCACGACCGGCCGCCTTCGGCAAGCTCCTCAAATCCTTTCGCCGCCGCCACCGCCTTTTGTTCTCCCACGTTCGACGAACGAAACAATACCGCGCGCGAAAGATTGGATTCCTCGATGCGGTCCAGGTCCACGATGACCACCTCGCGAAATCCCAGCAGCGCCAGGTTTTTCAGAATTTCGTTTCCCAGCGCTCCCGCGCCCACCACCAGCACCTTCGCGGCGGCGATTTTCTTTTGGTCCCACCACGGAATCAGCCGCAACCGGCTGTAGCGGTCTTCACGGAAATCCGCTGTTTCGATGCTCACGCCACCGGGCGAAGTCATCTCATCCCGCCGTAATTTCCGGCTGCAGCCGCAGAATGTCCCCGTCCTGCACGGAGGCCTCCGCCAGCGTTTGCGAGTCCAGAATCTGCCGCCCGGAATTCTTGTGATGGAATTTATAACTGAGCGGAGCGCCATCCGGCCCGTTGGTCGGCAGCCGCAGCTTCTGGATCAGCACGGCGATAATTTTGTTGCACGGCGCGTCATTGGGCAGCTCCACCGGCACCCGCTTGTTTTCCGTCGAATCGTAAACCGTCACGTTGATATTCGGCATCGGCCCTCGGTCAAAGTCTCAGCAAAAATGCTTTTCATTACGGATTTGCAGGCCACCGCAGCTCGCCACCCGGTCCTTCTTCAATGCTGCGCCGCCCCGGGATTCGCGTCGCTCCCGCTCCCGTCCTGCTTCGACTGCGCACTGTTCGAAAGTCGCCAGAAATCCGCGAGGTGCTCTCGTCCGCCGTTCGCGAATTCCCAGCCCACGTCCCGCAGCAGCGCGTCGGCTGCGATTGCAAAATTGAGGTTTTCGGCGTTGGGCCGCATGGTCTTGTCGAGCGTGTAGCTCACAATCCCGATAAGATTCCCCTGCCGGTCGTAAACCGGTCCCCCGCTGTTTCCCGGACTGATGGGCGCGGAAACCTGCAACACGCTGTTCTCCATGCGCGAAACGATTCCCGTGCTCAGCGTGAATTTCAATCCTTCCGGGTGCCCGATCACAAAAATTTCTTCCCCCTGGCTGGCTTCCGCGATGGGTTGCAGAAACGGGGCTTCCCCGGAGTGCCGCGCGACCCACACCAGCGCCAGATCCAGATTCTTGTGCACCGCAATGACTTCAGCCGAGGACCACACCCCCGATTCCAGTGAAATCATCACGTGCGGCGCTTTCGCTGCGATTGACCCGCCTCCCACCACGTGTCTGGCCGTGGCAAACAGGTATCCCGACGCATTGGACTCCAGCAGCATGCCCGCGCCGAACGACATCGACAGCATCTCGCGCTTGCCGAACAAACTCTGCGCCGCCGGAGAGATGACCGCCACCAGGCTCTTGAGGTTCTTCGAGACTTCTGCGCCCGTCAAAGTTGTCTTCGAGGGAAGTTTTGGATACTCGGTCCGCTCATCCAGATCGGCGAGCCCGCTGCTGACGATTGCCGGGACCGGCCCGAGCGAAAAAACCACCACGGCCGCCAGCGACGTAAGAAATCCGCTGATGATCAGCAATGTCGATAGATACGCCGTCCAGGCGTGGCGCGTACGTGGCGGCTGGCTGCGGAACGCCACTCGGATAATGATGGTCAGCAGGCACAGCAGCGGGAGAAACAGAACAAATATGGCCAGTCCCGCCCGGGTCCACCAGGGAATAACTGGAGCTAGCTTGGCTTCGACGCGAGGTGTTTGTTGCGGCTCAACCTGGGAATCGACCAGTTCATCTGTGTTGATGACAATTTTGTCCACGAAGCGCCGGGCCGTGCCTTCTGGGTGACTGCAGCTCAACCTATTTTAAGTATAGAACTCGCGCGGAGAGAGGGTTATATAGCGCGTTATATCTCAAAGTGCAAGTACCTGCGCAGTTTGCCAGCGGGCCGGTTTGGTCGCGGCTCAGTTTGCCACCTGGCCGACTACCCAAGTAAAAGTACTGATACCGCTCCACAAACAAAGCACTTATAACGCAGCACCCCTCGGAGGTACAGTGGTGCACATGACCCGCGGAAGACTTTCGCGCCGCCGCTTCCTGCGTTCCAGCTCGATGGCTGCCGCCGCGCTCGCCGGCACCCCGATTTTCGATGTCGCACTCGCAACCTCCGGCGGAAGGTTGCGTGCCTCTTCCGCCGCGTTACCGTCCGGCCCGCCGCTGCGCGAATTCGACTACGCCGACGTTTCCATCGCCAGCGAACCGCACCATCGCCAGCTCCAGGAAACCCTCGCCGTGCTCATGGGCTTGAGCGACGACAGCCTGCTGAAGCCTTCCCGCAAAATGACCGGCCAGCCCGCTCCCGGCGAAGAGCTGGGCGGCTGGTATCTTTACGACCCCAATTTTGACGGCCGTTCGCTGGGGCCGGGTTTCGCTCCGGCGGCCACCTTCGGGCAGTGGGTTTCCGCGCTGGCGCGCGGCTACGCCATCAACCGCGACGAAAAAATTCGCGCCAAAATTTTGCGCCTCAATCGCGCCTACGCCGCCACCATCTCCGGAGACTTCTACGAAAACAATCGCTTCCCCGCCTATTGCTACGACAAGCTCGTCTGCGGCCTGCTCGATTCGCATCGCCTGGCTCACGACCCCGATGCTTACCGCATTCTCGAGCAAACCACCGATACCGCGCTGCCGCATTTGCCCGCAAAGGCCGTCGAGCACGGCCAGAACTGGCGTCCCGGCAAGGACGCCACTTACACCCAGGACGAGTCCTACACCATCGCTGAAAATCTATTCCTCGCTTACGAGGGCGGCGCCGGCGAACGCTACCGCGCGCTCGGCGCGCGCTATCTCGACGATGATTATTTCCTGCCGCTCGCCGCGGGTCGCAGCAATTTCGAAGGCCGCCACGCCTACAGCCACGTGAACGCGCTCTGTTCCGCGATGCAGGCCTACCTGACGCTTGGCAGCGTCACGCATCTCCGCGCCGCTGAGAACGGCTTCGATTTTCTGGCCGCGCAAAGTTTCGCCACCGGCGGCTGGGGCGCCGACGAAACGTTGCGCGCGCCGGGCAGCGACGCCATGTTCGCCAGCCTGACCGGCAGCCACAACAGCTTCGAAACTCCCTGCGGCTCCTACGCGCACTTCAAGCTCACGCGCTACCTCCTGCGCGTCACCCGCGACGCGCGCTACGGCGACAGCATGGAGCGCGTCATGTACAACACCGTGCTCGGCGCCAAACCGCTGCAGCCCGACGGCCGCACCTTTTATTATTCCGACTACAACTTCGCCGGAAAAAAAATCTATTCCGACCGGCGCTGGCCCTGCTGCTCCGGAACGTTGCCGCAGGTCGCCGCTGATTACGGCATCAACAGCTATCTTCGCGACGAGCGCGGCGTCTACGTCAACCTGTACATCCCCTCCACGCTGCGCTGGACGCAGAATCATTCGCAAATCTCGCTCCGCCAAAACAGCGCTTACCCGCTCGAAAGTCGCATCCATTTCGAGGTCACTGCTACTCGCCCCGCTGATTTCGCCATAAATTTCCGCATCCCCTCGTGGGCCCGCGGCGCCTCGCTGGCCATCAACGGAGCGCGAACAACAGCCGCCGTAACTCCCGGACATTTCACCGAAATCCGGCGCGAATGGAAAACCGGCGATCAAATTGATCTCGATCTCCCGCTCCAGACGCGCCTCGAACCCATCGACCCGCGTCACCTTGATACCGTCGCGCTTCTCTCCGGCCCGCTCGTGCTCTTTGCCGTGACTGATTCCGTCCCCGCGGTCTCGCGCCACCAATTGCTGGCCGCCGCCAGAATTTCTCGCGACCGCTGGCGCGTGCAGACCGCCGCAGGAACCATGGAAATGCTTCCGTTCACTTCCATCGGCGAACAGCAGTATTCCACTTACCTCGACGTCGCTTAGCTTCGGCTTCGGCTCTCTCACAACTCCCGCTTCGGGCGTGCACCCTTCCCGCTCCTTATTCAATCTAATTGGCAGGGAGAGACAGGAGGTCGCTATGAATGGAGTTGCAGTAGCCGCTCATCCCGCTTCAGCGCAATGGAACGCCGCGCTCCTCGTGCTGCGTATAGCCTGCGCGCTGGCATTTCTGTATCACGGCTCAGCTGTTTTGTTTGGTGCCTTTGGCGGCCCCGGGCCCGTGGCGTTCGCGGCCCACATCCATGTGCCGCTCGCCGTCGGTTATCTCGTGGGACTCGCGCAGCTTGCCGGTGGACTGGCCATCTTGACCGGCGTGTTCATCCGCCTGGGCGCCGCTTGCGTCATCATCGTGATGATTGGCGCCATTTCTCTCGTGCATTTGCCGCATGGTTTCGATGTCAGCCACGGCGGAATGGAATATGCCCTGACGCTGTTGCTCGTAGCCTTTGCGTTGATGCTCACCGGACCAGGCGGCTATTCCCTGGCGGGAATTTTGCCGGAGCCTCTGCGGAAGTTGTAGTTCTCGGATTACGCGACACAGCACGAGTTCCGCTCGACGATGCGCCAGCCGAGCTCGACGCGATATACCTGCTGCCTTTACGCGCCGGCAGGACTCGACGCGATGTGCCTGCTCTCTCTACGCGCTGGCCTAGGAAAGAAATTCTTCTATATCGGTCGCCCGGATAACCCCTTCGCGCACGATTTTCCAGTCATCGCCGCGCAACACCACAATGGTCGACGACAGATTCATGCCCAGTTCGCCCACATCCAGAATCAGCGGCAGGCGATCGCCAAGTTGCTCCAGCACCTTGGTGCCGCTCACGCAGGAGGGATGCCCGGAGAGGTTCGCGCTGGTTCCGGTGATTGGCCCGCCATACTCGTCGATGAGCGTGGCTATCACCGAACTTCGCGGCAGTCGCAATGCCACTCGCCCAGTATTTGCGGTCACTTTAAAAGGCATGCGATGCCCGGCGTCCACCACCAGCGTGAGCGCCCCCGGCCAGAACTCGTGCGCCAGCCGCAGAAAATTCTCAGGCACCTCGCGCGCCAGCAGCAAAGCCTGGTCGATGGAATTCACCAGGATGGGCAGCGCCCGCGTTTCCGGGCGGCCCTTCACGCGGTAGATTTCTTCCACCGCCGAAAGGTTAAAGGGATCGGCGGCCAGTCCGTACACTGTATCCGTGGGGACTCCCAGCACGCGGCCGCGCGCCAGAAATTCCGCTGCATAGCGCAGTATGCTGGGCTCCGGAGCTTGTGCATTGATGCGCAGCAATTCTGCCCGCAATTTTGGGCCCTTGGCGAAGTGGCATTACACGCGGCAACGCTTCGCTCTCGTTGCCCTTCCTGCCGGGACGCTAACATAAGGTGCGAGCCCCGTGCAATGGAGTCGGCCGCACGGTGACCCTTTTCGGCTACAACAGCCCTGCCAGGCGACGCGAAGCGTGCGCTCGGCGCTGAAACGGTGCTACGCTTTCGTGCGATGGACAGCCCTTTGGAAGCAGCGCGCCACACCCGCTCCACCCGCGCTGCGTCGAACTCGCCGCGCGCCACCGCCGCGTTGCTCACCAGCCGAGATAATCGCTGGCTCAAACAATTTCGCATGGCGCTGCGCGGCGGCATTCCTACCGAATCGGGATTCGTCGGCGTCGAAGGCGTGCGTCTCGTGGAGGAGGCGCTGCGTTCCGCATGCCCCATTGAAGCCGTGCTCTTCAGTGAAGCCGGCGAGCGTTATCGCGAGAGACTCGCCCCATTGATTGCGCGCCCGGAAATCGCCTTTCCCGTTTTGCGCACCACCGACCGCTTGTTCGAGGGCCTCGCGGACACCGAGCACCCGCAAGGCGTGGCCGCGCTGGTGCAGCCGCGCGCTACGACTTTTGATGACCTGGTGCGGCCGCCGGCGGAGGCTTGTTCCCCGTTGCTACTGGTGCTCGCGGGCATGCAGGACCCCGGAAATGTCGGCACCATTCTCCGCACCGCCGCGGCTTTTGGCGCCACCGGCGCGGCCATCGCGGCCTCCGGACAAAGCGGCACGGCCAATCCGTTTTCCCCGAAAGCGCTGCGCGCTTCCGCGGGCGCCGCGCTGCATCTGCCCATTTTGTCCGGCGCGCCTCTACCGATTTTGCTCGCGCAGTTAAAAGTCGCGGGCTTTCGCACGCTGGCCTCCAGCGTGCACGAACCGGAAGCCGACGAATTGCCGCTCATGGCTCCCTGGGAAGTGGACTGGTGCGTTCCTTGTGTGCTGCTCGTCGGCAACGAAGGCTCCGGCCTGCCCATCGAAATCGAACGCAGCGCCGATGCCCGCGTGCGCATCCCCATGGCCAGTGGCGTGGAATCGCTGAACGCCGCGGCCGCTGCCGCCGTTTTGTTTTACGAGGCGGCCCGCCAGCGCAACTCCGTCCGTACGCGGGACATCCAACAGCCGTGAGCTTATTCTCCAAAATCCCCCTGGGCCCCGGCGGAAATTCTCTTGAGTCCGATGTTCCCGCCGCGCACCAGCCGCTCGCCGAGCGCATGCGCCCGCGCACGCTCGACGAATTCATCGGCCAGGAAAAATTGCTGGGACCCGGCAAGCCGCTTCGCACGCAAATTGAGAACGACGATATCGGCTCGATGCTTTTGTGGGGACCGCCAGGCTGCGGAAAAACTACTCTGGCCAGATTAATCGCGCGACTCACCAGCTCGGAATTTGTTTCCTTCAGTGCGGTTCTCGCGGGCATCAAAGAAATCAAGGAAGTGATGGCTGCCGCCGAGCGCAAATCGCATTCCGGCCATCGCACCATCGTGTTTGTCGACGAAGTCCACCGCTTCAACAAGGCCCAGCAGGACGCCTTCCTTCCCTACGTCGAGGCCGGGCACATCACGTTTATCGGCGCCACCACCGAGAATCCTTCCTTCGAAGTGATTTCGCCGCTGCTCTCGCGAACCAAGGTGTACATTCTGGCGGCCCTTCCGGCGCCGCTCATCGCCGAATTATTGCGCCGCGCCTTACGGGATAAGGAGCACGGCCTCGGCAACGAACCCATCGAGGCCAGTGACGACGTGCTCATGCGCATCGCATCCTTCGCCAACGGCGACGCCCGCTCGGCGTACAACACGCTTGAGCTGGCGGCCCGCAGCGCCATTCGCAATCCCGATGGCGCGCTCTCCATCACACCGCTGCTTCTCGAGGACATTTTGCAGCGCAAGCTGCTCCGCTATGACAAGTCCGGCGAGGAACATTTCAATTTAATCTCCGCGCTGCATAAATCCGTGCGCAACTCCGATCCCGATGCCGCGCTCTACTGGCTCACGCGCATGCTGGAGTCTGGCGAGGATGCGCTGTATCTCGCGCGCCGCTTGGTGCGCATGGCCAGCGAAGACATCGGTCTTGCCGAGCCCGGCGCCCTGGCGGTTACGCTCGCCGCCAAAGATGCCTTCGATTTTCTCGGCGCGCCCGAAGGGCACCTGGCGCTCGCGCAAGCCGCGGTGTACCTCTCTCTGGCCCCAAAATCCAATGCGCTGTACACCGCTTCCGGCGAAGCCCAGGAAGATGTGGCCAAAACGGAAGCGGACCCCGTGCCGCTGCACCTGCGCAACGCGGTCACCGGTCTGATGAAAAATGTCGGTTATGGCGCGGGCTACAAGTACGCGCACAATTTCGAAGAAAAAGTTACGGACATGACTTGCCTGCCGGATAATCTGGCGGGGCGCAGCTATTACCGGCCAACGGATCAGGGCTTTGAGGCGCGCTTGCGCCAGCGGCTGGACGAGATTCGCAAGCTGAAGGCCCGGGGCACGGCGAAAGAATGATGCGGCCGGTGCCAATGCAAATCATGGTGATGACATTCAAATCGCGGTGAACTCCCGGGTAAAAACATGATTTGCCCCTGTTCACGCAGCCGCTTCCGCTGGCTTCGGGGATTTTGCGCGCTAGTGTGCGCGGTGTTCGGCTGTTGCACGATCCCTCCCGCGCAGCCGCAGACCGTCGACGTGCAGAAACCCCTGCAATCCATCGACGAAGACATTACCGCCTTCGCCTTTGCTCCGG
>DASXLA010000053.1:0-4408 GCA_036496505.1 Candidatus Acidiferrum sp. | reverse complement strand
CTTTCAGGTCGGCAAAGTACCTCCCATCGGCCATGCGGATTACGAAACTGGCCATGAATCGCCTTTTCGCTTTTCCTTCGCCTCCGGGGGAGGGGGCGAAACTGGCTGGTCCTCGTCTGGATTGTCCCCGTCCAGCTCGGCTGTAAAGTCGAGAATTTCGAGTACCGCGACGCAGGCCGCCTCTTCGGCGTCCTGGGCAGTCTCGGCCTCAATTTCCAGCGTATCGGGGACCACCCCGAAGATATTGACTTGCCACTTCTTCACATCAGCCTCGCTTTCTCGGCGTCTTCGAGCCACTTAATTTTGGCGTCGATCACGCGCATCAGTTCGTCTTCGTTGGCCAGCCCGCCCGATCCGCACATGCCTTCGTGGGCGTCTGCGATTCCGAAAGGGAAGCCGTTGAATTCGTAGTAAATCGAGTGCGGTGGAACGTCCATGCCCACGCTGCATTTGGTGGCCTCGCCGTGGGCGTTGATCGCAAACCACCAGTGTTCATCAAGCCGGTACTCGGCGCAGGCGGGCAGCGCGTTTAGATTTTTCCATCCCAGCGCGATGCCCAGCAGCACGGTTTTCATGAACAGTTCGGTGACCATCATCAGGGTCATGTCTGTTTATCCTCCGGTCGGGAAAAACGATTCAACGTGAAAGCGTGTTCCTTGCCGTCTATGTCGCGGTGGAATTTATAGCCGCGCATGATGTAGCGAAGCACTTCGGAAAACTCGCCGGTCAAAGCGAGCTTGTTGATTTCAAAATCATCTTCCTCGTAGGCAATCACGACCGTGAGCCGCGCGGGATATTTGGGCGTCGGCAACAGACCGCCCTTTATTTCTTTCGTCTCCAGCGTGATGGGGTCGGCCTTGCGCATCCGTTCCAGGTTGTCGGGCTGAATGATGATGATGAGAAAACTTTCCTTCCGCGCATCGTGATCTATGAGAGTCGCAATCATTGGATCGTCTCGCCTCCCTTGGCCTTCTTCTTCGCAGCGGGCGCGGGTGCGGGCTCGCTGGGGTTCTCGGCTATCACCATGCCGTCCTCAAGCACGATGCCCACTTTGCCGCTCGAATCCACGCGCGCCATCCAAATTTGAAAGTCGTACTCTTCGGCCAGGTCGGCCAGCACTTTCATGCCGTCTTCGTCCAAGGCCTCGCCGTTGCGCACGCATAGAATTTTTAGTTTCGGGTTGGCGGCCATGCCGATCTGCGCCGAAATCCGAATCTGCTCGGCTTCGCCCAGGTTCTCCAGAGGCAAGCCGTTGAAGCTCACGCGGCGCTCGTCAAAGGTCAGCCCCTCCACGGGAATCTTGGCCTTCGCCAGCGCCGCTTTCTTCTTCTCTTCGCGGGCTTCCATCTGCCGCGTCAGCTTGTTTGATTCCTCCCGCTTGGCTTTCAGCTCCGCCGTGCGCTGGTCAAACTCGGCGCGGGTGTCGATCGCGCGATTGGTGCGCTGCG
Source organism: Candidatus Acidiferrum sp. (assembly GCA_036496505.1). Classification (GTDB taxonomy): domain Bacteria; phylum Acidobacteriota; class Terriglobia; order Acidiferrales; family UBA7541; genus Acidiferrum. Next base: position 2,960 of record DASXLA010000053.1, on the reverse strand, counting down.
CCGATTGCAGCTCTATGGCCAGCGCGGTAACGTCGATGGGCTCGCCCGTGGGCGCGGTTTCGTAAGCGCGTTGGGCCTCGGCGTATTCCTTTGAGATGCGCTTGTCTTCTATCTCTGCCGCCTTGAGCGCATCCTTGGCCATCCGTAAATCTTCTTCGAGTTTTTCAATCTTGCCCTTCTGCCCGCCAAGAAACTGCGCATTGTTGCTGCACGCAATGCCCAGCCTGGCCGCGATCGCGCCCAGCTCTTGCCGGTTCTGAAAAACCTGCTGCGCCTGGCGGTTGGCATCGCCCGCCGCGTTTAGTTTTTTTAGAATCGCTTCCTCATCGAGCTTGTTCTTGGGCAGGCCATCGAGTACCGTCATGCCATTGATTCGCGCCTCCAGCTGCTCAGCGTCCCGGTTGACCAGCTTGCGCGCTTCATAATCTTTCTCGTTTTCAAGCGCGATGGCCTCGAAATCCATATCCACCTTGGCCGTCTTGCGCAGCATCGCAATCTGCCGCGCGCTGTGGGCGGCTGGAGTCTCGCCTGTCCGTATGTGTACAAAATCAAGCGGGTCAAATGTCAGCTCTCCAAAAATGTCGTCCAGAAAATCCTGCGGCGTCATGGTGCGGGTCTTGCCGGGAGCCATTTCTATGGAGATGGTGGGAATTGCGCCATCGGCGGAGAGGGTGCGGGTCACGGTAAACTCGCCCAGGTCGAGCTTTACCTTCATGCTCTCCTGGCCCTTGCGCACCGCCTGCACCGGCAGGGCTTTGCGGCCCTTCAATCCAAACCACACCGCATCGAGCACCGATGTTTTGCCCGCGCCGTTCTTGCCCGTGATCTGCACCATGCGACCGTTGGGGTGGATCTGTACCACGCGGAGCTTCTTAAAATTCTCCGCCTCGAATCCAATGATTTTCATTCAGTCTTTCCTCCAAAACAAATTTGCTTCCTCGATACCTTACCACAAAATTTTGTGTGTCACTAGGCGCGCGCCATTCTCTGCCCTGAATATGCCGTGAATATGCCGCGCTTATTTAGCGGCCATTACTTGACAATGCGACAGGTGCCGATCGTGGGAAAGGGCGGCGCGTTGGGCGCGGCTACCTGAAATGCCAGCGTGAGCGCCTGTGACGGCAGGCTGGGGCTGCGGGTGGCGTCGCCGTTATAGATTGCGGTTTCGACATAGGTGTAGAGATTGGGCGCGACCAGGTTGGGGCGCGTGGAGTCGCCGTTTTTGTCCGAGAAAATCCAGCGCGTGCCGGTCTGCGTCGCGGTGGTGGCCAGCGTGTTGGTGTTGATGGCCAGCGCGATGAACGCGGGATCGGGATAGAGCGGGCAGCTGACGCCGCCCATCGGCCCGCCGCCGCCGCTGCACGCGGCCCGATATATCTGCAAGGTGCATGGATTGGCGCTCGTGCACATCGGGTTATCGGAGGAAACTGCTATACCTGTCTGCGCATTTGCCGCGACAGATACTAAAAAACAAATCAAAAAACACAATCGTAGTTTCATGCTCACCTGACAATTTTGCACGTCCCCGTGGTCGGAGCCGGAGGCGGAACCTGTGAGGGGAGTGCCGGAATCGTCCCGAGAAAGGGGCTCGATGGACCGCTCACCATCGTCGGATTGTTAACAAACGTTGCGGTTGAAACCCACGAATAGCTGGTGTTGTCTTGCAGCGCCGTGTCGGTGTCCGAGTAAGTCCAGCTGGTGCCGGTGGCCGTGGCATTGGTCGAGAGCCCCGCCATGCTCAGTGTCTTGAACGATTGCGGGGAATAAATATAGTTCGGGCATGTCGTCGCGTTGTCACACTGCGCGCGAAAGATTTGCAGCGTGCACTGATTGGTTGTCGTGCACGCCGGATTTGAGTAAGCCAGGTCAGCCTGGTGACCGGCCTGCTTGAGATTGGAATCGGGCGGCGGCGGAGCAGCTGGGGGCGGCGGGCCCTGTTGCGTGCTGGGTGCGGGCGGTGCCTGCGCGGTGGCCTGGCTGAGCGCGATCGCGGCCAGTAAGAACAGCAGCATGGTTGGCTTCATGTGTCTCCCTTTTCTAAAAGTTTTTAGTTGTGCAGCGCGATGGCTGGGACGGTTGAGTTTGAAACCCAGCTATCAGCGGGCGGAGTGATCGAGCTATTAAGTACCCCGCCAGTCGTCACATTGCCAGCGGTCGGAACACCATTTCCCACGGCCATAAATCCCAAGCCGATGCTTTGCATGGTCCCGGCTGCTGCCGCATTGGTGGTTATTCCAAATAGGTAGCGCGTGCCAGCGTTAAGGGTGCATCCGGTGCTTAGAAGTGTGAGCGTGACAGATGCATTGTTAGCAGGGAAAGCGATTGTTCCGGCGATTGGTCCGGTGTGGCATACCAGTGTGCCGGTGCTTGTGTAGATACCCAAATCGTAGAGGTTGGCGGTGTTGTCCGCTGTGGTGTTGACGTTGTAACTGATCTTCGTGAGATTGACGATGTTGACGGGCATCACGAACGAAAAGAGGCGGGTAGCATTCTGGCCGAAAGCTGTAGAGACTGCCTGCTTGGGTCCATTTTGCCATTCCGTCGCCGTGGTGCCGAAGCTGGCTTGCGTAGCCGGTGCCCAGGTGCCGGGGTTGCCGGTGCCGTCCGTCGAATACATTACCCCCATGGGCGTCACGCTGCCGCTGTACAGTGCCCCGCCCGTGCCGGTCATGGCCGCCCAGCTGCCCGCCGCGCCACTGCCGTTGGTGGAGTACATGAGCCCCGCCTTGGCCGGATTAGTGACTGCCGCAATGGTGATACTGGCGATCACGATCAGGACCAGGCCCAGCATGATTTGCTTTGTGTGCTTCATTTGCGTCTCTCCTTTAGTGCGTGTGTGTGCAATCCCAATCCACGATGGTGGCCGTGGTTGCTACTCCGCTGGCCGGGCATCCCTTGACGCCAGAGAATTCATAAGAATTCAAGTTGGAAAAGTTGGCGCTGCGCAAGGCCATGATGCT
>DASXLA010000052.1:0-1659 GCA_036496505.1 Candidatus Acidiferrum sp. | reverse complement strand
CGGGATGATGCGTTCGGCGATTGCGTTTCCTGCCATCAGGAACTACAGCAGAAACGTTTGGAAGCCGTGCCTTGGACCCGCTACTGCATTATCTGCCAGGAAAAGAAGGAAAACGGGCAGCTTTAGGCGTCTTTCACGGCTGTTGCCCGGCTGGTGGGCGCTAGAATTTTGGCCGTTTCCATAGAGACGATCGTCTCTTTCCCTCTGCTTTGGATCTGGGGTAAGTTCCCGCCAGATTTCGCGGTTATGAAGCAATCCCGTGATCCTGAAAGACGCCTTAGGCGCGCTTGCATCGGTGGTATTCGCCAGTCCATGCCGCATTTGCGGTGAGCTGCTGATAAACGCTAGCCGCATCCCGATCTGTGAAAAATGCCTGGAGGGATTTAAGAAAATTGACGAGCCGATGTGCTCCGGTTGCGGCCGCCCGTTCACGGCAGCGGGCGAGGGGCGGGTGGAGCAGCCGCTTTGCCGGCTGTGTCGCGTTGGTTTCTATGCTTTCGATCGAGCGCGCAGCTTCGCGTTTTACGACGAGGGGCTTAGCGAAGCCATTCTCCTGCTCAAATATCAAGAACTGACGCGATTGGGTGATTGGTTCGCGGAGCGCTTGGCCGAGATAGTGGCACGCGCAGCGGGAGAGTGGCGCGTCGATGTTGTCGTGCCTGTCCCACTGCACGTGGACCGGCGCCGGGAGCGCGGCTACAACCAAGCGGAGTTGATTGCGCGTCCGCTGGCCCAGCGCCTCGGCATCGAATTTAATTCGCGAGCCTTGGTCCGCACGAAACCGCGGCCGCCGCAATTAGTGCTCTCGCGGACGGAACACTGGAAATCGGTGCGTGGCGCGTACGCTATCAGGCCGGCCGTGAAAGTTGACAACCTGCGCGTCCTACTGGTAGATGATGTATTGACCACTGGAGCCACTCTGGATGCCGGCGCCCAAGTGCTGAAGAAAGCCGGGGCGGCGGCGGTTTTTGGATTGACAGTGGGGCGTGTGCGCTCGGGGCTCGTTCCGCCCGCGTCGTTTTTGAGCCGGCGGAGACCAGTGGGCAAACCAGGTGCGCAACCTGCGCATCTATAGCTATCAAGGAGCGTTGTGAAGCCCTTTGGTGACGGTAATGCGATGGACAGCCGCCACAAGTTCGGTCTACGACCCCGGCCGATTATAGGGCTGGGGGCCGCGCCGGTTGATGTCGCACCGGCGAAGCCGCAATCCCCTCGGCCTGTACGACCCTCCGTGATGCAAGCTCCGGTACTGGTGTTGAACGCGACGTTTGAACCGATCAACGTGACGGCGGTGCGCCGCGCGCTAATCCTGATGCTGAAGGGTGTGGCGCAAGCGGAGGAAACGAGCCATACCGAAGTTCATTCGACTTCCAAAGCGATACAGGTGCCGTCGGTGATCCGTTTGCTCAGTTACCGGCATATCCCGCAACAGAGTCGGGCTCTTTCGCGGAAAAATATCTTGCTGCGGGATCGGAACACTTGCCAATTTTGCGGCACGCCTTTTCCAGCGTCCGAGCTGACACTCGACCACGTGATGCCCCGATCGCGCGGCGGACGATCCTCCTGGGAGAACCTGGTTGCGTCCTGCTATTCCTGCAACAACCGCAAGGGAGACCGTACTCCTGAAGAGGCGGGATTGAAATTGCAGCGGCGACCGCG
>DASXLA010000051.1:0-2952 GCA_036496505.1 Candidatus Acidiferrum sp. | reverse complement strand
CGCTTGCGAATGGCATCCCGCGGCCATGAGACCTGGGCAAACTCTGTTCCATCCCATTCGTAGAGCGTCGCTGTCCACGTCCGCGGCCCTGTTTGAAAACTCAGGGCAATATGCTTCGAGTCATTTGACCAAGCCTGGGAGTCCCGTCGCAGGTGAATGGGCGTCACCGCTTCTTTCGGTGACGGGAGGACCACTCGCTTTGAGGAGATTTCGACGACTTCAATGGCCATGGGGTCGGACATCTCCGATTCCGTTTTTGCAGCGCCCGCAAAGGAGTCTCGAAACCCGAAGCGTTCGTCTGGCGATTTTTCATAAATTTGATTATCCGGATCGGCGGCATTCGCGAGGGCCGCAACCGCGCACACCATCAAGAACGAGCAACAGGAGATATTCCTGGAATTGTTCATAAAGCAGTGTGCTTCCTTTGCGTTCAATGTATTCGATTCATGCCTTTCAGTCAGCACCGAAGCTGTAGTGTCTGATCGAACAGCAGAATGGGCAATTAGGCCATCGCGCATTTGTGGTTCGCTCGAGTTTTCCACCGCGTCATCGTTCAACCTCCCACTTCTCTCCCGGTGTATCGATCCTCGCAGCCGTGACGTCGCAGCCTACCTGATCTCGAAACCGAAGCCGTATATCTTCATTTCACCGGCTTGGCACCCATGAGCTTCTGCGCGAGTTCCGGCTGTCCTTGCTCCCTGAGCATTTCCGCGGCGCGGGCGCGGATGGCGGGATCGACGGGCAGACGTGCGATGCCGTAGGCGCGGAGGAACGCGTCGCGTTTCTTATGGGCTTCTTTTGCCATCGCGATATGCACAAGCGGATGCGTGGGATCCAGCGCGTAAGCGTTTGAGATTCCTTGCCATGTCCCCTTGGCGAGTTCCTGATCCGCGCGTTCACGGCGAGTTAGCTTGTCGCCGGGGCAGAGCGGGCGATCCTGCGGCGCCGTGAGCCACCAAGTGATGAGCGGTTGCCACTCCGATGCGTTCTCGGCGGACGCCCGAAGTCGCGCACGGAGCGCTGCCGTCTCGGTGTCTGCTATTTCATGCAGCACGCCATCGTCGGTAAAGCGATAGCCGGACAGTGCCTCAATGAAGGCTTCCGGCGGGGCGCCTGCTGGCGCCATGGTTTTCTGCTCCACGGGCAGCAAGGATTCAACTAGCAGTCGCGGCTCATCCACCTGCCAGACGCGAAGAGTGTTCTGCGCATCCACGGTCAGGATGCGTCTGCCTTCAGGACTCAATGCGAGGCTTTCGATTCCGTCGCCGCTGCGATACGCATGACGCAGGGGCTGCCCGACCAGCGCTTCGGTTTCCGAATCCCACTCGCCATTAACACCTTCCTGATTTCTACCGAACACCCGCACGACATGATCCTGGCAGGTCGTGACAATGCGCATCCCATCGGCCATGAACTGAACGTCCAACACTTCCTCCGGATGCTCCAAAATGGGAGGAACGAGCCTCGAGGAAAAAACACTAAACGGCTCGCTGGTTTCGCAATTCCAAGCACTGACCAATTTGTTGTCCCGGGAGTCAGAACAGCTAATAAGGAAGCACGTGCTATCTGGGCTGAAGGTGGCTTGTGCGCCGCCTTCCGCATCCGATGAAGCACAAGCGTGCTCACTTCCCACGCGCTTGCCGGTGTCCGCGTCCCACAATTGCACTGACCAGTTGGCCACTGTAACGATGCGTTTCCCGTCCGGGCTAAACGCGGCTGAGGCCCTGGCGAATTCGTCCAAACTCCCAAGCGTATGGAGGATCTTGCCGGTGGTCATGCTCCGCACCTGCGCCTTGCCGCTGCGGATTGTCACGGCGCGCTTGCGATCCGGGCTGACAGCGATGTCCTGGACCCCTGATGGAAGGCGCAGCGGTTTGCCGAGGCTCTTGCCCGTCGTCGAGTCCCAGGTGTGCAGCGTTCTGTCTTCGATCGTCGTGAGCAACTTGCCGTCGGGGCTGAATGGCACAAGCGTCCAAGCGTAATTTGGCTTATGCGGCATCGCTTTACCCACTGATGCGCCTGTGGCGGCGTCCCACAACTGCAGCAGGTCAGCCTCGTCGCAATTCGTCACGATCCGCGTGCCGGTGGAATTAAATGCGACATGGTCGACCGGATGCTCGTGCCGCATTGGCTCGCCGATCGGCTTGAAAGCCGCTGCGTCCCACAAACGCGCCGTGCGGTCCTTGCTGGCCGTGGCAATGCGCGCACCATCAGGACTAAATGCCGCATCCACGACTTCATCCTCGTGCCGCATAGGCTCGCCGATTGGAGCACCGGTCGTTGCATCCCACAAGCGCGCTGTCTTATCCGCGCTGGCCGTGAGAATGCGCCGGCCATCCGGGCTGAGGACCGCGACGTGAACCTTTGCCTCCTGGCGCAGCACGAGCGCGGGCACCGTGTTGCGATCACCCTCGCCATAAACCACTGCACTCCATAGTTGCCGCGCGGCCGCGGAGCTCTCCGGATCGAGTCGGAGCGCGCGCCCGAGATACGCCACGCCTTCGCGCCACGCGCCTTTGCGCAATAGCCGCTCCGCTGTCGCGTAATCCCACTGACTCGCGCGGCGCTGATGCTCTTCGGGTTGGTTTGAGGCCGGCTTCGCCTGCGTGAGAAAGCCGGCAATTGCGGCCAGCGTAAGCAGGATGGAATTGGTCACGGATTTCATGGGCTAATGATGTAGGCGAAAGCACGAGACCCACGGCGGACTAAGTGAGGAAACGAAACGCCGGACGGAAGATCGACTTCGCCTGCTACTTCTTCTTCAGTTTTCGTAAGGCTTCCTTTGCATTCTGCGCGTACTGGCCGTTCGGCTCCAGTTTTAAAGCGTCTTCGTAGTATTTTCGTGCGCTTACGAAATCTTTCATCTCAGCGCTGATCTGTCCGAGACCAATCAACGTCCCAACGGATTTCGGATTGAGCTGGTGCGCTTTTTCGAACGACTCACGCGCCTTT
>DASXLA010000050.1:0-11987 GCA_036496505.1 Candidatus Acidiferrum sp. | reverse complement strand
TATATTATTGCGCTCTTCTGTGGCGGTGGGCGGAGGAACGTTCCGTTAAGCAAGGAGCAGCGGGTCACGGGGTAATGCAGGGGCGAAGGCTTGCACTCTGGGAACCTGACGGAATGGTTCATGTTTCATGATTATGGATTTCCCGTAAAATTCAGTGATGGACTGCGGAGGCGCGCGCGCGTTCCGCAGGGGCATTGTTCCGCACGGAGATGTTCCAGTATGAAGAGACTGATCCCCCTTCTTGCGCTGGCGCTATTGCTGGCTTCCCGGCTGAGCTCGCAAGATCCCTACGCGCCCGCCGATGACAACCCGCCTAATCCGGAAATGGAGCGACAGGAAGTAGTGAACCTGGAGCACGAGACGGCGCGGGCAATCATGCTGAACAACGGAACATTCTTCAGGCGAGTGTACGCCGACGATTACAAGGGCACGCTTTCGCACGGGCAACTGGTGGACAAGAATTATCTGATCAACGAAGTGCAAAACAGCGGCGCCAGGTACCAGTCGTTCAATGCCTCGGACATTCAGGTGCGGCTATACCGGGAAACCGCGGTGGCGACGTGCTTGTGGACGTCGAAGGGATTTTTCCGGGGGCAACCGATCGAGACGCAGATGCGGGTGATGCACGTGTACATCAACGGTCCCCGAGGCTGGCACGTGGTGGCGGGGCAGACCACGCCGCTGCCGCCGTATACACCGCATCCGCTTTAGAATTCCGAGTGATGGGCGTGGCGCGCGCCGGTGGGCGACGGCGTTGACCGCAAAATCTCCGAGTGGTACGCTCCCGCGACACTCTTTCCAACCTGCATGCGCGCCGTCGACCTGATCCGCAAGAAACGTGACTCCGGCGAACATTCCCGCGAGGAAATCAATTTCCTGATTTCGGGCTACACGCGTGGGGAGATTCCTGATTACCAGATGGCCGCGTGGCTGATGGCCGCATGGATCCGCAAACTGAGCGGGGCGGAGACGGCCGCGCTGACGGAGGCGATGCTGCATTCCGGCGAGGTTCTGGATTTTTCCGAGTTGCCCCAGAAAAAAGTTGACAAGCATTCGACCGGGGGAGTGGGGGACAAGACTTCGCTGATCCTGGCACCCATTGTGGCGGCCGGGGGAGTGGCGGTGCCGATGATCAGCGGGCGGGGACTGGGGCACACGGGTGGCACGCTGGACAAACTGGAGGCGATACCGGGATTCAACACCAATCTTTCGCTGAAAGAATTTCGCCGGGTGCTGGGCGAGTGCGGGATGGCGCTCATCGGGCAGACGGCGGAAATCGCTCCGGCGGACAAGAAGATTTATGCGCTGCGCGACGCCACCTCGACGGTAGAAAACATCGGGCTGATCTGCGCGTCCATTATGAGCAAGAAACTTGCGGAAGGGCTGGACGCGCTGGTGCTGGACGTGAAAACGGGTTCGGGCGCGTTCATGAAGAAGGAAGAGGAGGCGGTGCGGCTGGCGGAAGTGATGGTGGAGACGGGCAAGCGCATGGGGAAAAAGATGGTTGCGCTGATTACCGGGATGGACGAACCGCTGGGGCGCGCGGCGGGTCATGCGAACGAGGTGAGGGAGTGTATTGAAGTGCTGCGCGGCGGAGGGCCGGCGGATTTGCGGGAATTGAGCGTGGAGCTTTCGGCGTGGATGTTTTATCTGGGCGAAAAGAGCGGCAGCGTTGCGGACGGACGGGCGCTGGCGGAGAGCATGATCGCGAACGGCAAGGCGCTGGAAAAATTCCGGGAGTGCATCCGGCTGCAGGGCGGAGATGAGCGGGTGATCGACAAAACGGAATTGTTGCCTGCGGCTGCGCACGCGACAGTTGTGAGCAGCGCCGCGAGCGGGTATGTTGTGGCCACGAATTGCGAAGAGTTCGGAGTGGCGCTGGCGATGCTGGGCGGCGGGCGGGAAAAGAAGGAAGATCGCATCGATCACGCGGTGGGGCTGGAATTTCACAAGCGCATTGGAGAGCGCGTAGAAAAAGGCGAAGCGCTGGCGACGATTCATTACAATAGCGACGCAAAAGTGGCAGAGGCGAAGAGGATGATCGGCGAGAGTTTTGTGTTCGGGGCGGAGGCGGCGGAAGCGAAGCCGCTGATACGGCGGATTCTCGGGGCCTGAAATTTCGGGGAGTTTTCACGCGGGAAATGGGTTGGCTGGCCGAAGTGTTTGCGCGGCGGACTCATCGCACGGGAAAAGAGCGCCAGGGATGGGAAGATTTGTCGGAGTGCTGGGTCTGGCCACGGTGCTGGGGCTGGCGTATTTATTTTCGACGGACCGAAAAGCGATTCGGCTGAAAACGGTGCTGTGGGGATTCGGGCTGCAATTTGCGTTCGCGATTTTTGTGCTGCGCTTTTCGGTGGGACGAAAGATATTTGAATTTCTCGGGTATTACGTCAACCTGCTGCTGAGCTACGCGTTCGTCGGCTCGCAATTTGTGTTTGGCGAGCTGGGGATGAAGGACTCTCCAGAACATTTCGTGTTTGCATTTCAAGTGCTGCCGACGATTATTTTTATCGCGGCTTTTTTTGCTCTGCTGTATCACATCGGGGTTATGCAGATTCTGATTCGCGGCGCGGCGTGGCTGATGACGCGCATCATGGGGGCCAGCGGAGCGGAATCGTTGAACGTGGCGGCAAGCATTTTCATGGGGCAGACGGAAGCGCCGCTGACGATCCGGCCTTTTCTGAACCGGCTGACGAGGTCGGAACTGATGTGCGTGATGACCAGCGGGATGGCGCACGTTTCCGGCGGGATCATGGCAGCATACATCGCGTTCGGGATCAAGCCGCAGCATCTGCTGGAAGCGGTGATCATGACGGCGCCGGGAACTTTGCTGATGGCGAAAATGCTGGTGCCGGAGACGGAGGTGCCGCTGACGGCGGGCCGCGTGGAAATGCCGGAGATGGAGAAGGAGGCAAATTTCTTGGGGGCGCTATCGCGCGGCACGGTGGATGGGCTGCACCTGGCGCTGAACGTGGGCGCGATGCTGATTTCGTTTCTGGCGATGCTGGCGCTGGTGAACGCCATCATGGGCGGGGCGCACAACTGGCTGGCCGCGCACCACGCGGCGTGGTTTCCGTCGAGCCTGCAACAGGTGTTTGGATGGATCTTTGCGCCGGTGGCGTGGGTCATCGGGATTCCTTGGCGGGACTGCGCGGTGATCGGGAATCTGCTGGGCACGCGCATGGTGATCAACGAGGTGGTGGCGTTCCAACAACTCGGCGCGATGCAGGGAACGATCGATCCGCGCTCGTTCACGATTGCGACATTTGCGTTGTGCGGCTTCGCGAATTTCAGCTCGATCGGGATTCAAATCGGAGGAATTGGCGCGCTGGCTCCGGATCAGCGCGGGAATCTAGCCAAGCTGGGGATCCGGGCGATGCTTGCGGGCACGATGGCGAATCTGTTGTCGGCGTGCTTCGTGGGGATTTTGACGTGATGACGGACGAGGAAAAGCCGAAGAGTAAGCGGGCCCCGCGCAAAGGAGGGGGGAAGAAACCGGCGGCTGGTTTGGTGGCCAGCACGCAGGTGGTCACGGACGAATACGAGCGCGCGGAGACCGCGGCGCAATTTATTTTTTCGCGAACGGCGCTGCGGCCCAAGATTGCGCTGGTGCTGGGCTCGGGACTCGGCGGCTTCGCGGATGACTTCGCGGAGGCGAAGAAAATCGCGTATGCGGAGATTCCTCATTTTCCGCAGTCGACAGCGATCGGGCACGCTGGGCAATTGGTAGTAGGAAAAGTGGACGGCATAGCGGTCGCGGGAATGCAGGGGCGCGTACATCTTTATGAGGGATATTCGGCGAAGGACCTGGCGTTTCCGGTGCGGGTTTTTTCACGCATGGGGGTGAAGGCGCTAATCCTGACGAACGCGGCGGGGGGAATCAAATTTGTACAAGGGCGGCTGGTGGTCATCAGCGATCACATTAATCTGCAAGGGGTAAATCCACTGTCGGGGCACAACGATGAACGGTTTGGGCCGCGTTTTCCGGACATGAGCGCGGCCTACGATAAGAGATTTCGCGAGATGGCGGTGGGCCAAGGGAACAGGCTGGGCATCGGGATTGATGAAGGAGTTTACGCGGCGCTGGCGGGGCCGAGTTATGAAACGCCGGCGGAGATTCGCTATTTGAGAGCGATTGGCGCGGATTTGGTGGGCATGTCCACGGTGCCGGAAGTGCTGGCCGCGCGGCACAGCGGGATGAGGGTGCTGGGAATTTCCTGCGTGACGAATGCCGCGGCAGGGATTCTGGACCAGCCGCTGAATCATCGCGAAGTGCTGGAGACGGCGGCGCGGGTAAAAGGGGATTTTGTCGCGCTGCTGAAAGCGGTGCTGCCGAAGATTGAGCAAGCGGTCGCCTGAGAGTCAAGAGAGTGGTTCAGGGACGGAAAAATTGAGCGAAGACGAATTGTTAATTACCGCGGCGAAGCACGGGAGAGAGAACGCGCACGCGCCGTACTCGAACTTCCGGGTGGGCGCGGCACTGCGCAGCAGCTCCGGGAGAATATTTTCGGGGTGCAACGTGGAAAACGCGACGTATGGGCTTACGGTTTGCGCGGAACGGGTGGCGATTTTCAAGGCGATCAGCGAAGGGGAGCGAGGATTCAGCGCCATAGCGGTGGTGACGGATACGGAAACGCTTACGCCGCCGTGCGGAGCGTGCCGGCAGCTCATCTGGGAATTTTGCGGGGACGTTCCGGTGACGATGGCGAACCTGGACGGAAAACGCGAGACGCTGCAGATGAGAGAATTATTTCCGAAGCCGTTCGACAGTTCGAATTTGTGAGGCGTGCGTTCGAAGAGTTGCGCAGGGATTCCGGAGCAGAACGACGTGAGCAGACGAAGAGTTAGCGTGGCGATTTCGGTGGTGGTGCTGCTGGCCGTGATTCTGGCGGGCGGTGTTCGCGAAGTTGCGGCGCAAGGCGTGAAGAAGGGGCCGCCGGCGAGTAATAAGGAGGCGGTTGACCTGCTCATTAGCGGCGGCACCATCGTCACCATGGATGGGGACCGGCTGATCGTGGAGGACGGGGCAGTAGCGGTGAAAGGCGACACCATCCGCGCCATCGGCTTCCGGAGCGACCTCGAGAGTAAATATTCCGCCGCGCAGACGATTGATGCGCGCGGGGCGCTGGTGCTGCCAGGATTTGTCAATGGACACACGCATGTGCCCATGACGCTTTTTCGCGGGCTGCATGACGACGTGACGCTGGACGACTGGCTGCGAAAATATATTTTTCCCGCGGAGGCCAAGAACGTCACCGAAGATTTTGTGCGCTGGGGAACGCGGCTGGCTATGGCGGAGCAGATTCGAGGCGGAATCACCACGTTTGCGGACATGTATTACTTTGAGGACGCGGTGGCGGAAGAGACCAAGGCCGCGGGAATGCGCGGGGTGCTGGGCGAAACGTTCATCGATTTTCCGGCGCCGGATAACAAGAGCGAAGCGGAGATGCTGGCGTACACGGAGAAATTCCTGAAGCGCTGGCAGAATGACCCGCTGATTCAGGCTGCGCCGGCGCCGCATTCCATCTACACCTGCTCGCAAAAGACGCTGCAGGATGCCGCGGAGCTGGCCAGGAAGTATCACGCGCCAATCCTGATTCACGTGGCGGAGATGAAAAAAGAGCTGGACGACAGCCGCGCGCAAAACGGGACGACGCCGGTGCAATATCTAAACAGAATCGGCGTGTTGGGGCCGGACGTGATCGCCGCGCACTGCATTTTTGTGGACGACACGGACCGTAAAATCCTGGCGGAGAAGGGCACGGGCTGCGTGCATAACCCGTCGAGCAACATGATGCTGGCGAGCGGCGTCTCGCCGGTGCCGGAACTGCGCGCCGCGGGCGTGGCTGTGGGCCTGGGAACGGACGGACCCGCGGGGAGCAATAACGACCTGGACCTGATGGAGGAAATGGACCTGGCGGCGAAGCTGCAGAAAATCACCAAGATGGATCCGCGGGCGTTGGGGGCAAGAGCGGTGGTCGAAATGGCCACCATCGACGGGGCCAAGGCGCTGCACATGGAAAAGGGAATCGGATCGCTGGAGCCGGGGAAGAAGGCGGACATTATATTAATCAGCCTGAACGAGCCGAATGCCGTGCCGATGTATGACATTTACGCGCAACTGGCGTACGCGTTGAAGGGGAATGACGTGGAGACGGTGGTCATTGGCGGGCGGGTGGTGATGCGCGACCACCAGTTGCTGACCGTGAAGGAAGAAGAGGTTTTCGCGAAGGCGCGGGAATATAAGAAGAAGATTGAAGCGTCGCTGAAGTAGCGGAGGCCGAATTCGCCCGGTTTGCGGTGTCAGGGCGATTGTGCCGGTTAGGGCTTTTCGGTGGTCGAGCCGAGAATTCGCCTGAGAACCCCTGATTTCCCCGATAGACAAGGCGTGGCGAGAAACGTATGGTGGGCGGATGAGGCTCTCGAGACGCCCGTGAAGGATGGCGCAGCGAAAATCGTGGAGATTAAGGTGGAATGCCCCAAATGCGGGCAGGAGAGCGCAGTGCGCGTAGCTACGGGGCACGACATAGAAGCGCTGCGAAAATCTATCGTTTGCGTGTTTTGCCAGAATCCGTGGGTTGAATATCTGCCCGGACAAGTGATTGGCGAACCGTTCGAGCGTCGCTCAAAGGGAGAAGAATCGTAGGGGAGCGGGTTTGCGCGCCTAGCGTGGGCGCCGAGGGTCAGGGCCTATCGGGAGTGATTTTGCGAACGTGGACCACGTTGGTTTTGGGATCGATCGTTCCGGTGATAACCACGGCTTTACCGAAAAACTTCCTGGCTTCCTGCGGATCGTCCAAAAAGTGCGTGACGCCGTGCTCTTCACGCAAAATGAATTTACCGCTCTTGTGAGAGATTCTTCCGGCGAGGGTTTCATCAGGGCGCAGAGCCTGAAGCTGCAATTGCAATTCGGGCACTCTGGAAATAACGGGACGCGGGTGGTCAACGATGACCAGGACCGCGCCGACGACCGGCAGAGCCGAAGCCAGTAAGACCGTTCCGAGGGTTGTCAGTTGCACACTTCTCACAGTTCACCCAAGACAAAATTCTTATCGTCACCAGGAGGGAATTCACTGGGCGGCAGGTTACCGGGTGGCTGCAGTTCTAAGGTGCATGTAGACCGCCAAAGTCTTCGGAATTTAAGGCACAGGATTAGAAAGGTTTAGCGGAGCGCGAGAGAATCAGCGGAGTGCACGCAGGGCGAAGTGTGAAGAAATTACCAGCGCGAAGTGTCCGATTGGACACAACAATGACGACGACTATTAAGACGATTGTTCAGCGACTGGATCGTACGTGTCATAGGAAGCGGCGATGGCGCGCACTTCGGCGAGGGATTGATCGCGCAGCACCACGCCATCTTCGAGGACGGTTTCGAGGGCGTTGGAACCGATCGCCGGACTTTCCGGAAGGGACTCGCCTTCGAGAACCTCGACGGTGGCAAAACCCTGACCATTGTGAACGAGGTTGAAGCGGCCGCCTTTGCTGGCCTTGCTGGGGTCCGTTCGGGGATTCTTGTAAACGTTTTGCCATTTGCCGTTGCGGTCGATGGCCGAGCATTTGAGGGCGAATTTCAAGGTATCGCGATTGACCTGCTGGAGCAGCGCGCCGCCCATCCCGTAGCTCCAGATATCCTGAGACCAGCCGCGGCGGGTCAACTGCGCGGTGATGTTTTGAATGGTATAGAAGTTCACGCCATCGCCCTGGATAAAGCGTACACAGGGCACGGTGGTCTTCCAGCCTTTGCGGTTCACTTCGTAGCCAAACACTTCGCTGACAATCTTGAAGAGTTCTTCGAGGACGGTGACGGCGTCGCCGGAATCGGGCCGGATGATCAAGGTGCCGTTGCGCTGCAAGACTTTTTCACGCAAGGCGCCGCCCCATAAATTACGGACGGCGTTGTAAATGTCGTAGGAGTCGCTGACGCAGGCGACGAGGCCTTCGGGGCAATTTTCGAGAATGTTGGCGTAGGCGTCGAGCTCGTGCTCCTGGCCCCAGGAGGTGATGGTGGAATGTTCCGAGGCGGGGATGCTGTAGCCGGCGCAATCGACGGGATTTTTGCAGGTCAGATCCGCGGAATAAAACTGGTTGAGAAGCTGGATGGAGGCGAGAGTATCCGTGCCGAGAAAATTCAGCAGGTGCGCGGCGCCGCCGATCGCTGCGGATTCCTTGGAAGAAACGCCGCGAAAACCGAAGTCGTGCAGTTTGAAGGGAAGCAGCGCCGGGTCTCCGGTACGGACGAGGGCTTTGCCGATGACCTGTTTGATGGCGCGCGAGAGGGTGGCGACGGTAATGGGATACCAAACCTGGAGGAGCAGAGTTTCGGCCCAATTGGTGAGCCAGAAAAATTCGGGGTCGGTGTTTTCAATGGTGATGAGGGCGTTGTGGCTCTTGACCACGGTGCCTTCCTTGACGGCGCGGATGCGAAGCGGGAGACAGCCGCCGTGTTTGGCGTACAAGGACTTGAAGCCTTCATAGTTGAAGGATTTCGGATGCCCCTGGAAATGAGCATGGGCGATGCAGCGGGCTTCTTCCACGTCGTCGAGGGTAAAAACCTGTCCGGCAAAGCTAGATTTGACGATGTATTGCAGCATGGCCATCATGGTTTCATCAAACATGCCGCCGCGAGATTCGACGTAGGAGTAGATATGGCGGGTATCCGGCGGATATTGCCACCAGTGCGTCAACTTGTAGGAATCCGTGTTAAGAATCGGATTCAGGCGCAACGACTGCATCGAAACTCCTCGTGGAAAGGAAATAGAAAGCTGGAGCCAGCCAAGCTAAGCTTTGGCTGAGGAACGGCCGCAAAAAGCCGAGGCGAAATGTCGATGGGCACTGAGATGAGAGTATCAAAGAACCTGCGGAAAACCGTGGTGCTGGCCAGCTTGATGCTCTGTGGAGGCGGGGTCCGCGCGGCGGCAGTGCCGCATTGCACCGGCGGGATGGAGCTAACGCTGAGCGCGCCGCAAACAAGCCAGGGCAGCTTGATTCTGGCGGCGGTAAGCAGCCAGAAAGGACTGCAAGAAGTTAGCGGGCGGTGGAGCGACCGGGAGGTTTATTTCTGGAAAGCCAATGCGGCGTCCAAGGCACGGCGCGGCACGAATCTGGATCGCAGGGAAGCACTGCTGGGAGTGGACCTGGAGAAAGCGCCGGGAAGATACGAATTTTCCGTGACGGCAACGACGGCCGAAGGCGAAACGGCGACATGCAAGGTGGCGCTGGCGGTGAGGGCAGGGAAGTTTGCGACGGAGAGCCTGACGGTTGAGAAACAGTTCGTGGAGCCCAACCAGCAGCAGGGCGAGCGGGCGGTGGCGGAGCAGCAAAAACTGCGTAAACTTTTCGACGAGGTTACACCGGAAAAATTGTGGCACGGACCATTTCGCATGCCACTCAGCGGTTCCGCGCGGGGCTCAAACTTCGGGAAGCGACGGATTCTGAATGGGCAGCCGCGTTCGCCGCACACCGGCGCGGACTTCCCGGCGCCGACGGGCACGCCGGTGCATGCCACGCAGAGCGGGAAGGTGGTGCTGGCGGAAGAATTATATTTCTCCGGGAACACCGTGATTATCGACCATGGGCTGGGTGTGTATTCGTTGTACGGGCACCTGTCTGCGACGAAAGTTGCGGTGGGAGAGGTGGTGAAAGCCGGAGGGGTGATCGGCAAAGTGGGGGCGACAGGCCGGGTGACGGGACCGCATCTGCATTGGGGACTGACCGTAAACAAAGCGCGAGTAAATCCGGTGCAATTGGTGGGCATGCTGCGATAAACGGCAGTTTTTCTGGCTGAAATTCATCGAGAGTGGAGAATTTTGATGAAGAAGCGCTGAGAGTTGGGAGTACATCGGTACTGCAAGGAACAGAATTTTGTGGTACCGTTTGCCTATTGTCCTTCAAGAAGTGGACTGGCAAGATTAGAGCTTGAGTGGACAATTTTTATAAAGCCCTCGAATGATGTGGCCGTTCTGGAATGGTTTATTGCCGCCCTGGCTCGGGCCGCCTTGGCGCGATTCCGATGAAAACGGG
Source organism: Candidatus Acidiferrum sp. (assembly GCA_036496505.1). Lineage (GTDB taxonomy): Bacteria > Acidobacteriota > Terriglobia > Acidiferrales > UBA7541 > Acidiferrum. The sequence continues at coordinate 1,967 of DASXLA010000050.1, read as the reverse complement.
AGTTCGATGGGTTTAACGGGAGCAAAGGCCTAAAGTATGTCGCTACTACACTTTCGATTCAAAGAACGCCGGCGCACCGTACGAGTGACATTGACGGTGGGGCTGACGGTGCGGTGGCAGACGGAAGCGGGCGAGAAATTTTCAGTGAAGACGTATTCACACGCAGTGAGCCGTGAAGGCGGGTTGTTCCCGCTGGAAGAGCCGTTGGTGGTAGGGCAGGTGTTGCACGTGGTGAATGAGAACAGCGGGAAGTCCATCGAGTGCAAAGTGACGACCATCCGCAAAGCTCGCGACGGGAAGACTTACGTCGGGGTTGAGTTCGTATCATCCAATGCGAATTTCTGGCAAATGTGCTTTCCGGTTCCGGGAACGCGACCGCTCCGGCGGACGGTTTCCTCCAAAGCTTCCGCGTAGTTTCCTCAGCAGAAACATCCAACGTTCATTGTTACTTTTTTTTGAGTGCACTTTTTCAGGATTGTTCCGGCATCCAATCTAGATGTCCAACGTGACCGTGTTGAATCTGGAATGATCCTGGGCCTGATTTCAGATACGCACGGGTTGCTGCGGGAGGGCGCACTGCACGAATTGCAGGGCGCCGGGCTCATCATTCACGCGGGCGACGTGGGCAATCGCGAAATCCTGGAAGCGCTGCGGAAGATTGCGCCAGTGGTTGCGGTGCGTGGCAACGTGGACGTGGAGGAATGGGCGGAGGAGCTGCCGGTTACGGCGATGGCGGAGGCCGGTGGCGCTAAAATTTATGTGCTGCACGACGTCAACGCTTTGGATGTGGATCCGGCGGCGTCGCGATTTGACGTGGTGGTGAGCGGCCACTCGCACCGGCCGGGCCAGAAAGAACGAGACGGAGTGTTGTATGTCAATCCCGGCAGCGCGGGACCACGCAGGTTTCAACTGCCTATCTGCATGGCGCGCCTGGATCTCGACCGGAAACCGTGGAAAGTGGAATTTGTGGATTTAAGCGAGGGCTAAATTTTCCGCGAGGGAGATGATTGCACCGTTGCACGGTGCTAAACTTGAGCGATGGCGAGCAAAAAGAAAATGAAGAAAAAGAAGAGCAGTAAAAAGAATAGCGTTACTCGCAAAAAATCCAAGAGCGCGGCGCCGGTGAAAGCGCGCAAGGTTTCCGCGAAGCCGCGAAGCTTAAAATCAAACGCGAAAGCGCGGCCGGCCAAGATGCAAAAGAAAACAGGCGCGACGAAGAGCAAGGCAGCGCGCAAGGCGACGCGCAAGGCGACGGGAAGAACATCCGCGCCGCGCGACACGGCACGGGTTTTTCGATCGAGCTTACCGACGCGCGGCGAGGGCGTGGAAGCGGTGGATCTGGACTCCAAAGGAATGGGATCAAACTCGGGAGGACAGTCCGGAGATTTGCAAGGGTTGTCCAACGTGGAAAGCGCCGATTCGGAAAGTGTGGGAGAACTTCTCGAGGAGGGTAACGCCTACGAAGCTGAGATCGTGAAGGGCGTGCAGGATGTGCCGGACGCGGACGTTTCGGAGGTCCACACGCACCAAGGACGAGAAGAAGACGACCTCCCGGAAGACTTCCGGGAGAATTGAAGTTATTTATTTGCTGGAATCTGCATCCTTAGCGGTCTGATCGCAACTCCGTTATAAACTTGGGCTCTTGTGTGTCAATCCTGGCGGGTCTGTTGGCCTTCCAGCGCCTACCTGCGTCTAATCAAATTAATAAAGCGTTCACCGGATTGGTGCAGCTATTACCGGGAGATAGCGTTGTAGAGGTGGATTTAATTTTGGGAGGCACGAATGTATTCGATGCGGAAGTTTATGGAAACCAAGACAGGGAAAGCAATATACGTCGGAGCGGTGACGGTGGTTTTGTCGGCAGTTGGAAGCTGGGCAGTGCTGGCACATCAGGACGATCCGACGACGACAAAAAAGGATGGGGGGATGGCTCCCGCGCCGAGCACGAGCGGCAAGACAATGATGGG
>DASXLA010000049.1:0-3511 GCA_036496505.1 Candidatus Acidiferrum sp. | reverse complement strand
TCTTCGTGTTCGGTAGGCGCTTGGTGGGTGGACGTCGCAAAACGCGCGTTGCCTTTGCCGCCGCGTCCGCCGTGCGCCGCCACCCAACGCTGGCCAATCGATGTGAAATCGAACAGCAGTTCGCCGGTTTCCGCATCGTGTACTTCGGTCCCAACCGGCACCTCCAGCTCAATGCTTGTTCCGTCGCGCCCGGTACGATTGCTGCCTTCGCCATGCCGTCCGCGCTGCGCGCTGTGCTCGGGATTAAAACGGAAATGTAGCAGTGTGTTGTAGTGCCCGCTCGCGATCAGGGTGATGTCGCCGCCGTGCCCGCCATCACCGCCGCTCGGGCCGCCGCGCGGCACAAATTTCTCGCGCCGGAACGCCATGCAGCCATTGCCGCCGTCTCCGGCCTTGAGAGAAACTACTACTTCATCAATAAACACAACAGAGGCGTCGCAAACCGCGCGCGCAAAAGCTTAACTTTGTGCGGCGACGATGGTGACGAACTTACCCAGTCTGCCGCGGTCCCGGAACTCTACCGTACCGGGCACGGTGGCGAACAGCGTATCGTCCTTGCCAAGGCCCACATTCTTGCCCGGCTTATAGCGCGTCCCCCGCTGCCGCACTATGATCGATCCTCCGGTGACGAATTCTCCGGAGAAAACTTTGATCCCCAGCCGCTGCGAGTTGGAATCGCGGCCGTTTTTAGAACTGCCTAAACCCTTCTTATGTGCCATGCAAAAATCCTCCGGCGCCCGCCGCGCCCTTAGGCCAAAATCTCCTCAACCGCCACGCGCGTATAGTTCTGACGGTGGCCGATGGTGCGCTTGTATTGTTTCTTGCGTTTGAACTTAAAGACGATGACCTTGTCGCCTCGCCCGTGAGCAGAGATTTTCCCGCGCACGCGCGCCGACTTCACCGCGTCGCCCAAGAGCAACTCATTAGTCTCATTGGAAACCGCAAGCACGCGGTCGAACTCTACCGCCGACCCGACATCGCCCACAAGCGTGTCCACGTCAATCGTCTGCCCGGGCATTACGCGATACTGCTTACCGCCCGTTTCAATCACAGCGTACATAATTTCAGCCTTAAACCCTATTATTGGTGTACGGTTCCAGGGAAGCAGCGCGAGCGCGCTCGGACAACCGTGCTGGAATACAACCTTTCCATCATAACCTACGGCGCTGCAAGATCCGCCGGCGGACCCAGATCACGGCCCCGACTGCGGCGCCCAAGCCGGAGGCAATCAGCGTATACCGGTGGACCAGCGCCGATGTATGCTCCCAGCTGTCTCCAAACGCATAGCCCAATGCCAGGAATGCCGCCACCCAAACAGCGGCGCCGGAATAGGCAAAGAGCGCGAAAGTAGAATAGCGCATGCGTCCCATCCCGGCAACCAACGCCGTAAAGTGGCGGACCCCCACAATAAAGTAGCCAATACTGAGAGACCAGGCGCCTGCGCGATCGAACCAGCGGTCCACTTGATCCAGATGCGCCGGCGTCAAGCGCAGGTATTTTCCGTAACGGAGGACTACCTTGCGCCCAAGACTCCGGCCAAGATAAAAACTGAGCGTGATGCCGCACAGGCTCCCCGCGAAGCCGGCTAGAAAAGCGGTCGTGAAATCCAGCCGCCCCTGATAAATGAGGTACCCGCAAAAAACCAGCAGCGTCTCGTCGGGTATGGGCAGTCCGAGAATGCCGAACAACAGCCCCGCGAACAGGCCCACGTAACCGTACTGGGACAGCCACTCAAACAGCCAATCCATTCGAGGTAGTCCAGAGGATAGCAGCACGCATGCGCTACGATTCCGTTATGGCGCTCTTTGATGTCCAATGCCCGTGTTGCGGCGCGACTCTGCGGGTCGATCCGGAAACTCAGGCTGTGATTCACCATCGCGAACCCGAGAGGAAAGCGCCGATTGAGGACCTGCACGCCGCCGTTCAAGGACTGAAGAGCGAAGCGGCACGCCGCAACGATATCTTTGAAAAAAGCTTTACGTCCCATTTGGGCGCCGAAAAAGTGCGCGAAAAAAAGTTCGAAGAGTTGCTGAAGCAGGCCAAGGAAGACAAGAGCGGCAAGCCACCCGCCCGGCCGTTCGACCTCGACTAAGCGCGTTATGCGCTCAGAGTCCCAGTTGCCGCGCAAAATCTCCGCGCGCCAGCCGCCTCACAAAATCGAGATCCCCAGCCAGAAAATCGACAGAAAGCAAAGCTGTCAAATCCACCCAGCAGATCTGCTCAAACACCAGCGCTTCGGGCTCTCCGCTGAATTCGTTCACCACAAAAAAAAGCAAATGAACGCGGCTTCCCGTTGCATACTCGTGTTCATAACGCGCGAGTTCAATGCCGACCTTGGCGTCAATTCGCAATTCCTCAGCCAGCTCGCGAACCAGAGCCTGTTGCGGACTTTCACCCTGTTCCACTTTGCCGCCAGGAAATTCCCATTTGAGCGAATGGCGACCGCCTTTGCGGCGCTGGCCAACCAGTATTCGCCCGCCGCGTAAGATTATGCCCGCTGACACCAGCAAAGGCAGCCGTTTTTTCATGAATCGCGCGTGGTCTGCTCAGGCAGCCGCGTTTGCCGAGGCCAGAATCTGCCGAAAAACATAAGGCAGAATGCCGCCACTGCGATAATATTCGGCCTCCTGCGGTGTATCGATGCGCGCTTTTGCGGAAAACTCGATCTCCTCGCCGTCCGCTCGAGTGGCCGTCACCTTTACGTGGCTTTCGGCCGTAGCGAGCGCGTGCCGGACGCCGGTCAGGCGAAACCGCTCTTCTCCCGTTAAGCAGAGCGAATCGCGGTTCTGCCCCTCCATAAATTGGAGCGGTAGGACACCCATTTGCACGAGGTTTGAACGATGGATGCGCTCAAAGCTCTCGGCAATCACTGCACGAATTCCGAGCAGCAGCGTTCCCTTGGCGGCCCAATCGCGGGAAGATCCGGAACCGTATTCCTTTCCCGCAATAATCAGCAGCGGCACACCCTCGGCTCTGTACTTTTCCGCGGCGTCATACAGGAACATCTTCTCGCCATCCGGCATGTGGCGAGTCCAACCGCCTTCTATACCGGGCACTAACTGATTCCTCAGGCGGATATTTGCAAACGTTCCCCGCACCATTACTTCATGGTTGCCGCGCCGAGACCCGTAACTGTTAAAATCCACCGGCTTCACTCCCAGGCTCACGAGATATTTACCTGCCGGGCTATCCACCGGAATCGATCCGGCTGGAGAAATATGGTCTGTCGTGACCGAATCGCCCAGGACCGCCAATGCTCGCAGCCCGGCAAAATCCTGCACAAACGTCAACGGGTCGACTAAGTTGTCAAAATATGGCGGCTGCTTGATGTAAGTGGAATCCGCGGTCCACTCGAATAGATCGCCGCCCGGCACTTTGAGCGAGTTCCAGGTCTGGTCACCCGTGAAAACCTCGGAATACTCTTTACGAAAAAATTCCGTTCGCGCCGATGCTTTTACCGCAGTCTCCACCTCCTCAGACGAGGGCCAAATGTCGGCGAGATACACATCGT
>DASXLA010000048.1:0-1500 GCA_036496505.1 Candidatus Acidiferrum sp. | reverse complement strand
CCACGTCGAAGCCAAAAATCGGATCGCGCTCCTTTTTCGGATTCGCCAGCGTGCCATTGTGAATTGCATCGAGAATGGCGCGCGTGTTCTTCAGGCTAATGCGTTTCCCAGTACCGTAGGCGCCGCCGCCCCAGCCGGTATTGACCAGCCACACCCGCGCTTTATGCGTGCGCATCTTTTCCGCGAGCAGCTCCGCGTATTTGCTCGGATGCCAGACCAGGAATGGGCCGCCGAAGCAGGGCGAGAATGTTGCCTGCGGCTCGGTCACGCCCATCTCGGTGCCGGCTACTTTCGCGGTGTAGCCGCTGATGAAGTGATACATTGCATGCGCGGGCGAAAGTGACTTGACCGGTGGCAGCACGCCAAACGCGTCGCAGGTGAGAAAAATTACGTCGGTGGGATGCGCAGATTAGACGGCGACCGGAAGGACTAACGAGACAGCAACAACCTGGAGTAACTATAAACAACAAAAAAGGTCTCGTTGTTTTTCTTTGCATTTTGAGCAAGTTCCGTCTCGCCCAGCTGAATTTATGAATGCAACCCTCGAAAGCAGCGACGAATTGCGCTCACGCAGGTCTCCTCCGAGACAGGTAATCTGGCTCATCGCGCTCGGACTTCTGGCGCTGCCAACTACCGCCCACGCCTCGTTTCTTCACGGTGAGACGCTCGATACAGTCGCGGGCGTCATTGCGTGGTTCGCGTTCATCCTCGTCCCGCCCGTCTTAATCGGGGCCTTCCTGCTGGTCCACATTCTCCCCGAAAAGGTTGCCGAAAGGCGGCACCATCCGCAGCTCGGGGCTATCAAGTGCCTGTGTCTGCTCTCGCTTTGCTTCGGCGGACTGCTCTGGCCGATCGCCTGGCTTTGGGCCTACTCAAAGCCAGTTTTTCACAAGATGGCGTACGGCACGGATGTCGATCACTCGCACGAGCAGACGGGTGGGGAAAAATCCGCCACGACTGAACTCGAACAACTCCGCGCCCGCGTCGCGGAACTCGAAGCGGAGATTAAGGGAGGGAAGGCGTAATGGAAGTCATCCTGCTTGGCATCTACGGCTTCTTCGTCTGGCTCATTTTCTATAAATTCAAGTGGCTGCCCATGAACTTTATCGCGGCGGTCATTACCATCACGCTGCCCATCGTGGCAATGATGGCTCTTTTCCTCCTTCTGAACATTGCCGCGCCCACAACTGACGACGTGCGCGCGATGAACTACGTGATTCCGATCGTTCCGCGCATAACCGGCCAGGTGACCGAGGTGCCGATTCAACCAAACCGGCCGATTAAGAAGGGCGACGTGCTATTCAAGATCGACCCGGTGCCCTTCGAGGCGGCGGTAAAAGCCGCCGAGGCCACGCTACGGGGAGCGAATGATCAACTTAACAATGCCGCGAACAAAAAAGCCGCGCTGACCCCACGGATCGACCTGGCGAAAAAGCGGGTCGAGCAATTCACGGCACTCGCTGCGACCGGGGCCGGGAAGCGGGCCGACCTTGAGCAGGC
>DASXLA010000047.1:0-12295 GCA_036496505.1 Candidatus Acidiferrum sp. | reverse complement strand
CTGCAAACTGGCCATTCAACTAGGCGAAGAAATCAGCTGGAATCGCAGAGGCGAATCCGGTCGCTACCATACAAGCTGCAAAGCAACCCAGCCCGCACCAATCCAGCCAATACAGGGCAGTGACCCACTGGCAGCCATTCTGGCTGGCAGCTTACAGCCCTATTTGTCAATCCAGCGCGAAGAAATCACCGAAGAGTTAGACGCGCGAATCTCCGAGCGGATTAACGAAGCACTGGCCACACTGCCAAAGGAAACTAGTACCGTTTACTTCCAGAATGGCCAGCACATTGGAACCATTGACGGATTAAAGCACGAACTATTTGACGAAGTTTGCATGTTAGTTTCCATGCGCAAATCTGTTTTCCTTTGGGGTGAAGCGGGCTCCGGCAAATCGACGGCCGCTAAGAAAATGGCGGATTTGTTAGGGCTGCCCTTCTACTACGTTGCATTGCAAGCGCAAATGACCGCCTCTGTTCTCATGGGCTACGTTGACGCCCACGGCGAGTATGTAGAAAGCGATTTGTACCGCGCCTACACTCAGGGGGGCGTTTTCTTACTTGACGAATTGGCGCTGGGCTCCGGTAATTTGCTGGGCTCCCTCAATGGTGCACTGGCCAATGGCCATGCTAGTTTCCCGCGCGGTCGCAATAGCGGCGGACTGGTAAAACGCCATGCGGATTTCATTTGCATTGCCACTGATAACACCCCCGGAACTGGCGCAACGATTCAATTCTCCGACCGTCGCGCGCTGGATAACTCCGTTCGTGACCGTTTCCATTTCATCGAATGGAACACTGACAAGCGCATGGAATTGGCGCTGGCCAAAGCCATTTTCGATCGTTCCGAAGCATGGGTGAAATGGGTGCAAGATGTTCGCCAATTGGCCACTAATCGCTATCCAAAGCTTGTATGCACCCAGCGCGCATCGCTTGAAGGCTGCGAACTATTAGCGGCTGGGTTGCAGCCCGCGCGCGTCGCTGAAATGCTCGTCTTTCGTGGAGCAGATCGGACAACAGTGGGAGCCATTCTCGCAGCGCATCCTTTGCCACTTTACTAATCGGAACTAAAAAACTTTAGGAGTTTTCACCATGGCTAGAAAACGAAACAAATCGACTGCGCAGCAAGTTTTGACGGTGCTGCGCATCAATCCCGATGGCCCCGTGCCTACCATCGAATTGCCAGAATTGTTTTCTCTGCTCCGCTTGGGAGTGAACTACGAAACGGTATCTGTTGACCGCGAGGCGAACCAATGGAACGGAGAATTAACATGGGCCGAAACATTGGATGCTGCGCAGTTTGGCCAGTGGAACGCACCGAAGATTGACGCGCTGACACTGCCAGACATGCAAGCGGATTCCGAAGAGACGCGCTATTTCTACGACGTTACCGGGCAATCATTGGATGTGGCCGCATTCGTTTCAGGTGAGCCCGAGTACTGGCTAGAGTCTGAAATCGTCAATAAGCCATGCGGCCAAATTTTCAGACTCTCCGTCGAAATTGGCGGCCCCGGAACTATACCGGAATTGAACCTGCGTAACAGAGGCGCGGCCATCATCGCGCTAGTCAATTCGCTGGAATTGGCTGGCCACTCTGTCGAAGTTACGCTAGTCCGCTCGTGCATGAACAAACGCAACGAGAAATATAACTTTCTAGTTCCTGCCAAACATGCTGGCCAGATGCTCGACATGCGCCGCTTGCAATTCATGATCGGCCATCCCGCCTTTTATCGCCGCGTGTTCTTCGCCTTGATTGAATTCGCACAAGGTTGCAGCCTTTCAAAATGCGTCACCTATACCACTTCGTACAAGCCCGAAGGATTCACGGCGCATTTCTCATGGGCCGATGGGCTGGCCGAAACACTCACAGAGTCGATGGGATGGGCGAAGGAATTCGCCCGTTCGCTTACCACCAATGCCACCAACTAACAGGGGGAGAACGATGAAACTCGAAACTAAGCACAATCTATACCTTTTACTCAAGGCCATGCGCCGCGCTCACGAAGCCGCAAGGCGCGCCGCTGGCCAGCGCATGACACACCCCAGCCCCGAGACAGCGCGCGCCGCTGTAGCGGCCCACAATGCCGCCGTCGCCGCCACTCACAGATACAACTATGCGGCGACCATGGCGACCGCGCCCGCCAGCTCTGCCAGCTCTGCCACGCGCGCCGCCGCGCTGGCCAGTTTCCTGCCCATGGGTGCGCCGTGCGCCGCGCGATGCGTCACCGAAGCGGAATTGAGGCGCGAAGCCGCGCGTCTCTCTCCCGCCGATCGCGCCGCGCTGGCCAGCTTGCCAACGGGATGAGGCGCGCCGCCGATGGCTGGCCAGATGCATGGCCAGTAAGGCGCTCTGAGCGGGTCCAAAGCCCCGCCGCCTAGAAAGGAAACTATGACCATTCTCGAATATGCCCACATGGACCCCGCAACCGTGATCGTCTGGACAATTCTCGCGGCGCTCACGGTCTGGATTGTCGGGCTGTTGGCCTTGAATCTCCACCGCTAGTTTTTAGTTTTGCGGGGCTTCGCCCGCTCCACCAACTTAGCCAGGACGAACTGGCCCAACTCTGAAAGGTGCAAAAAACTATGTTTGATTTGTTCGGACACTCCCAAACCACGCAAGCTGCATTCGAGTTTCCCGCCTCACTCACGGAACGCTATCGCCCCCGCACCATTGACAATTTCATCGGGCTCGTCAAACCCAAAACGATTTGCACGAAGCTGGCCGCGCGGCCCTTTGAATCGGGCTGGATATTTCTAGGCCCATCGGGCACGGGTAAAACGACCATGGCCATGGCGCTGGCAGAAATGATTCCCGCCGAAGTGCATCACATCCCCAGCCAGTCATGCGATCTGGCCACACTGGAACGCATCGCGCGAACCTGCCAGTACGTTCCGTTTGAAACTAAAAAATTCCACCTGATTTTAGTGGACGAAGCCGATCAGATGAGCATGGCCGCGCAACAGTTTTGCCTGTCCAAGCTGGATGGAACCGCGCCACTTCCTATGACCATCTGGATTTTTACCTGCAACGATACCAGCCGCTTTCAGGACCGCTTTATATCCCGCAACAAAGTAATTGAGTTTTCGTCATACGGCATTGCCAGCGATGCGGCGGCCCTGCTCACGCGCATCTGGCAGGACAATGCGCCCGAGACAGCGACCGCGCCAAACTTTGCGCGCATCGTCAAGGAATCGAATAACAACGTTCGTGAAGCGCTGCAAAAACTCGAAATCGAATTGATGCTGGCCAGCTAAAAAACTATAACCGCGTGGCCAGCGCGGGATCTGGCCAGAAAGAATTTGAACCAATGGAAAACTTTAATTTTCTCGAAGCCATGGCCGCCGTTTTCGGTAAAGAAAACCTCCATGTCATTGACGAGTCGGGCGTGTTCCCGGCGCTGCCAAGATTCCCGCTCGGCAAATGCAGCGGGACGCACGGCGCGATCGGAGCGCTCGAAGACAATCACCGCACCCCGCTCGAATTCATTCATCGCCACGAGCGCGGCGATTGGGGAGATTTAAGCGCCGCCGACAAGCAACTCAACGAAGCCGCCATTACCGATGGCGACCGCATCCTGAGCGCTTACAAGCTGGCAGATGGCCAGAAAATCTACATCATCACCGAATGGGATCGGCTGCACACAACCGTGCTGCTGAGCGACGAATACTAAAAACCTTTAATCGAAAGCGGGCGCTGCCCGCTCTGTCTGGGATTCGCCCCCCAGCGCTGAATGAGATAGGCGAGAAAGTTTTCACATGACAGCCCTGCAAGATGCATTGAATTATGGCCTCGAAGAGTACGAAGACGACGAAGAGGATTTCAATCGCTGCGAAGAATGCGGCTGCGAGTTTGACGATTGCGAATGCGACGAAACCATCGAGCATGACGAAGATTGCGAAGACTGCGCCGCGCGCGAACTGCCGCCGACGAATGCCGCCGCGCAGCTCTCACTGTTCTAAAGGAAAACTAAAATGCAAACTCTCGAAGACGTTTCTACCCAGCTCGGCGTCGCACCCGGCACACTGGCGCGCATCATCGAAACCGCGCGCCTGATTGCCCACGAATGCCTTGATGCAGCTCTCGCCAATGTCTATGTGCGGGATTACATCGAGCTGGGATCGGCTCACCTGTCCACCTTCGACACGCGCGAAAAGCGGGATGCGTCAATCCGCCGTCACGTTCCGCTTCGCCTCATGTTTGAGCATGGCCACTGCTTCACCGAAGCCGCGCACCCCGGTTTACTGCCGGGATCGTGGCGCGGCGGCAAAAGCGGCTGGGGCCAGTTCCTTGGCGTCGCGCCCCTGCTCCCCGAAGATATGTACTCTCCGGTTCGACCTGGCTGGGTGTGGACTTCGGGCAACGATGCCTTTAACCGGCGCATGAAACTAAAAGCGCTCTTAGGTCCGTTCGCGCGGACCATGGTCGAAGACGCGCGCCGCGATCCGCTCCACCGCTTCATGAAGTCGATCACCCCTGAGAAACAAGAAACGCTCCGCCTGCGCACTGGACTCACGCCCCATGAATTCTGGCGCGCCGTCAAAGGCCGGCCGATTTTGGAACCGGCTCCGCAGCAAGTCGAATTGTTTGAAAAGTAAAAAACTAAGAAAGAGGCACACCAATGACAACACCCGGAACAATCACCTATGACGCCGCAAACGATAACATGATCTGCTCATGTGGCAACCGCTCACACACGGATGGCTTTATCGCCGTGGACGAAGACACCCGCCAAGAATGCGAGCCCGACGAACATTGGCAGGGCCGCTATCAATGCCAGTCGTGCGGGGCTTCCATTGTTATGGTATATTCAGCGCATATGCCCAGCACATCCAAGCCCAATGCAGCGCCAAAGTTCGTCGCGGTGCGCAAGGCGGTCATGCGCGGGGAGATGCACATCTGCACCGCCGTGAGCGGGAACATGGCGCAGCGCATCGCGCGGGCGCTCAACCTTCACAAGCCAAATGAAAGAGGCCAGTAGTGGAAACTACCAAACTTGTATTCCTTCCGCAGACTATGAACACGGGGCCGCTGACGCGCGGCCACTACGTTCAGATCGGCATCGGCATCGGCTTCTATGTGCCGGAAGATGCTTTTCAGTGTGTGCAGTCAATCGCCAATGAAACCGGCCAGACGCAATTTCTTGGCGTCACTAAAGATGGGCGCGCGCTTCATACCAGCCGCGATGAGCTGCTGGCCCAGCCCGATCTGGCGGGCGGCATCGCTTGGATTGTTCCGCAGGGGGGGCCGCAATGAGTTCACTCGACAAGCGCAAAACACGGCTTGTATTCACCACCTGTGACACGGTACGGGAGCGGGGCCGCTCTCGTGCTGTTGTCATTGAGGCCCAGCCTTATTATGCCGTGGTCAGGCTGGCTGGCTGCCGCACCGCGTACCCCATCAGCTATGCGGCCATCTTCCACGCCGCCGCGCGCATCGCGGCGGAAAAACTCTATGCCGAAAAGAAGGCCCAGCGGAAAGGAAAAAAACGATGATAATCGTGGACGAAAAAACCATTGCTCTCTGGCGATTCCGCATTGACGAGAAAACCGACTGGCTGGGCGTGCTGCGCGAAGAGACGCCCGATCAGAAATATAAATTCGAGTATCGCTTTCGCTACTACAAAGACGAAGAAGTTTTCGAGGCATCGAAGGACACGAAACACTGGTACTCGATGGTCTGCTCCGGCACTCGCAATTTTGTCCTGAAAAGTCTCCGGCTGGTTGTCAGCGACATAGTAACGGCGCGCTCGCAGTTCCCCGGCTCGCTGTCGGAGTTCGTTAACGACGATGGCGACTATCAAACGTTTATGCGCAAGATCATGGATGCGCCCGGCATGTACGCGCGTTCCACTTCGACGCCCAAGGAAGGAAAGTAAAAAACTATGCCCAGCTACATCTGCAACCGCAAGGACCGCCGCGAACATTGGCGCTGCATTCGCCTCAAGGGCCATGATGGCGCGTGTTCTCCCTTCACCGTCTTCGATCCTAACTTTCTCCGCCAGATGCTCAAGAACGAACTGGACAGCCTTGCGGCGCTCTGCCTCAAGGAAGGCCGCGCCGTGATGGAGCCGGGCGGGGAAGTGGCCACCTTCGACATTCGGCGCGCGCTGGAGCGGATCGACAATCTCACCGGAGAGCTGGCCGCAGCCGCAGAGCTGGCGCGCGAAGCCGCCGCCGAGACGCCCGCCGCCGAGTGATCCATATCAAGCCGGGTCGATACGGGGCGGGGAACTAAAAACCCCGCCCTTTTACTTTGCCGCGTTCCTGTATATGCAACACCTATTTATTGCCCCGGCTGGGCATTGCTGCTAGATTGGAAAGCATGATTCTGACAGTAGGCAACACGAAGGGGGGAGTGGGTAAAACCACGCTCGCCGTGAATCTGACTATCGCCTTGGCCAAAGCTGGCGAGGACGTGCTTTTAATCGACGGCGACGAGCAGGGCCACGCTCTCGCCTTCACAGAATTGCGGTCTGGCCGCATGGAAGGCGCGCCGGGTTATACCGCCGTCGCGCTCCACGGGGCCGCGATCCGCACCCAGGTAAGACAACTAAAAAGCCGCTATGACCAAATCGTGATCGACGTGGGCGGCCGCGATTCGGGCTCGATCCGCGCCGCGCTCACGGTGTCAGACGTGGTTTTAGTTCCAGCGGCTCCGCGCTCTTTTGACTTGTGGGGCGTGGATTCGACCGCCGAGCTGGTGCGCGAAGCCCGCGAAGTAAACGACCATCTGCGCGCCATCGCCGTGTTAAACGGTGCCGACGCGCGGGGATCGGACAACGGGGAAGCCACAGCGTCGCTGGAGGGGCTGGAAGGCGTCGAAGTATCGCCGGTCCTCATCGGACGCCGCAAGGCCTACCCCAACGCGCTGGCCCAAGGCCTGAGCGTGCTGGAGTACAACGACCGCGCCGACCGGGAAAGCATTCAAAAGGCCCGTGAGGATTTCCTTCAACTTTTCAAACTGCTCTACCTCAAACTCGAAAGGAAGATAGCTTAATCATGACCATCGCCAAGAAACCAGCCAAGAAATCAGCCAAGGAAACTAAAGCCGCTAAGTTCATCACCGACGCCGGAAAGAATGGCCGCGCCAGCCAGGATCGCTTAGACCTGGTGCCGGTGCTGGTCAATTTCGATCGCGGCCTGCTCACGCGCGTCGATGCCATGGCCAAGGAAATGGGCCTCAACCGAACGGCCTTCGTCGTCTCCGCCTCGGCTGAAAAGCTGCGCGCCCTCGAAAGGACGGTGTGAGCCCATGGCTTACGAAAGTACCGAGGTTGCGGTCTCAAAATCGCAGGAAGCGATTCGCAAACTCGTCTACGCGCACCGGGGTACCGGCTTGATGCTGGTATCCCGCCCGCCCGCCGAAGGCTTCGAGGCATTTATAGAAATCGAGAAGACGCCTTATCACATTCGGGTCATGGCCACTTGCAAGAATCAAAAATTCGACCGCAACGGCCACATGCGCACTGGTGGATTGGCAAAGGCCATCGAGCAGGAAGAACGGCGGGTGTGGCGGGTGCTGTATTGGCACCTGAAAGCCATGTTTGAAGCCGCCGACTCGGGAGTGATCGACTTGCGCAATATCGTCATGCCTTACGTGGTGCTGCGCGACGGCCTGACCCTGGCAGATCATGTGCAGCCGCGCATGAAAGAACTCGTGACCATGGACCCGGCCCGGCTGCTGGGGACGTGAGACTGTCAAAGACATGCAGAGGGAGTCAAAGACATGCAGAGGGTGTCCAAAACAGTCAAAGACATGTCTGGACATGTCCAGTACAAATGCTGACACCTTGCTGACCCGCGCCAGCGCGCATGTCTAGCGCGTTGCGGCCTTCTTTGCTCTGCCCCCGCTTTTTTTCAGCCTGTAACGCCGCATTCGTTCGGCTGCGGTGTGGTCTTTTTCGCGGTACTTGATGAAATTCAAAATCAAGTAGCCATGATTTATCCGAACTAACCGGCGACCTTCAAAGTCTTTATTGCGGCTCTCTTCATCAGCCGATCCGAGTTTTTCCAAGGCCTTGTAGCCTTCCTCTAGTTCCACTAAAGCGCGCCGCACAATCCCACTTCCCGCCGCTGGCACGAAACCGTACCAGCCAGGAGGAACCACGAACTCGGTGTTGTCGAGCGTTCTAACTTCGATTTGATTCGCTGGTTCTACCAATTCAAAGGGCTCGGCCATGAGCAGCGCGGTTATAAAAACGTCTCTCACTGAACGCTCGATCCAGAGAGACGAATCTAAAATGCACGTGTCGAGTTTTACAAAGGCCATTACCTTTCTCCTTTTCCCCGTGTTACGCCGTAATGTTAACAGCGTTACGGTGTAACAGCCCCAGCCGGGGCATCTTCAAAGGAATCAGAGTAGTTAATAAGTTACGCCGTAACGTAACGTTTAGATACCGTCACGTTACGCAAGCAGATGCAGAAGCATAAGAACTATGGAAAAGACGCTCTGACGAGCTTGGAAAACGCTGGCGCGTTTCCCACTTTCCCACAGTTACTACTACTACTAGCGCGCGTAAGAACCGATTTTTGTGTGCTTTATGTGCAAAACGCGTGAGAAAAACCTTCCCACTATGACAAAAGCAAAACCCTGCAAAACCCGATTAGAACAGGGCACCGCCTCGAAATTCGCCCCAGCCACGAGCCAGAAACCGGGCAAGGCTGCGTCGATGGGATTTTTATGGGGGTAGACACCCGGAATCGCGCCTTGGGGCTTGTAGCGCGTTTTCTGCGGGAGTACGCTTTTGGGCAGTTAGTGCAACCTCCATGTCGCACGAACGCACGAGAAAGAGGAAAACCCCAAGGCTTTGTGTTCCTAGAACCTGGCCCCGCCTCCGCGAAGAGACGGGGCCGATTTTAGTTTTGGGGGTTTACCTTTTGCCGCCGATCGGCTGGGGAACGGGCTGGAACACGCGAACCGTGTAGGTGTGGCCCACGCCGGGCACCAGCTCGGTGGTCAAGCTGCCTTCGATTTCTTCTCCACTTGGATCTGTCGCGCTGGCGGTGGCCACGAGCGTATCGCGTCCGTCTGCCGGTGGGTCGGTGGTGGTAATCACAACCAGCGCGGTGTTATCGGACGAAACCAGCACGATGGTATCGGTGTCGTCGTCGGTGTGCCAGCTCCAGCTGGAGCCTGCGGGCAACTCGATGGGGTTGCCATTGTCTTCCATGAGCGCGCCGAATGCCGCGCCTTTGCCGGGTTGAACTGCCATAGGTTTCTCCTTCGTTAACACGGTCACTTTCATCCCCGGCCTTATCTCGCCTGATGGGAAGTCGTAAATAAACGGCACGGCGCGAACGGTGACGGTGTACCTGTGTGTGGGTGGTGGCGAGATACTTGCGAGGATTTCCCTCAGAACATCAAGGCTTTCGGTTGCGGTTATCAGCTGCGCTTTCTCAACCGCAAATTGCTGCCGGGTGACGCCCAGCTGATCCCTCGCCACGGCGAGCTGGCCCCTGCTTACTTCCAGCTGGTCGCCCGCGACGCGGAGCTGTTCGCTTGCGGTCTGGAGCTGATCGACAGCCACATCAAGCTGGGCCTTTTCGACCTTCACGCCTTCATTCACAGCTTTCAGAATGTCGAGCAGAATTTTGTTTGTCAGCAGATCGGTCGGCGGCTGGGGCTTGGGCGGCTTCGGTGGTTTGGGCGGCTTGCCAGGGGGTTTGGGCATTGGGCTGTTTTCCCTCTGCCCCTAAGACTGCTCTTTCCTCCGGTGCATTATCTATAAATTTTTAGATCGGCGGCGGCGGCGGCGGTTCCTGGTAAGACGTGGCTCCATCTGGCGTGCATCGGCCATCCGGGGAATGCTCGCGCGGGGCCTGGCCGCAATGGATGCAGTTGAATTGGGTGCGGTCCATGGTGTGTTCTATCTCTTCCTGGTCAAGCTCGGCGCGAAAGTCGCGGAAGTCAACCAGCAGGGCGGCGGCGGCCCCTTCGGGAAATTTGGAGTTTTTGAAAAACTTCAAAATCATGGCGTCGGCCTCGCAGCGCGCGGCCATGATTAAAATGTCTTGCGCGATCTGGCGCGCTTCGTTCATCGAAAGCTGCCCGATCATGCCTTTGTCGTTTGAGAGCTGTATGTAGGGCAGCCCGTTGCGCTGGGCCACGATTCCATTCACCCAAAAATTCGCCATAAAAACACTTCCTCTCGCTTAGTTCGCGCGCTCATCTAACGCGCAGGGGGACTGTCATGATTTCAGCTCTCGTCGCGCTGCTGGTCGCCATTCTGTTTGCCTGTCTCGTGGTCTGGCTCATCACTTTCTTGCCTCTGCCCGCTCCGTGGAACCGGGTTGTCCAGGCAATCGTGGTACTGATCGTGATTCTCGTCCTGCTCAGCTATTTCGGATACCTGCCACGGCCAGGTTCCGGTGTTCACCACTACTAAGCCCAGCGCCATCCCCACGGCCCGCTTGTGGCCCAGCTCCGCCAGCTCGCGGGAGTGGTAGCGCCACATGCGCCCGTTGAGGGGGCCGCCCATAATCAGCGTTTCCCAAAGCACCGGCTTGTAGGTGAGCGGGTCGCGCATGGGGTTGAAATTAAAATCCAGTCCTAAAAAAATCGTGGAGATGATGCAGCCGTTGCCGGTGTCGGTGTAGGCTACGCGGCGATCCGCCGTCTCGTACCACTCCGCCCATTCGATCGTGCGGAAGCATGGCACCGGCTCGCCGCGCTCATCGAGCTTGTAAGTTCCGACCCAATTATTGGGCATGGTGATCCATAACCTCGCTGAGTACCTGATAGGCGGGACGCTTCAAGGCCATGCAGGCGAAGATAAAAACCGCCGTCTGGATACCCGCGCCGCGTTCGTAATTGCTGACCGTGTTGGGATGCACTTTTAGTTTTGCGGCCATCTGCTCCTGGCTAATGCCGGCCTCTACGCGAATCTCCCGCAAAACCCTTCCCAATGCGGCGTTAAACTGCTCGGTCGTGGTCAACTTCGCTTTCACGCTTTCGTTCTCCAGTCTGGCCCGCTCAGATCCTCGGCCATGCACATCTGCTGCAAGCGGCTCCACATCCTGATGCCGATCCGGTCGCCCAGCGTCTCGCGCCGCGTGGCGCGCAGGTATTCGCTCGCGGGACCGGTCAAGGGCGGCAGGTTGGGAAGGTTGGTTGTGACGATAACCGGGCTGTTGCGGTTGTAGAGCCCGCCGATAAGCAGCTCCAGCGTTTCAAACACCCAATCGGAAGGCCGCGCCGCGCCCAGCTCATCGAGCACCACCAGGTCGGCGTTAAAAATCGGCCGCAGAATTTCGCGCTGATCTTCGAGCGTGCTGCTATAGCTGCCGCGCAGCTGGTCGAGCAGCTCGACCATATCCACGAACCGGCCTTCTATGCCTTTAGTTTGGATTAGTTCGCGCAGGATCGACACCGCCAGGTGGGTTTTGCCGACTCCGACCGATCCGACCAATAGCAGCCCGGCTGGCTTGCGCTCCTTGTCGCCCGGCACAAATTCGCGCGCATAGCTTTCGGTCACCATCTGCGCCCGCGCGTTGCTCGTGTTGCGCTTGAAATTTAAGAAGCTGGCCGGAGCGAAGCCGGGCGGAATGCGCGCCCGGTTCATTCTGGCTTTGGCCTCGGCCTCCCGCTGGCAGGAGCAGGGACGCGAGCCGCTTTCGCTTCGAATCAGGCCCAATCCATCACAGAAGGGGCAGACTGCGACTGCGAGCAGCGCAATTTTCCTAAACAGGTCTGTGAGTAGTAGCTTCATTGGTTTTTTCATCCTTCGATAGAAGCCTTGCCCTCGGGCTCTGGAGCCACGTAGGGCAGGATGTAGGCACCGGAGAAGCCTTGCCCCGCCGCTGCCTGCTGCAAGGCGAGCCAGCGGTTCCTAAACCGCTGGGCATAGTTGCAATCGCTGGTGGTGATGATCCGCCCATCTTTCAGGTCGGCAAAGAACCTCCCATCGGCCATGCGAATTATGAAACTGGCCATGAAACGACCTTTCGCTTTTCCTTCGCCTCCGGGGGAGGGGGTGAATCTGGCTGGTCTTCGGCCTCAAAATCCAGCACGTCTAAAACTGCCTGGAGCGCTTTTTCCTCGGCTTCGTCGGCGTCGGCGGCCTCAACCTCCAGCATGTTGGGGACCACCCCGAAGATGTTGACTTGCCACTTGCTCACATCAGCCTCGCTTTCTCGGCGTCTTCGAGCCACTTAATTTTGGCGTCGATCACGCGCATGAGTTCGTTTTCGTTGGCCAGCCCGCCCGATCCGCACATGCCTTCGTGGGCGTCTGCGATTCCGAAAGGGAAGCCGTTGAATTCGTAGTAAATCGAGTGCGGTGGAACGTCCATGCCCACGCT
>DASXLA010000046.1:0-53694 GCA_036496505.1 Candidatus Acidiferrum sp. | reverse complement strand
CGCCGCCAATCAGCGCGCAACCGGCCTTGCGACAAGCGCGACTCATGCCTTCGACAAGCTGCTCGACAACTTGAGGCTCGAGCTTGCCCATGGCGAGGTAATCGAGGAAAAAAAGCGGCTCAGCGCCCTGGACCAGAATGTCATTGACGCAATGATTCACGAGGTCGCCGCCAACGGTGGAATGGACACCCATAGCCATGGCGATCTTCAGTTTGGTGCCGACACCGTCGGCGCTGGACACCAGAACGGGTTCTTTCCATTTTTTGGTGTCTAACGCAAACAGCCCTCCGAACCCTCCGATGCCGCCCAGAACCCCGGGTGTGAAGGTGCGGCTAGCCTGATGACGAATGCGTTGCTTGGCGTCATCGGCTACGGCGATGTTGACTCCGGCGTCTGCGTATTTCATGGAAGCCCGTCAGTGTTTCCAGAATTTATTACCAGCTCAAGGGCCTTCGCGCACAAAAATCAAGGTTGTGGATTTGTGTCGATGAAAGCCGGGGAGGGCACGGCACCATCTCAACGATCGGCGAAATCCCAAGAGCTAAAAAATGTGAAACAGTCTTCTCCAACGCACGGTACCCGGATGCAGGACGGCGTTGGCATACGCGTAAAAGCGTTCGCGAATCTGACCGGGTTCCCAGGCATCCGAGGGAGCATCGAGAGACATGTAAATCATTACCGGCGTACCGATAATATCCTTGCGCGGGACGCAGCCCCAGAAGCGGCTGTCGTAGGAATTGCCGCGATTGTCACCCATGACGAAATAGCAATTGTCCGGGACCTTGTAGGGAGTATGCAGTTCGTACGGCTCGCTGGCCCCAAGGGCATACGGTTCGTTGAGCCTCTGCCCGTTGATCCAAACCGCACCGTCGTGAATATCGACGCTGTCGCCGGGCAAGCCAATCACGCGCTTTACGTAATCGGGGGTGTCCGGCGCAAAGGGCGGCTTGAAAATAATGACCTGCTGGCGTTTCGGATTGCGCCACAGGGGCACGTGCCAATTGGTAAAGGGCACGCCGGCATCGTAGCCGATGCGGCTCATGATCAGGTGATCGCCGATGAGCAGAGTGTTTTCCATGGAGCCGGAGGGAATAACACGCGCCTGGCCGATGGTTCCATTGATCAGCAAAAAGGCCAAGCCTACCCAAAACCAGGCGATGATCTCGCGCTGAATTTTTGCGCCCACGGGCAAGTGGGCATCTTCAGGCTTTTTCTTGTGGCTGGCTTTCACTTCAGATTTTTCTTCAGCTTTTACGTCAGACGTCACTTCAGCCTTCACTTTCGACCACCACAGGCCTTTCTGATGCGAGTTCATTCGCGGAATTTCCGTTGAGATTGCCCACCACGCCATTACCGCTGCCGGCGAGAACCTCGAGTTGCACGAGATCGGTGGGATAGACGCCGGTGTAGCAAGAAGTGCAGAAGTTGCCTTCGGTGTCGCTTACGGCCTGGCGCAGGCCAGCCATGGAGATGTATCCGAGAGAATCGGCGCCGAGAAACTGGCGAATCTGTTCGGGCGAATTCGAAGAAGCAATCAGTTCCTCGCGCGTAGGCGTATCGACGCCGTAATAACAAGGCGAGATGGTGGGCGGGCAACTGATGCGCACGTGGACTTCCCTGGCGCCGGCTTCGCGCACCATGCGGACGATCTTGCGGCTGGTGGTGCCGCGCACGATGGAGTCATCAACGAGCACGACGCGCTTGCCTTCGATCAAGCCGCGCACCGGATTAAGTTTCAACTTCACGCCAAAATTGCGAATGGCCTGGGAAGGCTCGATGAAAGTACGGCCAATGTAGTGATTGCGGATCAAGCCCATGCGGAAGGGAATTTTGGATTCGAGCGCGTAGCCGACGGCGGCGGGAACGCCGGAGTCCGGCACGGGCACAACGATATCGGCATCGGCGGGATGCTCCTGCGCGAGGAGGCGGCCGAGAGCTTCGCGGCTTTCGTTTACGGAGCGGCCGAAGATGATGCTGTCCGGGCGGGAGAAATACACATGCTCGAAGACGCAGTGCTGTTGCGGCTTTACCGGAGCGAAGCGGATGGATTCGACTCCGGACCTGGAGATGCGCACCATTTCGCCGGGCTCGACTTCGCGGATGTATTGCGCGTTGAGCAGATCAAAGGCGCAAGTTTCGGAAGCTACCATCCAGGCTTCACCAGCGACCTGGGTAGCGGGTAGTTTGCCGAGAACCAGCGGACGAAACCCGCGGGGATCGCGCACGGCGTACAACTCGTCGGGAGTGAGGAGAAGCAAAGAGTAAGCGCCTTCGAGCTGGTTCAGGGCATCGCCGATGGCGGCGGAGAGATTGCGCGCCTGCGAGCGAGCGATGAGGTGCACGATGACTTCGGTGTCGCTGTTGGTCTGAAAGATGGAGCCACGGTGCTCGAGCTTGCGGCGCCACTCGGCGGCGTTGGTGAGATTGCCGTTGTGGCCGAGAGCCACCTTGCCCTTGTTGCAGTCGATCATGATGGGCTGCGCGTTGAGCAAAGCCTTGTCGCCGGCGGTGGAATAGCGAGCATGGCCGATGGCCGCGAGGCCGGGGAGTTTCGCGAGCACGGCGGGCTGAAAAATTTCTTCGACTTCGCCCATGGCGCGGTGAAGATGCAACTCGTGGCCGTCGCTGGAGACGATGCCGGCGGATTCCTGGCCGCGATGCTGCAGAGCGTACAGTCCGAGATAGGTGAGGTTGGCGGCTTCCGGATGGCCGAAGACGCCGAATACACCACACTCGTCATGGAAATGATCGTCAGCGAAGGCAAGCTTAGGATTCATTGTTTGAGTGCGCGCTCCAGCGAATGGGACCATATATCGCGGAGCGCTTCCACGGACTCTTCAATTATGGCACTTCCATTGTATTGGATGCTGAAAATGGAGTCACTGGTAACGTGGCCGATTTTCTTGGCGGCGACGCCGTGTTGGCGCGCGAGATAGAGGACGCCATCGAGCTTTGCCGGAGCAATGGAAATTACCGCACGAGCGCCGCGTTCGCCGAAAAGGAAAGACTCGGCGGGCGCGTCATGCTCCAAGGTCATCCGTGCGCCCAGTTGGGGCGCCGCGAAACAAGATTCGGCGAGAGTGACGGCCAGGCCGCCGTCGCTGAGGTCGTGAGCGGATTGAATGGATTGCGAAGAGGCCAGCGCGAGCAGACATTGCTGCAGGCGCTTTTCGGCGGCGAGGTCGATGGCCGGAGGCTGGCCGGCGACGAGGCCTGCGAGGGATTTGGAATACTCCGAGGAAGAAAATTCGCACGCAAGACCGGCGGCGCGGGCGCTTGCCGCTTCCACGGTCACGGGCGCGGGGTCGTTCAAGCCATCCAGCAAAATGATAATGTCGCCGGCGTTGCGAAACGCGATCTTCAGAACGGTCGTGGCGTCTTCGATGACGCCAAGAACGCCAATCACGGGAGTGGGATAGATGGAATGGCCGAGAGTTTCGTTATAGAAACTGACGTTGCCGCCGGTGACGGGAGTTTCCAGTGCGTTGCAGGCAGCGGCGATGCCGTCGATGACTTCGCTGAATTGCCACATTACTTCGGGCTTTTCTGGGCTGCCGAAGTTCAAACAGTTGGTGGCGGCAATGGGGCGCGCGCCGGAACAGGCCACGTTGCGAGCAGCTTCGGCGACCGCGTGAATGGCCCCGAGTCGCGGATTCAATTGGCACCAACGGCCGTTGCCGTCGGTGGCCAGCGCGAGAGCGCGCTTCGTTCCCTTGATGCGGACCACCGCGGCATCACTGGCGCCAGGTACCGCGAGGGTGTTGGTGCGCACCATGGTGTCGTACTGTTCGGTGATCCAACCTTTGGAAGCGATTGCCGGAGAAGCGAGCAGACGCTTGAAATTCTCGGTGAGATTTTTATCGCTGGGGGCAAACAGGAACCAGTCCGCTGCGGACTCTTTTGCCGGCACAGGCGGCGACATGGGCCGGTGGTACACCGGGCCTTCTTCGGCAAGCGGATGCGCGGGAATTTCGGCGACGACCTGGCCGTGATCTTTGACGCGCAACAGGCCGCCCTCGGCGACTTCGCCGACGACGACGGCGTCGAGGCCCCACTTTTTGAAAACGTTCAGGACTTCTGATTCGCGGCCTTTTTCGGCGACCAGCAGCATGCGCTCCTGCGATTCGCTGAGCATGATTTCGTAGGGCGTCATGCCGGTTTCGCGTTGCGGCACGCGGGCGAGATCGATCTCAATGCCGGTGCCGCCACGCGAAGCCATTTCCGTGGTGGAGCAGGTGAGGCCCGCGGCGCCCATGTCCTGAATGGCGACGACTGCGCCAGTGGTCATGGCTTCGAGGCAGGCTTCGAGAAGAAGCTTTTCCACGAAGGGATCGCCAACCTGGACGTTGGGGCGTTTTTGCTGCGATTCCTCGGTGAACTCCGCAGAAGCGAGAAGCGATGCGCCGTGGATGCCGTCGCGCCCGGTTTTCGCGCCGACATAAATCACAGGATTGCCGGTGCCGCGCGCCTTGGCGAAGAACAAATCTTCTTTTCTGGCGATGCCCAGAGCCAGGGCGTTCACGAGAGGATTTTGCGAGTAGCACGGTTCGAAGCAGACTTCACCGCCGACGGTGGGAACGCCGAAAGAATTGCCGTAACTGGCAACGCCGCGAATCACACCATCAAGGATGCGGCGATTTTTGGAGATGGTTTCAGCGGAGACGTTCGCTTGGCGCGATGCGGAATTCGCGTCGCTGGTGATGGGACCAAAACGCAGCGAATCGAGGACGGCAATGGGCCGCGCACCCATGGTGAAAATATCGCGCAG
This sequence comes from Candidatus Acidiferrum sp., assembly GCA_036496505.1. Classification (GTDB taxonomy): domain Bacteria; phylum Acidobacteriota; class Terriglobia; order Acidiferrales; family UBA7541; genus Acidiferrum. The sequence continues at coordinate 48,926 of DASXLA010000046.1, read as the reverse complement.
TATGCCGCCGACTCCGGTGGTGGCGCCCTGAAAGGGCTCGACGAAGCTGGGATGATTATGCGATTCGATTTTAAAGGCGGCGACGAGGCCGTCGCCGATGTCCACGAGGCCGGCATTTTCTCCCGGGCCCTGAACAACCAGTTTGCCGCGAACCGGCAGACGTTTGAGATGGACCTTGCTCGATTTGTAGGAGCAATGTTCGCTCCACATCACACTGAAAATGCCCAGCTCGGTGATGTTGGGGTCGCGTCCGAGGATTTGCTGAACGCGCGCGTATTCCGGGGCCGAAAGGCCGTGCTCCGCGGCGATCTCCGCCGTAACTTTAATTTCCGCGCTTGCCGTGGCCAATATTCCTGCCTAGAAATCAAAAGGAGAATACGTGAAAGCCGAGCGAGACACAAAAGTCGTAACCCGCAACTTTACGCCGTAGCTTTTGCGGCACCGACGAAAGCTTCAACCATCGAACGAAAAATCACCAGGCCATCGGCGGAATCCAGAGCGGCTTCCACGGCGCGCTCCGGATGGGGCATCAATCCGGCGACGTTGCCTTCGCGATTGCAAATACCGGCGATATTTTCCATGGAGCCGTTGGGATTGCCGGCGGCGTCATCGCGGCCGTCGGCGGTGGTGTAGCGAAAAACAATCTGCCGATGGGCATGGAGTTCCGCAAGGGTCTGCGGATCGCAGGTGTAATTTCCATCGTTATGAGCGATGGGAATTTTCAGAATCTGGCCGGGCGTGGCGGCCTGCGTGAAGGGCGTAGCGGTATTTTCCACGCGAATGTGCACATGGCGGCAAATATATCGCAATCCGGTATTGCGCATGACGGCGCCGGGCAAGAGGCCGGCTTCCAGGAGAATCTGGAATCCATTGCAAATTCCCAGAACCAGGCCGCCATTTTTTGAAAACTTTTCCACCGATTTCATGACCGGAGAGAATCGCGCAATGGCGCCGGTACGCAGGTAATCGCCGTGGGCGAAGCCGCCGGGCAGGATCAAGGCGTCGCAATTGGCTAAATCTTCGGATTGGTGCCAGATGAATTCAACCGGCTGGTGGAGCACATCACTGATGGCGTAAAACGCGTCGTGGTCGCAATTGGATCCGGGAAAAACAACGACTCCAAATTTCATGCGCTGGCGGCTCCCTGAGCGTGGCGGGAACTTTTATTTTAGCACAGCGGCGGGCTGCGAGTATGACGGGGACCGGGGTTTCAACGGCGGCGTTTTTTCGGCGCGGGCCGTGATTTTCTTCTGGCAGCTTTCGGCGCATGTGGCGGGGAAGAAAGCTCGCGGCGTTTTTTCGACGCCCAACCGGCTTTATTCACCTGGCGGCCGCGGGCAATGGCCAGCCCATTGGGCGGAACATTCGCCGTGATGGTGGAACCGGCGGCGACGAAGGCGCCGTCTCCCACGCGCACGGGAGCCACGAGGGCGGAATCACTGCCGATGAACACTTTGTCGCCGATGGTGGTGGGGTGCTTGTGAAAACCGTCGTAATTGCAGGTGATGGTGCCGGCGCCGATATTTGTTTTGGATCCAATCCTGGCATCGCCAAGATAGGTGAGATGCATGGCTTTGGTGCCTTCGCCCACGGTGCTGTTTTTCACCTCGACAAAGTTTCCGACGCGCGCGCCCGATTTCAAATGGGCTCCGGCGCGCAAGCGGGCAAAAGGCCCGACAATGACATCATCATCGATGCGGCTTTCGGATAACAGGCAATGAGGCTCGACCACGACATCGTCCGCGACCACGGTATCGCTTAAAATGCTACCCGCGCGGATGGTGCAGCGCGCACCGATCCTGGTCTTACCCAGCAACTGAACGCCGGGCTCGATCACGGTGTCTTCCCCAGCGACGACCTCGGGATCGATCAAGACCGTTTCGGGCAATTGAATGGTTACGCCCGCATCCATCAGCGCGCCGCGCTTCCATTCGCGAAAAACACGGTCGACTTCGGCGAGGTCGGCGCGCGTGTTGCAACCAAGCACTTCGCGGGAATCCGGCGCGATCTCCGCGAGGACTTTTTCGCCCTTGGCGGCCAAAACCGCGACGGCATCCGTCAGATATATTTCGCGATGCCTGTTGTTGGGCTGAACCTGCGCCAAGGCGGGCCAGAGTTTTTCCAGGGTAAAACAATAAATGGCGGAATTAATTTCGTTAATTTCGGCTTGATCGCCGCTCAATTGGGATTCTTCGACGATGGCGGAAACGGCGGTTTCGGATTTTCGCAGAATTCTTCCGTAACCGCTGGGATTGGCTACGACAGCGGTGAGCACGGTGGCCGCGGCTCCGGATGCGCGGTGAGTGGCGAGCAGCGCTTTGAGAGTCTCGGGCCGAACCAACGGAGCATCGCCGGGCAGAACGATGGCGAACCTGGAATTGCCCAGGGAGCGGCGAGCAACCAGCATGGCGTGACCGGTGCCGTGCTGTGGCTGCTGCAGAACAGCGGTCGCGCCCATGGGCTCGACCATTGCAATGACGTCATCGGCCTGGTGGCCGACGACGATAATGGTTCTTCTTGCGCCCAGAGGCTGGCAGGCGCGGAGAACCTGTTCGATAAGAGTTCGGCCCCCGGCACGATGCAGCACTTTCGCGCGGCTCGACTTGAGGCGTGTGCCCTTCCCGGCAGCTAGGATGACAACGGCAAGATCTTTATTTCTCATGGGATTCCAGCTCAGTGTGTGGGAGCAGGCGCGATTTGGCAATGCGGCAACGCGGGGAGGGCGACGAATTGCTAATCAGGGGCGCTAATCGGCGGCGGGAGCAACGGTTTCGGCGGCGGGCTCGAGTTCGGTCACCGAGGCTTCTTCAGTCGTGATGGTCCAAAGGGAAGGGTCGGCGAGCAAACGGCTCACGAGCTGGGTATGGAGGGCGTGGCCGGCCTTATGGGCTTCTACACGAGCGAGGAGGGGGAGGCCTACCAGCGCCAGGTCGCCGATCAAATCAAGCGCTTTGTGGCGCCCGAACTCGTCGGGAAAGCGGAGCGGGCCATTCATGACGCCACTCTCGGTAAGCACAATGGCGTTTTCCAGCGATCCTCCACGGATCAGACCCATGGCGCGAAGCGGCTGGATATCGCGCTCAAAGCAAAAGGTGCGGGCTCGAGCAAGCAACTGGCGGAAGCTGGCGGCATTGACGGCCATCTCAAATTGCTGCTGGCCTACCAAGGGATGTGGAAAATCCACGTAACAGCACACGCGAAACTCGCCGGCAGGGTAGATGCCAATGCGCCTGTCGCCTTCGGTCACCTCCAGGGGCCTTAACACCTTTAGAAAGCGGCGCCTACGGCGCAACCTGCGAATCCCGCAACGCTCGAGCATCTGCATGAAAGGCTGGGCAGATCCGTCTAGAATGGGAATTTCGATAGAGTCGATATCGATAAAAATGTTGTCGATGCCACAGGAATAGATAGCCGCGAGGAGATGCTCGGTGGTCGACAGCAATACACCTTGTTTCATCAAGCTGGTGGCGTAGCTGACGCGGGCAACGTTGTGGCCCTGGGCTTCGATGGGGAAATAATCCAGGTCGGTGCGGCGAAAGACGATGCCAGTCTCGGCAGGCGCGGGCGTCAAGGTGACGTGCCCATAGACGCCGGTGTGGAGACCGACTCCTTCTGTCGAGGCCGAGGCTACGATAGAGGTCTGCAGCATGTGAACACATTCATTTTAGCAAGTTGCAGGCCAAGTTCAGTGACCTTTCTGCATTGTAATGAATGAGTTAGGTGCCTTCAGATCGTATAAGAATGACATGGTGTGGTTAAATAGCATCAAATGGTTGGATTGGCGTGTCGGTTCCTCGCCATCCAGGAGAAAGAATAACGCCAAGCGTGAACCGGCTTTCGCTTAGCCGATGCGTTCAGAGGTTGAGGTTGAGAGGGCGCCAAATCGGCAACGGGCTTCCTTTATCGTGTGAGCCGCGTCCCATGGAGAAGCGGTGTTATACTTTCAGATGAATTTCAGACAGGTGGGGCAATGAATCGAGCAGCGCGTATCGGCCTGATTTGCGTATCGGTGGCGATTTTCTGCTATGCGGGAATCGGCCATGTCTTGGGACGCACTCCTGACGACAAAGCGTACAAATCGCTGACGGTGTTTGGCGAGGTGCTTCAGAAGATCCAGCAGGATTACGTTGACGAGCCCAACATGCGCACGGTAACCGCGGGATCGCTGCATGGCTTGCTGGAATCGCTGGACACGCAGTCCAGTTACCTGACCCCGCGCGAATACGACGAATACAAGACAAAAACGCAGAGCGCCAACACGGGCGAAAGCGGGATTACGCTCAGCAAGCGATTTGGCTACGTGATTGTGATTTCGGTTCTGCCGGACAGCGCGGCAGCCAAGGCGGGGATCCACAGCGGAGATATTTTTGAATCGGTGGGCGGCTTCACGACGCGCGATATGTCCGTGGGCCAAGCGATGAACCTGCTGACCGGACCGACGGGCACGGCGGTGAAAGTGGGAGTGATCCGACGCGGCAAGGCCACGCCTGAAGACGTGGATGTGGTTCGCGAGAAGGCCGCGCCGGTGAAGTTGACCAGCCAGAAGGCCGATGGCGACACACTGGTGTTGCGTCTGAACTCGCTGGACGCGGGGCGCGCCGAGGAAGTGCGCGGGCGATTGCTGGAGGCCGAAAAACAAGGCGTCCATAACGTGATCCTGGACCTGCGGGAATGCGGACGAGGCCCGGTTTCCGAAGGGATTGCGGTAGCGCGGCTTTTTGTGCCGGCGGGCACGCTGGCAACGCTGCGGGGACAGACGGTGTCGTCGCAGACTTTTGCAGCGGAGCCGAAGCTGGTGATCTGGAAGAGCCCGGTTTCGGTGCTCGTTGATGGCACGACGTCGGGCGCCGCGGAAGTACTGGCCTCCGCCATTGAGGCCAACAAGCGAGGAAGTGTGGTTGGCGAGCGCACCTTTGGGCTGGCTTCGGAGCAGAAACTGATTACACTGGATGACGGTTCGGCATTGATCCTGACGACCGCAAATTATTACAACCCGAGCGGCAAAGCGATTCTCGAAGAGGGCGTGGCGCCGACGGAAGTGGTGCACACGGCCGTTGAGGACGATTCCGACGTGGACGATACGGTTCCGGATACGGCACCGAAAAAAGACATCCAGGGACCGCGCCCGCTTTCGCCGGAAGACCCTATCTACCAGAAGGCACTTGAACTGCTAAAAACGCCGGCGAAGAAAGCCGCCTAGCCATCAGTGCTGCAGAGTTCCTTCGACAACTGTAATTCCCGCAGGCTTCTCCTCGTTTTGCAAACCGCGGCGTTCGCCGCCATGCTGGTGGTGTGGTGCGGGGGATGCCAAAGATCACGCCACAAGCCGTTGCCCGAAGAGGAAATTCATCGAATCACGCGAGAATTCGTGTTCGCGGCGAACTCTGTGGCGCCGCCGGGATCCGAGGTGCACGGCGAAGTGGGGGCGTTCGACAAAGTGGCGAACTCATCCGACCACATAGAGATCCACCTGCCGGCCAAGCGAGATGAGAAGGCGCAAGCGGAGACGGTCGACAGGATATTGAAGAAATTTACCGGAATCGCCACAGCGCGAGGATTAACGCAAGACCCGCAAACAGAGAGCGGCAATACCATTTTCCTAAATTACCGCTACGCCGGTTTCGTCACGCAAACCATTCATATACACATGGGGGGAACGGATGAATCGCGCAGTTCCGACTCGCAACCGGCGGGCGCAAAAAACCAGGCCCCGAGGCTGGCGATTATCCTGGACGATGTGGGAAACGACCAGAACGCCGCGGAGAAAATCTTTGCGATGCCGTATCCGTTGACGGTATCGATTCTGCCGAATCAAGTTCATTCGGCGGAAATCGCGCGGCAAGCACATCTCCGCGGTTACCAGGTGATGCTGCATCTCCCGATGCAGTCCGTCGGGAAAGAACACGCGGAAGCGCAGGAGCTGCATGCTGGAATGAGCCGCGCCGATGTGGCGGCGCTGGTCAGGCAATTTCTCGAAAAGGTGCCCGGGGTGAGCGGCGTAAACAATCACCAGGGCTCGGAATCGACAGCCGATCCGCAATTAATGGCGGAGCTGATGCCCGTTTTGCAAGAGCACAAGCTATTTTATATAGACAGCCGCACCAGCGCGGCGACCGTGGCTTACGACACGGCGCAACGTTTTGGAGTACGGGCGGCATTTCGCAACGTGCCCTTCCTGGACGACGTCGAGGAAGTAGCGGCGGTTCGCAAACAGATCGAGATTGCTATCGCGGGAGCGACAAAAAAGAAGGAAGCCATTGCCATCGGGCACGCTCACCATTCGACGCTGGAAGCGCTGAAGGAAATGCTGCCAGAGGCGCGGAGTCACGGAGTAAAACTGGTGTTCGCGTCGGAACTGGCGCGCTGAGCGAGCGCGTTCGATGGGACCAGAGCGTTGTTCGGCGGATAAAGGCGATGAATCACGTAGAAGAAAATGAATAAAATCAGAAAATCAAAAACACTTCCTTCGGGGCCCACGGCGCCGCCAGTGAGCCAGGCGGGGCCGGCCATGGTTGCATTGGAGAGGTGCCCGGGAAAAAGCGCGCCGCTGTCGGGAACGGAATAAAGGAAAGTTTCGCCAAAATCGAATGCCGCGTGCATGCCCACGGCAAACCAGAGTGTGCCAGTTCGCCGCAGGGCGAGACACCAAAGCAATCCCACGACAAAGATGCCGGCAACACCCACCAACCCCTCTCCATTATTCTGGAAGTGCACGGCGGCAAAAACCAGGGAGAGAACAATCGCGGAAGGCCAGAAACCCAGGCCGGAACTCAGTGTAAAGAGCGAGTAACCGCGAAATAAAAATTCTTCGAAGAGGCCCACGAAGAGCAAACAAAGCGCCCACAGCACAGCCCAGCGAATAATCTCCGTACCGTGCAAGGCCAAGGTTCCGAAAGAATAGCCGCCAAAAAGGTGGATGAGTTCAATCACAAGACTGATTTCCACAAGGCCGAACAACACTCCCTGCCAGAAGAGTTTCCCGAACGCGGAGTGCGCGGGGAGACCGTAGATCCCGACGGGCCGGCGCTCGAGGAAAGACATCACGATGGCAGCGCCAAATGCGGAGGCGAAGCCAATCAGTTCGCTGAAGAAAATGCCTCCGATGGAGAAGGTCCCCGCCGTCGACTTCCAAAATTGCATGAGAAGTACTTTGAAAGACAGGAAAAATCCCACAACCAGGGCGAGGTACAACAGCAAGCGCCAACCGGCGCGCAAGCCTTCTTCGTTCAAGAAGATTCTATTTGCGAATCCGCTATGAGTATCGCGAAATGCCGGAACCGGGGAACTGACGACGGGCCTTTGCTGTTCTTGCGAGTTCACTGAAGCATCCTTTGCGTTTCATCCCTTACCATCAGACGGTTCATGGCGCCCTCCGGTAAGCACGTTTTACGCTGGCATGAAGAGGGCGAGGGCGCGGAGAAATGGGAACGTAGCACGCACCTCGAGATTATTTCACATACTTTGGGGATTGGCCTTTGCGCCAGGGATCGTAGGAGTGAGCGAATATCAAGCGGTCTGCAAGGGGCGGATGACTGTACAACCAAAAGGTGATGAATGAGGGAGGATTGGGGTCGGAGAGATCGGATTCGCCGAGCACCTGGAAGGCATGCGCCGCGACTTCTTCGGAGTTGGGCACGATTCCATGAATGACTTCGAGCCCGTAGACATCGGCGGCGTGTTCCTGCATGCGACTGACGCCATTCACGACGGGCGACGACAGGAAGGTCAAAATTTGCAGGATCAATAAAACTACCGCCAGCGCAGCCCAGTCCTCGGGCCCGTAGATCTTCCAGGAGGCGCCCCAGCGATCCAGGGCCCAATGCAAAGCCCGAAACATGACGTACAAGGCAAGCAGCAGAGCAGCGGAAAAAGACAGGAAGCCCGTTCTCACGTGACCGAGTACGTAATGGCCGAGCTCATGGCCGACGATGAATAACGCTTCGTCGGGAGTGGTTTTCGCGAGAGTGGTATCCCAAATAACCACGCGTTTCGAGGCGCCGATACCGGTTACGTAAGCGTTGATCGCCGTGGTTTTTTCACTGGCCCTCATCAGAAACATACGATTCGCGGGTATGGGCACGCCGGCGCGTTTCGTAAGCTCGGCGATGGAGGCGACCAACTGAGGATGCTCGTTGGCGAGCGGTTCAAAGTGATTGAAGAGCGGATCGATAAACCAGGGGCTGATGAAAAAGACAAAAAACAACAAGGGGAGCGCAGCAATCCAGAAATAAAGCCACCAGCGCCGCGGACTCTTTCGCATTGCAAGGGAGAGAAGGAGGGCCAGCAAAATGGCCAAACCCACAGCCAGTATTTCTGCCTTCAACCAATCCAGCATCCAGGAAGCCCAATGCTGGATGGACTGATGGTAACGCAAAGAAAGCGCGTGCCAATAAATGCTGACGGGAAGGTCAAAAAGGTCCAGCGTCAATATCAATAACGGGACAAAGATGAGGCCGTGAATCCAGCGCTTGTCGCTGACGGACTCAGCGATGTCGCGAAACCTGGCGGCGACGCCCAGGCGGAGAATCAACAGCAAGACGACCATTCCGAGAAAGTAAGAAATAAAGTACAGCGTGTAACCGGCGCGAGAGTAAGCGACGGCTTTTTCATAACGATCGTGCGAAAGCACGTACTGGTCGGTCTCTTTCTGAGTGCGCTGCGCGGACTGCTGCTGGGTGTCCCGAGAGGAGCCGGGACTCGCTTGTGTGGCGTCCAAGCCAGGGCTCAGACGGCCGCGATGACCGGGTTGCGCGCGCACATGCGGCGGCGCGAAACACAGAAACAAAGACAAAAAAACCAAGAAACGGTGAGTTGAGACGCACCGTCTCATACGACCCCCTCGCGTTGAATCACGAAACCCGTGCAAGAGAACACTGCACGCGAGGCGAGTATGCCCGAGGCGAATGCCTTGTGCAATAAGTGGCCGCACGAAGAATGAAGAAATGCGGACTGCTGGGCACAAGCCTCAGGAAGTGGATCGAGTCTGCAGTATGCAAGAGGACGTACTGCGAACGATGGTATAAGACTACAGTTTGCGCTCGGGTGCGCGTGAGCAGGCAGGGAAGGCGTGAATCCTACACTTGATTACGAAGCGATGCTTGCGGTAGCTCTGGCGGAAGCACGGCTCGGCCTGGCGGAGGGTGGCATACCCATCGGCGCGGCTATATTTGACGAGACGGGACGGCTGGTGGGCAAGGGACACAACCAACGGGTGCAGCAGCAGGATCCGTCGGCGCATGGTGAGACGGATGCATTTCGAAAAGCCGGACGACAGAAGAGCTACCGCAAACTGATCATGGTCACTACGCTTGCGCCATGCTGGTATTGCAGCGGACTGGTGCGGCAGTTCGGGTTCGGAACGGTGGTGGTGGGAGAAAGCCGGAATTTTCAAGGCGGAATCGAATGGCTGCGCTCTTTGGGCGTCAAGGTGATCGATCTCGATTCGCCGGAATGTGTTGCGATGCTTGCGGATTACATTGGCGCACATCCCGCGGTGTGGAATGAGGACATCGGGGAAGAATAAGAGGATGCGGCGGTGATTGCTTCCTTCGTTTTGCAACTCTTGCGGTAGTCTGGCTGCTCATCCTGATTTCTTTTGGACGGAGTATGGACCTCACGGGAGTGGACGCGTCCTTATACAATCCCGATCTGGCGCCGGTACCGCCGGAGCGGCGCTCATGGGGCGTGTACAACTATGCGTCGCTGTGGGTGGCGATGAGCGTGTGCATCCCCACATACATGCTGGCGTCCGGATTGATCGCCGGGGGCATGAGCTGGATCCAGGCTTTACTCACCATCCTGCTGGGAAATCTGATTGTGCTGATTCCGATGCTTTTGAATGCGCACGCCGGCACGCGCTATGGGATTCCCTTTCCTGTTTTTGTGCGCGCCTCGTTCGGAGTGCGCGGAGCGAACGTTCCGGCAATTTTGCGGGCGCTGGTGGCGTGTGGATGGTTCGGCATCCAGACGTGGATTGGGGGGCAAGCGATCTACTCGATGCTGCGCATCGTGTGGCCCGGCGCGGCGAACGTTTCGGGAAGCAACTGGATGTGCTTTTTCCTGTTCTGGGCCATCAACATGATGGTGATCTGGCGCGGAATCGAGATGATCAAATTTCTGGAAGGCATCGGGGCGCCGTTCATGCTGGTGGTGGGACTGGTTTTGCTTTTCTGGATCACGCGCAAAGCCGGCGGGCTTGGTCCGGTGCTGCATACCGGGAGCAAATTCCACAGCTCCGCGGAGTTTGTGCGCTTTTTTATTCCCGCGCTGACGGGGATGGTGGGTTTCTGGGCCACCGTGGCGCTGAATATTCCGGACTTTACGCGGTACGCCAAATCGCAACGGGCGCAGATGGTTGGACAGGCGCTGGGATTGCCCACGGCGATGACGCTCTACGCGTTCATCGGCGTCGCGGTGACTTCGGCGTCGGCGGTGATTTTTGGGCAGCCCATCTGGGATCCGGTGATTCTGCTGGGGCGGTTCAACGAGCCGGTGGTGGCGCTGATCGCACTGGTGGCGCTGCTGCTGGCAACGCTGAATACCAACGTGGCGGCAAACGTGGTTTCTCCTTCGAATGACTTTTCCAACCTGCGGCCGAGCCTGATTTCTTTCCGCACGGGAGGAATCATCACCGGCGTGTCAGGAATTTTGATGATGCCGTGGCGGCTGCTACACGATTTCAGCGCCTACATTTTTGGGTGGCTGGTGGGATGTTCGGCACTGTTGGGTCCGATTGCCGGGATCATGATTTGCGATTATTACCTGATCCGACGCCGGCAGCTCCTGGTGGAGGATCTATACCGTCGCAACGGCTCGTACGAATACTGGCGGGGGTTCAATCCCCGGGCAATAATAGCGTTGGTGGTGGGCATCGGAACGGCAATGATCGGCCTGGCGGTGCCCGCTTTGCGGTGGCTTTACGATTACGCATGGTTTGCCGGATTTGCAATTTCCGGAGGGTTGTATTTTCTGTTGATGCCACGGCAAACCAGAGTTTGAATCAAGTTCCGGTTGCGCAATCTCGAGGGGTTCAGGAAGAAGGCATTGACCGAGCGCCAGCAAACAACGGACCGCGCGAAGGCGCTGGAGGAACAGCTACCGGCGCTGACGCGAAACCAGGCGGCGGTGGAAGCAGCACGATGCCTGATGTGTTATGACGCGCCCTGCACGCACGCCTGCCCCACACACATTGATATTCCCAAATTCATCAAGAAAATCGCGACGGACAATTTGCGAGGTTCGGCGCGGACGATCCTGGAAGCAAATCTTCTGGGGGCCACGTGCGCGCGGGTCTGTCCAGTGCAGGAATTGTGCGAAGGCGCGTGCGTATTGGGAGCGGAACATAAACCGATCGGCATCGGACGGCTGCAGCGACACGCCATGGACTTTGCTTATGGAAAGAAACTGAATTTCTTTGCTCCCGCGGAAGCTACCGGCAAAAAAGTAGCGGTCATTGGCGCGGGACCAGCGGGACTTTCCTGCGCGGGGGAACTGGCGAAACGCGGCCACAGCGTGACGGTGTTTGAAAAGCGCGAGTTGGCGGGCGGGCTTTCGACCTACGGAATTATCGGGCTTCGCGAACCAGTGGAAGTGGCGCTGGCCGAGGTGAACATGATCAAGACTCTCGGAGTAAAAGTAGAAAACGGGAAGGAATTGGGAAGGGATTTCACTACGGACGATTTGAGGGCCAGGTTCGACGCCGTGTTTGTGGGCGTCGGGCTGGGCGCGACGCCAGGTTTGGGAATCCCCGGCGAGGAATACGTCATCGACGGACTCGAATATATCGAACAAAGCAAACTGAAACTGTCGAACCTGGTGGTTGGCAAGAACGTGGTGGTGATTGGAGCGGGTAATACGGCCATCGATTGCGCCACGGTCGCGAGGCGCATCGGCGGCGGCAAGGTGACGATGGTGTACCGGCGCACGGAAAGAGAAATGACCGCTTATCCGCACGAGTATGAGTTCATCAAACGCGAAGGAGTAAACTTTTTATTTTTGACGCAACCAGTGCGGGTCCACGCAGAAAACGGCGCGGCAAAGGCGCTGGAGTGCGTGCGAATGAGCCTCGGTCCGGTGGATGCATCCGGCAGGCCCTCGCCGCAAGCGGTGGCGGGTTCGAATTTTTCTTTGGAGGCGGACCAGATTGTGAAGGCCATAGGGCAGGAAAAGCCATCCGCGGCGCAGCAACTGAAACTTAAAACTGAGAAGGGATTTATCCAGGTCAACCGGAATTTTGAAACGAGTTTGCCGGGAATTTATGCCGGGGGCGACTGTATCCGCGCGCGCGGCGCGGCCTCGACGGTGATGGCGGTGGAAGATGGCAAGCTGGCCGCGCTTGCGATTCACGAAAGGCTGGTGGCACGTGGCTGACCTGAGCATCAACTTCGCGGGCATCCGCTCGCCAAATCCGTTCTGGCTGGCTTCGGCGCCGCCAAGCAATTCGGGTATGCAGGTGCATCGCGCGTTTGAAGCCGGGTGGGGCGGGGCGGTATGGAAGACCATCGGGGCTCCGGTGCTGAACGTTTCGAACCGTTATGGAGCGTGGCATTACGGCGGGCAGAAAATGCTGGGCATCAATAACGTGGAGTTGATTTCCGACCGGCCGCTGGATGTAAATCTTCGGGAAATTGTGGAAGTGAAGCGCGCGTGGCCCGACCGAGCCGTCATTGTTTCGGCCATGGTGGAATCCAAGCCGGAAGTCTGGCACGACATCATCCGGCGCATTCAGGACACCGGCGCGGATGGCATCGAATTAAATTACGGCTGCCCGCACGGCATGAGCGAACGGGGCATGGGCAGCGCCGTCGGACAGGTTCCCGAATACTGTGAAGAAATCACGAGCTGGGTGATGGAGGTGGCCAAAATACCGGTGATCGTGAAACTCACGCCGAATATTTCGGACATCGTGATGCCAGCGCGGGCTGCGGTGGCGGCACGGGCGAATGCCGTATCACTGATTAATACCTTGAACTCCATCGTGGGCGTCGACCTCGATACCCTGGAGATTACCCCGAATATTGGCGGTAAAGGCGGCCACGGAGGTTACGCGGGCCCGGCGGTGAAGCCCATCGCGCTGAACATGCTGGCGACACTGGGAAGAGACCTGGTCATGCGCGATTCGAAACTGCCCATCTCCGGGATGGGCGGTATCTCCACGTGGAGGGACGCGGCGGAATTTCTTTTACTGGGAGCGAGCAGCCTGCAGGTGTGCACGGCGGTGATGCATTACGGTTTCCGCATTGTGGAGGATCTGTGCGACGGCTTGTCTAACTGGATGGATGAAAAAGGATACGCGAAGGTGGCCGACGTGGTGGGAAGAAGCCTGCACCACATCTCGGACTTCGGCAATTTTGATTTGTCTTTTCGCGCTGTGGCGAGAATCGATCAGGAGAAGTGCATTCGTTGCAATCTGTGCTACGTGGCGTGCAATGACACGGCGCATCAATGCATCGACCTGATCGATAAAGACGGCCAAGTGGTGCAGCCACAGACTTACGAGGTGCAATCGAACGGCAAGGAAGAGGCCGTGAGTTCGCGCCCCATGGTAAAGGTGCGTGAAGAAGATTGCGTGGGATGCCGGCTGTGCTACAACATCTGCCCGGTCGAGGATTGCATTCGCATGCTGGAAGAACCATCAGGAAGGCCGGCGGTTACGTGGGCGCAACTCACGGAATCGCAGCGGGAAGTAACGGATGACTGGGAGCAGATGAAGAAATATCGCGACAAGATGGGCATTCATATTCCATGAGCGGAAGGCTTGTTGAGCCAGAATTCGCGCTTGCGGGGGTTGACTGATGTCTTTGCTGATTCGAAATGGCGAAATCGTGACGCTGGATTCGCGCTCGCAAGAGGACATCTACATCGAAAACGAAACCATATCGCGCATGGGCGAGAACCTGGAGGTCCCACCAGGTACGGAAATTATCGATGCCGCGGGAAAACTGGTCTTTCCCGGATTTATCGATCCGCATGTGCACATTTACCTGCCGTTCATGGCCACTTTCGCAAAGGATACGCATGAAACCGGGAGCATCGCGGCACTGATCGGCGGCACCACTACGTATATCGAAATGTGCTGCCCCAACCGCAATAACGACGCGCTGGAAGGATATGAGCTGTGGAAAACAAGAGCTGAAGGCAAGAGCGCATGCGACTACGCGTTTCACATGTCGGTAACCAAGTTCGTGAAGGAAACCGAATCGCAGCTGCGTGAGATCGTGGCCGACGGCACAGCATCGTTCAAGATTTTTCTGGCATACAAGAATTTTTTCGGCGTGGATGACGGCGAAATGTATCAGACGCTGCAGCTGGCCAAGCGGCTGGGGGTGATTGTCACGGCGCACTGCGAGAACGCGGAGCTGGTGGCGCGTTTGCAGCAAATGCTGGTCGCTGAAGGCAAAACCGGGCCGGAATGGCACGAGCCGAGTCGTCCGGAATCGGTGGAAGCGGAGGGCACCGGGCGGTTCGCGACGTTTTTGGAGAATACCGGCGCGAGCGGGTACGTAGTGCATCTTTCGTGCGAGAAAGCGCTGCGCGCCGCGCTGGACGCGAAATCACGGGACGTGAAGATTCATGTGGAAGCGGTGCTGCCTCACCTGCTGTTGGATAAAACCTACGCGGAACGACCGGGGGTGGAAGGCATGAAGCACGTCATGTCGCCGCCATTGCGCGCAAAACACAATCAGGCGGTGCTGTGGAAGGCGCTCGCGGATGGCTCGATTGATACCGTGGGAACAGATCACTGCCCGTTTGACGCGGAACAGAAACTTCTTGGAGCGGATTCGTTCGTTAATATTCCCAACGGCATACCGGGAATCGAAGACCGCGTCAATCTGCTGTACACCTATGGGGTGAAGCACGGACGGTTGAGCCTGGATCGCTTTGTGGACGCCGCCAGCACGCGCGCGGCAAAACTTTTCGGACTCTTCCCGCGCAAAGGCGAGATCGCGGTGGGGAGCGATGCCGACCTGGTAATTTACGACACGGATTACCGTGGCGTGATCTCCGCAAAATCACAGCACGTGAACAACGACTACAATGGATTCGAAGGCATGGAGATTGAAGGGCGGCCGTGGGTGGTGACGGTGAGAGGCAAAGTGCAGGTGCGCGACGGGAAATTTGTCGGCGAACGCGGCCGCGGCAAGTTGCTACGGCGTGAACCCTCCTATTTCTAGGTGAAATGGTATGAGTCTCGAACCCCAGCGCACGGTGGCGGAATTGAAGGAGCTTCGCGCGTTGACCGGCGATGAGAATGGCGCACAGCGCGTGGCCTGGACGGATACCTGGTTGAACGCGCGCGAGTGGTTCGCTGGGAAATTGAAGGGGCTCGGCGTAGAGCAGCATCGCGATGCAGCGGGGAACAACTGGGTGACACTTGCAGGAGCGGCGGACAAATCGCTGCTCATCGGCGGGCATCTCGATTCCGTGCCCAACGGCGGATGGCTGGATGGATCGCTGAATGTGCTCGCGGGACTCGAAGTACTGCGCCGGATTCATTCCGAGTTTCGCGGGCGCCCGCCGGTTACGGTACGCCTGGTGGATTGGGCCGACGAAGAGGGAGCGCGCTTCGGCCGCAGCCTGTTTGGGTCTTCCGCGTTTGCGGGGACGCATTCGATTGAGTCAGACCGCAACCGTATCGACCGCGACGGAATAAAACTGGAAGACGCGCTGCGACGCTGCGGCGTGGAAATCGAAAAAGCACCGGAGGCCTCACAGGAACGGAAAAATGCGGCGGCGTACCTGGAATTGCACATTGAGCAAGGGCCGGTGCTGGAACGTATGGGATTGCCGCTGGGCGTGGTGCTGGGCACAAAAGGAGTGGAGCGGCACAGCATCACGTTTCACGGACAGGAAGCGCACTCAGGATCCACGCCGATGAACGCACGGCGGGACGCGCTGGCTGCGGCGGCCAAGCTGGCGCTGGAGATCCGCGGCATCGCGAAGAAACATCAAGACGCGGTGTGCACCATGGGGAGCGTGAAGACATTTCCAGGAATCGTCACGGCGGTGGTGGGCCGCTGCGAAGTCACGCTGGACCAACGCGATCTGGATGCCGGAGTTCTGGCACAGATGTACCGCGAGGCTCAGGAAGCGAGCCGACGCTTCGCAGCCGAAGAGAACTGCACGGTGGCGTGGTCGCGGATCTGGAATATCGAACCGGTGCCCTTCCACCCGCAACTAATGGAGTTTTGCGAGCGAACGGAACGGGAGATTTCCGGCGCTTCGCATCGCATGCCCTCGGGGCCACTGCACGACGCGGCGGAGGTTTCGCGCGCGGGCATCCCTACGGCGATGATGTTCGTGCAATCGTTGCAGGGCATCAGTCACAATAAAATCGAGGATACGAAGGAAGAACATCTGGAAATGTCGGTAGCGGCGCTGGACCGGCTGGCGTCGAAAACGATGGAGTGGATTTCGAGAGAGGCCTGAGGCAGGGCATCGACGACGGAGTTGGGGATGAAGCTGGATGCCAGCATATTAAAGAGTGTGCCGAAGGTGCTGCTGCACGAGCATCTGGATGGCGTGCTGCGGCCCGAAACGGTGATTGATCTGGCGCGCCACGGCGGCTACCGCGAACTTCCAACGGAAAATCCGGCAGACCTGGCGCGCTGGTTTCACCAAGGGGCAAACCAGGGCAGCCTGCAAAAATATCTGGAAGGCTTTGCACATACCATCGCGGTGATGCAGAGCGAAGAAGCGCTGGAACGCGTGGCCTATGAACAAGCGGAAGACCTGAGCCGGCAGGGAGTGGTTTATTTCGAAACGCGCTTCGCTCCCATTTTTCACACGCGCAAGGGGCTGACGCACCAGCAGGTAGTCTCCGCCGTACTTAAAGGGATGGAGCGGGGCAAAAAGGATTTTGGAATTACCTCCGGGCTGATCATCTGCGCCATGCGGAATATGGATGTGTCGCTGGAAATGGCTGAACTCGCCGTGGACTTTCGCGAACGGGGCGTGGTGGGATTCGATCTTGCGGGCGAAGAAGGGGGCTTCCCGCCAAAGAAGCACGTGGACGCGTTTCATTACATCCAGCGGCAAAATTTCAATATCACCATCCATGCGGGCGAAGGGTTCGGCAAGGAATCCATCTGGCAAGCGATTCAATATTGCGGAGCGCACCGCATCGGGCACGGGACGCGACTGATCGAGGACATTGCGGTGGTGGATGGCAAGGCGGTAAAGCTGGGGGGCCTGGCGCAGTACGTGCTGGACAAAAGAATACCGCTGGAGATTTGCCTCCTCAGCAATGTGCATACCGGCGCGGCGCGCAGCCTGCTGGAGCATCCCTTCAAGATTTTTTACCAGGAAAAGTTCCGGGTTACGCTCAACACCGACAACCGCTTGATGAGCAACACGACCATGACGAAAGAATTCGCAGCGGCGGCGGAAACGTTTGGACTGCAGCTAGAGGACTTCGAAACGATCACCATTAATGCGATGAAGAGCGCTTTCCTGCCCTACGACCAGCGCTGCACATTCATCTATCGGGTACTTAAACCGGGGTATGCAAAAGTGCGTGAAACAATTTCCGCAACGGGCCGCGACAAGATTCCATCGCGTTAGCCCGCGTCAGATTCAGAAACCCCTAAGAAAATATATTTTTGTTGAGGAAGTCGTTGCGAAACTTTCCGTGGGGGTCGTACTTTTTGCTGAGCTCGATGAAGTACGGCAATTTCGTATAAGTGGCTCGCAGCTTTTCGGGAGCGATGGTGAAAAGCTTGCCCCAGTGCGGGCGCACTTCGAATGGGGCGAGTTCCCGTTCAATGACTGGCAGGAGCTTGCTGACGGCGGGCCAGTCTGGTTTCAAGGTGAAGTGAATGGTGACGGACGGCCGCTTGTAGCAGGTGCTCATCCAGAAATCGTCGGCGGCAATCGTTCTGATTTCGGTAATCAACAGATGCGGGCTGACCTGATCGCGCAGGCGCTCCACCGCGAGAATGGCCTCGACGGCATGCTTTCGCGGAACGAAATATTCGGCCTGGAGTTCGTCGCCGGCGCTGGGCGTGAAGCCCATTCGAAAATGGGGCAACCGCTCGTACCAGGGACCCGGCACGCCCATCTGTTCGGTGCAATTCGCGGCGGAGAGTTCGGCGATGGGATGGAGATTCCTGTTGGCCGCAGTTGCGCCGAAAAATTCGGGCGTGGGTTCAAAGGAATGGCCGGGCTCGACGCGGCTCTTGATCCAGACCTCGTTGATACGCTTTTTCTGCCAATCGGTGAAAAGGCTGACGCTGTAGCCACTGGCTTCGATGGCGTCGAAGTGTTCCTGCATTTCGCTCAGCGGGAGATTTTCGTACACATATTGCTTGACCATGAAGGTCGGCTCGAGGTCGAGGGTGAGCTTGGTGATGACCCCGAGCGCTCCCAGTCCCACGACCGCGCCCAGAAACTCCTCACCGTCGTGCTCGCGGGAAAGTTTCACGACATCGCCGGAGGCGGTAATCATTTCGAGGGCGGCTACGGAAGTGGCCAGATTGCCGTTCTTCTCGCCCGATCCGTGGGTGGCGGTGGCGCAGGCACCGGCAACCGAAATGTGCGGCAGGGAGGCGAGGTTGTGGAGTGCAAAGCCGTGCTGTTCGAGATACGGGGCGAGCTGGCCGTAGCTCATGTTTGCGGGGATGGTCACCGTGCGTGCCTGAGAATCGAGCGAAAGAACCTTATCCATGGAACGCAGCGAGAGAAATTCGTCGGTGCTGTCAGCAATGTGGTTGAAGCAATGGCGGGTGCCGAGCACCTTCAGGCGGGGCTGCTTCCTGACAAATTCCCGGGCCTGCTCGATGGAGTTCGCGGAATAGAGGCGGTCGGTGCCGTAGATCACGTTGCCAGCCCAATTCTTCAACTTCTCTCCGGCAGCCCACGTGAGGAAGGGTGAAAGAACGGGCATCGACATGGCGGAAGAGAGTAATTTGAGGAACAGGCGCTTGTTCATGGTCACCGAGAAACTCCATGCACCGGGAATAGGCTCAAGGCCTACTATTGTGTCTTTGCGTCCGAGTTTTGTCATTGAAGTAATCGCGATAATAATTTTAGATTGGAGTGCTTGAAGAAGGCGCGAAGCGCCGAGGGATGATTGAATGACCGGCAACCTGCAAGGGAGCGGCGTCCATACCATCGAGATCGTTTTTCTGCTGCTGCTGCTTTTCGTGGTGGTATTCGGAACGCTGGCGAGGAAATTAAAGACTCCGTATCCAATCGTGTTGGTGATCGGCGGGCTGCTGCTCAGTTTCATACCAGGGATTCCGAAAATCACATTGAATCCGGACGTTATTTTCCTGGTGGTTTTGCCGCCACTGCTGTTTTCGGCGGCTTGGCTTACTTCCTGGCGCGAATTCACCCACAACCTTGTGAGTATTTTGTTTTTGGCGGTGGGACTGGTGTCGTTCACCGTGCTGGGTGTGGCACAGGCAGCGCACTGGTTCCTGCCGGGATTCAACTGGCGAATCGGATTTGTTCTTGGCGCAGTGGTAGCGCCCACGGACGCCATCGCGGCCACGTCCATCGCAAAACGCATCGGGCTGCCAAAACGGATTGTCGACATTCTGGAAGGCGAGAGCCTGGTCAACGACGCCACCGCGCTGCTCGCTCTCGAATTTGGGCTGGCGATGATCGCGGGCGGGCAGACGCCCACGCTGAGTTCGGGCTTGTTGCGGCTGGTGTATTTGACCGGGTTCGGCATTCTCGTGGGGCTAGTGATTGGGGAGATCGTTCATCGCATTGAACATCTGGTAGACGATGGGCCCATCGAGATCGCCCTCAGTATCCTGACTCCTTACGCGGCATACCTTGCGGCTGAATCGCTGAATGCGTCCGGGGTTCTGGCAACCGTGGCGTGCGGGTTGTATCTCGGGCGCAAGAGTTCGCACTTTTTCTCACCGAGCGTGCGGTTGCAGGCGGGTGCGGTTTGGGACTCGCTGACATTTGTGCTTAATGGGCTGGTGTTTGTGCTGATCGGCCTGCAGCTTCCCTACATCCTGGAAGCCATTCGCGGACACAGCCTGATCAGGGTGCTGATTTACGGCGCGCTCTTCAGCGCGCTGCTGATATTGCTGCGGCTGATCTGGGTCTTCCCGGGCACGTATCTCGCCAATTTTATTCGCAGGAAGGTGTTTCACCAGACGGAAAAACTGCCGTCTTTCCGGCAGATTTTTGTGGTGGGCTGGACGGGCATGCGCGGGGTCATTTCTCTGGCGGCAGCGATTGCGCTGCCGCAAACGCTTTCGAACGGCGAGGCATTCGGACAGCGCAACTCCATCATCTTCCTGGCATTCAGCGTCATCCTGGTGACTCTGGTGTTACAAGGCCTGACGCTGTCGCCGCTTATCCGCGCACTGGGAATTGCGGGCACTGCCGGGACGAACGCGGAAGAAAGGGAAGCGCGTCGGGCCATTCTGGAAGCGGCACTGCGTCACCTGGATCAGGGGGAGAAGGAAGACAGGCCGGAATTTGCGGGAGTCTACAATGATCTCGCGCAACACTACCGCCAGCGGCTGGCGAATCTCAGTGACGATAGGAATCGTACCGATTCTGACGCGGGGGCCGATCCTTACAAACGTTATATTCATCTTTCGCAGGAGATGATTCGGGTGGAACGGCAGGCCGCCGCGCAACTCCGCGGCGAAGGCCGAATCGATGACGAATTGCTTCGACGAATCGAGCGGGAGCTGGATCTGGGGGAGACGCGATTGCTTCTGTAACGTCAGTCAGCGGCCTTTGCCGCATTGCTGCTAATCAGCGCAGCAGCAGTCAACGAACTGGCCAAGCCGAGGAGCGCTGCGATCACTATAACTACACGATAACCGGCGACAAACGAATCCTTGATAGCCTGGCGCCCGGCGGGGTCAGATGTTTCGGCGGCAGCGAGTTTCTGCCGCTGCCCCTTGATTTCTTCCCGGACCGACGCCGGTATAGAGGCTGCAGCCATCCGGTGGTCCAGGGAACGATGGAAGACGGCGCTCAAAGCCAGGCCGAGTACGGCGATGGCCAGTAATCCAGCGACCCGTGAAACGGCATTATTTACTCCTGAAGCGACGCCGACATGTTTCTGGTCGACGGAGCTCATGACCACGGTGGTCAGCGGAGCCACGCTGATGGCCATGCCAAATCCTAGCAAGAGTACCGCTGGGAAAAATGTTGTCCAGTAGGAGCCGCCGATACCGGGTCTGGCAAACAGCGCGAATCCCGCTGCGGCGATCGACGGACCGGTGACCAGCAGCGATTTGGCGGAGTAACGCTTGAGGAGCCCACCGGACCAACGGGACAGCAGAAACATCAACAGGATCAAAGGGAGTAAAGCTGCGCCAGCCTCCGTGGCGCTATAGCCTTGAACCTGAATGAGGTCCAGCGGAAAGAAGAACAAGACAGCGCTCAACGCCCCGTAGAGAAAAAAGGTAAGCAGATTGGCGCCGCTGAAGGTTGGCGAACGGAACAGGCCAAGCGGGAGCATGGGTGTTTTCGAACGCGCTTCGACAAACAGAAAAAGAACGAGCGCGGCGGCGCCCGCCACGCCAGGGACGATACTGGATTGAACAAATGCGTAGACGACGCCACCGAGACCCAGCGTGGCGAGCAGGGAGCCGGCCCAATCCAGGGGCACACGCTCTTGGTTTGCGTCGCATTCGGAAACGCGCCAAATGACCAGCGCCACAACGACCAGGGCGATGGGGGCATTAATGAAAAATACCCAGCGCCATGAGGCATGTTGCACAAACCAACCGCCGGCCACCGGTCCGACGGCCATGGTGATCGCGCCAAAACCGGACCAGGTGCCAATCGCGCGGCCGCGTTCTTCGGGAGCAAAGGAAGTGCTGATGAGCGCGAGACTATTGGGCACGAGCAGGGCCGCGCCAATGCCTTGCACTCCGCGAGCGACAATGAGCTGAGTGAGGGTGGCAGAGATGCCGCAGCAGATCGATGCGGCGGTGAAGAGCAGAACTCCGGCAAGAAAGATTTTTCTGCGACTGTAAATATCGCCGAGCGACCCGCCAATAAGCAGCAGCGCCGCAAGGAACAGGGCATAGGACTCGATGACCCACTGGACCTGCGTGATGGTGGCACCGAAGGCGGATTGCAAAGCAGGGAGAGCGATATTTACGGCAGAGCTATCGATAAACGCGAGACTTGATCCGAGAATGGTAGCGGCGAGAACCCAATTCGCGGAATCCGAGGAGGAATGAGCGGAACCAGCGGCCAGAATGGCCGCTTCATCGCAAGGCGCTTTGCCAAGATTGGCCATGAGGAACTACGGAGCCTAACACCGCGCCAAGACTTCAGCAGCGCGTGACGCGATGTCGCGACGTGTCAGGCAGCGGCAATTATCTCTGTGAAGCAGGGCGGCGTGTCAGAGCGCGGGCGAGGTTGCAACACCAATGTACTTGTCCGCCCCACCATAGTAAAACAACCAGCGGTTCCCGTCGCGAACCGCGCCCTCCACGAAAACGACGTTGGGAACCTGGCCAACCTTTTCCCACTCCTTTTCGGGGCCGAACACGGGTTCCTGCGACCGCGCCAGAACCTTGGTGGGATCCTTCTTGTCGAAGAGAACCCATCCGGTGGAATAAACCAGGTTATCGGCGGCGCCATTGTAAATGAGAAATATACCTTCGGGAGTGATCACTGGCGGCGGCCCGGGCTCCACTACCTGAGAGTCGAACGTGCCGGGACGGCTGGAGAGCACGGGATGGTCGAGCACTTCGGTCCAGTGGAGCAAATCTGCGGAAGAAGCGATGCCCATCTGGCTGTCCTTGCCCTTGGCGTCTCCGAGGTAATACATCCAGTATCTGCCGTTAATCTTTTCAGGAACCATGGCGCCGGACTTGGTCCACTTCACATTCCATTTGCCTTTATAGCTGGGAATGATGACACCGTGGCGCTTCCAATGGATTAGATCCGTGGAGGTAGCCAGGCAAAGTTGGGCGTCTTTCTTATCGGAGCCGGCACCGTCGACGTTGTTGTATCCGGTGTAGGTCAGATAGTAGGTGTTGCCAAATTTCTGCAGCCGGGGATCCTCGACACCACCGCCTTTTTCGTAAGGCGCTTCGGAAACCAGGACAGGTTCGGGGCGGCGAGTGAAATGAATACCGTCATCGCTGGTGGCGTATCCGAGCGAGGAGGTCCCTTTGTGGTCCTGGGCGCGGTATAGCATGACGCACTTGCCATCTTTTTTGATTACGGACGGGTTGAAGGTTCCCGCGGATTCGAATCCATCACCTTGCGGGGACAAAATCGGGTCCTCGGAAAGACGCGTCCACTTTCCAAACGGAGGCTTGAAGGGTGCGGCCGCCAAGGCGGCGAGGGTAGAGAGAGCCAACGCGGCAAACACGGACGAACGGATCAGGCGGATTCGAGGATTCTGTATTTTGACCATGGCCAAAAAATTCCTTTCGTTACGTACGAACTCAAACGCAGAAGAAAGTGCCAAAAGAGTTCGTGTCTGGCAGTAAATTCTGGCGGCTCAAAACTCCGCCTGTAACCGGACGAAAGAGTGCCCGGGAATCTGTAACGTGCCGCCTGCGGCGTTACCATCAGCGGTGAAGCGAACCGTTTGCTGGCGTGCTGCAGGAATGGTGATGGCGGCAGAGCGGCTGACAGCCGTGGGATTGAACAAGATGAAATCAAGTTTTTGCGGAGGAAAGTCTTTGGAGCTGGTTACGTCCAGAAGATCCAGATTTACGAGCATGAGCTCGCGGTCAGCGACTTTTCCTAATGCTTCAAACATCAAGTACATCCACAACGATTCGCCAGCACCGTAAATCTCCTTGCCCACGTTGCCGGTCTGACCGCCAAGTTCGAGAGTGCCGAGATTTTCGAAGGGGATAAACGGCGAAGCCTTGGCGCGGGCGCCCGAGCAATTTTCAAAGAAATAGAAATCGTTGCGCCGCTGCTGATCCATGAAACGCAATAGCCCTTCAAAGACAATTCCGCGTTTCATGATGCCGGTCCAAGGAAGGATGGCTTCTACGTTCTCTTTGAAGGCGGGATACAGAATGGACGCAGCGGCCTGGACCATGCCGCGAATCTCGTGAGATTTTTGACTGGGATCGGAATACCAGTAAAACATGCGGAGTTCTTCGTAGAGGAGATACCTGGCCTCCGCTTGCATGCCGAGTTGGGCGGCGGCCAGCGCGCCGTAGGCCAACTCCTGCGGCTCGTGAAAAAGACGGTCGGCGGGGACGGTGTACAGCACGCGAATCGCGCGGCGAGCTTCTTCGAGATAACCTGCCTCGCCAGTCAGGCGGTTCGCAAGGATGGCCGCCCAG
The DNA here is from genome assembly GCA_036496505.1 of Candidatus Acidiferrum sp. Lineage (GTDB taxonomy): Bacteria > Acidobacteriota > Terriglobia > Acidiferrales > UBA7541 > Acidiferrum. The sequence continues at coordinate 24,672 of DASXLA010000046.1, read as the reverse complement.
GCGTATAGACCACCAATGGCGTAGTTTGTGCCGGCACCCTCGGCCCGAAGGGTAGCGACCTGATAGTAGATCGGGAAAAGATATTCATATTGATGAGCCATCTTCTGAGCAGTCTGAAAGGCGTCGAGAAAATGGTCGGTGACCTCCTTCGATCCTGACAGCGAACCAATCATCGGATACTTGACGAGTCCGTTTTCAAACGGATACCAGGAGTCGGCCCTTTCATTTGGAGGCCGTTTGAAGTCATTGCTGATGCTGTGGGTCTCGGGATTGTAGAAGCCGGGCAGATCACTGAGCAGGTCATGGCACTCTTGTTCGAAAGCGGTTGAAGGGTTGAGGCGAAGGTAAAGCAGCGAAGGCCAAAGCACATCCGCGAGAGTCATCAGTTCGAAATTGTCGCCGGACTGCTTCCAGATCTGGGAGCTCTCTTTGACGTAGGCGCGAAGGCCGCGGTGGCCATCGGCTTCGGCCAGGGTGGCGTCTCGATCCTGCAGGTCATGCACGGTGCTGGCGGCAAAATCCGTCCAGGTGGCGGCGCAAGCAGGCCAAGTGAGCTTCTCTTCGAAAAGCGGGAGAAGAGCCTCCATCCAGCGGGTTACAGCTTCCTGTTCGGTAATTAGGCGAGTGAGGGGGCGCTGAAGCAGCCAGTAAGTGAAGTTGACGTTGCCGGCGGGAAGAACGTTGCCAGTCGCCTGGTCGGCGAGCAGGCCGATACCAAGGCGTTGAGTGCCATCTTTTTGAATTTGCGAAATGCTGGAACAACGATAAACAAGAAAGCGCGGCAAATTTTCCGCGGACATCCAGCCCATATCGTCCATATCGAAAAACATCATGCTCTCGACGCCGACGGTCTGATCCAGCAGATACACGGCGGGAAGATCGTTACCGGGGGTACCGAGTGAGTTTCTCGTGGGCTGGCCCAGCAGGACGCGCCGCCAGCTACCAGACTGGCCCTCCATCAGAGTGGAAGTCGAACTGAGCCAAGTGATAATTTGCGGTTCGAAGGCACCTTCTTGCCGCAGGCGCAACGGTGCAGGCAAGTGGAGCGTGGTGCGGAAGCGAATCCATGATTCCGTGCCGTGGACGCTAAAGGAAGCGACTTCGGCATTCCAATCGTAGTGCAGAGGGCTTCCATCGAGGGCCTCGGCAGTGGCTTTTCCTTCGCAACGAATGCTTGATCCACTGCGATTTACGCGCTCGGTTATCAGCGGGAAGGAAGGACCGGTAATGAATGGCACGCCCGCCAAGGTGGAGGGCTTCCATCCGCCATCGGAACGGAGAAAATTCTGAAACGAAAGAGGCGAACCCACGGGTGATAACCGGACCTGCTGGTCGCCGGCCTCGATGCTAAGGGAGTCGGGATCGTCTGTAGTGAGTAGCGCACGGTTTGCGCCTGTTGAGAGACCGCTGATGTTTCTGTGAAGCGCTGCGTAGGCCGGAGCCGCACCGGCGGCAGTGGCCAGGAGAGTCTTCACAAAAAGTCGCCGGTTGAGAGCGTTCATGGCTGCGGACCTGGATGAGAATGGCGCGTCAGGCCCGCAAAGTGGCGGGCCCAAACGCGGAGGTCTCAATACTGGATCTTCAGAGCGAACTGAATCGTCCGTGGTCCACTGGCATTGGTGATGGAGCCGAAGCCGCAGGCAAAGCGTTGACCGGCATCGTTGCAGCCGGGCGCACCCAAGGGAATAAACGGGCTGTTTAACTGGGGATTTCCGGAAACGGCCTGATAGATGTGGCGATTAAAGATGTTGAAGAACTCCGCGCGGAAATCGACCGTGGCCTTTTCGCCGAACAGCCTGGTTTTCTTGCCGAGCGTGAAGTCTTCATTGCGACCCCCGAAGTTACGAGCGGAGGCCAGGGAACGAGGCTCGTCTCCGAAAGTCAAAGGAGCGGGAATCGAAAAAGCCGCGGGATTCCAGAATGGGGTGGTCTCGGGATTGAAACTAGACTTATTCGTCTGGCTCACCCCCGGAACGATGTTCACGCGAGCGGCTCCAGTGAAATGGCATCCGGCAAACAAGACGTCGCCGGCAGTTCCATTGCAGGGCGCGTACACCTCGGTGGGTTGCCCGGATGAATAGGACAAAATACTGGAAACGTACCAGCCACCGATCACGCGGTCGCTCACGCCGCCTTGATTCATGAAATGCTTGCCGCGACCTACGGGCAGTTCATAGAAAAAGCTGGCGACCAGGGCTTGCGGCGTATCCAATTCGCTGACGGCTTTTTCCGCTGAACGTTGGTAGGAGTTCTGGCCGATGAATTCGTTTGTACCGATAAATCCCGAAACTCCGGGACCGGAAGAGTCCGCGTCAGTAAGATTCTTCGAGACGGTGTAGGAAACGAGGAAGCTCAGCCCCTCGGCGAAGCGCTTGCTAGCTTGCAACTGCATGGCGTGGTAGGTGGAGTTGCCGGTGCGGTCGGGGGTAAAGGAGTTGTCTTCCTGGTTGAAGTCACCATATTGCGGAAAGGGCCGCAGGGCTTGATTGATGTTGCCGGTAAATCCGGGATACGGCACCGTTATGCCAGCAGCAATGGCGGCTGGGCAAGTGCCCAAGGTGAGGCAACTCACATCCATGGTCAAGTCGTTACCAAGCGAAAGGAAGGAAGGATTCACCTGATTGGGAATGATGTTCAATGCCGGCAGGTGAGTACCCTTGGAACCAACGTAGGCGATGCTCACCATCAGGTTGGAAGTGATCTGCCGCTGTATGTCCAAGTTCCACGTTTGGATGTCCGCAGGACGTCCGCTATTGGCGGGAACTAGAATCACTCCGTTGCTGCCGTTCTGGCCATCCGGCGTGAACGGTCCGGACGGCGGGAAAACACGAGTTACGCCGTCGTCAATCTGGATTGGGCCGCCGTTGGTTGGAGTGATGGTCTGGCGGTTGAAAAATCCCAGGCCATCCTGGTCGGCGAATGAGCCTTCCTTGAGCGGTTCATAGAAAATACCGTAACCGCCGCGAAACACCGTCTTGTCGTTGATGCTGTACGCAAAGCCAACACGTGGACCGAAAGCTTTTTTATAAATATCCTGCGGACGTGTTTTGCCATTTCGTCCGTCTCCGTTTCCGAAATAGGTATAGGCGCCCAAAATTCCTCCGGCACCCGGGTTGGCAAGAGTTGGATCAACCGCGGAAAAGCGATCGAATGCTTCGGAAGCGGGAATATCCAGGTCATAGCGCAGACCGTAGTTTAGAGTGAGGCGTGGCCGCAGCTTATAGCTGTCTTGAGCGTACAAAGAATAATCCTTGTAGCGCACACCGCTGAAGGCGCCGTAATTCAGCGTTGATGTATTGACGAGCCCGAACAACGCGCTGGCCACCGCGTCTCCGCCCAGGCCGTTGAGGCTGGTCTCCTGGCTATTGAAATCGAATTCGCCGGAAGCCTGCGTGAGACGGCGCACGTTGAACTGCAGGAAGCGGGCTTCCCCGCCAAACTTCATGTTGTGCTTACCCTTGACCCAGCTCACGGATTCATTGAGCTGAAAAACATTGTCCGCAAATTGGGAATCACCACAGTTGTTCAGCAGACCCTCGTATGGTGTGTCGGTGAACTTGACACAAGGAAACGTGGTGTTCTGAACGCCGGTGAGCCCGATCTTATCTGGATAGTCCCCGCCGATGCTGTTGGAGAGCTCGCCGCGATAGCGCCGGCTGAATCCAAAGAGAATCTGGTTCACCAGGGACGGGGTAAAAATATAATTGTCGCTGATGCGCGCGTAGCGGGTGTTTTGGGGGGTAGTGGAGCCAAAGAGCGGTCCGAGATTTGAAACGCCGCCGGTATTGGTATTGTCCCAGTCGAACCCGCCGGAGACTCGCTGCTTCTGAGAAATGATGTGATCGATTTTGATGTCGAAGAGATTGGCGGTGGTGCTGGATACCGTGGTATCGACAACGTTATTGGTCAAGCTGCCGCTGGTGGGGGGCAGCAGGGCCAAAATGTTGGTGACCACTTTGCTGGGAGAAAAATTGGGGTCGTTGGTGAGAATGTTTCCGGGAATGGGCAAATGCGTGGTGGGATCATAAAGCTGCGTAGAGGGAAGCAACGCGGAAAAATCGCCCATGCGAAAAGCTTCGTTCGGCACGCTTTGCAAAGAAGTGCCGCCCGTTCGGAAACGAAAGCCCTCATAGTCGACGAAGAAAAAGGTCTTGTCCCGGCCATTGTAAATGTGGGGAATTCGAATAGGGCCGCCAAAAGTGGCGCCGAAATCGTTCTGGGTGTCCACGGACTTGCCAACACCTGCGGTGTTATTGGTCCAACTGTTGGCGTCCATAGCGGCGTTTCGAAAGAAATCATAAACGGAAAAATGCAGGTTGTTGGTGCCGGACTTCATGGTAAGGCTGACGATTCCGTCGCCGGATTCGCCATATTCCGGGGAGAAGTTGCTCTGCAGGACTTTGAACTCCTGCACCCCTTCTGTGGAGACGCCCTTGTTCCACTGGGTGTTGGGGGAGACGAGAGAAATGGAGACGCCATCAACGAGCACGTCGGTGCCGCCCTCCTGCCCGCCGTTGACTTTGAAATCGTCCGTGGAATTGCTGCCGGGGTTATTGCCCACATTTCCGACAAAGCCAGGAATTAACGTGATGAACTGAACGGGATTGCGGACCGTGCCGGAAACCTCGAGAGGCAAATTCTGCACAAGGCTCTGCTCCACGGTAGCTCCGATATCGGAGGTAGCCGTTTCCAACTGAGTCGCGTCGGCCAAGACAGTAACATTTTCGGTGATCGCGCCGAGTTGCATTTGGACATCTAGGGAGACAGTGCTACCGGTCTGTACGGTAACGCCTTCACGAGAGTATTTCTTCAAATTGGGGCCCTCGACGGTCACGGAGTAACGGCCCGGCGGGAGGTTGGCGAGGGAATAGAGACCGGCGTCGCTCGTCACAGTTGCCACGGAGAGCCCGGTATCAATGTTTTGACCGGTAACATTGGCGCCAGCAACGGCCGCCCCACTAGGATCGGTAACGGTGCCCTGGATGCCGCCGTTGGTCGTCTGAGACCGCAGGCCAATTGCAAAAGTGAGCAAGAAAAACACGAAAGTACATGAGCGTATCTTCAATGACTTCCCCCTGGCTCGTTCTGGTCGGATTCGACTCTGAAGGACGCGCATGCAGTGTCGCGGAGTCAAATGATCAAAAACCGAGCACCCCATAACATGCGCCTAGTGCTTTCATACTAGTGTCGCAGTTTGACTGATACTCCGCCTGTTTGGCGACGCTGGAAAAGGGTCTCACACGTGAATTCATGGTGATTCACACGCGCTAACATACTTGTTAGTGAGGAACTTCACTTTTTGGGATAGTCAGGGTCCATTTCCGGAGTGCGCAAACCTGCCAGTTCGAGTGCCTGACAGATAAATGAATTCCAGGCGAAAACGCGGTGATAGCCGTAAAAGGGGTTGGTGGGGTCCGTGGCGATGTATTCCTGGCTGGTGGGGAAATCAGGGGCGATGTTCAGCTCCGCCCACAAACGGTTGGCAATCGCTTCCCTCGCCTTTGCCCAGCCGTGAAGCATCCCGGTCACATATCCGCAGACTTCAATGCGCATCCAACTGCCGCCGTTGTAGTAGATCCCGTCCGCGCCGTGGTTCGCGTAACTGGCGGCGAAGGAATCACTAATCATGGGGTGCCAATTTTCGGTGAAATAGCTCCAATTCTTCTGCCCTTCAGGGAGCCCGATGAGAATAGGACGCACCGTGCCACCGGATTGAGGAAAGGGGCATTCCGCGCGGGGCATCATCGGCGGAATGTGATCGAGATGATTGATCACCATCTCGTCGGTAAGGATTTTGCGACGGAAGAGCCAGAGAGAGAGAAATTCCGGGAAGATTTCCGCGAAGCCGATGGCATCATTGATGCCGCGCTCGGGGCGCATAAATTTTTTGGCGACGTCGTAATACCCGCGGTAGAGCTCTTCCGCACGATTGAGACGCGCTTCCTGAATCGTTTCGCTGATGCCGGAAATTTGAAGTTCCTTGATCACGCGCAAGGTGACCGCGAGGACGCCCTGGTTCTCGCAGATGACCGAGGTGCCCTCGGGGTAGCGGATGACGTCGAGCTGGCCCATAACAAATTGCGCGGAGCACAGACCTTCTCCCTGCGGATCGTAGGTCTTGAGGCAGTATTCAGCGGCTTTTCGCATTTTATCCAACGGCGGCATCGTGCCGAATCGGCGTTTATTCAAAAGTGCCCACATGAGCCAGAGGGGAGTGGAATCATTCGACTTGCGCTCCACATTGGCGAGGTTGGGTTCAATGAGTGTGTTAATGGCGCCGTTTTCGCCCTGATTTTCAGCCCATAAATTGAAGACGGCTACGTTCAGCTCGCGATTGTGGATGCCGTTCAGTGCGAAAAAACTGTCGCGAAGGTACATTTCGCCGGCTGCGGAATACCAAATGCTTGGCGCGAGTATCGGCCGGAACGTTTCCGGCGAGGCAATCCAGGAAAGCATCATCAGGTCGGCATAGACGACTTTTTCCGTTTCTCCGCCCTGAAAGCGCAGGCCGTCTGCCAGGTAGGTCTGGCTGGCAAGCCTGTGGCCGCGCAATGTATCCGGCACGTTTTCGTCGGCAAAAACAAAAACCGTCTTTTCTCCGGGACGGTCCATCTCCAGGCGGTGGTAGGGCTCACTTCGAGTCGCCACGCGACGAATTTCCAGGTCCTGCACTTCGATTTTCGCCGCGCCCCGGGCGTCCAATTTTTTCCCCTGCTCCGACGCCGCGATGGAAATGACGACAGCGCATCCGGCCGCAGGCAGACCTGGGATAAAAACCCTGGTGTGAAACTCGGTCAATGCTTCGGGAGATTCCGGGAGGGCGTCGTCATACAGGGTGATGTCGCTCATCTTGCGCAACTGCTCATCTACATTCCAAATTTCCAGTGCCACCGGCACCGGCGAACGATACTTCACATTCAGAGCGTAGACTTCGCCGCCCGTCGCGGCAAATGGAATGAGTACCCCGTCGTCGGAACTCTGCGTGGTCAGTGTGGCGACCCCGCCGGTCGACTCAAAAGCGACTTTGCCGCGCTTGTTCCACGAGGACATCTGCGGGAGGGTGACCTTTCCGGCATTTTGATCTGCGGGTTCCTGCTCCAGAAGTTCTCCAAAGGTTTGCTGAATGAAAAAGTCACCCTGGCGGCGCTGTTCCAGGCTTGCGGCAGAGTAGAGATTGGCGTCGGGAACCCTCGCCGGCGCGGGCTTCACGGGCCGACCGTCCCGGCGAATCATGCGCGTCCATTGATTGCGATAGCCGGAGTCGGTCAGCAGGCCCAGGCACACACCGTTTTTCGTACGGAAGCCTGCAGCGGGAAAATATTCCCGCGAGGCCTGACCTTGCCAATCGAGCGAGTCGAAACTCCAAAATTTGGAGGGAACCTCGGTGGGGTGCAGGCGATTGGCGAGTTGATAGAACAGCATGAACATGTCGGATTGCTGCAGCCTGATTTTCTTCTGCACGACGTGGGGTGTGACCACTTCGTAGTCGATGCGCGCAAAAACGGTGGTATTCAGATTGGGGAGTTTACATTCGCCGCTCAGGGTGACGTGCGTGGAACCGCCGGACCAGGACGTGGGCTTCCAGCCCTGTACCCGATCCGCGACGCTGCGCTCCTCGTTTTTGAAGCATGCGGAAAACTCACCGGCGTGTTGTGCCACTGGTTGACCGTTGAAGAGGAGAACGACGCAAAATCCTTGCTTCGAATCGCCGATGACCTTGAGAGACAGCCCCCCGGCGGGCGGTGACGATATCGCCGTCATGGCGGAAAGGCCGGTACCGGAGACGAGGCCGGCGGCTACACCGCCGGTAATCGAATTTTTCAGGAAGAGGCGGCGCGACACAATTTTGTGGATCATAGCCTCCCGGCTCTCCTGTGGTGACCGAGATTGTATTCGAACTGAACAGCAACAGAAGCAACGGGAACCGTGACATGAACGCAGCGCAATTTTTAGCGTCTCAAATTAAAGGGATTCAGTCCCAGTTCGAAAGGGCCTCACACGTTAATTCCTGTGATTCACATCTCTTCTCCGCGGGTTGACACGGCGTTGGTTCAGCGAAAGCATTGCAAGAAAACGGGTTATATATTGACTTGGCAGGGCTGTATGTTACGATTCATGCATTCAATTACTAAATTGAATGCATCTATTCAGCATGGCCTCCGCGCAAACCTCGGTTTCACAACCACTCAATACTGACGACTTGCTTAACGATGAGCGATGGCAACTCGTTCAGCGGATCATATCGAGTCCTCCTTTTCAAAAAGGCACCCGGCTCAGGGACCTGCTGCAATACATTACTGAGCAGACCATCCGCGGCCACGCACACGAATTAACCGAACAACACATCGGCAACGCATTATTCCACAAGCCCTCCAATTACAGCCCGTTGGAAGACAGTTCGGTGCGGGTGCACGCGAGGCAGTTGCGGCTGAAGCTCCATGAGTACTTCAACGAGGATGGCCGAAACGAATCGCTGATTCTGGAGATACCCAAGGGCGCATATACGCCGGCGTTTCGAAGGGTACTGGCCTCAGCGGTTGTCCCGGCGGAGGTGGTGCCCAGGGCAGTTGCGGCGCCGCGTTGGGACCGCGGAACCATGTTGGCATGGGCGACTTGCGGCATCCTGGCAATGCTGTGTGTGACTTTGTATTATCGGCCGGCTCCCAACCGCGTGACGGCGTCCGCCGCTTCCGTTGCCCCGCTGGCGTGGCCGTTTTCGCAAATCTTCGATGCGCGGCACCAGACGCTGATCGTGGTGGCGGACAGCAATTACGGGATGTCCCGCATTCTGGCAAGCCAATCGGGATCACTGGACCAATATCTGCGACGGGATTTTCAACGAGGCTCAGCCGCCGCGAAGGACAGTCCCGCGGAATCGCGACTGAATGAGTACATTTCAGACTCGACGCTAACCTCCTTTGCGGATGTGGCGGACGTGGTGTCGCTCTACAAAATGGCTGGACCATTGCAATCGCAGGTCGCCGTACGCTACCCGCGGGACCTGCGGATGCGCGACCTGGATCACAACAACTATATTTTTATCGGCAGCCCCGGCTCGAATCCCTGGGTGACACTGCTGCAGGACAAGCTGAACTTTCGCGAAAGCGAATCGGTCGTCGGCAAAAGCGTCAAGGTCTTCCTGAACAGAAGTCCGTTGCCCGGTGAGCAGCAGGAATATCAGGGGTTGCGCTGGACGGGGACGCAGGGGGAAGACTACGCGACGATTTCGCTGCTTCCCAACGCAACGCATGATGGAAGCGTGCTGGCGTTGCAGGGTCTTCAACAGGAAGGAACGGAAGCGGCGGGACGGTTTCTTGCGGATCACGAAAATCGGCGACAACTCATGAACGCGCTAGGAATTTCGGCAACGGACGGGACATCACAAAACATCTGGTTTGAGGCGCTCATTCGCTCCCGCACGGTGTCCGGAGCGCCGAATTCCACGACGCTGGTCGCGGTGCGGCGCATTCAATAGCCCTCCATTCATTGGCAAAAACGGTTTTGGTGCTCTTTTGCCGATGCTCTTTTTTTCGGGAACGTGGAATCTCTCCGCTTGAGCAATCGTCAAATGAAATTGAGAGGGCACTCTGCTTCCCGCTGCGTACAATCAGGGATGGAGCGAACCCCTCCGCCTTGCTGAGCAGAAATTATGCACCGGAAATCATGACGCACACGCGGATACTCCCAATTCGAACAACGGTTCTCCTCCTAGCCGTAATGATGGTGGCCTTTCTACGTCTTCAAGGACAGGATGCGCCACAACATCCGGCGTCGAGTGCGGAGATTCAGCAGCACTTCGCCGCGGCACAACAAGCGCAGCGGGACAAAGACTACGCGACCGCAGAGAAGGAATATCAGAGCGTGATCGCGCTTTCGCCGGATTTCGCGGAAGTGCACATGAACCTCGGCCTCGTTTATCAGCTGCAGAATCGCTTCCCCGAGGCCATGGCGAAATTCCAACGTGCCTTGAAGCTGAAACCCACACTTACGGGGGCCAATTTTTTCCTTGGCGTCGACCATTGCAAGATGGGCGAGGGCGCCAAGGCCGTTCCCTATTTGAAAGCAGCGCTGAAGGCTGCGCCGAACCAACCGGAAATCGGCCTGTGGCTGGCGACCGCGCAGGAGCTATCCGGCGACTTTCACGGGGAAGTTGCCACCATGCGCAGCGCCGTGGAATTGCAGCCCCGCGATGTGGATCTGCTGTACCTGCTGGGACATGCTTACGAGCGACTGGGAAAGCAAGAAGCCGCTCGTCTGGACAAAGGGACTTCCGATTCTTCGCGCAGAGAACAGTTTCTGGCGGAGAGTTATGCGGCAAGTAATGAATGGCCGTCCGCGGTGATTCATTTTCAAAACGCGTTGGCCGATACGCCGAATCGAACTGGATTGCACGTCGAACTCGGCGAAATCTTATTGCGGGCCGGAAAGGTTACGCAGGCCAGCCGTGAATTTGACGAGGAATTACGCCTCAATCCAAACAGCCTGCGGGCGGTGGTTCGTCGCGGCGAAACCAAGCTTATAGAGAATAACGTCGGCGGAGCCCTGCAGGACTGGTCAAAAGCGCTTGTTGTTGACAGCGCCCAAACTGAAAGAATATTGGGCTTGCGGGAAACGGGATTCGGCGATTCGAATAGCGAGCCGCTCCCCGCAGACCTTCGCAAAAAACTTGAGCAGTTGCCGGGATCCTTACAGGGCGCAAATACGCCGGCGGCTCATCTCGCTCTGGCATTTCTACAGGCGCAGAATGGAAGTCCTTCGCCGGGGTACGCTCGTAGCGATCCGGATTCCACGACGCGGCGTGAAGCGACCGGCAATGATAACTGTAGCGAAATAGAGCTGAAACGTTTGCTGCGCGAAGAAAAGTTTTCGGAGCTTCGCCCGTGCGCCAAAAGCGCAGTAAGTTCGCGCACGCCTGTCGCACTGCGCTTCCAGGTCGTGTCCGCATTACTTGACGCTGGGGAATATGAAGAGGCGCTACACACCACGGAAGGGTTATCGCCGTCGGAGCGAAATTCTCCGGAAGCGTCTTACTGGCGCGCGCGTTGTTATGAAAAGCTGGCCACCGCAGCTTACTTTCGGCTCTACCAGGCGGACCCAAATTCCTATCGTTTGCACCAACTCCTGGGGGATATCGAAGCCGCTCGAGGAGACGACGCAAAAGCCATCGAAGAATATCGTGCCGCGATTGCCTTGAAGCCATCATTGCCGAACCTGCACTACAGCCTGGGGCACCTCCTGTGGAAGGATCTCAAAGTTCCGGAGGCGCGTGTCGAGCTGGAAGCTGAACTGGCGCTGAATCCGCACCATGCGGGGGCGTTGAACGATCTTGGCGATACCTACCTGCTGGAACACCAACCGGAGAAGGCTTTGCCGTATTTGAACAGCGCGTTGGCCGCCGACGCGGGGAATTCGGACATCCATCGCGATCTGGGGACGGCATATTCCGAACTGGGCGACTATCGGAAGGCGGAAGAGCAACTGAAGATCGCAGTTGCGGACGATCACGACGGTTCGGTGCACTACAAGCTGGCGCGGGCTTACCAGGCGCTGGGAGAAAAAGAAAATGCCGCGCACGAATTCGCTTTGTCGACATCGCTAAACCGCGAATCGCACAGCAAGCTGGAAAAACAAACGGAGCGGCTGGCGGAGATCACCAAAGCCACGCAGGAACCCTAGGATGCTGGAAACCAGATGAAACAGGGGTTCCACGGGCTGCATTTATCGTTTCTTTTTTTCTCGTCGTCGTTTTTCTGCTTGAATGCCGGTGCCCTTTTGGCCGATGAGGCGGGCTTGCCCGCGTATCAATTACCCGCTGAAGCGAACGCATTTCAAAGAGGGCTGTCGGCGCTGAAGGAAAATCGCATCGACGATGCTCTTGCGGAGCTCACGGAAGCGGAGCGCGAGCATCCGGACGATGCGCTGGTTCGCAATTTTCGCGGGATTGCGCTCGTGCGGCTGGGGAAAAATGCCGAGGCGGAGAGAGAATATCACGAAGCGATCCGACGCAACCCAATGCTGGAAGATGCCTACCGAAACCTGGGCTTTCTTGAATGGAACGAACATCAACTCGAGCCGGCTCGCGAAGCGCTGCAACGCGCCGTGGAATTATCTCCGAGCGACTCTTTTGGGCACTATTATCTGGGACGCGTGCAACTTGATGCGCAGCGGTATGCGCCGGCGATTCGGGAGTTGGAGATTTCCCACGTACCCTTGCCGGCCGACGGCGGCTTCCTGATCCAACTGGCGACCGGTTACGTGGCCGTCGGACGGAATGACGACGCGCGCAAGTCGCTCGAGCACCTCGCGGCGACGCCGTTGACTGAAGGGCAATCCGTCCATGTCGCATCCTTATATCTGGGTATTCACGAGAACGATCTGGCGGTCGGCATGATTCAACGATTAAAGCCACGGGCTTCCTCTTTAGAAGACGGGTGGCGGCAATTTGACCTGGCTCTCGTTTATCTCTTGTCAGGTAATTATGGAAAGGCCATTGGCCAAGCAGACCGCTGCAACCAATCCGTGAGCCACGGCGATCCAAAGCGTGAGTCCGCGGAGGCCTGGACTGTGCTTGGCATTGCGGCCGCGCGCCTGAACCAGCGAGAGCGCTCCGCCAACGCTCTGCGACATTCCGTGGCACTGGCGCCGACACAGGAAGAAAATTGGCTGAACCTCACGCGTGAACTGATGGAAATGAATCGCTACGCGGAAGCGATTACCTCGGTGCAAGATGGGATCGCCTCGAATCCGAAGTCGTACGCCCTGCACTTGCGGCTGGGAGCGGCGCAACTTGCCGCCGGCCATTACACCGAAGCGGAGAGCGTATTTCTCGAACTGGTGGCCGCCGGGGACCCGTTGCCGACCGGCTACGTGGGTCTGGCGCAGGCGCTGATGCGGACGGGACGCGCCGAGGAAGCGGCCTCCGAACTCGCCGCTGCTTCACAAAAGCTGGGGCCGAACTTTCTGTTGAGTTACTTCCGCGGACTGGCACTCGATCGTGCCGGCAAGCCGGTGGAAGCGATGGCGGCATTTCAAGAAGCGGCAGCCCTGAATGCGGATAACGCGGAAGTGCATCTGAACGTGGGAAAATTGGAACTGGGCTCCGGCCGGGTGGACGAGGCGATTGTGCAACTCGAGGAAGCGCTCCGACTTGACGCAAGCAATGAGCAAGCGAAGAGGCTTCTGAGCAAGGCCTACACCAGGGCGGGGGACGCGAAACGTGCGGCAGCGTTTGCGGAGGCGTCCAATGACAATCCCACGAATACTGTCGAAGGCGATGAGAATCTGTTGGGCGACTTTTTCGTTCCGCAATGGCAAATGCCACCCGAAAGTCCGACACCATAATCCATTGACCCGACTCAACTCACTCTCATCGAGGTCGCGCGGATGAAGTACAGGTCGCGGAAGTGGAAGGTTACTCTCCGCCTACTGGCGTTGGTCGTTCTCGTGAATGCCACGGGAGAATCGCAAACGGCAGGGCAGGAAGCGACGAAAAAGCCGGCAACGAGCCCGGCTGTCGCGAATTTCACGGATATTGCGGAAAAAGCGGGCCTGACGGCCACGAATGTGTTTGGCGGGGTCGATACCAAGAAATACATCATTGAGACCACGGGAACCGGCGTGGCCATCTTCGATTACGACAACGATGGATGGCCGGATATTTTCGTCGTGAACGGCACCACGCTGGAAGGCTTTCCCGCAGGCAAAGCGCCCAACAATCACCTGTATCACAACAATCACGACGGAACGTTTACGGACGTCACGGCCAAAGCCGGGCTTACCGCCACGGGCTGGGGCCAGGGCGTGTGCGTGGGCGATTACGATAACGACGGGTGGGAAGATTTATACGTGACGTACTACGGAAAAAATCGGCTGTACCACAACGATCATGGCGTTTTTACGGAGGTCGCGGAAAAAGCCGGCGTGGCCGGTTCGGGAAAAGCCTGGGGCACGGGCTGCGCATTTGTCGACTACAACCGCAACGGGCGGCTGGACCTGATGGTCGCAAACTATGTGGATTTCAATATTGCGACGACGCCCACGCCCGGCGAGGGAAGTTCCTGCGTGTGGAAGGGCGTACCGGTGATGTGCGGTCCGCGAGGACTTCCGGGGGCAAAAAACATTCTGTATGAGAATCGCGGCGACGGAACGTTCGCGGATGTCAGCACCAAAGCGCATATCGATCAGACCGGAGGGCACTACGCGTTCAGCGTTTCCACCTTCGATTTCGACGATGACGGTTGGCCGGATATTTATGTCGCGTGCGACAGCGCGCCCAGCATCCTTTATCACAACAATCACGACGGAACGTTTACGGATGTTGCGGTAATGGCCGGCGTGGCGTTCAACGAGGATGGGCGCGAACAAGCGGGCATGGGCAGCACCATCGCGGACTACAACGGCGATGGGCGACTGGATATTTTCAAAACCAACTTCTCGGACGACACCCCCACGCTGTATCGCAATGACGGAGGCGGGGTGTTTTCCGATGTGACCTATGCCGCGGGACTGGGCCTGCACACCCAGTATCTAGGCTGGGGCACGATGTTTTTTGACTTCGACAACGATGGATGGCCCGATATTGTGCTGGCCAACGGGCATGTCTACCCGGAAGTGGACAAGTTTCATTTGAACAGCAGCTATATGGAACCGCGGCTGCTATACCACAACAATGGCAACGGAACATTTACCGATGTTTCGGCGACAGCGGGGCCAGGGTTCAGCGTGGTCTCTTCGGCGCGCGGCTTGGCCGTCGGAGATTTATGGAACGACGGGCGAATTTCCATCGTGATCAGCAATGTGTACGCGAAACCCAGCCTGCTGGTGAATTCGGCGCATTACAACAATCACTGGGTGGCTTTCAAGACCGTGGGCACGCGTTCCAATCGCGACGGCATCGGCGCGAAGATCACCGTCAAAGCCGGGAAGAGAACCTTCGTGGATGAAGTGCGCAGCGGTTCCAGTTATATCTCGCAGAACGATTTGCGCGTGCATTTCGGACTGGGATCGGCAAACAAGCTGGACGCTGTGGAAGTGCGCTGGCCGAACGGAGTGGTCGAGGATTTCGATAATTTGCCTGTCGATGCGATTCACACGCTGAAGGAAGGTTCCGGCGTAGCGGTCGCGGCGTCGCCAGCCTTGGCGAGGAAACCGTAAAAAAGCTCTTACGCTGCTCGCGAAATCATTGCGAGGCCCGCTTTTCGGCGGACTCCAGCGCAGGTTCATCGACCTGAAGAATTTTGTCCGATGAAATGTTCTTGATGGTCTGGCGAATGCCGGTGGGCCAGCGAATCTCCACGGTGGCGCTGGTTTCCGCTCCCAAGCCAAAATGCACGCGCTTGTCGCTGGAAGAAAGGTAACTGCCTGTGGTCGTCACCGTGGCCATCTGGAGGCCCTTGGGGGTGACGACCCTCACTTCCGCGCCGATGGCGTCGCGATTACTGGTATGGCCGACGAGCAAAAGAGTCAGCCAATGATTCTGCGTTTGTGTGGAGTTGTGTAAAACGTACAGCGCGCCGTCGTTGCTGGTGACCACTGCGTCCAGGCGGCCGTCGTTATCAATGTCGCCGAGCGCCAAGCCGCGCCCGACCCAAGCCTTCTTAAAAATGTCTCCGGACTGCGCGGACACATCCACAAACGTCTTGCCGGTGTTTTTCGCCAACAGCATGGGTTCACGGTAACGGAGGCTGGGGAAATTGAGCTGGATGGTGTCCAGGTCGTGTCCTTGAGTAATCAGCAGGTCTTTCCAACCATCGTTGTCATAGTCGATGAACCGCATGCCCCAACCGGAGTGCGCCATGGTCATGCGTCCCAGGCCTGAAGGATAACTGTCGTAGGTGAAGGTGCCGTCGCCGTTGTTGCGGTACAGCGCGTACATTTGGCTGGCGAGATCGGTAACCGCGAGGTCCGGGAGTCCATCGTTGTTGTAGTCCGCGAAATCCACCCCCATACCGGCGTATGTATGGCCTTCGCCGTCCACCGCGACACCGGCGGCAAGCGCCACGTCCTCAAAAGTGCCGTCACCTCTATTGTGATAGAGGAACTCCGGCATGGAGTCGTTGGCGATGAAGAGGTCGACGTGGCCATCGCGATCGTAATCGGCGAGAGCGATACCCAAACCTTTGCCCGGTTGCGCGAGGCCGGCTTTTTGCGCAATTTCGGTGAAGTGGCCGTTCCCGTCGTTGTGATAAACGAGCGGTGAGATGGCGCGAAAGGCGTCCGGATGGCAATACGCGCGATAACCTTCTCTGTGCTCGCCGCACCAGATGTCGTCAAAGTCCCACTGAAGATATCGCAGCACCACTAAATCCAGCCGACCGTCACCGTCGAGGTCCACCCAAGCCGCGCTGGTGGACCATCCACCGCCGGCGACGCCCGCTTTTTCGGTGACGTCCGTAAAGGTGCCGTCTCCATTGTTGTGGTAGAGCTTGTTTCCGCCGTAAGCGGTGACGTACAAATCCTCAAATCCATCATTATCGTAATCGCCGACGGCGACTCCCATGCCGTAACCCGCGCCTTGCAAGCCCGCTTTTTCGGTGGTGTCTTCAAAAGTGCCGTCTGGTTTCTGGTGATAAAGACGGTTCCAGTATTTGGGGCCGGATTTTTGGGGAATCGTTCCTTGGGAGGTGGGATCGCTGAGCGGAGCGCCGTTGACGACAAAAATATCCAGGCGGCCATCGTTATCGTAGTCGAACAAGGCCACTCCCGATCCCATGGTCTCGATCAGATATTTTTTTGAGGTGTGAGAGGCGAGATATTCAAAACTGATGCCCAGCTTTGAGGTTACATCCGTAAATGCGGGAGATTCCGGTGACGCGATTCCAGCCTGTACTGAAGACTTTTCTTCGATTGCCGGAGAGGGATTTTTCTGGGGTCTGGGGGACGGAGCGAGACCTGCGGCGATCACCAAGGCGAACGCCTGCCAGCTAACTGAGGAATTGTGCATGTGCGCGGGCAAAAACTGATTGTAGCGCGTGCTGCCGAAAAGCGGTTAAGCCGTAGGAATGAGGATGTGGGTAATCAACTGGTCCTCCGGCGTTGTTCTTGGATCGTTGACATAATTCTCGATGCAAAAGTCGTCGCGCATCGAGATTTTTTTCTCGGACACCATTTCAAAAACACGTCCGGTAGCCGGCCCCAGGTTTGCATAGGAACCGGTCAACACAAAACGGCTGTACTTGCCTCCGGCGAATTTTTGATATTCCAGGCCTTCGGGCAAATTTTTTGGCGGCGCGGCGATCGCAACGCCTGCGCGATAAATTTGCGGCCCCACCTTGTACAGGCTCATGTAGCCGGTGACCTGATTATTCTCGAGAACCTTTGGGACCAACGGATGGACGCTTTGCCAGGCTTGGGGAGCATTCTCCTGGAACGGCCCGGTTCTCTCGATAAAAACGTAGTGGGTGATGGGCCAATTCACAATCTCGGGGTCTTGAGTGAGATTCATCGGGATTCATCTCCTGCTGTCGCGCTAATAAAATAGAAATTCAATAACAACACGAACTAAAAAAGAGTCTGCATGGTTCGCTTCTGGAAGACAAGCCAGAGCCGGCGGGACCGGGACCGGTTCACGCCGCTGCCGCAACCGGTTACTGTTACTGTCCTGCAGTCCTCCGAATCTCCAGAGCAACCACCGGAGCCCCGTCGCAGGGGACGTTGGTCACAAAGCGAAGGGTTCCGGCGCTATCCTCAAACGCCAGCCCTGCTTGCGTGGAACCGCCGCGGAAGGCACCCCAGGATTTCGGAATGGTGGCCACACAACTAGGCCAGACTACTTGTTGAGCGGGTTTTTTGGGAGTAGCGGCGTACGCCTTCAAACAGACAAGCAGTGCGGTTACAAAAATGACGGCCGCAATTTTATAGCCTGGTTTTTTCACGATTTCCTCCTGGCCCATGGTGTCGGCAACGGGCAGCGCCATTCCCAAGGTGTTGACGCTCCCTCAGTCCCAGAGTAATGTCGGGGCCTTTCAAACTCAAGGTTGCCACGCTTGATCATTCCTACTGACGGAGACGCACCCAAACCTTTGCGGGTGATGGGTTTCCGTGACCTGCTGCTGTTCTATGTAGTCACGGGCGTCAGCCTGCGATGGATCGCCGCAGCGGCCAGCATCGGCCCGAGTTCGCTGCTTATCTGGATCGGCGCATGGCTATTTTTCTACGTTCCGCTGGCTTTGTCGGTCATCGAACTCTCGTCGCGCTACCCGGCGGAGGGCGGCTTATACGTATGGACGAAGAAAGCATTCGGGGAGGGCCCGGGGTTCGTCGCCGCTTGGACTTATTGGAACAGCAACTTGCCATACTTTCCAGCGGTGCTCTATTTTGCCGCCAGCAACCTGTTATTTTTGCGCCCGGAGTGGCAGCGCTATTCCCACAACCCGCGCTATTTTGTGATTTTCTCGGTGGTGGTGCTCGCGCTTCTTACCCTGCTCAACCTCATCGGGATGAACATCGCCAAGTGGTCCTATAACATCGGTGCGCTGTCCATGTGGATTCCAGCGCTGATGGTGGTGGTGATGGGGTTCATCGCGTGGGCGCGATTTGGCTCGGCAACTTCGTTCCACGGAAGCGCGCTGCTGCCCAGCACGCACCTGCGAGACATTATTTTCTGGTCCACGTTGGTGTTCGCCTTTGGGGGTTGTGAGAGCGCTTCATTTCTCGCTGGAGAAATCAAAAATCCGCGGCGAACCATACCGCGGGCCTTGCTGATCGCCGGTTTGACTATTTCGTTTTGCTATATCCTCGGCACGTTTTGCGTGCTTCTGGCACTGCCCAGCGCGGAAACCAGCAACCTGGATGGGCTGGTTCAGGCCATTGAGCGCACCGGCATGCGGTTGGGCCTGCATGGGGTTACGCCAGTGGCCGCGGCGCTCATCGCCACCAGTAACATCGGCGCGGCCGCGGCGTTTTTAGCGGCGGCCGCGCGGCTTCCATTTGTGGCGGGGATCGACAGCTACCTTCCCGCGGCGTTCGGGCGGATTCATCCACGTTGGCACACGCCGTACACGTCGGTTTTGGCGCAGGGAATTATCGGCATCCTATTTGTCTTTCTGGGGCAGGTGGGCACGACGGTAAAAGGCGCGTACGACGTGCTGGTAAGCATCGGCGTGATCACTTACATGGTTCCGTATCAATTTCTATTTGCGTCGTTGATTCGCGTACAACGCCAACCGGCTGGCGCTGACGTTATACGAGTGCCCGGAGGCAAACCGGCGGCGATGTTGGTAGCGGTGGTTGGTTTTTGCACCACGACGTTTGCCATTGTGCTCTCGCTGATCCCGGCCCCAGAAGAGCCGCACAAGGTGCTGGTGGTACTGAAAGTGTTGGGGGCTGCGTCGGTGTTAATTGGTCTCGGGCTGGTCGTCTTTTGGTTTGGAAAATCGAAGCGGCAGCGGCGCCGGGAATTCAACAGCAGTGCGAGCGAGGCTGACTCGTAGGCGAGCTGCCAAACTATTCCACGGGCCCGAGGCGCTCGTTGATATATCGACGAATGTCGGCACTGAGATCTTCCATCGGCGCGTAATAGCCAAACTGATGCACCCGCGAACGCATGCCCAGTTGAACGCGTTTACAGATGGCCCAATCCTGGCGATTGACCAGGTCCCAGAACTCGACCGCATCTTCAGGCGCGAAGCTGGGCTTTTTCATCTCGTCCGGGTGAAATAGAAAATCGCAGGTGATGCGCGTTTCCTGGGCACTCTTTGGCCATAACAAAAACGCAGCCACATGATCCGCGGCCAGGCTCAACATGAAGTTGGGGTAAATCAGTTCACCTTTATGACGAACTTTTTCGTCTTCGTTCAAACCGGGAAACGGGACGCGTGTAGTGGTGCCGCTGAAGGTAAAGGTTGTGGCACCTTCGCGATGAGGAATGCCGCTTTCCCAGTCGAGCTGGGCGCCGCCCTGTTGACGAAATGCAGGCACAATCTCGCACAGCTCGGGATGCACTCCGCCACAGTGATAGCACTCGTTGTAGTTTTCGAGGATGGCCTTCCAGTTGGCTTGAACTTCGTAGGTCAGGCTTGTGGCGGTGCGCAATTCAGCCAGCGGGTAGCGTTGCACCCTGGAAGAGATTTCGCCCAGCTGTTGCTGGAGCGTGCGCTGTTCCTTCACGACTTGCGTGGGCGACAGATTCAGGAAGAAAAATCCGCCCCAGGTTTCCAGGCCGACGGGGTATAGCGAGAAATCGGATTTGGAGAAGCCTTCGCGTTCCACGAAATGCGGAGCATGGAGCAATTGCCCGTCGAGAGCGTAAGTCCACTGGTGGTACGGGCAGCGGATCCCGGTGGAACCCAGGACACCGCCTTTCAATCGAACGGCACCTGGATCCAAGTCCTGGGGATTTGCCGGAGAACAAAGCTGAGCGCCGCGATGACGACAAACGTTGTAGTGTGCTTTTAGATCGCCATCCCTGGTCCTGACCACTAGAATGCCTTCCCCGGCAACGTCAAGCACCAGAAAATCGCCGGCACTTGGCAACTGTTCTTCCCGCCCGGCGCAAAACCATTCCCGGAAAAAGATCCGTTCTTTTTCCTGGGCGAAAATATCCTCAGACAAATAATAAGTACTCGGCAGCGACCGCTGCAGAACATTATTTACGTTTTTGCTTGTGTCGCTCATGCAGCCTCACGCCGCCGTCCTCCCAGAATATCGCAACATTCGCGCCGACCGCTCACTCCTTGGAAAGTTTGCGCACTGTTTTCCAGTCGCGCAGCGCCTGCTTCGCGGCATTGTGGCCAGGCGCTCCGGTTACTCCGCCGCCGGGGTGCGCGCCGGCCCCGCACAAATAAAGTCCGGTGATAGGAGTGCGATATTGCGACCAGCCCGCTACCGGCCGCATGAAAAACAATTGTTCCAGGTTCAGTTCACCATGAAAAATATTGCCTTCCGTGAGTCCATAAACGCGTTCAAGGTCCAGCGGCGTCAACACCTGGCGCGCGACGATGGCACTCGGCACGTTCGGGGCGTACTCGGCAATTTTCTTGATTACGCGATCACCGAGCAGCTCGCGGTTGGCGTCCCAGCTGCCCTCCCTCAAGCGGTACGGAACGTATTGCACGAAACAGGTCATGATGTGCCGCCCGGGCGGAGCCAACGAGCCATCCGCGTTGGAGGCCACCACGCAATCGACCCAGAGCTCTTCGGGGATGCCGCCAAATTTGGCGATGTCGTAACAACGCTCGGCGAATTCGAGCGACGGCACTAGCGTGTACAGCGAACGTTCCAGCAGAGTAGCGCCCGCGGGCGTGCCCGTGAAACGCGGTTCCTCGTCCAGCACGAGATTCACTTTCGCGCACGGGCCATCCATCTTGATGCCGCGGATGGCGTGCACAAATTCTTCCGGCAATTCGGAAGGCGCCAGGAGCTGCAGAAACGTTCGCTTGGGATCGGCGTTGGAGAGGACCATCCTTGACTTCAATTCCGTGCCATCCTCCAGAACAACTCCGCGCAAACGCCCGTCACGCACATCGATTCGTGCGACAGCAGAATTGGTTCTGATTTCCACGCCCAATTCTTGAACGGCGCCGGCCATGGCCTGGGTGATGGCGCCCATGCCGCCCATCACGTGACCGTAGAAACCCTGTTGTTCATGCTCGCCACCGCTCAGCAGGTGAAATAATAATCCGATGGCCGTGCCGGGTTGATAGGGGCCGCCGTGTTTGCCATACACATTGTTGGCGAGAAAAAGTGTTTTGATTTTATCCGACTCATAGTTGCGATCGAGAAATTCTCCCAGGCTCCCGGTTAGAAACGAAATCAGTTCAGCGACCTCGCGGCTCGAGATTTTCCGGAAGCGCCGGCCCACGCGCAGCAAATCGGCCCAGCCGGCCAGTGAATCGGTGCCCGGCTCGGGCGGAGGCTCCAGGAAAAAAGGCTGCAGGTAGCGTGCCAGTGCTTTCAATTGCTTGTCGACGCGAACGAAAGTGCGGGCGTCCTGGGCGGAAATCTTGCTGAATTCTGCCACTGCGCGCTCGTGCTGCGCCCACCAGGGCACCACGTGGCCGTCAAGAAAGGGCACCTGCAGCGCGGGGTCGCATGGCACCATGCGCAAACCATGATCTCCCAAACGCAGATCCCGGATGACTTCCGGGCGCAGCATGCTGGCGATGTAAGACGTGGTGGAAGCGCGGCAACCGGGAGCAATTTCTTCCGTGACGCAGCAGCCGCCGACAATTCCCCGCTGCTCGACAACCAGCGTGGAAAGGCCTCCTCGCGCGAGGTAGGCCGCCGCGGTCAGTCCGTTGTGTCCGGCGCCCACGACGATCGCGTCGAAAACAGATTGTTTTTTGGCGCTCATAAGAATTACGGAATCGAAGTGAACTTGGACAGGACCAGGCATTATTACAAAGAAGCTGCAAATTAAAACACGAAAGAGTAGAGTCGCACACCCCTGATGACGCCATGACGCGGCTTATGGAAGCTTTGCGGAGCGGAGCGCAGGAATCCAGCTTTTCTTCAAGAACAAGGGGACAAGAATGCGTATGGCAGTTCGAATGTTTTTGTACGCAACGATCTTGGTCGCATGGGCGGGTTCATGCGCCGCGAATGAGCCTCCCTCACCCGCCGCTTACGGCGTGAACCTGGTGAAGGCCTGGATTCCAATGAAAGATGGAGTTCGTCTGGCGGCTACCCTCTATATGCCCGGTGGAACAAATCCCGGCGACAAATTCCCGGCTCTGCTCGAGTATCTTCCCTATCGCAAAGATGACGGCACCGCCGCGGAGGATTATCCACGGCATGCTTATTTCGCGCGGAGAGGTTACGTTGGAGCACGAGTGGACATTCGCGGATTTGGAAACAGCGAAGGAACCCCTCCGAATCGCGAGTATTCGGAACAGGAGCAACAAGACGGCCTCGAAGTGATTGACTGGCTTGCGCACCAATCCTGGTCCAACGGCAATGTGGGCATGTTCGGCATCTCATGGGGCGGTTTCAACTCGATTCAAATGGCGATGCGAAATCCGCCGGGCCTGAAGGCCATCATCGCGGTGGCCGCTACCGATGAGTTGTTTCACGACGACGTGCATTACGTCGACGGAATGATGCATATCGATGAGTTCGAGTTGAACATGGACATGGCGCCGGGAATGACCGGCGCACCGGACTACACCCTGGATGAAAAAACGCTTGGGCCTCGATTCGATACGCCGCCGTGGTCCCTTACGTACCTGAAGCACCAGCACGACGGAGCCTTCTGGCGCTCGCCGGTCCGGCCGCTGGACCAGATCCGTGTGCCGTGTTTCTTGATCGGCGGGATGCTGGACGGCTACCGGGATAGCATTCCAAAAATGCTCGAGGAGGTGAAGGCCCCGGTGCGAGCGCTGATCGGACCGTGGAACCACAGCTTCCCGAACGATGCCGACTTCGGTCCGCGAGTGGAATGGCGGGAAGACGCAGTGCGCTGGTGGGATTATTGGCTGAAAGGACGAGACACCGGAGTATTACAGGACCCAAAACTTACGGTGTTCCTGCAGCATTACCATCCGCCGAATCCTAAATTGGAGAACGTTCCAGGTGAGTGGCGCGCGGAAGACGGCTGGCCTCCAGCGGGCGCGAAGGAGATGAAGCTTTTTCTGTGCGCGGATCACACCCTTTCAGATTCGCCTTCCGCTCCTGCCCAGCATCATCTGAAATACGTTCCATCGGTGGGAGTGGAGGCCGGATTCTGGTGGGGCGAATTGCTCAGTGACCAGCGTCCCGTGGATGCCTTCAGCCTGGTCTACGATTCCGCGCCGCTCGATGAGCAGACGGCGATACTGGGACACGCGCACGCGCTGCTGGAGGTTTCCGCCGACGTACCATTGGCCGACTGGTTCGTCCGCGTCAGCGATATTGCGCCAGATCAGTCTTCGACATTAGTTGCCGGGGCCGGTTTGAGCGGTGCGCAACGCGAATCCATGACTGACCCGAAAGACCTCGAACCTGGGAAAATGTATCCGCTGGATGTCGAATTGCATTTGGCCTCCTGGGTTTTTCCCAAGGGTCACCGCATCCGCGTAGCCATTTCCAACGTGCTTTGGCCAATGGTCTGGCCGACGCCATATCCAATGACCACCACCTTGAAACTGGGAGGCCTGCAAGGCTCACGCGTGATTCTCCCCACGGTGCCGGTGCATGGAACGACGGCTGATTATTTGAAGCCGCCGGCGCCTTCGGAGCAGCGTACGGATATCAAGCCGGCGGGCTTTCCCTGGCCGGGAGAGTGGAGCTTGCTGCGCGACGAAGCCAGCGGAAAAGCAACGGTAACCTGGAAGGGCAAGGCTCAGACGGAATTTCCCTGGGGAAAACAAACGGATCTCGAGCAACTGACTTACGAGGTGGATGACGCACACCCCGAAACGAACACGGTGCTGGGCGAAGCCGATACCGTCATCCAGTTGAAGGACCGGAAGCTCAACTGGCGTGGACATCTTAAAGTAAGCAGCGACCGCGAAAGCTTCTTCTACAAATACACGCGCGAGTTGCTGGAGGATGGAAGGCAGATTAAGGTGAAAACCTGGGATGAAACTATTCCGCGCGACCACCAGTAACTTCAAGCGGGGGTTCAATTTGCTGTCGCCTCCATTCGAAAGCTCAAAAGGAATGGGCGGCTGCGGCAACCTTATCCTTCATTAATTCATCAGCTCAGCGTAGAATTCTGCATCGCCATATTTCCTGGAGCATTGACCATGAAGAAGC
>DASXLA010000045.1:0-38307 GCA_036496505.1 Candidatus Acidiferrum sp. | reverse complement strand
ACCGCGAAAATTGCGTTGGTCAATGCCGGAGCCACCGGAGGCACTCCCGGCTCGCCCACGCCCGTGGGCTTCTCCGTACTCGGCACGATGTGCACTTCGATCTCCGGAGATTCGAAGATGCGCACCATCGGATAGTCATTGAAATTGCTCTGCTCGACTCGGCCATTCTTGAAGGTAATCTCGGTCTTCAAGGCGGCGGTCAATCCAAAGATAATTCCGCCCTCCATCTGCGCCTTGACGGTATCCGGATTGATGACGCGGCCACAATCCACCGCGCACACCACGCGATGCACGCGCACCTCGCCGGATTTCGCCACGGAGGCCTCCACCACCTGCGCCACGTAGCTGTCGAAGGAGAAATGCGCTGCGATGCCGCGCCCCACTCCCGCGGGAAGCTTCGATCCCCAGCCGGCCTGTTTGGCGGCCAGGTCCAGCACCGCCAGCATGCGCGGCTGGTTCACCAGCAGTTTTCGTCTCAATTCGTAGGGATCTTTTCCGCCGGCATGCGCCACTTCATCGAAAAAAGCCTCCACGGAAAATCCCGTGTGCGAGTGTCCCACGGAGCGCCACCACTGCACCGGCACGTCGAGTTTCGGGGTGTGCAGATCCACCTGTATGTTGGGAAATCCATAAATAATATCGGCGGCCCCTTCCACGCTCGCGCTGTCCACTCCGTTTTTGACGCCGAAGGATTCAAACAGTGTGCCGGTCATGATGGATTGCCCCACGATAGTGTGCGTCCAGACGATGGGCTCTCCGTTGGCGTCGAGGCCCGCGGCAAACTGGTCGTGCCACATCGGTCGGTACCAACCGCCCTTGGTGTCGTCTTCTCGCGTCCACACCACTTTCACCGGTGCTTTGGCTGCCTTGGCCACGTGCACGGCTTCCACCACGAAGTCCGACGCGGGATTGGCGCGTCGCCCGAATCCTCCGCCGAGCAGCGTGGTGTGAATCCGTACTTTGTCCGGCGCCAGGCCTGCGACCTTTGCGGCGGCTGCGCGATCGACGGTTTCAAATTGCGTGCCCGTCCAGATTTCGCAACTGTCCGCACGCAAATCCACCACGCAATTCAGCGGTTCCATCATGGCGTGCGCCAGGTAGGGCACGTCGTATTCGGCGGTAATTATTTTGGCCGTGGATTGCAGCGCCGCCACCGGATTCCCGGTTTTCTTGGCGAGGGTTCCGGGTGTTTTTCCGATCTTCGAAAAATCGCGCAGCAATTGTTCCGTGGACATTTCGGCGTTGGGTCCCAGATCCCATTCGACGTTGAGCTTGTCGCGGCCCGCCTTGGCCGGCCAGAAACCGGTGGCAATCACCGCCACGCCGGAAGGCACCTGCTCGACGGCCTTCACGCCGGCGACTTTCATGGTCTCCGCGGAATCCACGCTTTTCACACGCGCGCCAAACACCGGCGGACGCGCGATCACCTCCGTGAGCATCCCCGGCACGTACACGTCCAATCCAAATTTAGCGCTGCCGTTTGTTTTTGAAGGAGTATCCAGCCGCCGGGTGGGCTTCCCGATCAGCGTGAAGGTTTTGGGATCTTTCAGCGGCACATTCGCCGGCGCCGTCAACTTCGAGGCCGCGGCGGCCAGCGAGCCGTAACTCGCGCGTTTGTTGGTCGCGCGGTGCATCACGACTCCCTCATGCACTTCGCAGCTTGCCGGCTCAACCTTCCATTCTTGCGCCGCCGCTTCCACCAGCATCACGCGCGCCACCGCGCCCATCTTGCGGTAGCGTTCCCATTCCGCCGCAGTCGTGGTGCTTCCACCGGTCATCTGGATTTGAAACACCGGGTGGTTATAAGCGGCATCGACGGGCGCTGCTTCCACGCGAATCTTTCGCCAGTCCGCCTCCAGCTCCTCATTCAGAAGCATGGGCAGGGAAGTGTAAACGCCTTGGCCCATTTCGGAGTGCGCCGCGATGATGGTCACAGTGTCATCGGGCGCGATGTGCACAAAGGCGTTGACGGCGAAATCTTTTTCGTCCGCCAAAACCGGTGTGGCGTTATTCGCGCCAAGCCGCGCGCCGTACCAGCCGAGCACCAGCCCTCCGCCCAGGGCTGCGCCGGTCTTGATAAAACCGCGGCGGCTGACCATCGCAGGAGCGCTCATTTGGCCCTCCGTTCACCGGCAAGTTCCGCGGCGCGATGAATGGCTTTGCGAATCCGCGGGTAGGTTCCGCAGCGGCAGATATTTCCGCCCATGGCTTCATCAATATCTTTATCGGTAGGCCTGGAATTTTCCGCCAGCAGCACCGCCGCGCTCATGATTTGCCCGGACTGGCAATATCCGCATTGCGGCACGTCGACTTCAATCCACGCGCGTTGCAGCGGGTGGGTGAGGTTCTCGGATAATCCCTCGATGGTGGTCACATGCTTGCCGGCCACTCGCGATAGCGGGGCCACGCACGAGCGGATGGCTTTCCCTTCAAGGTGCACAGTACATGCGCCGCACAGCGCCATGCCGCAACCGTACTTCGTCCCGGTCATCTCCAGGGAATCACGCAAAACCCACAGCAAAGGTGTGGAAGGATCGACATCCACTTGCACAGATTTTCCGTTCAGAAAAAAACTGGTCATGGGCACTCTCCCAGCAAAGCCTTCCCGATGCGCCACTCCGTCCAAAGTTCGATGGGATTATAACGCGGGTGGTTATTTTTATTTCGTGAACAGGCTGTGACCTGGCGGGCCAATCGGCGCATGGACGGCGCGGCCCTATAGGTAGTCAAACAAGGTCATGAATCCAAAGTCCATGTGCAGTTGCTGGTGACAATGGAACAGGGTAAGCCCGGGATTGTCCGCGGTAAAATCCACCTCCACTTCCTGGTAGCCGCCCACCATGACCACATCCTTCAGCACTCCGGCGGTGCTTACCCCCGCGATTTTCGTAAGCTCAAAACTGTGCCGGTGCAGGTGAATGGGATGAATATCGTCGCTGGCGTTGCGCATTTTCAGGCGGTAGCGCCGGCCCTGCTTCAGGTGGAAGGTTGCCGGCTCGATGATTTGGCGCATGGGATAGGCCGCGCCGTTGATGGTCCAGCGATTGAATCCATTGTCGGCGGCATTGTCCTTGGCGAAAATCATTTCGAAGGTTTCGTCCGGCGTGGCGGCGGTGGCCCCGCTTTTCGCAAAGCGCGTATAGCTCCAGCGGAATGGCTTGGGCGAAATCCATACCGGCCTGGCCCTGTGTCCGGCATATTCCACCACGATGCCCATTCCGTGATGACGATCGTCGTCCGCCAGGTCGCCCATGATCCATACGCCAGGATGATTCATCTCCACCAGCGCAGAAATGCGCTCCGCCGTTCCCAGCCATAGCACCGGGACGTCTGCCTGAACGGGAACCGCGTTTCCGTCCAACGCCACCACCTTAAAGGTATGCCCGGGCAATGCCAGGCTGCGAATTTCCGTGGCGCTGCCATTCAGCACGTGAAACAACACGCGCTGGCCCTGTTTTACTTTTACCGGTTCTCCGTGGCCGAGCATCCGGCCGTTGATGGTGAAGGTTTCGTAGCCTACTTCGTAGCCGTGCGGCATGCCTTTTGCCAGTGAGGCTTTCATGGCGGCTTCGCCAGTCGACTCCAGTTCCTTGACCTTCGTCGCCGGACTCAGAAAATCCTGCGCCATGTCTCCGCCCTGCGAAAATGACGGGCCGAATTCCTTGAGCACCAGAAAAACTTCCTGGTCGTAGTCTCCCGGCTCGTGCGCGCTCTCGATATATACCGGGCCAACCTGCCCGCTGTACTGCCCGGCGTGCAAATCGGCGCCCGCGCGATTATGCGTGTGGTAGAAACGCAAGCCTGCCGGTCGCGGCGTAAAAACCAGCCGGCGCATCCCATGAGCGGGGATGAAGGGGGTGCCTTCTTCGGCGGCTCCGTCGACATCCGTGGAAACCATCTGGCCGTGCCAGTGCAATTGTTCGGGAGTTTCGGTGTCGTTATGCACTTCGACCGTAACGGGGCGGCCTTCCTTGAATCGCAACAGCGGGCCAGGGAAGTGGCCGTTGTAAGTGGTGGCGGAAATGATGCGTTTGGGAGCGACTTCCACCGGGCTGGCGGCGATGTGCAACACATAGTCTGCCGCGCGGACTTCGGCTTCCTGCGTCATGGCTGCGGTGCAGGCACGGCCTGGACGGGCGGGCGCAAACGTTGCCGCGCAGGCCGCGGTTCCAGCCAGCTTCAGAAACTCCCTTCGGGTTGTCGCCGGTTTTTTCAAGTGGCCCTGAATGAACAAAAACTCGAGATTCTTGTGCGTGCCTCTCGCCGCGACTCGCCAATCTATTTTACGTCGAACATGGGCCGGGCCATCTCTGCGGGCGATGAGGTATCCAGATTTTCGGCCTTCCAGCGCATGGCCGCGCTGATGCGCGTGCGCCCGCTGGGGTGGTCGTAGAACAGGAATTCTTCCACTGGCCCGGGATCCATCTTGCGATATTCGCCAAGCAACAGGTCCACGTTGGCCTCGCCGTCCGGTTGACGCGCGACGTTTAAGCCGTACATGTCGGCCTCAAATTCCATGGTACGGGTGATGGTGTTTCCCACGGGCGTGGTGACGAAGAAATAAATGGAAAAGATCATCACCGCCAGCGGCAATACGGCGACGTCTCCGGTTCCGCGAATCCCCCAGCTTTCTCCCCAGCGCTTCAGGGCAAGTTGTACGCCCCAGTTGGCGAAAGCGAAAGCAATGACGAGGACCACGCCCATCATCACCAAAGTTTTATAAATGTGATTGAGCACGTAGTGACCCATCTCATGGCCCATGGTGGTTTCGATTTCCGGAAGGGTGCAGCGCTTGAGCAGATTATCGTTCAGCGAAATCCGCAGCGTGCCCGCAAACCCGCTGACGTTGGCGCTCACGCGATTGGACTGGCGCGAAGCGTCAAACTCATATACATCCGTGGCGGGAATGCCATTGGCGCGCGCCATGCTCAGGATGGGATCCTTGATGCGGGCGTCCTGAAGCTTGGTGTACTTGTTGAAGAGCGGCGCCAGATAAACGGGACCGATCAGGCTGACGAAGGTAAGAAAGAGGATGCTCACGACGGCGCCGTAGACCCACCACTTGCTTCCCAGCCGCCGCACCAGCTCGAACAACGGAATGACCAGTAGCGCGCCAAGCAGCGCGCCGAGCACCAGCGCGACGAGCTGCTCTTTGAACCACGGGCCGAAGGTTTGATTCAGCAGCCCATATTTGTGCTCGCGAAAATATGCTTCATATACCGTCAGCGGAAAGTCCAGCGCGCTGACTACCACGATAAATTGAATCCAGTAGATTCCCGTCTGCAGCGGACGGAAGCGGGTGATGCGTTCGGCGGCGTCACGCATACGCGCCGACCAGCGGAACCGCAGCAGGATCCACATCACCAGCATGGTGGTCAGAAACTCCCACAACAGCAACCAGTACCCGCCTTCAAAATAGGCGTTGGAGCGCGCGCGTTCTTCCGGCGGCATTTTGGCCAGGTAGGCTTCCACCGCGGCACGAACATCAAAGGGTTGCGCGGCCACACCGCTGCGGGTTGACGGCGCAGCGGATACCGCAGGCACGGGCGCCTTTTCCTGGCTCTGTGCCGCCGCCACCGTGACACTTGCGGGCAACAGCAGAAGCAACAGCGCGCATGGCGCTTTGCGAATCATCGATTCTCCTTTTTGCGAACAGCTGAACCGCGAACCTGGAAGCCGCACGAATACAAGCGCGCGCTAACGAATCCCTACCTGCCCGCGCACCGAATCGATTAATTTTGCCGCGTCGTAGCCGACTCCGGCCTTGAACACCGTTTCCACCTTTTCGATATCCTCTATATTCTTCGACGGATCGCCATTAATCAGCACCAGGTCCGCCTGTTTTCCGGCGGCCAGCGTGCCGATGCGCTCGTCGTCGCCCAGATATTTCGCGCCGTTCTCCGTGGCGATTTGAATGGCCTGCACCGGAGTGAATCCCGCCTCGACTAGCAGCTCGACTTCCCGCTGGTCGCCGAATCCCGGCAATACTCCGCCGTTTCCGGTGGGATCGGGACCAGCGAGCAACAATCCGCCGGCTTTCGCAAAGGCCACTTCAAAATCCATCTCTTTGCGCATCAGCGCGGTCATCGGTGAATCCAACGCCACGCGGCCGCGCGCCGTCAGGTAACTCTGCGCTGCTTCCGCGGACAGGGCGTGCAGCACGCGCTGCTGCAATTTCGGCCGGCCCGGCACGCTAGCTTCGAAGACCGGCAGCGTCGAAGTGACCGCCACGTGGTGCGACACGAGGTCGCGAATCAATCCCGAAACCTGCACGCCAGTTATCTCCATTTCCGCCCAGCTTTTGGTGCCGCCCGCGGGGCACACGTCCGCTTTTTTGTCGGCCACAAATTCCGTGTCCGCAAAGACCGGTCCGTGCTCGAGGTCGTCGATGCCCAGCGCGATGGCCTCCGGCCACGTCACTGAACAAAGATGCCCGGTGAGTTTCAGCTTGCGCGCGTGGGCCTCCTGAATGGCCGCGCCCAGCTCTTCGCGCGAGATGTTCATGTAGGCCTTGTAGGAAGTCATGCCCTCCGCGGCCCAGTAGTCGACCATGCGTTTGGCGTCGGCGGCGTCTTTCAACTCATGCATCTGCGCGAAGCGCGTGGGCGCGCCTTCAAGGTACGGAGCGGTCGCGTCCATGCTCGGACCCACCATCAGATTGGCGTCGCTGCGGCTCTTCACTTTCAGGTCGGTGTAGGGCTCGACGCTGCCGGTGGTGCGCATAGTGGTGACGCCAGCGGCGAGATAAAGCCGCGGCGCGGTGTAGGCAATTTCCGCCACAAAAAGGCCCGGCTCTTCCAGGCGGCCGGTCGCGATTTGCGGCGTGATGGAATCGGTGTAGTACATGTGATCGTGCATGCCCACCAGGCCGGGAATCACGGTGTAGCCGGAGCGATCGAGCACCTGCGCGCCGGCCGGGGGTTGCGCGGCGCTTGCCGGACCGATCCACTGAATTTTTCCGTTTGCGACTACTACGGTTTGGTCTTCTTTCGCGGCGGCTCCCGTGCCGTCCACCACGCGGACGTGGGCCAGCACAAACGTGCTTGCCTTGACGGCGACGAATGGGGCGACATCCGGGGCACTTTGTGCCGGGACACTTGCGCTCGTCACAAGAAGTAAAAATGTCAGAACCGCTACTCTGCGCATCTCCACACCTCTCTTTCGCTAATGTTTTTCTGGAGCGCCAGTCTACCGCACTCGCGGGACGCGTGGCATTTAACAGATTTGAATCCGACGTATGCGCCTGGGAATGAAAGGGCAGAGGCGGGAAAGTGCGTGGCGCCGTTTTACAAATCGCGTTTGTGGAATTGATAGAGCGCCACGCACAGCGCGACCGCCAGATACAACGCGGCGTATCCCACCATCGCGGCGCTTGGCGCCGAGCTGCTCGAAAAAGGGCTGAAGGGTAGCGAACGCGTCAGTGAGGATTGCATTTCGAAGGAGGCCCTGCGCCACAGCGATTCGCTGGGCATGATGAGGCTGGCCACAATTCCGATGTCGACGAGCCGCGGACTGCTGGTGAGCGCGCCAATCTGTTCAATCCAGCCGCCGATGAATGCCAGCCCGTGAAGGCCGAGAACGATCACGCCATTGGCCAGCGTGGAGAATTTTGTGCCGCAGGCAAACGTTACGGTGAGGAGCAGCAGGCACTCGAGCAGAACGAGCATCGCGCCCAGCGCGGTGTTGTGAGGGCGCACGCCGGCGATGAAACGCCCTACCGCGGCGACGCCTCCAAACATGGCCAACACGTAAATCGCGATCATGCCCGCGAAGCCCATCCACTTGCCGAGCAAAACTTCCCAACGCGAAATGGGCTTGGTGGCGATGGCTTGAATTGTGCCAGAGGCGATTTCGCCGGAGAGCGTGTCGATGGAAGTGAGGATGGTCATCACCACCGCGAGAAGATCGACGGCGTAAAATCCGATTTGAACCATGGCCGATTGGAACTGGTAACCCAGAACGGGCGGGACGGAATGGCGCGCCAGATCTTTCACCTGGAAATGCATGCCGGTGGCGAACAGCGCGATGAATGCCGCGCCCGCCGCGATGGCGGTCCACAAAATTTTCCGCCGCGCAGCCTCGCGGAAGGTAACCCCGGCCATGATCCATGCGCCGGTCACAACCCGCGGTCCTCGCCCATAATTTTGAGAAATAAATCTTCCAGCGAAAGGTGCTCCGCTCGGAATTCAAAGACGTCGCTGCCGGAGGCCACCAGGTGGCGCAAAATTTCCGGCAGCACCTCGCGCGATTGTGGCACGAGGCTCAGTTGCTCCCCATCCAGGCACGCCGCGCTGCTCCACTTCGCCAAACCCGCAATTGTTTCCGCGGAAAGATTTCGCACGCGGGCCAGCACGCGCATTTCCCCCTGTGGAAACGCGCGCAGGTCGCGCGCCGCCACGACCTGGCCTTCCTTGATAAACACCACGCGGTCGCAGGTGATTTCGATTTCGCTGAGGATGTGCGAATTCAGAAAAATGGTGGTGCCGCGTTCGCGCTCCGCGCGGATGACGTCGCGCACCAGGCGCCGCCCCATGGGATCGAGGCCCGAGGTGGGCTCGTCAAGAAAAACCAGCTCCGGCTCGTGAATCAACGCCTGCGCCAGGCCAATGCGCTGCAGCATCCCTTTGGAAAAATCGCGCAGGCGTTTTTCGCGATGCGGCGTGAGGCCCACCAGTTCCAGCAGCGCGGGAACACGGTCGCGCAGTCGCGCCGCGCTCATGCCGGAGAGGCGGCCGTGCAGGCGCAAAAGTTCGGTGGCGCTCAGCCAGGTGTAAAAACGAAAATCCTCGGGGAGAAATCCGATCTTGCGGCGCACTTCGACGTCGTGCGATGGCGCGCCGAGAACGAAGGCCTGGCCGGCGCTCGGCTTCACCAGCCCCAATAGCATTTTGATGGAAGTGCTCTTGCCCGCGCCGTTTGGTCCGAGGAAACCAAAGACTTCGCCGCGGCGAACGGAGACGGAGAGATTGCCTACGGCAACCTTGTTCCTGTACATTTTGCGCAAGTCCACGGTGTGGATCGCGAAGTTGGCGGGTTGATCCAGGTGGCCTCCGGGCGGCGCGTCAAGGTGATTTTAGTGGGCGGCTTGTGCTGCTTCGCCGCGGGTTGTTCGCACTGGCGCCTGTGTTTTACTACGACGTGCGGCGCGTTATTGTTTCAATTGTTGCACGAGAGTGATTCACGAGAGCGAATTCGCCAGCGCCACGGCGTTGCTTGAATCCCCGCGGCCCACCAGCCCGTAGATGATTCCATTTTTTACCCAGATCAAGACGTAGTCTGGTCCGCGGCGGCCCGGTGCGCCGGAACCGTTAATCAGGGTGGCTTGCCTTCCGTCCACCTGGACCTGGCTGTAGGTGCCCGCAAAGCGCGGCATGGGAAGGACCAGGGTGGATTTCCAATCGATGGTCTGGCCCAGCTCGCGCGCCTGGGTGGCGTTCATGCCGGAAAGTTGAAATCCGATCTCCGCGAGTTGCTGAATGTTCAGATCGGCGGGCACATTCACGGTCGGGCTGGGCGCTTCCACCAATGCCACGCAATTGCTCCACGCGCCCGCTGTGGGCGGGGCGTTTGGCGTGCCTGGCGCGTTCGCTGGCGGATGTGCGTGCGGGCAGTCGCCGTATTCCACCCGGATGGAGCGCGGCACATTGACGGAAACCTGCGCGCCGTCAACCGTGGCGGGCAACATCAAATCCGGGCGACCGGCCTGGTCGAAAATGTCCTGCAGCCTTGAGCGGTCCACGGTCATGTGAAACGCGTGCTGCCCTTCGACGGTGAATTTCGGCGCATCCGCGCGCGCGCCCAGCAGGTGCACCGGGAATCCCGCCAACTGGCTGGCGTCCGTAGCCGTTTCCGCGGGCTGCGGCTTTTCATCCGCGGTGACCACCACCTTGTCGGAAACCATTTGCCGCAGCATCTCCTGCAGCGGGCGGTTGCCATCGAGCGCGGAAAAATCCAGCCGCACCGGTTGCACTTTTTCTACGCGCAAGGTGGCGAGGAAGCGCTGCGCGAGGCTGCGCCCGGATGGAAACGCCAGGCTGCAAAGGATAATTGTGGCCGCCACGGCGGTGACCCACGCCGGCCGCCAGCGCCGCGCAAACAATCGGGAGAAAAATGAGTCACGCTCCACGCCGGTTTCGTGCGTGGCTTTGAAGCGCGCGAGGGCCACTTGCGGATCGACGCTTGACTGCGCATCCGGAGCATCCAGCGACAACAGTTGGCCTTGCACGCGCTCCGCAGCCGCCGCAATTTCGTGGTAACGCTTTTCGCACAGCGCGCAACTCGCGAGGTGCGCTTCCAATTCCGGGCGCTCCGCCGCGTGCACTTCGCCATCGTGATAGGCCCGCAGTTGATTCTCAGACATGCAATTCATCGCTCCCCCTCATCGCCATAAATTTCGCGGAAACGTTGCTCAAACGCTGCTTCCGCCCGAATCAGAAGCGTGCCCACCGATCCGCTCTCCACGTCGAGTGCGTCAGCCAGTTCCTTGTAGGAGTGCCCGGAAGCGCGCAAAAGCAACAGTCGCGCCTGCTCCGGCTTCAAATCGGCGAGGACCGCGCGAACCATTTGTTGCCGTTCGCCTCGCAAAGTGCGCTCAAATCCGTCTTCCACTGTTTGCTTGCGGCTTCCGTGGTCGCGCGCGGCATCCTGCTCAAAGCGGTTGCGGCGAGCCGCGGCGCGCAATGCATCAATTCCCAGGTTCGTCGCGGTGCGATACAGCCATCCCGGCAGATTTCCGGCGTGGCCCTGGCCCTGTGCGAGCGGCGCGCGATATAACTTCAGAAAAACTTCACTGGCCAATTCTTCGGCTTGTCCCTGGTTTCCAACCACGCGGCGCAAAATCCTCACTATCCGCGCATAGTGCGCCACAAAAATTTCATCGAAGCGCTCGCGCGTAGAGCCCTGTCCCACCAGGTCAGGCTCTCCAAAGTTTGGCCCGCGAGTCTGTGGTTTTCGTCCAGCGAACTCTTCGACTACGTTCTCAAGCAAGTCGCGTTCTCCGCTTCCACTAGTTAAAACGTTTGTGCTCGGCCAAATGTGACAGTGCGCGGCAAAATATGTCCGATGGGTTGGCCTCAAGGCTTTTCGCTTGTACCGGTCCGCACCCACGGCCATCGATCGTGGAGCGGGCGGCGGCATGGACAGTCCATGTGACACGCCCGCCAGCGCCCGGGTAGAATTGATGTGTACAAGGATGCCACGGAAAATTTGATACAGCGTGCCAGTCCGGAAATTCGTCCGGGCACCCCCCGCATCCGCACTGCGACGACAGAATCGTGGCCAAGCGTGAGCGAATCTCTATCCCAGCCTGACGCCGTCCCACCCCAGGCGCATCCGCACGCGCACTCCATTACTGAGGGTGGTGTCTGGCATGTTGCCTCGAACGCCGCGCGCGCCGCCGGGGACGAATCGTGCGCGCATCCCTGGTGGCTGTGGTGGAACATCCTGAGCGTCGACGCGCCTGCGGTGGCCGTCGTGTGGGCCGTGGTTTTTTCTCGCTCCGCGCATCTCGCGCTGGGCGCGGTGGAGGCGCTCGTGCTGGGCCTGACGGTCTGGGTGATTTATACCGGAGACCGCCTTCTCGACGGATGGTTAACCAGCGGCGAGACGGGCTTGCAGACGCGCCATCGTTTCTGCGCGAACCACCGTGCGGCGCTGGCGATGATGATTCTGTTTGC
Organism: Candidatus Acidiferrum sp.; assembly: GCA_036496505.1. Lineage (GTDB taxonomy): Bacteria > Acidobacteriota > Terriglobia > Acidiferrales > UBA7541 > Acidiferrum. The sequence continues at coordinate 26,632 of DASXLA010000045.1, read as the reverse complement.
AGCCGCCGCCAGTATGGCTCTTGCAATACGCGACCTGCCGCTCGCAGAGCTCAACGCGGGCGCAAAACTTGCGGCCATAGTGGCTGCTTATATCGTGGGCATCCACGGCGGGCGCAGATTTTTGGCGCATCTTCTGCCGAAAGAGCTGGCCGTCGGGGTACTCTTCGCGGCGGGAACCACGCTGCCGATGTGGTCGCAGGCCCGGTTGCTCTCGTGGACATCGTGGCTGGCACTGCTGACGTTCGCGGCGTTGTGCTCGCTGAATTGCCTCTCCATCCAATGCTGGGAAAACGGCAGCGCGGAGAATCACGGCTTCATTGTTACGCAGCGCGTCACCGCGAATGCTAATGCGTTGGTCGCCTGGGCCGGCCTGCGCATCGACGCCATCGCCGGGTGCCTGGCTGTGGTGGCGCTCTTTCCATTCTTCCTTGCTGGACGCAAAACTTTGCGTGCGCCGGAATTACCGGCCATCGCTGTCGCCGCGGTTCTGATGCTCCTGTTAAATCGTTACCGCCATCGTTTTTCTCGCCCCGCGCTTCGCGTTCTTGCCGACGCCATCCTGATCATGGCCGGGCTCTTCGCGCTGTTCACGCAGACCTGAGACCAAGTGCGACCGCCCGCGAAGCAACGTATGAATTGCGACGCCATCGCGCCTTATTACGAGATGGTCGAGCATCTCTCTTTTGGCAAGCGCCTGGAGCATTCGCGCTACGCATTCCTGAATGAAATAAAAACCGCCGAAAACGCGCTCGTCTGCGGAGGTGGCGACGGGCGTTTTCTGGCTCACCTGCTGAGGGTCAATCCGTCCGTAAAGGTGGATTTCGTCGACCTCAGTCCCGCGATGATAGCTCGGGCAAAAGCGCGCATCGCCAGCACGGATCGCTCTGCGTTCCCCCGCGTAAATTTCTATGAGGGCGACCTGAGAAATTTTTCTCCGCGGCGTGGGGCCTATGACCTGGTCGTCACCAATTTCTTCCTGGATTGCTTCTCAGATGCGGAAGTCGTGGAAATCGTCGCGCAGCTGACCGCCTGGGCCACACCGGATGCCGAATGGCTGGTCTCCGATTTCCAGGAGACCACCGGGCCGCTCAGCCGCCTGTGCAGCAAGGGAATTATCCGCGGCCTCTACGCGGCATTTCGCATTACCACCGGGCTCCGCGTCACGCGCCTGCCCGATTTTGCCGCGGCGCTCGCCTCGGCGGGATTTCAGCGCGATTCCGAGGAAAGCATAGCAGGTGGGCTGCTGCACTCCTCACTGTGGCGGCGCGCGCCTCGCCCGGAATTAGCCAAAGCGCCGCGACCGCGTCCTTAACGCACGCCTCACCCGCTATGCTCTTTTGATCCCGAGCGCCACGAAAACGTGAAGAAGAAAGGGTCTTTGGCAACCCAGATTCCCGCCGCTAAGGAACAATCACCGCTGAGCCCTCGGCGGTTTCGTCCTTGATGGCTGCCAGCGCCTTGTTGGCGTCCGCCAACGGAAAGGCCACCACCTCGGGACGAATCTTGAGCTCCTGCGCGATTTTCAGAAAATCACGCGCGTCTTGTCGCGTCATGTTAGCCACGCTGCGAATCTGCCGCTCGCCCCAGAGCAGCTTGTCGTAGTCGAACGCCGGCATCTGGTCGAGGTGCACGGCATTGATGGCCACCACGCCGCCTTTGCGCAACGCCGAGAGCGCGCTCACCACTACTTTTCCGCTGGGAGCAAAGGTAATGGCGCGATCCAACTCCACCGGCGGCTTGTCATCCTCTTTGCCCACCCACGTGGCGCCGCCTGCGCGCGCGCGTTTCCGGTGGTACTCGCCTCGAGTCACCACGTAAACGTCGCACTGCCACGACTGCAACACCGCAATTGCGAGGCTCGCGGAGCTGCCAAATCCAAAAAGTCCCACGCGCTCGCCCGGCGCGACTTCGGCAACGCGCAGGCTGCGAAACCCGATAATTCCCGCGCACAGCAGCGGAGCCACGTGCACGTCATCCAGTCCCGAAGGCAGCGGGTACACGAAGTCCGCCCGCACTTGCACGTATTCGGCGTATCCACCGTCCACGGTGTACCCAGTGAATACCGGGTGGTCGCACAAATTTTCCATGTCGCGGCGGCAATAGCGGCAATTGCCATCCACGCCGCCCATCCAGGAAACGCCCACGCGCGTTTTCGCGGGCAATTCCGCCGTCGCGCCTTCCAGCACTTCTCCGACAATCTGGTGGCCGGGGACCAGTTGCGGCTTCAGCGGAGCCAAATCTTCTTCCACGATGTGCAGGTCCGTGCGGCAAACGCCGCAGGCCACCACCTTCAACAAGAGGTGTCCGGGCGCTGCTTGGGGCCTGGGCACATCCTCGATTTTCAGGAATTCGGGGGCTCGCTGCTCGGGGCGAAAAATGCCGGCTTTCATGGTTTCTGTCTCGCTTTCGGGGCCGGAAAAAATCCGCGAATTTTGCCGGCGCATCGCGCGCTTCACCTGCGGCGGAAATTCGGACTACAATAGCAGTGCTACGCGGTTAAACCAGCCTTAGCCACGCAACAACAATTTTACCTTGCCGGAAAGTGGAATGCCGAACGACCTGAGAACTAACGGCTGCTCCGTTTTCAATTCTCCAGGGATTCCGGCGCATCCCATTTTTTCGCATCTCAAATGGAAGGAAATTATGCCAAACAATCAATCCGTAGCCTCTCAGCCGCCGGGGCTCGCTGCCAAGGCCGGCGAACTCCTCATCGGTAACGATCTCAACGTTGTCCGCCTGGGATACGGCGCCATGCGTATCACCGGGAAAGGTGTGTGGGGCCCGCCGCAGGATCGCGCCGAAGCCATCCGTGTTCTGCGCCGGGCCGTGGAATTGGGAATCAATTTCATCGATACCGCTGACTCCTATGGTCCCGCCATCAGCGAAGAACTTATCGCCGAAGCCCTGCATCCGTACCCGGCTAATCTGGTGATCGCCACGAAAGGCGGCTTCGACCGGCCCGGTCCGGACAAGTGGGTGGAAAACGGCAGGCCCGAGCATCTGAGGGCTGCCTGCGAAGGCAGCCTGCGCCGCTTGCGTCTGGAGCGCATCGATTTGTATCAGCTGCATCGCATCGATCCTAAAGTTCCCGCGGATGACCAGCTCGGCACGCTGAAAGCTCTGCAGGCCGAGGGCAAGATTCGCCACATCGGCTTGTCGGAAGTGAGCGTGAAGCAGATTCAACACGCGAAAACCATCGTGCCTATCGTGAGCGTGCAGAATCGCTACAGCGTGACGGACCGCGGGTCCGAAGATGTCCTGAAATTCTGCGAGCAGGAAAAGATAGTTTTTATTCCGTGGTTTCCACTCGCCGCCGGAGAATTGTCAGGCGGCAAGAGCGCTCTTCGTCAGCTCGCCGAGCGATTGAAAGCGACGCCGTCGCAGGTGGCGCTTGCCTGGCTGCTGGCGCGCTCGCCGGTGATTCTGCCTATTCCCGGAACGTCGAAGGTGCAGCACCTGGAAGAAAACGTTGCCGCCGCTGAATTGAAAATGGACGAGAGCAAAATGCAGGAGCTGTCTCGAGCGGCACACGCGTGACGCGTTCTACTTTTTGAGGACCGTGGAGCCGGTTGACTCGCACATCTCGACGTTCTCTGGCGCTTACGGTCACATTTGGGTTCGCTCACGCCGCACCACCCGCGGCGTGATGCCGGAGGCGCTCCTCGCGTCCAGGCGGCCTGCCCGAAAAACCCACGCGAGTGCTATCTTGGTCGGCGGCAACTGCGTCTATTGCGGGCGAGGTCCTGGGAACTGCGAGGCTGCCGATGAAGACGTTTCTCAAAGTTTTGTTCGTGGGGATTTTGATTTACATGCTGTGCATGACCACCTGGGTGGGCATGCACAAATCTCTCATCACCAGCGTGGACGAGCTCAGCTGGAAGACCACGCCGTGGGCCGTCGACGCGGTGTTCGATGCGTACTTCGCTTTCCTGACCTTTTATGTGTGGGTGGCTTACAAGGAACGCAGCCGGCTTTCTCAGGCCATCTGGTTTCTGTTGATCATGGGCCTGGGAAATATCGCCATGTCGTCTTATGTGCTGATTCAGCTGTTCAAGCTGCGGCCGGAACAGCCGGCTTGGACCGCTTTGCAACGGAGCAGCGCGTGACCGACGGCTCTTCCGCCGGCAATCGACTCGCGATTCCGCTCGATCACATCGGCAACACGGTGCGATTCCTGTAGCCCGTCATCTCCAGATAGCCTGAGCCCGCCATTGATGCGCCCGCTCGTTTTCCACTTAGCACCATGGCGCCCTCCCAATAGGTTGGAGCCGCCGCGGAGTCGCCCGCCAGTTCCTGCGAAGCCAGCTGCGTTGTAGCTGAGAGTTCAATCCCCAGCTTCGGAACCAGAATTTTCCAGTGCAGCGGATACGTCGCTCCCGACACCGGGCTTTTCCAGGTGTCGCGCTCCGGCTGCAACACAAAATCCGCCTCGCGCAGATGCGTGGCATTTCCTTGCGCATCCACGTAGGTGCCTGCCGAATAAGGATCGATGGACCCATCCTTCCGCCGGATGTGAAACAGCATCAGCTCGGACTTGTCGTCGAGTTGCACGCTCATCCAGTCCCATCCGGCCTGGTCGGGGGTGAGCTCATGGGTGAAAAATTCGTGATCCATCCACGCCAGCCCCGATACCGAAAAAGTTTTTGAGTCGAGCCTGATGCTGCCGCGAGTGTCCAGGCGCGTCAGCGAGATGTAGTGCGAAGCGTGTCCGGGGCCGGCCGCTTTTTGGCTCACTCCGTTTTCTCCGTTGATGACCGGCGGTTTTTCAGAGTGCATGGTGAAGCGCAGATCGAAATGCTCGCTTATGGCTTGCAGCGCCTGCCCGGAATTTTTCCACTGAATCTGCCAGTTGCCGTTCCAGATGCGTTGCGCGTCCTCGTCCACACCGGCGATGCCCGGACCGGCGCGGTTGGTCCGTTCCAGGTGATAGAAATGTCCGCCGGTCAGGTCGCTGAGCGCCAGGTGCGCAAGGTAAAGGTCCTGAATGTCCCAAGCGCCGTGATGTGCGGCGTCGCGAGCCACGCCCTGGCGGAAAAATGTCAGTTCGAATCCGAAGCGATGGCCATCCGCGCTTTGCACGTTGCCGGTGTAATACCACCACTCCGTCTGGTAATCCGGGTGATTGAAGTAATCGCGCGGGAATGAGTAGTGATAGCCGGGAAGAGCTACGCGATAATTTTGCCCGGCCGGTGCCGCGGAAGAAAAAATCAAGTACAGCGCACACAGAAACCGAAAGGCCCGCACGATGCTAGTCCTCATGAAGAATCTCGAGGGGATTCAGTTGCACCGCCATTTTCGCCGGATACAAACCGGACACAATCGTTGCCGCGTAAACAAAGCTCAATCCACCCAGCAACACCGCCACCGGCCAGTGAAAGCGAATGGTCCATCCGAAGGACTGTTTGTTGATGACAAAAATCAGCACCAGCGACAAAAAATATCCCAGCACCACCCCGGCTACATTGGCCAGGAGTCCCAGTAGTCCCGCCTCCACCAGGATCAGGTTGCGCACCTGTTGCGATGTGGCTCCCAGAAATCTCATCAACCCCAGCTCGCGTCTGCGGTCGATGACCAGCGCCAGCAGCGCTCCGGCGATGCCAATCACCGCCACCAGCACCGCCACCGCTTCCAGCGCGTAGGTGATAGCGAAGGTGCGATCGAAGATGCGAATGGCCTCGCCGCGAATCTGCCGGTCGGAAAAAATCAGGAGACGGTGGCCGGCCGCGGCCTGCGCAATTTCAGAACGGACATTTTCTACCTGCGCTCCGTCCGCCACGTACACCGCCATGTTCGACGGCGCCGGATCCGGCAGATAGCGCAGCAGCGTTTCGCGGTCCATCAAAATTTCCCCGCGCTCGCTGGTGTAATCGTAATAAACGTCCAGGATGTGAAACTGCGCGCGGCTTTCTCCCAGGGCCAGCGTGATGTTGTCGCTCGTCTTGAGGTGGTGCTTGGAGGCGAATGGCTCGCTGACGATCACATTGTTGCTGCCGCGCAAGTCGCGAAAAACCTCGGCCGACGGCCTTCCGGAGAAAAATTCCGACCGCGCGTTCGTCCGGTATATGGCCCGACCGGTTCGATACATGGATAGATCGGCGCCGCCCAGCATTGCCGGGCGCCCTTCGAATGCAATCTCGTAGGCGCGCAGCCGATCGATGGCCGCGACGCCGGGCAGCTTCGCAATGGCCGCCACCATTTCCGGCGAAATGGTGGGATGGCGGTCGGTGGCCGGGTCTCCCGCTGGCCGGATATACAAATCCGCGGGAAGCTGTTCATCCATCCACGCGATTACCGTTTCGCGAAAACTCCCCACCATGATGCCGATGGAAACCATCATGGCCACGGCTGTGGCCAACGCCGCTACCAGCACTGACGTTCGTCGCAGCGACGCTCTCAGGCTGCGCGACGCCAGCAGCCCTTCCGCGCCGAGTGCGCGCCGCAGCCACTGCGACGCCGCGCGCATCACCGCCGCGACAAACGCCGGGATCGCCAGCGCGCACGCGACGATTAAAAAAAGCGCCGCCAGGTAACCAAACAGAGGTTTGCCTGCAATCGCCGGAGCTCGCGAGGCCGCCGCGGCGGCCACCGCGAACACCAGGGCCGCCAAGACCTCACGCGTGCTGTGCACGCGCACTTCGTATTCACGCCGGCCTCGCGCCATGGCCTGAGCAGGAGCAACAAAAGACGCTTCGCGCGCCGGCGCGTACGCGGAGATGAGCACGACGCCAACTCCCACCGCGAACGCCAGCGCCACCGACGCCGGCGACAATTCAATCGAGCCCGGCCGGCTGCTTACATACAGTGCTTTCACGGTCACGCCCATCAGCTTGACCGTTCCAACCGCCATCAAGCGCCCCAGCGGCAATCCCAACAGCGTTCCAATCACGCCGAAGCTGGCGCTCTCGCCGAGGAAAGCGCCGAGCACCAGCCCGCGGCTCGCGCCCAGCGCCCGCACGATGCCGATCTCCGGCCGACGGCGCACCACGGAAACGGAAATGGTGTTGTAAATCAGAAACGCGCCCACGATGAGCGACACGTAGCTCAGCAGCATGAGGTTCCAGCGAAACGCCGCAAGCATCTGGCGATTCTCTTGGGTGCCCGCGCCTTGCGGCCGCACCTCCACGCCGGTGGGCAGCACACCGCGCAGCCTTTGCTCCCATTCATCGAGATTGCCCTGCGCAGGGGTCTTGATAAGGATGCGATCCACGCGCCCCGTCCGCCCGACGGCGCGCTGCGCCGCCGCAATGTCCATGACGATGGCGGACTCCGCGCCATTCATGTCCGGGTACACGCCACGCACGATGTAGTCCTGCTCGCGGTCGTTGATCAGCAGCGCAACGCGCTCGCCCGCCTTGCGACCCAGGCTCGCGCCCACCCAGATGCTCGCCGGATCCACAAGGCAACTTAATGTTGTGTCCTGCTCGTCCGTTCGCGCCTCCGCGTGTGAGGCGCTTTTTGCGCAGCCTGCCAGGAACACGTTCGAATCATTGCCATGCTGGCCTTCCTGGCTTTCCTGCATGGCGGCAGGGAAGCTGCCCGCCTCACCGATCAGGTCCATGCCGATGAGCGGCAACGTTTGTTTGCTGTCGTGCACCACCGCGAAATCTTCGATCCGTGGAGACACTCGCAGCGCGTACGGCAACGCGGCGACCATTCCAACCAGCGCTTCAGGAATGCCCCCGGCGCCGGTAATCTCCAGATTGTTGTCGCCGGAAAGCGTCTCCATCGACGAACGAAACGAGCCAGCCGCGGCGTTTCCCGCCAAGTCAATCGCCAGCACTACCGCGACGCCCAGCGCGATTCCCAGCACCGTAAGCGCCGTCCGCACCGGCTCGCGAAAAAGCGGGCGCAGCATCAAGCGGTAAAATAGCCTGGCCATCGGCATCTAAGGGCGCCCCATCGCTTCGATTTTTCCGTCGCGCATGCGCACCACCACGTCGGCCAGCTCGGTAGCCTCCACGTTGTGAGTGGCCATCAGCAGGCTGGTGTGGTGTTCGCGCGTCAGGCGCCGCAGCAACGCGAGAATCACATTTCCCGTCACGGTATCCAGGTTCCCGGTCGGCTCGTCGGCCAGGAGAATTTTGGGCGCGTGCACCAGGGCCCGCGCTATGGCTACGCGCTGCATCTGCCCGCCGGAGAGCTGGTGCGGCAGTCGCTCGCCCAGCCCGTCGAGTTCCACCCACTGCAGGCGCTCTCGCGCGGCGTCGCGTGCATTGGGCTGCCCCGCAAACAGCAGCGGGAGCTCCACATTTTCGATGACCGAAAGGGTATGCAGCAGTTGAAAGGATTGAAACACGAAGCCCACTTTGTCCCTGCGAATGCGCGTGAGCGCCGCATCCGCCAATCCCGAGGTGCTCGTGCCATCGATGCGCACCTCGCCCGTGGTGGGAAAATCCATGGCCCCCGCCAGGTTGAGCAGCGTCGACTTCCCGCATCCGCTGCGCCCCACCAGCGTCACAAATTGTCCAGCCTCCACGTCCAGCGTTACCCCCGCCAGCGCGCGCACACGTTGCCCGTCGCTTTCATAGTCTTTGGTGACATCGCATAGAGACAGCATGGGCATGTGCATCGGTTCACGGCAACTGCGTGGCAACGATTCCTTTGGGGTCCTTGGCGGTCCTTTGTGGAGCAGTCTGCGGAAATAGTGAGAAATAACATCTAAGCACTACTTTCCGTCCAACGGCAATACGGGAGAGACCGTCTTTCGTGGCGCGCGGCGTTTCGCTTTCTGCCGCCGTCGCATGTACTCTGGATACTGCTGCTTTGCGCGTTTGAACTAAGCCGCGCCACCGGGACTTCGCCATCCCTTAAAACGTATTTTTCAAGTACGGCATCTTTTTGATGAGCAGCTGAATTTCCGATTTTTGCGATACGGGAGAAAGAATGCGGTTTCCAGCACTGCGGCTTGTGGTCCTGATGCTCCTGGCGACGTGTTGTGTCTCCGCGCAGGACACCGGCCGCAAAAACGACGTGACCAAAGCCACGCTTGAAAACGGCCTTCGCGTCGTGATTATTCGCGATCCGCTTGCGCCGGTCGTGACCGTCGAACAAAATTATCTGGCTGGCGGCCAGGATACTCCCAAGGATTTTCCCGGCATGGCTCACGCCCAGGAACACATGGCTTTCCGCGGGTGCGCCGGGCTCACCGCCGACCAGATTGCCGCCATCTATGCGCAGCTAGGCGGGCAGGGAAATGCCGACACGCAACAGAACATCACGCAATATTTCACCACCGTTCCCGCCGCCGATCTGGAAATTGCGTTGCGCGTAGACGCCGCGTGCATGCAGGACGTTCAGGATTCTCAGGAGGAGTGGGCTCAGGAAAAAGGCGCCATCGAACAGGAAGTGGCCCGCGACCTTTCCAATCCCACCTACAAATTTCTTACCCGGCTCAACGCCGATCTTTTTTCCGGCACGGTTTACAGCCACGACGCCCTCGGAACCAAGGAGTCCTTCGACGCTACTACCGGCGCGATGCTGAAAAGTTTCTACAAGGATTGGTACGCGCCGAATAACGCTATCCTGGTGATTGCCGGCGACGTGCAACCCGATGCCGTGCTGGCCATGGTGAAAGAACTCTACGGCAAAATTCCCAACAGGCCCGTGTCACCGCGACCGCAGGTCACTCTGCAGCCGGTAAAAACCGAATCCTTCACGCTCGAAAGCAATCTTCCTTACACCCTGGTTTTCACCGCGTATCGCACGCCCGGCACCGACAGTCCCGACTTCGCCGCCGTACGCATCTTGGCCGACGTGCTCGCCAGCCAGCGCGGAAATCTCTACGCTCTGGTGCCGCAGGGCAAAGCCCTCGCCGCGGAATTTGGCCTCGCTGAGACTTTTCCGAAAGCCAGCGTGGCCTACAGCGTTCTCGCTCTGCCCTCGGGCGCGGATCCCGCTCCCGCCACGCAGGAAATGCACAAAATCTTGCTGGATTACGCCGCGCACGGCGTTCCCGCCGATTTGGTCGACGCCGCCAAGCGTGGCGAAGTGGCCAGCGCCGAGTTCGAGCGCAACTCCATTCCCGGACTCGCCGCCACGTGGTCGCAGGCCTTGGCTGGCGAGGGCCGCAGCTCCCCGGATGAAATCGTCCAAGCTATGAAAGAAGTAAAGTTGGCGGACGTCAATCGCCTCGCGCAGACTCTGCTCGTCGATCAGAACGCCATCACCGCCATCCTGAAGCCGGTGCCCACCGGCGAAGCCGTTTCGCAGAAAGGCTTCGGCGGCACCGAGCAACTCACTTCATCACCCACCAAGCCTGTCGCCCTCCCCACTTGGGCGGAATCGCGGCTCCTCGCGCTGTCCATCCCGGCTCTCGACACTTCCTGGACGGACACCACCTTGTCGAATGGCGTGCGCCTCATCGTCAAGACCGATAAAACTAGCCCCACCGTTACGGTCCTGGGAAACGTTCACCACAATGAAGATTTGCAGGCCGCCCCCGGCAAGGAAGGCGTGGACGACGTTCTCGGGGAGTTATTTTCCTACGGCACGGAAACGCTTGATCGCCTCGCCTTTCAGAAAGCTCTCGATGACATCGCCGCCAACGAGGCCCCCGGCTTCGAATTTTCCCTGCGTGTCCTCAAACAGGATTTTTCGCGCGGCGTTCAGTTGCTTGCCGATAACGAGCTGCATCCCGCGCTTCCCGCCGAAGCTTTCAACATCATCAGAGAACAGACCGCGCAGTACGTGGCCGGCAATCTCAAAAGTCCCGGCTACCGTACTTCTCGCGCCGTGAGTTTGGGACTGTTGCCCAAGTCCGATCCCGCCTTGCGGCAGGCTACGCCGTCAACCGTCTCCTCACTCACGCTTGGTGATGTGAAGCAGTACTACGCAAAGACCTTTCGCCCGGATCTGACCACCATCGTGGTCATTGGCGACGTAACCCCGGAAGAAGCCAAGCCGGTCATCGAGAAATGGTTCGCCGCCGGATGGAAATCGTCTGGCCCCAAGCCGGATGTCACTCTTCCGCCCGTGCCTCTCAATTCCGCTTCCGTCGTTGATGTTCCCGACCCCAGCGAATTGCAGAACTCCGTCAATCTTTCCGAAATTGCGGGCATCACCCGCTTCGACTCGGACTACTATCCGCTGCAACTCGGCAATCACGTGCTCGGCGGCGGATTTTACGCCACGCGTTTGTATCACGACTTGCGCCAGGTCAATGGCTACGTCTATAACGTCGACGTGCATCTCCAAGCCACTAAGACCCGGACGGTCTACGCGGTCACGTACGCCTGCGATCCCGCCAACGTCACCAAGGCCCGCCAACTGATTGATCGCGATCTCATCGCCATGCAAAAGGAAAACGTTACGCCCGGCGAGCTGCAGCAAGCCAAAGCTTTGGTGCTGCGCCAGTTGCCTCTCGGCGAATCCAGCGAGGATGAAGTGGCCGGCGGTTTGCTGGCCCGCGCACAACTCGGTCTGCCTCTCGACGAAGCCTCTCGCGCCGCGAAGCGCTACTTCGCGCTCACGGCGGATGAAGTTCGCCTGGCATTTCAGAAATGGATTCGCCCCGATGGTTTCGTGCAAGTGGTGCGCGGGCCCGCGCCGAAATAGCTATTCAACAGCTCTTCGCTGCGGCTGTGCCGCGAAAGCGCCGTCAAAATTCGCATCGCACTAATTCAAAACCCCTTGTCTCGTTCCGGGAAGATCGACTATCCCTTGACTCTCCAGAATGTTGTGGTGTCCAACGCCGTTTTTACAACTTTTTACAACTCTTTGCGCCCACTTGACACACGCAGTTTCGGAGTTTTCTATAGTCTGCAGAACGCTAGCTACATCCGCTAGCCGAGGCTGACGATGCCAAAAAAGTGGCGATTGACCGACCGCACGCGAACGCTCCTCACCCTGGAGCTCGCCATCGTGCTGCCCGCGGCCGCCTTGATGGGTTTTAGTATCTGGAATCTCAAGCACATCCAGCGCTCCGAAGCCGTCGAAGCCGCCATCCAGCGCGACTTTGCTCACGTCCTCAAAATTGCTGAAAAGAAAACCTGGCACAAGGCCAGTGAGCTGGTCACTCCGGTCCGCGAGGCTTTCCCGAATCCCGACGAAGACCACGCCGCCATCAAGGCTCAGCTCGAAAAGCTGCTCATGGAACACCCGGAATTCTCTTACGCCTCTCTGTACGACAAACAAAACAATCTGATGTTGAGCCGTGCGCAACCCATGCGCGACAAAGACCCGGAATTCTGCACTCGCGCTCAGTACGCCATCACCGCCGTGGGAACCTGGTTGCCCCTCGAAGCCGCGGAAATGGCTGCCCACGTGCGCATGATGGCCCAGAAGGACGAAGATCCCGTGGGCTTCTATGGCGGCTGGTCGCTGCACGACAATCAGCACGTCTATTTTAACCTGGCCTATTTCGTTCCGAAGGGTGTTGCCAAGGATCGCGCCACGCTCGGGGTGGTGGCGTTTGACGACGACTATCTGCGCAACAATTTCTTCCCGGCCATGATGAAAGACGTATTGACCAGCAAGAGCGGCGTCCTGGCCGCTGACGCCAATCCGCCCATCATGATGATTCATCCCTCGAAAGACCCCACTCCGTGGGTGGCTTCCGCGAATTGGGACGGCGGCAGGCCCGAGGCCGAGCGCAACTTCGAGTATGTGTTTCCGGATCTCACCCTGGCCATCAAATATCAAGGCACCACCGTCGCGGAAATCGGCAACAAATTCCTTCGCTATAACTACATGGTGCTCGCCGCGCTCTCGGTGCTGATGATTGGCGGAGTGTGGCTCACGTATCGCAACGTCTCCAGGGAAATGACTCTTTCCAGGTTGAAATCCGATTTCGTTGCCAACGTCTCGCACGAATTGCGCACACCACTCGCGCTCATTCGTCTCTACGCCGAAACGCTCGAGTTGGGCCGCCTCAACGCCAAGGAAAAATATCAGGAGTATTTCCGTATCATCCGCGAGGAGAGCGAGCGTCTCACCGCGCTCATCAACAATATTCTGGACTTCTCGCGCATTGAAGCCGGCCGCAAGGAATACGAGTTCCAGGAAACCGATCTGGCCGAACTGGTCAAGTCCACTCTCGATTCCTACCGCTTCCAGATTCAGCAGAACGGCTTCGGCTTCGAGGAGAATATTGCCGCGGATATTCCCCCGGTCAACGTCGATCGCGAAGCCATCGCGCGCTCGCTGCTCAACCTCGTGAACAACGCGCTCAAGTATTCCAAGGATCAGAAATACATCGGGGTGAGCCTGTATCGCTCCAATGGTTCCGTGAACCTCGAAGTGCGCGATCGCGGCATCGGCATCCCCGAAAACGAGCAGCAGAAAATCTTCGAAAAGTTTTACCGCTGCGGCGATCCCCTGGTCCACAACGTCAAGGGTTCCGGCCTGGGCCTCTCGCTGGTGCGGCACATCGCGCGGGCCCACGGCGGCGATGTAAGCGTCGAGAGTTCCCCGGAGCAGGGCAGTAAATTCATCATCGCACTGCCGCTGGCCCCCATTTCGCAGTCTGGAGTACCCGCATGAAAGCCAATAACGGAGGCGTTGCCGGCAAACATAAGGCCGAGGGCATGGGATCAACCAGAATTCTGATCGTGGAAGACGAGCCCAACATGGTTGCCGGGTTGCGCGATAACTTTGAGTACGAGGGTTTTCAGGTGCTCACCGCTCTCGACGGCGTCGAAGGCCTCGAGCGCGCCCTCAACGAGTCCCCCGATCTCGTCGTGCTCGACGTGATGATGCCGCGCATGAGCGGCCTGGACGTCTGCAAGCAGCTCAAGGCCAAGCGCCCCTCGATCCCCATCATCATGCTCACCGCCCGCGGCCAGGAAGTCGATAAGGTCGTCGGCCTCGAGCTTGGCGCCGATGATTACGTCACCAAGCCTTTCTCCATCCGCGAATTGCTGGCGCGCGTCAAAGCCGTGCTGCGCCGCACCAAAACACTTCCAAGGGAGCAGGACCGCTACACCTTCGGCGATGTCGAAGTGAATTTGCGAAGTTACCAGGTGTTGCGTGGCGGCTCGGCGGTGGAGTTCTCCGGCAAGGAATTTGAGCTACTCAAACATTTTCTCTGTCACTCCGGCGAGACGCTCAGCCGCGATCGCCTTCTCGATGAAGTCTGGGGCTACGAAAATTTTCCGACGACGCGCACCGTCGATGCTCATATCGTGCGCATTCGCCAGAAGCTCGAGCCGGTTCCGGATCAGCCCCGTTTTTTTCTGACTGTCCATGGTGTGGGATACAAATTCGTAGGATGAGATGACCATGATGCTGCCAATCTCGCAATCGCTGAACGCCGCTCGCAGGTTATCCGGCAACGCACCTATGCCGGAAACGGCTTTCTCGTTCGTGGAACGTTCTCGCAGGAATTCGCTCTCTCCGGCTGATGAGTCAACCTCATCTGTTGCGGCCGATGTGCTGGCATTGAGCAGGGAACTCGATGATGTACGCCTGCAACACGCCAAACTCCAGCAGGCCATCTACGAGGCCGCCCAGATTCAGCGCCGGCTCTGCGCCCCGCGCGAGCTGGTTTGGGGCGAGTTCGAAATTGCCGGAGAAAGTTTTGCAGTACGCCACCTGTCCGGTGATTTCTTCAAGGTGATGGAACTCGATGCCGTGCTGGGCGTGGCCCTCGGCGATATCGCAGGCAAAGGACTCTCCGCCGGAATCTGGCAGGCGCACATGATGGACTTGATCCAGCGTTGCGCACGCGCCCACCGGCATCCCGCCGATGCGGTCGCTGCCATTAATCGCGAGCTATGCCGGGACCAGAACGAGCCGCCAATCACCGCGCTCTTTTTTGCGCACCTTGATCCGCTACGCAACGAACTGGTCTACTGCAGCGCGGGCCTCCCGGCTCCGCTGCTCCTACGCCGCGACAAGTCCGTCGACCGCCTCGAAGCCGGTGGTCCCATGCTCGGTGCTCTACAGGATGCCTCCTACGAAGTGGGCACCGTTCAATTGCATCCCGGCGATATGCTCCTCGCCTACTCCGACGGCCTCACCGAATGCCGCGACGCGCAGGACCAGGAGTTCGAGATGGCGCGTTTAACCGCCGCGGCGAAGAACTCCGTCGGCACCAGCGCTAACCAAGTGCTCTTTGCCACCTTGGGCACGGTGCTCGACTTCGCCAACGGATGCACGCCCGGCGATGACTTGACTCTTCTGGTCATTCGCCGCAGCGAATCCTCACTTGAGGACTCCTTGTTGGACGACAACGATTTCTTGACGCCACGCCACGACCTGCCCACGGCTGCAAGGCCCGGGTCAATGGCCGGCGGACCAAAACCGATTTTCAATAGCTGAGCAAACCGCGCCACGGGCCCGGCAAAGAGTAGCAACAGGACCCGGCGCTACAGGTGTGTCTAAATTCGCAAGAAAGGCCAGGTTATGGCGACCAGATCAACTGCGCTGCAAATCGAGGAAACGCAACTTTGCGGAACGCTGAATCAACCTCAGCCGCTCTGCCCGGAGGTTCTTCGAGCGGTTTACAACATGCATTATCGCCATGTTTTGCAGGTGTGCCGCCGTTTCTTCCGCCAGCCGGAAGACGCCGAGGATGCCGCCGCCGAAGTTTTCCTGAAGCTTTACCGCGTGCTGCACCAGAAGGATCAGACCTGTCCCTTCCGCCCCTGGATTTCCCAGGTCGCCGGGCATCACTGCATCGACAAAATCCGGCAGAGAAACCGTGAGAAAAGTTCCTCGCTGGAGAGCCTGAACCTCACCGAGCTGTGCGACCCCGCCACTCCGTCCCCGCTCTCGGAGGTGCTGCGCCACGATGAAGAGCGCCGGCTCCGGGAACAGTTGGGCCGCCTGCCGGAAAAATACAAAGTCGCGCTGGTGCTGCGCTACTACCGCCAAATGAGCTATGCCGAAATCGCTAGCGCCTTGAACACCCGGCTCCCAACGGTGCGCATCATGATTTTCCGCGCCAAGAATTACCTGCGCCGCAACTTGCGCCGCGCGGAAAGGCCCAAATGGAGTGTGATGAAGTCGCGCGGCATCCCGCTGCCGGGATGAGGCGAAGCCTTCATCTCACTCCCGAAGCTTCGGCCGGACAATAAACCGTCGGTGTGTACCTAAAAAGCATCTTTCTTCCGGGAAGTCGCCACCACTTGGTGGAATTTTCTCATCCAATACCCGGTAAGATGTTGCTGGCAGCTGGCTAGCCGCCGGCGCTGCAAATCTCGTCCTTCCGGGAGTCCCCGCATGTTGGAGCAAGGCGTTTGGGCTGAAATCAAAGTCGGCAACGAGCACTTGCGCTTGTTCTCCGAGCACAACGCCATTGGTGTGCAGGCCTCGGTATACAACGTAAACGCAAAAACCTGGATCGCGCCCTCGGAGCCCGTCGATGACATCGAGGAAGGCAAATCCCGCGCGGAGGCCTACGCGCGCACCTACCTGCACAGCGCCGGGCACACCGACATCCCATCGCTGGAGTGGAAGAAATCCCGCGCGGTGTAAATCCCGGCGGCTCCGCATAGATACGCCGCTGCTCTCGTGGTTTCCAGTAAACACACGCCCGTAAGCACAAAAGCGCCCTCGCGAATCTGTGCCATAATGTCGCCCGTCCCCCACGTGAGGTCAACTCGTGCGTTTTTCACCAGCCCTTTTTTGCTTCGCCACAGCTTTGTTGCTGCCCGCAACGGCCTTGGCCCAGGCGCCGCCCGCCGAAGAAATCGTTGTGAACCAGGGCCGTGTTCCAGCAGGGAAGTTGCAGAACGGAATACTCACCATCCATCTGGAACTTCGTAAAGGCGTGTGGCACGCCGAGGCCGATGACGGCCCGAAGCTTTTCGTGGAAGCCTTCGGTGAAGCCGGTCAGCACGCCCAGATTCCGGGACCCATGGTGCGCGTGCCGCAGGGCACGACGATTCATGTCACCGTCACCAACAACCTGAAAGAAAAGGCCACGGTCTACGGGCTGAACACCCGCCCCAGCGACCCCAAAGCCGGTTTCGAGCTTGCTCCCGGCGAGAGCCGCGAATTAGCTTTCCCGGCAGGCGCGCCCGGAACGTACTTTTACTGGGCGCACACCGTCAGCCCGCAAGATCTAACTAGGTTCCCTTACCTCGTTGATGCCCAGTTGAATGGCGCCTACATCGTTGACTCGCCTGGAACCGTCACGCCGGATCGCGTCCTCCTCATCAACACCATGCTGGTACTTCCGGATGCGCTTCAAGAGGGCGCGGAAGTGGTCAGCATCAACGGCAAATCCTATCCCTTCACCGAGCCGCTGGAGTACAACGAAGGCGAAACCATTCGCTGGCGCGTCATCAACCCCAGCTTCAGCGAACATCCCATGCACCTTCATGGCTCCTTTTACCGGCTCCTCAGCATCGGCGATTTCGCCTCCGATACTCCGTTCGCCGCAGCCGACCGCCAGTCCGTCGTGACCGAAAACCTTCTGGACGGACACACCATGATGATCGAATGGACCCCGCGGCATTCCGGCCGCTGGCTGTTCCACTGCCACTTTCAGGCGCACATGTCGGTTGAAGACCGCGTTCCGGTGATCACCGAAACGGAGGCGCCGCGCTACAATCCCACCGTCGTGGCCGCCGCTGCGCACGAGCATCACGATTCCATGGGCGCGATGAATGATATGGCTGGCCTGGTCATGGTCATCAACGTGAAGCCGGCGGCAGTCTCCGCGCCCGCGCCGCCAACCCCCGCGCCACACAAGCTCGATCTGGTCATTGAGCCTAACGCCGGTGGTGGAAAGTCACCGACGTTCTCCTGTTCCGTGCGCGAGGGTAAAAAGATTGTCGCCTCCGCGGACAAGGCCATGGGCCCGCCCATCATCCTCACGCGTGGCGAACCCACGGAAATCACCGTTACCAATCATCTCAGCGAGCCCACCACCATTCATTGGCACGGCTTGGAGCTTGATTCCTATTACGACGGCGTCGTCGGCGGCGGAACCGCCACGCAGACAACCACGGCCATTCCTCCCGCGGGCACTTTCGTCGTGCACCTCACTCCCAATCGCGCCGGCACTTTCATTTACCATACCCATTCCGCCGATCCTGACCAGCTTGTCGGCGGCGTCTATGGTGCGCTGATTGTGCTCGAGCCCGGCGAGACCTTTGACCCTCAACACGACAAATTATTGGTGCTGGGTGCGCGCGATCCCGACTTTTTCACCACGCACATGACCATGAATGGTGAGGACACGGCCGCCCCGTTGCTCCTCGATCATGGCGTTCGTTATCGCCTGAGGCTCATCAACATGGCGCCCGATCTCGTTGCCGATTTTCAACTCGGCACCAAGGACCACTTGGCCACTTGGCGCGCTCTCGCCAAGGACGGCGCCATCGTGCCGCCGCGATTGGCCAAATCCAGCGATGCCGTTCTGCACATCGCCTCCGGCGAAACCTACGATTTCGAGTTTCAATCCAACGCCCCGGGCGAGATTCCGTTGCAGATAGAGAACCCTCTGACCGAAACCAAGTTGGTAGGAAAAATTGTGGTTCAGTAAACCGCCAAACTCAACGCCTGCCTAAATTTCTTCGTGGCTTACAATATGCACATCCACCGCGGGCGCGTCGCGTAAAAACCGGTGCACCGCCGAAAGATACAGCAATTTCCGCGAACCCTTCTGCGCCGTTCGCCCAAAAATCACCTGGGTGATATGTTTTTCCCGCGCGAACGCTGCCATGGCATCCGGCACGTTCTTGCCCCGGATGCGGACCACCTTGGCCCCCAAATCTTCGGCGAATCGCAGGTTCGCTTCCAGCACCTTGTGCTGATTGCCTTGATCCTCTCTGCCGCTGTCCACGTGCACCACGTATAATTCCGCATCCAGCCGCCTGGCCATGCGCGCGCCCCGCGCGATGAGGTATTGCGCCGAAGGTTTGGAGCTGACGCACACCGCCAGCCGCTCCCGCACTCGCCAGGTTTCTTCGATCTCCTTCGCCGTCATGTACGATTCCAGTGTCCGATCCACATGCTCGGCGACCTGTCGCAGCGCCAGTTCCCGCAGCGCAATCAGGTTCCCGCGGCGAAAAAAATTGTGCAGCGCCTGCTGCACTTTCTCTTTCGAATACACGTCCCCGCGTTCCATCCGGCGCTGCAACGCTTCCGGGGTCAGGTCCACCATCACCGTTTCGTTGGCCATCAACGGCACCCAGTCCGGCACCGTCTCCCGCACGGTTACTCCGGTGATGCTGTGCACCGTCGGCGCCAGGCTTTCCATGTGTTGAATGTTTAGTGTGGACAGTACGTCGATTCCTGCGCCAAGGATTTGCTGCACATCTTCGTATCGCTTGCGGTGCGTGCTTCCCGGAATATTGGTGTGCGCCAGTTCGTCCACCAGCACCACCGCGGGGTGCCGCGCGATGATGGCATCCACGTCCATCTCGTCAAAAATTGTGCCTTTGTATTCGATGCTGCGCCGCGGCACCGTTTCTATCTCCGGCACCAGCTCCTCAACGCCTTTGCGCCCGTGCGTTTCGACAAAACCGATGACCACATCTTCGCCGCGGCTGCGCCTTCGGATACCCTCGCTCAGCATGTTGTAGGTTTTGCCCACTCCCGGCGCATACCCGAGAAAAAGTTTGAAGATCCCCTTGGTTTTTTCCGGGGTGCTGGCCTTCTCTAACCAGTCTTCAGGCTTCTTCGGCATCGCAATCCGTCGTTCCTTCCGGGAACTGTTACATGGGCTAGAATGCTTCCGTGTTCACCCGCCTCCCGCTCCGCTTGCTGCAATTTGTGGCCGCGCTGGCCACCGTGATCGCGATCACCTTTTTCTATCGTCGGATTCTGGCCGTCAATCAAACCACCGTTGCGCTCACTTTTGTGGTTGCGATTCTAGCAGTTTCGACCTTTTGGGGCTTTGTCGTTTCCGCCTTCATGTCGGTCGCCGCCATGCTCGCGTTCAATTATTTTTTCCTGCCCCCGGTCGGCACGTTTACCATCGCTGATCCCCAGAATTGGGCCGCCTTGATTGCCTTTCTCGCCGCATCCTTAATTACCAGCCGCCTCGCCGCCCAGGTTCGCAAGGAGGCGGATACCGCTCAGCTCCGCCGCAATGAAATCGAGCGTCTTTACTCTTTCAGCCAGCGTCTCCTCGTCACCGGAAACGTCATCACGTTGCTGAACGCCATCCCCAATTACATCGTGGAAACCTTTGAAGTCGGCGCCGCGGCCCTCTATCTCGACAACAAAAAAAAGTTTTACTACTCCGGGGCCGGTTCGCTCTTCGACGAAGAGGAACTGAAGCGCGCCACGGTGCGCGAAGAGCCTCTTCGCGATCCCAGTCGCAGCTTATCCTTCGTTCCCGTTCGCATGGGCACCAGGCCCATAGGCAGCGTCGCAATTTCCGGCCAACTCCTCTCCCGCGAGACCCTTGAAGCTCTTGGCTCCATGATTGCCATTGCTTTCGAGCGTGCCCGCGCCATCGAAGCCCTCGGCAAAACCGAAGCCATGCGCGAAGGCGAACGCTTGAAGTCCGCGCTCCTCGATTCTGTAACACACGATTTCCGCACTCCGCTGACCTCCATCAAGGCTTCCGTCACCAGTCTCCTTTCCGCCAGCGCCGCTGCCGAGCCTCAGAAGCGCGAATTGCTGACGGTCATCAACGAAGAGTGCGACCGCCTGAATCAACTCGTCGGCGACGCCGCGGAAATGTCCCAGCTTGATGCTGGAGAAGTCGAGCTTCATCTCGCTCCCAACGCGCCGGACGAGATTGTTTCCGCCGCGCTGTCTCACTGCAAGAGCTTGCTTTGGCAGCGCGCCGTGCACGTCGCCGTGCCCACTGACCTGCCCATGGTCCGCGCCGACTTCGATCGCATTCGCGATGTGCTCGTCCGCCTGATTGAAAACGCTGACGGTTATTCTCCCAAGGACCGGCCCATCACCATAACCGGCGAGATCGCCGGAAATTCCGTACTCATCAGTGTGGCCGACAAGGGACCCGGCATTGAGGAAATGGAATTGGGCTTGATCTTCGACAAGTTTTATCGCGGTAAAGATCAGCGCTACCTCGTGCAAGGCACCGGCATGGGCCTGCCCATCGCCAAAGCCATCATTCAAGCCCACGGCGGCACCATCGCCGTGACCAGCCAGCGCGACCACGGTTCGGTATTTTCCTTTACGCTCCCCATCGAACGCTCCCGGGCCCTCGCCTCATGAAGGGCGCCAAAATTCTTGTCGTCGATGACGAACCCCAGATTCGCCGCGTAATGCGCACCACGCTTTCCGGCGAAGGCTATTCCGTAGTGGAAGCGCGCGACGGGCTGGAAGCCCTCGACAAACTCCGCACCGAGCGTCCCGACCTGATTCTTCTCGACATGAACATGCCCAATCTCGACGGTCTGCAGGCGTGCCGCGAAATTCGCTCCAGCTCCGAAGTCCCCATCATTATGCTGACCGTGCGCAGCGCCGAAAAAGACAAAGTCCGCGCTCTCGACGCCGGCGCCGACGATTACGTCGTCAAGCCCTTCGGCATCCAGGAGTTGCTCGCGCGTGTCCGCGCGCTTCTTCGCCGCGTCGCCGAAGGCAAGGAAACCACGGTGCTCGTCTCCAAAGATTTGCGCTTCGATTTCGCAAAACGCGAAATTCTTGTACGTGATCAGCAGGTTCATCTCACTCCCAAGGAATTCGCCGTCCTCAAGGAGCTGGTGGTCGCCGCCGGGCGCCCCATCTCGCATCGTAGATTGCTCCAGTCCGTGTGGGGCCCCGACTACGGCGAAGAAACCGAATCTCTGCGCGTGGTCATCAACCAGCTGCGAAAAAAAATTGAGCCCAACCCCGCACAGCCCGCCTATATCCTCACCGAGCCATGGGTCGGTTATCGCTTCAATCCGCCCGCAAATTCCAAGCGTGAGCCATGAACCGTTCAGTCGAAAGCGTCCGGCACCCGGATTACTTCGAAACCGGAAACGCCGCATCCAGATCCAGATTCAACTCCAGAACATTCACCCGCGGCTCTCCCAGAAATCCAAACTGTCGGCCTAGGCTGTGCTCCCGGACCAGTTCACGAATCTTCTCCTCGCTGGCGTGTCGCGCGAGCGCCACACGCGCAACCTGGAATTCCGCCGCCGCGGGAGATATATCCGGGTCGAGCCCCGAACCAGAGCTGGTCACCAGGTCTACCGGAACCGCTTTCCCAGGATTTTCCTCCTGCAGCTTATCCACGTCTCCATGCACCCGCTCGATCAAGCTCTTGTTCGTCGGCCCCAGATTTGACGCGCTGCTCGACGTCGCATCGTAGCCTGTCCCCGCCGCCGAAGGCCTCGAGTGAAAATAGCGTTCGCTCATGAACGCCTGCCCGATGATTCTCGATCCCACCGCCTTGCCGTTCCGCTCGATAAGCTGGCCATTCGCCCGGTCGCGAAAAAACACCTGCGACAATCCCGTCACCGTGAGCGGGTACAGCAACCCGAACATCACCGTCGTCACCAGCGTGAACCACACTGAAATCATCAGATTCTTTTTCATGAAGCCCTCACACCACCCGCAAATACGTCAACACCACATCGATCAATTTGATGCCGAAAAACGGCGCCACAATTCCTCCGGCCCCGTAAATGAGTACGTTTCTTCGCAGCAGCGCCGCCGCTCCCAATGGCCGGTAGCGCACCCCGCGCAGCGCCAGCGGGATCAGCACGATGATGATCAGCGCGTTGAAGATCACCGCCGAAAGAATCGCCGATTCCGGCGTGTGCAGGTGCATCACGTTCAGGATGCCCAGCACCGGAAACGCGCTCGCAAACATCGCCGGGATAATCGCGAAATATTTGGCCACGTCGTTGGCCACCGAAAACGTCGTCAGCGCCCCGCGCGTGATGAGCAGTTGCTTCCCGATTTCCACTATTTCAATGAGCTTTGTGGGGTTGGAATCGAGGTCCACCATGTTGCCCGCTTCCTTCGCCGCTTGCGTTCCGGTGTTCATGGCCACGCCCACGTCGGCCTGCGCCAGGGCGGGAGCATCATTCGTTCCGTCTCCTGTCATGGCCACCAATTTCCCCTTGGCTTGCTCGCTCTTAATGAGCGCCATTTTGTCTTCCGGCTTGGCCTCCGCCAGAAAGTCGTCCACGCCCGCCTGCCGCGCGATGGCCGCCGCCGTCAACGGGTTGTCGCCCGTGATCATCATGGTGCGAATCCCCATGGCGCGCAGTTGATCGAAGCGCTCCTTCATTCCGCCTTTGACGATATCCGTCAGCGCGATAGCGCCGAGCACCCGTCCATTCTCCGCAACCAGCAGAGGTGTCCCGCCATTGTTCGAAATGTCGCGCACGCGCACCTGTAATTCCGGCGCAATACTGTGCCCGCGACTCGCGCTCAGCTGGCTGATTGCTTCAATCGCTCCCTTGCGAATTTCGCGTCCGTCCATGTCCACGCCCGACATTCTCGTTTGAGCCGAAAAAGGAATGAATGTGGTGGCGTGCGTGGCCAAATCTCGACCGCGAAGCTGGAAGCGTTCTTTCGCCAGCACCACGATGGACCGGCCTTCCGGAGTTTCGTCCGCCAGCGAGGAAAGTTGCGCGGCATCCGCGAGGTAAGCCTCTTCCACGCCCGGCGCGGGAAAAAAGTGTGTAGCCGCGCGGTTCCCCAGCGTAATCGTCCCCGTTTTATCCAGCAGCAACACGTCCACGTCCCCCGACGCTTCCACCGCGCGCCCGGACATGGCAATCACGTTTCGCTGAATCATGCGGTCCATTCCCGCGATGCCGATGGCCGACAGCAGCCCGCCAATCGTCGTGGGAATCAGGCAGACCAGCAGTGAAACCAGCACGAATACCGTCTGCGGCGCGCCGGAGTAAATGGCGAACGGTTGCAGCGTCACCACCGCCAGCAAAAAGATAATCGTCAGCCCCGCCAGCAGAATGTTCAGCGCAATCTCGTTCGGCGTTTTCTGCCGCGACGCGCCTTCCACCAGCCTGATCATGCGATCCAGAAACGTCTCGCCCGGGTTCGAGGTGATGCGCACCTTGATTTCATCAGACAGCACCCGCGTGCCGCCGGTGACCGCCGAGCGATCCCCGCCGGATTCACGAATCACCGGTGCGGACTCCCCGGTGATGGCCGACTCATCCACAGATGCCACGCCCTCGATGACCTCGCCATCCCCGGGAATGAATTGACCCGCGCTCACCACCACAACATCCCCGGAACGCAGTTTCGAACTGCTCACCATCTCGACACACCCGTCACTGCGCAGCCGCCGCGCTTGTGTCTCCGCGCGCGCCTTGCGCAGCGTTTCTGCCTGCGCCTTTCCTCGCCCTTCCGCCATGGCTTCCGCGAAGTTCGCGAACAGCACCGTGAACCACAGCCACAAGGTAATCTGCAGTTCAAACCCGAATTCTCCGTGGTGGTGCATGGCATTCCACATCAGTTGAAATGTGGTCAGCACTGCGCCCACTTCCACGACGAACATCACCGGATTCTTGAACATCGTGCGCGGTTGGAGCTTCCGAAAAGAATCCACCACCGCACCCCACACGATTTCGCGATCCACCAGCGATTTGTTTCTTGTTTGCGTGCCCAGTTGCGTGCCCAGTTGCGTGCTCGATTGCGTTCGAAGTTCCATGGCTTCCTCAAAAAACCTTTCCTGCCTGCATCAGCAGGTGTTCCAGGATCGGCCCGAGACTCAAGGCCGGGAAAAATGTCAGCGCTCCCACGATGAGAATCGTGGAAACCAGCAGCCCCGTGAACAGTCCGCCCGTGACTGGAAAGGTTCCTGCCGATTCGGGAATGGTCTTTTTTCCTGCCAGGCTTCCGGCAATGGCCAGCACCGGAATGATTATGAAGAAGCGCCCCAGGAGTTGCGCCGCCGCGGTGCTCGTGTTGTACCACAGCGTGTTCGCGTTCAATCCTCCGAAGGCCGAGCCGTTATTCCCGGTCGACGAAACATACGCGTACAGTATTTGCGAAAATCCATGCGGCCCCGGGTTGGAAATACTTGAAGTCCCGAACGTTTTCACCGAAGCTACCGCGCTGAATCCCAGAATCGTCAGCGTCAGAATCAGAATCGCCAGCATGGCCATCTTCACGTCGTATGCTTCAATTTTCTTTCCCAGGTACTCCGGCGTCCGCCCCACCATCAATCCCGCTATGAACACCGCCAGAATCACGAACACCACCACGCCGTAGAGCCCCGCTCCCACTCCACCAAAAACCACTTCCCCCAGCATGATGTTGACGAGCGGCACCATTCCGCCCAGCGGCGTGTACGAATCGTGTGCCCCGTTCACCGCCCCGCAGCTCGCGTCCGTCGTCACCGTCGCAAACAGCGCGGAATCCGCGATGCCGAATCGCACCTCTTTGCCTTCCATGTTTCCGCCGGCCTGCCACGCGCTGGCACGTTGGTTCGTGCCCGCCAGCAAGGGATTTCCTCGCGCTTCCGCCCAGTACGCCGTGGTCACCCCCGCCCCAAACAGCAATGCCATCGCCGCCCACACCGCCCAGCCGTGCCGTTGCGAACCCGTCATGCGCCCCAGCGTGTAAGTCAGCCCCGAAGGAATGGCGAAAATCAGTACCATCTCGAAGAAATTTGAAAACGGCGTGGGATTTTCAAACGGGTGGGCACTGTTGGCGTTGAAAAATCCTCCGCCATTCGTACCGAATTCCTTGATCGCTTCCTGCGAAGCCACCGGCCCTTGAGCGATGACCTGCTGTGTGACTGTTTGCGCCGTGGTCTTCCCGTCGGCGCCGGTCACCTGCACTACCTGGGGAGAAATCAGCTCGACTGTACTGTACGGCTTCAGGTTCTGCACCACCCCCTGCGACACCAGCACCAGCGACGCCGCCACGCACACCGGCAGCAGCACCCACAGCAAACATCGCGTCGTATCCACCCAGAAATTTCCCAGCTTGTCCGTTTCCTTGCGCGCGATTCCGCGAATCACCACGATGGCCAGTACGATGCCCACCGCCGCCGAAGCGAAGTTGTGGTACGCCAGCCCCGCCATTTGCGTGAAGTAGCTCATCGTCGATTCGCCGCCGTACGCCTGCCAGTTGGTGTTGGTGGTAAACGACGCTGCTGTTCCAAACGCCAGCCCGGGCTCCACGTTGGAAAGCTTTTGCGGATTCAGCGGCAGCCACTTCTGCGTGCGCTCCATCAGGTACAGCAAGCCCATCGACACGCCGCTGAACAGCAGCATCGCCCCGGCATATTCCGTCCAGCGCATCTCGTGCTTTTCGTCCACGCCCGTCAGCCGGTACACCATTTTCTCCACCGGCCGCAGCAGCGCGTCCAGCACCGTCTTCTCGCCGTTGAACACTCGCGTCATGAAAATGCCCAGCGGCTTCGTGACCAGAAGAATCACTCCAAAATAAACCGCTATTTGCAACCAGCCATTCGCCGTCACGTTAAAATTCCTCCGCTTTCAAAAGCGCGTAGAGCAGGTACCCGAAGAGAAAAGCGCATATCGTCAGCAGCAAAAAACTCCCGATGGTCATCGCCGCACTCCTATCGCAATCGCTCGCAGCCACGCACGTACGCAATCCCTAGCGCCACAAACAGCGCCGTGGCCGCGATAAAAATGGTGTCCAGCATCGTCTCTCTCCTCCAGGCAGGCGCCCGCCTTCACCACGAGCCTTGTTTCTGTCCCCACCACCAGATCAGTCCGACCGCCGCAGTGTTCTGCTCTTTCTTCAGCACGCCCGCTTGATCGGTCAGAAAGAACGGCACATTGGAAAAATCCCGCCGCCATTCCACGCGCGAAATCAGACC
>DASXLA010000044.1:0-42854 GCA_036496505.1 Candidatus Acidiferrum sp. | reverse complement strand
GTGAGGAATTTCTATGAAACTGTTTGCAGCTCTCTTGATCCTGGCGATAGCTCCGATTTTGACTTCAGCCACTCCGCGGGCCGCGGAGGCCGGCGCGAGTATGAGCCCGGCAACCACCAACCGGGCGTCGGCGCACGACCGGCACCGTCACCGGCACGCGGGCGTGAAACACAGACACCATACCGTTCCGAAGCACCACGCGCAGCCGCACTAAAACAAACGCGCGGAAAATTCCGCGCCGTAATTTGTTTGGCGCTCTTGAAGAGAAACCAAGAGCTTTAGAAAGGCAAAGTTTAAGAAAAGCAAAAAGGGGAGCCGAAGGCTCCCCTTTTCGTTTTTTGCTGTTGGTCACCTCGCGAAGGCGCTGTGAAGCGCATCAGACGCGGGCAACGCGCACCGCAAAAGCGGTGTGGTCAGCTTTTGTTTCGCTCGAAGTCCGGTGGAGTCATGTTCCCCTCCGGAGCTTTTAGAGCTCACAATTGCGTTTTACGCCGGAGAGAAAAAGAATGCAAGCGAAGAGATGGTGAAATTCACAGTTTTTAGTAGGGGTTTTACTTGATAAATAGAGTTTCGCGCAACTGGTCGCGGCCGACGAAAGATTTCATGGTGCGATAGTGGCTGAAGAGTTCCTGAATCTCGCGGTTCTGATAAATCTTCGTCGAGGGCGTCACGAGAGACGCGGGAATCACCTGCAGGGTGTTGGAATCGGCCACGCGATAACGCTGGAAGCCCTCGGGCTTCTTGGCATGAAACATGGCAAACACGATGCCGGCGGGGCGCAGCAGATTGGTGAGGCTGGCGACGATCTGCTTGGTCATGGCCGGATCGAGATAATCGAGCAAATCCCACAGAAGCACGGCGTCAAACGACGCGGCGGGATACTGCAGATTGGATTGCAGAAAGCGCGCGGCGCGGCCATCGGCCGACATGTCCAGCGGTTCCTTGGTTGCGTCATCACGCAGCGAGCCGCCATTGAGGACCGAAAGGCGAAGCTGTTCTTCGTCCAAAAAGGCCTTCCAGCCGCGGAGAACATCCTCGGAGGAGACGCGGAAGCCACGCTCGATGAAGAAATTGAGGGTGGTTTGCCATGCCGGACCCAGGTCCAGCAAAGTGCCTCGACCCAGGCCGTCGAGATTCCACAAGAATTCCTTCAGTCCATTGGATACGCGCGTGGCCACATGCTGGTCGGCGGCGCGCGGCGAGCCGGCGCCACCTACCGCAGGCGCGGAGGGAGACGACTTGGCACCCGCCGCAACGTGCCGCGGGTCGCGAGGGCTATTGTGTCCGTGCCCCATGCCGAGCTTGTTGAGCAGACTCATGAATTAATCCGCAGCGGATCCCGAGGCGGCCGGCATCTCGTGCCCGACGGCTCCCGAACCTCTGGCATCGGCAGCCTTGGCAACAACTCTGCCAGCTTCTACTTTGCCGCGTAGCAGCGCGCCTTCTTCTATGGCCAGGCGGTCGGTTTGAACTTCGCCGGTGACCTGCGAGGTGCCTAAAAGCTGCACCTTGTCGCGGCCGGTAACTTTTCCCTCGACGCGGCCGCCGATGATTACTTCGCGCGCGTTGACATCCGCCTTGACGTTACCATTAGGCCCGATGGTCAGGCTTCCGTTCGCCAGGTTGAGTTTCCCATCGATTAACCCGTCAACATAGAGGTCTTCGCTTCCGGTGACTTCCCCTTTTATGCGGATTCCCTGCCCGATGCTGGCAGATCCACGCGTGGGAGTTTGGGTAACCGGTGAGGGCGCAGCGGCGCGAGGCGGCACGGGAGCCGGCGCGGCCTGAGGCGGGTTCGCGGGACCGCCGCTGAATGCCGGGAGGTGCATAGGTGTACTGGGCTTCTCAGAAATACCTTGAGGTTTGCCCTCTTCTTTTTTCCACATGAGACACCTCAATGCCAAGATTTAGGGTTCAAAGTCGCTTTCGCAGGACCGGGCAGGAACCGCGACTCAGAAGAGTGAAGATAGTATACGGCTTAGCCGGTGTAAACAACAATGGAAGGCGGAGATGGGAGTTCCTTACGGGGGGAGGGTGAGTGAGGCGGGGGCCCGGGAGGCAGGAGAGCGCCGGAGGTGGGGGGCTTTTGGCGTGAATCACCCTGTAACTCCCACATTGCCACCACCATGCCGACTACTTCATGGGTGAATATTTTGATGGATTTGCGGTTCTCCCACCAGTGGTCGGGGTCATAGTCGCCGTCGCGGGCGCTGGCGACGCGCACGGTGATGGATTCGGGGAAGACGTGCTGAAAGATGTAGCGGGCGCGGCGGGTATGGAAGTTTGAAGTGACCACGATGACGCTATGCCAGTTGCGCGCTTCCGCGAGGGTAGCCAGCGCCTGAGCTTCTTCCCTGGTGTTGTCGGCGTCGTGTGGAAATCTGATGATGCGATCCTGAGGGACACCGCGCTCGACCAAGTCGTGCTCCATCAATTCCGCGATGCCCGCGGTGGGACGCAGGCGGCGCCCGCTGGCCACCACGACGGGCGCCAGATGCTGGCGGAACACCTCGGAAGCGCGGGTGGCGCGGTCGGCGAAGAAATTGTCATCGCTGAGCATCACGATGGCGTCGGATGGCTGCAAGGGGTCTTCAACGACGAGGGATTCGCCGGCGAAGCGCAGGAGGGGGCGCCTCGCGACGTAAATGGCGGCCAAGAAAACTAGCATGAAGAGCAGGCTGATCAGACCGCTGAGGATGCCGCCGCGCTGAGCATGACGGGGTCTTGGCGCGCGAGGCATTAGCTGTTGGGGTCCAACAATCGCAGGCGCTCCGCGGCCTTCTCGGGCAACACCCCGTTAAAGTAGACCTCTTTGATGCTGTAGGACTTGCTGCGCTTTTCGACGATGGGCAGAATTTCGAAGTGCCAGTGAAAATCTTCCGACAGCGTTTTCCAATAACCGGCCAGCTCGCCTTTTTTGCTCCTGGTGCTGGGCGCGGTATGCACGACGAGGTGGAACGCCGGAGTGATTTTTTCCAGGCGGCGCAGCACCCGCCCCAATAAAGCCGCGAAATTCCTGCGGTTGGAATTGGCGTGGGGCTGCTCGTAGAGGTGATTGTGCTTGCGGTGCAGCAGCCAGACTTCGTAGGGCACGCGCGAAGCGTACGGGCAAAGGGCGTAGTAATCACCCTGGACATCGACGATGCGCACGCCCTGTTTTTCTTCCTGGCGAACGACGTCGCAGAAGATGCAGCGTTCACGCTCCTTGAACCACTCGTGCGCGGCCTTCAGTTCGTACTTGATGCGTCGCGGGACGAAGATGGTGGCGGTGATCTGCGAGTGGGGATGGGCCCATTCTTCGCCGGCCTCGGCACCCTGATTCTTGAAGACGCTGACGTATTTGAAGCGCACATCTTTTTTCAGGTCGGCGATACGCGAGGCCCACACGGACAAGACGCGCTCGATTTCTTCATCGGAGAATTGCGAGAGGCGGCGGTCGTGCCGGGGTGATTCGATGACCACTTCATGCGCGCCGGTGGGGCCCATTTTGTCGTACATGCCCTCGGCGAGCCGGCCAGCTTGGCCTTCGATACGGTATAGAGGGTCGGGATGCGGGAGTACGCGGACTTGCGCGGGGCCCTCCGGGGGAGAAAGCAGAATGGCTTTGGCCTCCGATTCAGGCTTGTCAAAGGGGCAGGCCAGCGGCGATTCCTCCGCAGTTCCCTTCTGTCCCTGAACCACCCAGCTTTGGGTTATCGGGTCTCTTCGAATTTCCATCAGGAATTTTTTTCCATGAATGTTATGGGCTGCGCTCTTTCAAGATTTAATCGGCAGGCGGAAGTATATCGCCCTTTGAAGTGCCGGAGAACGAAAGCATTCTACATTTTTCGGGAGCGTGGATGCCTGGTGATTTCTTTCGGAATTGATTTTCGTTTTCTGGCGCGAGGCCGTGGAGTTTTCAAGTGAGCGCGGCCGGCATGCTATTCTCAACCAACGATGGATGCCGACATGGAATTTATGCGGGCAGCACTGGCGGAGGCGCAGGAAGCGGCCGCGAATGGCGAAGTACCCATCGGCGCGGTGCTGGTGCGCAACGGAGAAATTATTGCGCGCGCCGGCAATCGCACCATTCGCGATTGCGATCCCACGGCGCATGCGGAAATTGTGGCGCTGCGCGAGGCCGCGCGGCTATTGGGGAATTACCGCCTGATGGATGCCACGCTGTACGTGACCATTGAGCCTTGCAGCATGTGCGCCGGAGCCATGCTGCAGGCGCGGGTGGCGCGACTGGTGTACGGCGCGGACGAACCGCGAGGCGGCGCGGTGCACTCGTGCTTCAAAGTGCTGTCGCACCCGGACGTGAATCATCGCGTGGAAGTGACCGCGGGCACGCTCGCGGCCGAATGCAGCGCGACAATGCAGTCGTTCTTCGCGGTGCGCAGGCAGTAGGCTGAATTGCCGTGAACAGAATGGCTCTGCTACGATAAATCCCACATCACCGCGGAGAGGTGTCTGAGCGGTTGAAAGAGCTCGCCTCGAAAGCGAGTGTAGGAGAAATCCTACCGTGGGTTCGAATCCCACCCTCTCCGCCATACCCGCGGAAGTTTGCGGGCTTGGGCTAAAAACATCCTGCCCCAATTTGTCGTAATGCTTCCCATTGCGTCCCTAGGTTCTCGTGGCGGATAACGAGTGCACATACGTCGGCGACGCGTATGTCGGCGGCGCAAATGTCGGCGGGGCGTATGCCGGCGGCGCGCATGGCGTTGGCCGTGAAAAATTTATTTTTTCTGCGGCGGGCGAATGGCTATGAAGGACATTTGCTCGAGGTCCGGGTATTGGCCTTCTTCATCGGGAGTGCGAGCGCCTGAAGGTATTTGTTGCAGCAGTGTTTCCGCCGGCAGGGGCGGCTTGAAATATTGGGCATAGACCCGGTGGAACGCCTCGGAGTCCGCCAGGTTATCCAGATAGATCGTGGTGTAGACCACCTGACTGAAATCCATCTCGGCTTCCTCGAGATTATCGAGCTGGTTGCGCATGGTCTGGCGCAGTTGCGCTGCGGTCGTCGCGGCATACACGCCGCCGTGAGGCCCGGGGATAAATCCGCTTTTCGCAGAGCAATACAACGAATCGCCGGCGAAGACGCAGGGGCTGGCAGTGGGGCTGGGCGGCATATTTTTGGGGCGAATCGAGCGGCGAAGGCTCAGGTCGCGCACCGCTACGCCGGTGTATTCGATCTGCGCGTTATGGGGAAGCGCAGAGACTTCGATGGTGGCGCGCGCGGGAGTATTGCCAAATTCGAAGCGTTGCGCGTAGTGCTCGTTCATAATTTTCGTGGGAATTTTTTGCGTGAGGTAAGGGTTCACGAAAACCATGTTGGCGAGTTTGAGTCCGGCGGCTTCGACCACGACTTTCACGCCATCGAGAGCGAGATCGGTTTGCGCGGCAGGATCGTCCGGGACGACACCGGATTTCGGATCGCGGCCCTGCATGGCGGAGACGAACAAGCGATCATGAGTGATGATCCCAGGCGAAAACGGTTCCGTTGAATTGTAATTTGCGGGAATGACGACTTTTCGTTCTTCGAGATTGCGCAGTGCCACCGCGGTGATTTCGATGGACCCTTGTGGCAATTTCGCGACGCCGAGGACCGCGCGGGCGGGCGGCGCCTTCGGGAAATATTTCGCAAAAACGGTGTTGAGCTGATCGTAGTTGCTTACGTCTTCGAGATACACCTGCACGTAGATGAGGTTTTTCAGGTCCAAGTCGGCAGCGGTGAGAATCGATTTGATATTTTCTAGTGACTGTGTGGCCTGGGCTTCAAAATCGGCGGGAACCGTGCCGTCGCTGCGCTGCGCGCTCTGACCAGAAACATAAATGTAGTCGCCCGCGTCAATCGCGGAGGAACGTGGAAGATTTTTTTCATGCGAGGCGGGGTTTTCGAGGGCCCGTACCTGGGCGTTGGTGCTGGCAGCCGTCGCCAGGAATATTCCGAGCAAAAAAGTTTTCACGAGTACCGGCTCGATCCGGAATTGTTGGCGCAGACGGCGCAGGCGGCCCAAGCGAATTGTGAATGCCGGCATGGCGTCTAGGCCTGCGGCGCGGCTTTGCGCGCGGCGCTGAGCAACTCACGCAGGCGTTGGCCGACGATGAGCGTTTCGGAAGGCTGGATGGTGGAGGCCACGAGCTCGAGCTTGCGGCGCTGGTTGGTTTCCATTTCCTTGGTGCTTTGCTTGGGATTGCCTTCGCGCACCGCAGGAACGATGCTGGGATTATCCGCGCCCGCCACTTCAATTACGGGATCGCCGGAGCGCAGCTGCTGCACGCAATCCTTCACGGTGTAGCCCCATTTTTGTTCGTCCCAGGAAATGTGCAGAGTTGGATAGCGATTGCCGTCGGTGGGTATGGAGATTTCCGTTTCCACGCCGGGAACGGTTTTCACCAGTCTCTCGATGCGCTCCACGCGAGCGTTCCATTCGCGATTCAGAACACTTAAGTCTTTCTTGAACCAGGTTTCCACGGCAGTAAGCAAGCCGATGATTTCTTCCTTGCCGACTTTCATGGGGCGGCAGACGGCTCCTTCCCACGGACTGGTGTTTAGCATGGCCGATTCGATCAAATCTTTTCTGCCGAGCAGCAGGCCGCTGCATTGCGGGCCGCGCAAGCCTTTTCCGCCGGAGAAGGTGTACATGTCGATGCCCATTTGCGCGTAGAGCTTGATGTTGTCGATGGGAGGAATGCCGGCAGCGTCGTCGAGCAGCATGGGAACGTTTAACTTTTTTGCCGTGGCCAACTCCGCGCGCAGGGTGTCGTCGAGATGGGTGGTGTACACCATAGCGGTCTTCTCGTTGACGGCGTTGGCCATGTCTTCCGGCGTCTGCGCCAGAATGAGCTTCGTGCCCACCAGGCGAATGGCGTTGTCGAAGGCGCTGCGGCCGCCCATCATGATCACTTCGTTTTTCAGCCCGGTGGTGTCCGGGAGTTGCCAGATATGTTTAGGATCGCTTCCGGCGATGCACGCCGCGGTGGCCGATGCCATGGCGCCGGCGGCGCCGGAAGTGACCATCCCGGCTTCGGCACCGGTCAGTTCGGAAAGCCGGCGGCTGGCGGCATGCTGAAGCTCAAACATATTCACAAAATGTTCCGCAGCTTCGCGCTGCGCCACGGTTACTTCGGGGAATTCCAGGGAACCACTGAGGTACGTCCAGGTGCCCCGGCAGTTGATGACGGTTTTCATTCCGAGGCGGGTGTAGACATTGCCGCGCACATCCTTACCGACGGCAGCGGCTGCGCCGGCGAGGGCGTTTTTCGCGACGATCTGGGTAAGCAACGGAGCCGCAGCAGCGAATCGCAGGAACCCTCTACGGCTGAAACCGGACATGAGCGACATTCAAGAGCCTCCATGGCATGCCGGTAGGAGTGGGGGTGGTGGCCGGCAGCGGGGACCAAATATCCCGCGTCCGGCATATTTATCACAAGTTGCTTGACGGCGAGCTTTTTATTTTGTTTCATTACGAATCGTTTCGAATTACTATTCGGGCTCCAATGACAGAAATCTCGCCTCGATGCTGTTTTGCCGCCGCGCTGGCGATAGGGTTGGTGTCGCCGGGGGTTTTGGAATTGCGCGCGCAGCAAAAGCCCGATGCGCCGGCGGCGGCCAATTGCCGCGTGGAGCCCGTCAATTACAAAGGCTGGCAGGCGCAGCAGGTTTCGAATGCACTGATCAAACTGATTTTTGTACCGCAAAACGGCGGGCGATTGATGCAGGTGATCTTCGATGGCCACCCGTATTTGTTTGTGAACGAACGCTACGCGGGAAAATACCTGCCGCCATCAAGCACGCAGTGGCTCAACTATGGCGGGGACAAGTTGTGGGTTTTGCCGGAAGGAAATGAGGACGAGCGCCACTGGGCCGGCAACTCGGACGTGCTGGATGACGGGCCTTTCGAGTTCCAGACGCGCTCGCAGGGGCAGCGTTGCGAAGTGGTCCTGAGCGGGCCGGCAGATCCGCAGACCGGTTTGCAGTTCACGCGCACGGTGAGCCTGGATGCCGATTCGACGAACATCAAATTTCACGCCGTAGTAAAAAACGCCAGCGGGCATCCCATCGAATGGTCGGTGCAATCGGTGTCGCAATACGACACCGGGGATGCCGGCGATCGCGCGCACCACAATAAAAATATCTGGGGCTTTACGAAGACCAACCCCGCCAGCAGCTACCTGAACCAATATCACGTGAGATTCGGGCCGGCGGAAAATACCGCGGCGCAAGTGCGTTCGAACGGACTCTTTGCGGTGCACTACATGCCGCTGGCGGCGGAATTGTGGGTGGATTCGAAGGATGGCTGGCTGGCGGTGGTGGACGGCGAGACGCGCTACGCCATGGTGGAGCGGTTTCATTATGACGAGACCAAACCGTATCCAGGCAAAGCGTCCGTGATTTTCTGGACGAACGGCGCGGAACTTCACCAACATCCTGACGGCACCACCACGTTTGGCGATTCGAACGAGGGTCCGCCGGCAATTTACATGGAGGCGGAAGTGAACTCGCCGATGGAACGGCTGGAGCCGGGCGAGGAGTTCAATTTCGATACGGCATGGTTTCCCACGCGAGCGGACGCGCAATTTGAGGGAGTGACCGATGCGGGTGTAGTGCTTTCGCCGCTTCGCGCCACACAAGGCGCGGGCGAGGTGACGCTCAGCGGTTCTTTTGGAGTTTTTTTTTCGGGGAAATTGGTGGCCCATCTTTACGACGACCACGGCGTGGCGACCGGCACGCGGGCGCTCGATGCGGTGGATCCTCGCAACCCGGTTATTTTGCAAGCGAAGTTAAGCGCCGCGGGCCGAACGAGCAGAGTTTCTATTCATGTGGTGGATCACAGCGGAGTGGATCGGGGAGCGCTCGGAGAGGTTGCGGTCGAATCGCGTGACAAAAATGAGTGACTGTCTCGATGCGGCGACAAAAGTGAAACAAATGTTGAACTTGGCGGGAGCAGATAACATGCAGAGGCAACTGCCGGCCACTGAAAGCAGGGTGCCGCAGATTTTTGGCTTGCTTGTATTAAATGATTTGTGACAAGGTACGTGCAATCTTGAAACATTGCGGGGGGCCAATGTTAAATCGCTTTAAATGCATTTCCATCCTGGCACTTTGCGGGCTTGTTTTCGCCGTGCAAACTCTTCGAGCGGACGTTACCGGCTCGCTACTCGGTGTAGTCCACGACAGCAGCGGAGCTGTGGTTGGCGGCGCCAAAATCGTAGCCACCAACGTGCAAACGAACTTCAAGGAAGAAACAGTTTCGGCAGCGGACGGAACGTACCGCATTCTGGCGCTGCCTGCCGGGACTTATAAACTGACGGTCACCGCCGCCGGATTCCGGTCGTTCGATGAGACTGGTATCGAAGTAAGAGTAAATGACCAGTTGAAATACGATGTAACGCTCAAAGTCGGTAGTGTGTCTGAAAAAGTGGAGATTGTGGCCAACGCGGTGCAGGTGCAGACCGAGAGCACGCAACTTGGCGACGTCATTGACTCCAAGAAAATGCTGGCGCTGCCGCTGAACGGACGCAGTTTCGTTGACCTGCTGGGCTTGCAGGCGGGCGTCGCGCCAGGCACTGCTCAAACCATCCAACAGGACCGCCCCGTATCCGGCATTCTGAATTCGGGCAACATCTCCGTGAATGGCCAGCGCGAAACGGCCAACGCGTATCTGGTGAATGGAGGAGACGTCAGCGAGGGACGCAACCTCGGGGCTGGCTTGGTTCCCAATCTGGACTCCATCGAGGAATTCCGCCTGATCACCAACAGCTTTGACGCTGAATATGGAAAATTCAGCGGCGCCGTCGTCAATGCCATCACGAAGTCGGGCACCAACAGCTTTCACGGTGACGCCTTCGAGTTCCTGCGCAACGACAAGCTGGACGCCACGAACTACTTTGCGCCTTCCAAATCAGAATTGCGGCGCAATCAATTTGGTTACGCGGCGGGCGGGCCTTTCTGGAAGAACAAACTATTCTGGTTCTCGGATTATCAAGGCACGAGGCAAGTGCAAGGAGCGGAAACCGGCCTTGTCACCGTGCCGACGGCGGACCAGCGCATGGGCAACTTTGACCCGGCACTCCTGACCGGCACGATCGATGGCCCGTACTGGGCGCAAGTACTTTCACAGCGTTTGGGCTATACCGTATCGCAGGGCGAGGCGTACAGCTTCCCGGGCTGCTCCGGTACGAATCCGGCGACAGGGTGTGTTTTTCCTGGTGGCGTAATCCCACAATCAGCGTGGTCAGCACCTTCCGTCGCAATCCTCCCGTATATTCCCGCTCCGACTCTGCCGGGAGACTCACAGAACTACTCGGACAACAGCCAGAGAAACATCGCCAACGACGACAAAATCGGGGAGCGCGTGGATTTCAACAATCAAAGAACCGGAAACTGGTCCTGGTACTATCACTTCGATAATTCCAACGTGCAGAGCGCCAACGTGAATCAGTCCACCGGCGCTTTTGCCACGGTGCCGGGCTTTCCTACGAGCACGCCAGCGCGGGCGCAAGAGTTCGTGATGAGCAACACCAAGACTGTGGGTCCGACGGCGGTGAACGAAGCGCGGATCAGCTTTTTTCGGACGGCAGTGCACAAGGACAATCCGGCTGGAAGTTTTGCAAACCTTTCAGACCTGGGTTTTATAACGGGGGCCGACACCCTCGGCATTGTGCCGCTGGCCGGCTACAAACAGTATGTGCCGCAGACAATGTTTCTGAATCTAGGGTTGAACATCGGCGTACCTACCCTGAATACGTTCCAACCCAACACCACCTACATGGTGAGTGACGTATTTTCGAAGAGCCAGGGAAAACATACGTGGAAATTTGGCGGCGAATTCCGCTATCTGCAGGTGAACGAACGTAACTTTGCCAATCCTCACGGAGGCTTCACATTTGATGGCACGGTGACGGGAGCCGATTTTGCGGACTATCTCCTCGGAGCGACCTCCACCACCAATGCGCCTTACACCCAGGCCGCCGAACAGTTCCTTGATTCGCGTACGCGCTATGGCGGGGCCTTCGCGCAGGACTCCTGGAAGGTGAAATCCAACGTCACGCTGAACCTCGGGGTACGCTGGGAAGTGAGCATGCCGTGGTACGACACCCAGGGGAAGATTCAGACTTTCAATCCTGGACAAACCTCTACCGTGTTTCCGCTTGCCCCCCCAGGACTGGTGTTTCCGGGCGACCCAGGCATTCCGAAGACGCTCGCTCCAACGAAGTACAACGACATCGGCCCGCGACTGGGTTTGGCGTATTCGCCGGGGTTTTCTGAAGGAGCCTTGGGCAAAATATTTGGCGGCCCGGGCAAGACCAGCATCCGAGTGGCCTACGGTCTTTACTACACTTCGGTCGAAGACCTGAACCTGTTTTACGAAGTGGCCGATGCGCCGTTCGGCCTGTATTGGACCTCGCCAGTCTCGGTGCTGTTTGAAGAACCGTTCCGGATTCGAGCCACCGGACAGCCCCTGGGACAGCGTTTCCCGTTCACCGCCCCGGTTCCCGGTTCCGCGTCCAACAAGACCCTGGACTTTTCAGTGTACGAGCCCTTCAACTATTTCCCGGGTTTCGACATTCACAACAGGCTGCCGTATGCGGAGCATTTCAATCTTTCGATCCAGCGCGAGCTGAGCAAATCAACCGTGCTCACGCTGGCTTACGTCGGCACCGAGGGCCACCGGCTTATCACCCAGAAGGACGCCAACCCCGGTTCCGCCGCCTTGTGCCAGCAACTCACGGCGCAAGGGGCTTTCGACGTGACGGCAGGAACCGCCGGATGTGGACCTGGTAACGAGAATGATGTTTTCCAACTTCCGACGGCGACGGTTCCGTGCGATACACCAAGTCCGACGCCTCTGCCGGGATGCGTGTACAGCACCAGGCAGCAGCTTTTGAATCCCAATTTCTGCCCTGGCGGGGCGCAGGTGTGCTACGGCTCCTCCAATACCAATACGCTTACGAGCGCGAACTCCATCTACAATGCCGCGCAAATCACGGTAGAGCGCAAGGCCAACGATTTTACCTTCTTGGCGGCGTATACCTTTGCGAAAGCCCTGGATGATTCTTCGGCTTTCAACGACCTGGTGAATTTCGCAAATCCCAAGTTGAGCCGCGGGCTGTCTTCCACTGACGTGCGGCACAATTTTGTGGTCAGTTACGTGTGGGCCGTGCCGTTCGATCGGTTCTTTCAGAAGGCGCCTAAGCGGTTGACGCAAGGCTGGCAGATGCAGGGGATCACCCGGTTCGCTACCGGATTTCCGGTGCAGCTGATGCAAAATGATGGTGATGCTTCGCTGTCCGGCAGTTCGCCGACGGATATGCCCAACCTCGTAGGCCCGGTCAAGATTGTTGATCCGCGCAAAGCTTATGCCGCTTGTCCAAATTCTATCGATCCGAGCCTGCCTGGAACGGGATGTTATTTCCTTCCGGGCGCTTTTGCCGTTAACGAGGATCTGGGGACGTTTGGCACCGCCAACCGGCGCTTCTTCCACGGCCCAGGCTTCAATAACACTGATTTTGGGTTCTTGAAGCGGACGCAAATTAAAGAGAATTTTGCGTTTGACCTTCGCATCGAGTTTTTCAACATATTCAACCACGCACAATTTTCGAATCCCGGCGGGGACGTCACCAGCTCGGACTTCGGAATCGTCACCAACGCGCGCGATCCGCGTATTGGGCAGGTCAGCGCGAAGTTTTACTGGTAGTGAGTGTGGCATTTCGACGGATGGCACAGCCTGATGAGTCACAGGAGAATTCGCGCACGAGTTTTCCTGTGAGCTGCCTGCGGCAAACCTGAATCACGTCATACTATATGGATGAATGATTCCGCGGCACCCTCGTCATTCGGTTCTGCCAGGGTGAGGGCCCTTTTCCTGTTTTTCGGCGTCTTCACCGCGGTGGCGTCGTTTGCGCAGACGGCCGAGACGTACCGCCAGCAGGCCATCGAGCTCTCCAGCAGAAAATCGTGGGACGAGGCCATTGCCGCATACCACCGCTCTCTGGAACTCGCACCCAACGATCCACTTACCCATTACAACCTGGCGCTCGCGCTGAAATATAAGGGTGAGAGCAAGCAAGCGCTCGAAGAGTTTCAAGCCGCGCTGCAACTTAAACCAGAGTGGGCCGACGCCCATTACGCTTTGGGCGCGACTTTTTTCGACCTGCAGGATCAGGCTTCGGCGCTCAAGGAGCTGCGCGCGGCCATCACGATGGATCCCGCGAATGTTCCAGCACATCGCTTGCTGGCGCGCATTTACGTGTTGCAGAACGACCCTGCGGCCGCGGGAAAAGAGTTGCAGCGCGCGCTTCAGGTCAAGCCCTCTGCCGAATTGCACTTCGAACTGGGCCTGGTCGAAGGGCAACTCGGGAAGCTGGATGCCGCCGCCAGCGAGTTTCGCACGGCGATCCGGCTGAACCCGCGATTCGCGCCGGCACACTCCATGCTGGGCGTCACAGTGCGTCGCCAGGGAGATCACAGCCACGCGCTTGCGGAATTTCGTAAGGCGGTGGAACTCGATTCCAACGATGCCGAGGCGCAATACAACCTGGGCATGGAATTAAAGGCCGGTGGCGATGCCGCCGGTGCGATTGTGGCATTTCGAAAAGCCATCGAGTTGAAGCCTGAACTCGAAAAAGCGCATTACAGCCTGAGCATCACTTTGCGCGCGCAGGGCGGCGAAAGCAGCGCGGCGCAAAAAGAATTGCAGGATTTGAAGGGGCTCCAGGACTTTCGCGCGAATCTGGCACAGGCGAAACTGCAGATCTTGCAAGGCGTGGACGCCTTGAAGCAGGAGAAACTGGACGATGCGCTGGGATTTTTCCAGAACGCCGTGCAGCGAAGCCCAACCTTGCCGACCGGTTATTACTATCTGGGCGTGACGTGGGAGCGTAAAGGCGATGCGGCGCAGGCGGCGCGGGCTTATGAGAAAGCCATCGAGCTGAAACCGGATTACGCTCGCGCGCAGTCCAGCCTCGGATTGCTGTACTGGCGCCAAAACGACCGGGAGCGCGCGATTCAGGAGCTTCAGCAGGCGGCCATGTCGGATCCTGACCTTGCGGAGGCTCATTACAATCTGGGTTTGGCGCTGGCGCAAACGGGGCGGCTCGATCGCGCCACGCAAGAACTGAACCAAGCCATCACTCTGGATCCGCAATACACCGACGCGCGCGTGCAGTTGGGCCTGGTGCTCAGTCAGCAGAGTGACAGCACCGGTGCGGCTAACGTCTTTCGCGAAATTTTGCGGCGCGATCCGGACTTTGCGGAAGGGCATAACAATCTGGGTTTGATTTTTTTGCAGGCAGGTGACCTTGCCGCTGCCGAGAATGAATTCAGCGAAGCTCTACGCCTCAAGCCGGCCTATGCCGAAGCGCACTACAACCTGGGGCTGGCGCTGCATAAGGACAAAAAGGAGGAAGCGGCGCGCGCGGAGTTTGAGAAGGCGTTTGCGATTGCTCCGGAACTGAGAAATGCCGTGCGGCCGTGAGACTGAATTTGTTTCGCGAGCTTGATTATTTTTCTTTTCCAGCCTGATCGATATACGGGATGAAGCCGTTGGCGGCAGTTGCCAGCTTATAGACCGACGTGGTCGCGGTGATGTACAGCGTGCGGCCTTGCGGGCCGCCCCAGGCGAGATTCGCGGGTTGCTCAGGCATCATGATGGTTCCCAAGTGGCGGCCTTGCGAATCCCAAACCCAGATGCCACCCGGCCCAGTGACAAAGACATTTCCTTTGCGGTCAACTTTGATGCCGTCCGGCACGCCGTCGTCTTTGGCGCCAGGTTCTTCGCCGAAGATATGGCCGTTGGAAAGGCTTCCGCTGGCCTGAAAATCATAAACGCGAATATTCCGCTGCTCGCTGTCGTCGACATAAAACTTTTTTCCATCGGGCGAAAAAGCCAGCCCGTTGGGTTGTGACAGTTCCTTGGTGAGAAGTGTCACTTTTCCCTTGGAATCGAGGCGAAACACGCCTTGAAACGCCAGTTCCTGCTTTGCCCCCTTGGGCAAATCCAGCGTCGGGTCGGTGAAATACAAAGCACCATCAGGACCAAGGACAACGTCGTTGGGGCTGTTGAATTTTTGGCCTTCGAAATGGTCGGCCAGGATTTCGTACTTTCCGTCCGGGCTGATGCGGATGATCGCGCGCAGCACGCTGGCGCAGTCAATCAAGCGGTGTTCGCGGTCGTAGGTGCTGCCGTCCGGGTCGCCCAGAGCGATGAGTTCTGATTTCGTTCCATTGAGAGAAAGTTTATAGATTTTGTTTTGCTCTTCGTCGCTGACATACAGAAAGCCCGCGGGATCCCAAACCGGGCCTTCGGTGAATCCGAAGCCCTTGGCGACTGTCTCCAGTTGAGCGTTCTTGGGGATCAGGTCCCAGAACTGCGGCATATCCGCGCGAAGGGAAAATTCTCGAGGCTTCCGGGTTCCCTGGGCCGGAGAGATGCCGGCGTGAAGAAGGAGTCCGGCGGCGATGGTCAGAGCTATTTTCATGAGATGTCCGGTGTGTGAATCAGTCAGTGTGATGCTTTCGTTTCGACGAATCTTTTGGCGGCGCTTTTTCCGCGATGTGCATAAGGTAGCTCGCCAGGTCGTCGAGTTGCCCCGGCGTCAGAGATTTGCCGTAATCCGCGTGCATCACCTGCTGATCCGACGGCCTGACCGCGGAGACTTCCGACTTTTGCACCAGATGAAATGTGCCGTCCAGCGATTGCAATTGCAGTGAGAAATTGTCTTCGTTGCGGACGACACCTTCCTCGGAACTCCCGTTGGGCAGGGTGACCACCACCGTACCGCCATTTTGCTTGTCGTCTTGGGTGGGATTCAGGATGGCGCGGCGGATGTCCGCCGGTGAGATTCCGGCTGCGAAAGCAGACAGGTCCGGCGCAATGAAGCCGCCGGCACCGTTGGCCATGTGGCATTGCGCGCAGTGCGCGGCGCCGTTGAACAGAACTTCGCCCCTCTCAGGATTTCCGGGCATGGGCAACGGACCGCTGGTGCCCTGCAGAACGCGCAGGTATTTGACGAGCGCCTCAATTTTGGCGTCGCCAAGAAACGCAAAATTGGGCATGCCCGTTTCGGAGATGCCGTTGCGCACGGTGCGCACCAGTTGTTCATCGGAATGTTCCTGAACCTGGCGGGAGGCGATGTCCGGGCCGCGCTCGCCCCCGCGCCCATCGAGGCCGTGGCATGCAGCGCAGGTCGTTGAGAAGGTCTTGCGCGCCTCGGCGAGTTGAGCGGCGTTCGGCGAGCCGGGTTTCGACGCAGGGGGAGCCTGGGCCAGGGCCGCGACGACGTTAAAGATCAGGACTGCCGCGCTAAGCGCGGGCCCCACCAGCGGGACCCCAAAACGGAGAGTAACCGGCCGGGCCGGCCGGCGAACTTCGCAGTTCATAGCGCGAATCATCGCACAGAAACAGGGATTCCTAAGCGCACAAATTTCATACCAACAAATCTTTTTCTAGCCCGGCGATGGTGATACAGTTCACGTTCAAAGCGGAGATTGCCCATGAAAAATCGATTTAATAGCCGCTCGTCAAAGTTGCAGGGCGCGGCGGCCGCGGCGCTGCTCGCCACCGGCCTGGCGTTCGTGGCGTTGACGATGCATGCCCAATCGCAACCCGTAAATTCCGAAGCCAAGAACAATGCCGACCTGCTGGACGGATTCCGCCACGTCGAAGCAGCCTCGGTTTCCGACGCCATTGAGCAAATAACCGGGAAGAAAATGTACATGTCGCACCGCATGCGGCCGATCTTTCCCACCAAGTTCGCGGGCTTCGCGCTTACCGTCGCGCTGAAGAAAGAAGCCAACGAAGATCCGAAGGCGCTGCAGGGCATGCTGACGGCGATCGATTCCGGCAGCGCCGATTCGGTGTACGTCATGTCCGTAGAGGACGGGATCGATATCGCGGGCATGGGCGGGCTCATGGGGACGGCGATGCGTGCGCGCAATTTTTCTGGCGCGGTGATTGACGGCGGGGTAAGAGATGTTGCTTACCTGAACAAAATTGGTTTTCCGGTGTACGCGCTGGGCATTGTGCCCTCGACCTCGGTGCACCATTACCGGTTTGCCGGAGCAAATGTTGCGGTGCACTGCGACGGAGTCGAGGTACAGGCAGGCGACATCATTGTGGCGGATGCGGATGGAGTGGTGGTGGTGCCGCGAGCGGCCGCGGCGGATGTTCTGACGCTGGCCGAGAAGATGGATTTCAATGAGCATTCCATGTACGCCTATATCGAAAAACTGAAATCGATTACCGAAGCGGTCAAGAAATTCGGACGACTGTGATCCTTAGCGAAGATGGGCGAGATTTTCGGCGGGTTGTTTGCGTCGCGACTTTGTTCGCGGCTGGCTTGCTGATTTCTCGTGCG
Organism: Candidatus Acidiferrum sp.; assembly: GCA_036496505.1. Taxonomy (GTDB): domain Bacteria; phylum Acidobacteriota; class Terriglobia; order Acidiferrales; family UBA7541; genus Acidiferrum. Next base: position 25,511 of record DASXLA010000044.1, on the reverse strand, counting down.
ACGTGGGGCCAAGAACCCGCCGCCGCGCAGAAATCAGCAGTGAGTGTGGAGATTAATGTGAGCGCCGCGGAGCTGGCCACACTGCCGGTTGGGCAAAACTGGCCATCGTATAACGGCGATTATTCCGGGCAACGCTTCAGCAGCCTGGACCAGATTAACGAAAAAACAATTGGATCGCTGCGCGCGCAGTGGGCTTTTCACGCGCCCAACAGCGATTCGATGGAAGTAACGCCGGTGGTGGTGAACGGCATGATGTTTGTCACCTCGGCGAATGACGTGTGGGCGCTGGATGCCCAGACCGGGCGAGTGGTGTGGCATCACGGGAAACCCATCACCGAAGGCCTGATTGACGATGCGTCGCAACATCACAATCGCGGCGTGGGCGTGTGGGGTTCATCGATTTACATGGAAACCGACAACGCGCATCTATTGTGCCTCGATGCGCGCTCCGGACATTTGCGCTGGGACGTGGCCTACACTGACGGAAATCGAAATTATGGAGCGACCAGCGCGCCGCTGGTGGTAAACGGCAAAGTGCTGGTGGGCACTTCGGGCGGCGACGATGGCGTGCGCGGCTTTATTTCCGCGTTCGACGCCGAGACCGGCAAACGCGTGTGGAGATTTTGGACCATTCCGGCGCCGGGTGAGCACGGCTCAGAGAGTTGGCCGGGCGATAGCTACCTGCACGGCGGCGGAACGACCTGGATGCCCGGTACTTACGATCGCGAATCCAACACCGTGTTTTGGGGCACCAGTAATCCAGCGCCGGATTTTGACGGCGAAGTGCGGCCCGGCGACGATCTCTACACCGACTGCGTGCTGGCGCTCGATGCCGACACCGGAAAACTGAAATGGTATTTTCAATTTACGCCGCACGACCTCTTTGATTACGACGCAGCCGAAACGCCGGTTCTGGTCGACGCGATGTGGAAGGGCCAGCCGCGTAAGTTGCTGGTCGAAGCAAATCGCAACGGGTTCCTGTACATCCTCGATCGAACCGACGGGAAATTTCTTTCCGCGCTGCGCTTTGTTGAAAAACTGAACTGGGCAAAAGGAATCGATGCGCAGGGGCGGCCGATTCGCACCGGCACACAACCTACTGCCAACGGGACACGCGTCTGCCCGGGGTTCAGCGGCGCGACCAACTGGTATTCGCCATCCTTCAATCCGGCGACCAACCTGTTTTATTTTTTGGCGTCGGAAAATTGCGAAATCTACCTTCTCAACGCGGAGAAATTCACACCCGGACAAACTTATTATTCGACGGGTGCCCGGCGAAGTCCCGGCGATCGCGCAAAGAAAATTCTGCTGGCTTTCGAATTGGGCGCGGACAAACCGCGATGGACTTATCCCCAGGTGGGCAACGGCCAATCGAGTGGCGGCACCATGACCACCGCGGGTGGGCTGGTGTTTTTCGGCGATGATAGCCAGTCGTTCGAAGCCGTTGACGCCAGGACAGGCGCCGTGCTGTGGCACTTCAACACCGGGCAGGACATTCACGCTTCGCCCATGAGTTACGCGGTGAATGGGAATCAGTACGTATCCATCGCCGCCGGCAGCAACGTGTTTAGTTTCGGTTTGCCTTAAGAACGAAGAATTTAAATCTATCTTCGGGAGGAATTTCGCATGTCTACACTCAGCAATCGCAGGACCTTTGCCGCGCGACTGGCATCGCTGTTCGCTGGAGTTGGTGTCGCCGCCTCCGTTTCCGCCTCAAGCGCGGAAGCTCAGGCTGCGTCTGGCGTTCAGAAACTGGACTACGACGGCAAGCCGGCCGGCAAGGGATTCATTACTCCATTGATCATTCACGGCGAAGTGATTTATATCGCGGGACAAGGCGCGCACTCCCACGATGAGAAAACCCAATTCCCGATGGACATCGAAACCCACACAAAAAAGGTCATGGACAACGTCAAGACCCTGGTGGAAGCCGGCGGTGGCGCCATGGACAGCATCCTGCAACTGACCGTTTATCTCACCAAGATCGACGACTACGATGGCATGAACAAAGTGTTCAAGACCTATTTTCCCAACGGCGGGCCGGCGCGTACCACCGTGGCGGTGGCCGCTTTACCGGGAAATTCTTTGGTGGAAATCAATTGCACCGCGGCCGTTGTGGGCGCCGCGAAAAAAGGAGCGTAACCATGTTTTTTAAGCATGACGCGAATCGCCGGTCGTTTCTAGCTACGTTGGGCGCGGCGGCCGGCGCGCTCTTCGCTCCAGCGCGCCTGTTTGGCAAGGGCGAAGTGCCAACTGCGTCGCCCGCGCCGGGCGGCTTGACCGGGTTCGGCTCGACGGGAAATGTGTACGACGAGCTGGGCGTTACCACCGTAATCAACGGCGAAGGCACCATGACCGTGCTGGGTGGCTCGTTGATGCGGCCAGAAGTTGAAGCGGTGATGAGCATGGCCGGCCGCCATTTCGTTCCGATTTTGGAATTGGAGGTCGTGGCTGGCAAACGCATTGCGGAATTGCTGAAGCTTCCGGACGGCTATGACGCCATCGTTACGTCCGGCGCGGCGGCGGCGATGCAATCCGGGCTCGCGGGAATCCTCACCGGCAATAACGAGAAGTTTATTCAACAATTGCCCGATCTCACCGGCATGAAATCCGAAGTGATCATCCAGAAATCGCATCGCAACCCGTTCGACCATCAACTGCGTTCGACAGGCGTCAAGCTGGTGGTGATTGAAACCCGCGACGAACTGTCGCGGGCGGTGAATCCCAATACCGCGATGTTGCATTTTTCCAACTTCGCTAACGCCGCGGGCCAAATCAAGTTCGACGAGTGGGTGAAGATCGCGCACGAGCACAATATTCCGGCGTTTATCGATGCCGCCGCGGACACTCCACCGGTTTCGCACCTGTGGGACTACGCGAACATGGGCTACGACCTGATTGCCTTCAGCGGTGGAAAGGCCATTCGTGGGCCGCAGTGCGCGGGCCTGCTGATTGGCAAGAAAAATCTGGTCGAATACGCGCTGCTCAATAATAGCCCGCACGAAGACACCCTTGGCCGCAGCCAAAAAGTCGGCAAGGAAGAAATCGTCGGGATGGTGAAGGCCCTGGAGCTGTACCTCGCGGAAGACCACGAAGCGTTGAACGTCGAGTGGCAGCGGCGTCTCGACTATATTTCGAGCGCGGTGAAAGCGATTCCCGGTGTCAGCACCGAGTTCAGCGTGCCGGATATCGCAAATCACGTTCCGCACATGCGCATTACCTGGGACGCCAAGCGCGTTTCGGCTACGCCGGCGGAAGTCAGCGCGGCGCTGAAGCAATCGAGGCCTTCGATTATCATCGGCGCCTCGGAGCAAGGCGGAGGATTGTCGATGAATTCCTTCATGCTCCAACCTGGCGAAGAGAAAATCATCGCGATGAGCCTTACGCAGATTTTGAAAGCGCGCGCCGCGTGAAATGCCTTAGCGGACTCGAGAAAGTCGGCATGACCCCTATTGCGGAAGCGCATCTCGCGAGTGACTCTTGTTCTTCCGGCATTCATGACTGACCAAACCGTTTCGCGCGTGCGGTGGTTTCTCGTTGGATGGATTTTTGTATTGAGCGCGGTTTCCTACCTGGATCGCGTCAACATTTCCATCGCGGGAAGCTCCATCGCCACGGAATTTGGCTTGAGCACCGTGCAACTCGGCACAGTGTTCAGCGCGTTTCTCCTGGGCTACGCGTTATTTCAAACCGCGGGAGGCTGGCTGGCCGACCGCTATGGACCGCGTCGCGTCCTTACCGCGGGAGCGTTGTGGTGGGGCGTGTTTACCTCACTCACCGCGTTCGTATCTCCCAGGGCCGCATCCGCGCTGTTTCTTTTAATCGCCGCACGTTTCTTGCTGGGCGCCGGAGAAGCGGTCATGTTTCCCGGTTCCAATCAATTTGTCTCGCGCTGGGTTCCTTCGCAGGAGCAAGGAATCGCCAATGGCATCGTGTTCGCCGGGGTTGGCGTGGGCGCTGGTGTGACTCCCGCGCTGATTGCTTACGTGATGGAACATTACGGCTGGCGGTGGTCCTTCTGGGCGAGCGCGATTTTGGGTTTGCTGGCGGGATCAATCTGGTATGTCGTATCGCGCGATACTCCGGAACAGCACAGCATGGTGTCTCCGGGTGAGCTTGCCCACATCCGCGGCGTCACGCACGACATAAGTGCAGCAGCGGGGCCGGCGCTCGGCGAGCGCATCGTCACCAAGGCGATAAGAGTCAGCTGGCACACCATTCTTCGCAGCAAGGAAGTGTGGGCCATCACGCTGGCCTATTTTTCCTACGGCTACGTCGCATGGATATTTTTCGCGTGGTTTTTTACCTATCTCGCCAAAGTGCGCGGCTTGAATTTGAAAGCAAGCGCCTTCTACACCACGCTTCCCTTCATCGCTATGGCCATTTGCAGCCCGCTCGGTGGGGCCATCAGCGACAAGCTGGTGCGGCGCTATGGCCAGCGCATTGGGCGCTGCGTGATGCCTGTTATCGGCATGGTGCTGAGCGCGATTTTTCTCGTCTTGGGAGCGCGCTCCGCGCAACCGCGCATCGCCGGTATCGTTCTGGCCGGAGGGGCCGGCGCGCTGTATCTTTCGCAGAGTTCTTTCTGGGCGGTTACTGCCTCGATTTCGCGCGGCTCTTCTGGCGCGGTTTCCGGGCTCATGAACACGGGAAATCAAATCGGCGGCATGCTGACCGCGCAACTGACGCCCATCATCGCCTTGCGTTGGAACTGGAGCATGCCATTCTTCGTGGCGGCGGCCTTCGCGGTGGCCGGAGCAGCGGCGTGGCTGTGCGTTGATCCCGCGCGGACGTTGAAAGCTGAGCGACTCCCGGACGGAGCGGAGCTGTGAGGGCTGGAGCATATGAAACTGCGTAACAAAGAAGAATGCAGGTGGGATCTCGTGAGCCTGGGCGAAGTGATGCTGCGTCTTGATCCTGGCGACATGCGCATCAGCAACGCGCGGGAGTTTCGCGCGTGGGAAGGCGGCGGCGAGTACAACGTCGCGCGCGGGTTGTGCCGAACCTTCGGCTTGAAAACAGCCGTGGTCACGGCGCTCGCTGACAACCCCGTTGGGCGGCTGGTTGAGTCTCTGATGTTGCAGGGCGGAGTGGATCTCGAACATGTGCGCTGGGTGAAATACGACGGCATCGGCCGCTCCGTTCGAAATGGCCTGAACTTTACCGAGCGTGGCTTTGGCGTGCGCGCTCCGTTGGGCTGCTCCGATCGCGGAAACACCGCGATTTCTCAGCTCAAGCCAGGGGAAATAAACTGCGAGGCAATTTTTGGCCGGCAGGGAGCCCGCTGGTTCCACACCGGTGGAATTTTTTGCGGACTTTCTGCAACCACCCCGCAGGTTGCCGAAGAAGCCATGAAGGCCGCGAAAAAATGCGGCGTCACAGTTTCTTACGATCTCAATTATCGGCCCTCGTTGTGGCAAGCTGGCGGCGGAAAATCCCAAGCTCAGCAGGTCAATCGCGCACTGATGCCGTATGTGGACGTGCTGTTCGGCAACGAAGAGGACTTTACCGCAGCGTTGGGATACGAAGTGGCCGGCGCGGATGAAAATCTGGCGTCTCTGGAGCATGCGAATTTTCAGGCGATGATGAAAAAGGTGAAGGCCGAATTTCCCAATCTTACTGTCGTGGCAGTCACTCTGCGCACCGCCAAATCCTCGAGCCGAAACGATTGGGGAGCCGTGGCCCTTGCCGACGGCGCGGTCTACGAAGCGACCGTTCGCAAGGACCTGGAGATTTACGACCGAGTGGGCGGCGGCGACTCCTTTGCGTCGGGCTTGATTTACGGACTGCTCCAAGGGCAAGAGATTGGCTGGGCTATCGAGTGCGGCGTGGCCCACGGCGCGCTGGCGATGACCACGCCGGGCGACACCTCCATGGCCGGCGCGCAGGAAGTCTTCGCCCTGATGAAAGGGCAAAGCGCACGGATTTCGCGGTAGTAACACGAGAAAAGCTGCGCGACGGCTGCACTTCACGGACAAAACAAAGATGAACGCTCAAGAGGCCCTCAACGCCATTCACAAAGTAGGCATCATCCCGGTCATTCGCGCCGGCAGTGCCGCCGAAGCGGTCCTTGCCGCGGAAGCCATGGAAGAGGGCGGCATACCGCTGGTGGAAATAACCATGACCGTGCCTTGCGCGATCGAGGCAATCCGCAAGGTGCGCGCCGAATTTGGCGCTCGCATACTCGTCGGCGCAGGCACGGTACTCACCGAGGCGCAGGCGAAAGAGTGTTTCGATGCCGGAGCAGAATTTTTGGTCAGCCCGGGACTGAGCCTTCCGGTGCTGCAGGTCGCAACCACCCTCGGCAAGTTAGCAATCCCGGGTGTGTTGACTCCGACGGAATTAATGACCGCGATGGGAACGGGAGTCTCCGCGATGAAGGTTTTCCCGTGCGGAAACGTCGGCGGACCAAAATATATCAAAGCGCTTCGCGGGCCATTTCCCAATGCATTGCTCATTCCCACCGGCGGCGTGAGCCACGAAAATGCCGCTGAGTACTTCGCCGCGGGAGCCTTCGCCATCGGAGTCGGCGGTGAACTGGTGAACGCCGCCGCTCTGCGAACTGGACGCAAGAGCGAAATCGCCGGCGCCGCACGCGAGCTCGCGGCTATCGTCAATGCGTCGCGCAAGCTCTAGGAATTCGGGTTTTGCGGCCCGGGAATGTTCGACTGCGGGAGTTCGACCGCCTGCCCGAGTGCTCAGGCTACTTGCGTTTACGATCTTTCTCTTGCGGTTTTTTTTCTGAGCCAGCCGCGGCTGACGCCGCTCTGTTGCCCGCGCCGGCTTTCGCGGTTTTAGCGGAACCGTTGCCGGAGTCGGAGCCGGAGGGTCGATCTGTAGATTTCTCGCTTGATGCCGTTTTGGCTTCCTTGTTTGATTCTTTATCAGCGTTCCGCGCCTGCTCTTTAGGCTGTTCCTGGTTCTTGCTGTCTTTCGCCGATGCGTCGGCCCTTGCGGATTCTATTTCCGCGGATTCCTTATCTTTTTGCTTGGGTTCTTTGGATTCTTTCTGAATCGAAGAAAGTAAATACTCCATTCGAACGCGGGCGGCCCGCCACTTGACGCTGCTGGCATTTCCCGCGGTCTCCAGGTACGGGCCCAGCTTTTTATCGGTGGCGATGCGCTGGTCCTTCAAAAATTCCAGCACCGCCATGCTTTGAGTCTCCATCGCTTCCAGCAGGCCAAATAACTCTTCGAAGATTTCCTGGATCGGATTGACGTTTTGTTCCATTGGTTCGCTCGTCCCCGAACAAGTCTTGCGCGAATGCCCGCCAAACGCAACCGCCGGCTAACATTTTTGGTAGTCCTCCGGCCGCCAATAAAATGGTATTGTGTGACAATAAAATTGCTATCGTCATGGCGGCCCGGGAATTGGTATAAGTATTTCGATTTTTGCAAAGGAGAAGACTTATGAAGCGCCGAGAGTTTCTGCGTACCACTGGGATAGTGTCGGCGAGCCTGGCATTTCCGAAGGCAGGAAGCCTGTTCGCGGGAGAAAGCTCCGGCGGCAACTGTCGCACCTTCGACCTGACCACCCACGTGCAGGTACTGAACTCTTCAGGGCCAACCCGCATCTGGGTGCCCGCCGCGATCACCCGTCCCACACCGTTTCAGAAAACCCTCTCGAACACCTTCCATGCCGAAGGGGGCACCGCCAGAATATTTCAGAGCGGCCCCGACGCCATGGGAATTATCGCCGCTGAATTTCCAGCAGGCGTAAGTCCGGTACTCACGGTGACCAGCCGGGTGGAGACCAGAGACTACACCGTGGATTTCGACGCACACGGCAAAGCGCCAAAAGAAAAGGGCGAAAGCCTCGATCATTTTCGACAGCCCACAAAATATTTACCCACTGACGGCATCGTGAAATCCACCGCGGATAAAATCACCAAGGGCGCGAATACAGACACTGAGAAGGCCCGCGCGATTTACGAATGGATCGTCGACAACACCTTCCGAAATCCCAAAACGCGCGGCTGCGGGGTGGGCGACATTCGTTTCATGCTGGAGTCCGGGGACCTCGGCGGCAAGTGCGCCGACCTGAACGCGCTTTATGTGGGCCTGGCTCGCGCTGCGGGACTTCCGGCGCGCGACGTCTACGGCATCCGCGTGGCCAAATCTGAACTGGGTTACAAGAGTTTGGGCGCCTCTTCGGAAAAAGTAACCAAAGCGCAGCATTGCCGCGCGGAAGTGCATCTCGCGAAGCAGGGCTGGGTGCCCGTCGATCCCGCGGACGTGCGCAAAGTAGTGCTCGAGGAGCCGCCGGGAAATCGCCCGCTGGACGACGACATGGTGAAGAAAGCGCGCGCCCGCCTGTTCGGCTCGTGGGAGATGAACTGGGTGGCGTTTAATTTCGCGCACGACGTCGCGCTTCCAGGTTCGACCGGCAAGCCCGTGGCGTTTTTCATGTATCCGCAGGCGGAGACCCCCAGTGGACGGCTCGATTGCCTGGACCCGGATAATTTCAAATACGAAATCACTTCGAAAGAAATTACGCCCAGCCACGCTTGATCGCCTATTTGCGGCCCGGAAGCTTGTCTGCGGAATCGGTCCTCCGCACTCATCTCCAGGACTTCCGACTTCTCCATGCTCTTCCAACTGTCGCGGCATCTGAACCGAACCGCGAACGTTTTTATAATTTTGGCTTAGCTAAAACTGGAGCGAGGCGAACGCAATGATTGCAGACTGGCGTGGAAAATGGGCACTGGTCACCGGCGCAAGCGCCGGAATCGGCGTAGCGCTGGCCAACGAACTGGCGGCGGGCGGCACCAACCTGATTTTGACCGCGCGGCGAAAAGAACGGCTCGAATCGCTGGCAAACGAATTGTCGGCAAAACATAAAATCAAAACCCTGGTGATCGCCGCGGATCTGGCGGAGCCCAGCGCGCCGGAAAAAATCCACGACTTCACCGAAGCGCAAAAAGTTGAAGTGCAACTGTTGATCAACAATGCCGGATTCGGCGCTTACGGCGAGCTGCCCTCGGTGGAGACGGGCAGGTTGCTGGACATGGTGCAAGTCAACTGCACCGCCGTCCTTCATTTGACGCGGCTGTATCTACCCGCAATGGTCGCGCGACGCGGCGGCGACATCCTGATCCTCGCCTCCACCGCTTCGTTCCAGGCGGTGCCGTACATTTCCACCTACGCTGCCACCAAGGCGTTCGATTTGCTCTTCGCGGAAGGGTTGGCGGAAGAGATGAAGCCTTACGGCATCCGTGTCTGCGCGTTGTGCCCGGGTTCCACCGAATCGGAATTTCATACCGTGGCGGGCCAGGAGCGATTTATGCGCAAATCCGAAACGGCGGAAAAAGTAGCTCGCACCGGCCTCCAGGCTCTGGCCGCAGGCAAGAGTTACGTCATCTCCGGCCTCGGTAATTATCTCGGGGCGCACGGCGAGCGCCTGGTGCCGCGCAAGATGGTCACGCGCATCGCGGGAAATATGTTCAAGCCGCGCGCAGGTCAGCGCTGAAGTTGAAACCGGTCGTCTGGAACGTATCCACTTCGCCCAAACACGACTACGCCTTCCCCGCAGCAACTTGCGCCGCGAGAAAGGCGTGCCGTCTTCAGGAGAGAAGCTCGTTGTTGAAATTGCCGCCGTTAATTCTCCGTCGTTGGCGCCGGCGCATCCGCCGGTGATGGTCCGCCGTGATGCCGCGGGCCGCGCCCTGGTCCACCCTCTTTGACGGTGTAATCCGCTGGAACGGTGAAAAGCGTCGCTGCCGGTTCGGCTTTCTGAATATTCGTCAGTGAAAATGTCGTCGTGCCAAATCGCGGATCCGTTCGCGTGCTCTTCACCACAGTTTGCAGATCCGGCGAATACCAGCGCTCGGACACCACCTGAATCGGTTTATCGTTGCCGATTTCTCCCGCCGCGATAGTGCGCGTCGTGCGAGTGCCCTCGGCGCTCACGCCATTCACCACTTGGGTGCCCAGGGACTCCGTCTTCAACGCTCCTGAAGCTTCCTCCTGTTGCTCTCGAGCCTGCATCTTTTGATGAAACGCTTCGGCAGTATCGCCATTCGCGGAATTGCCTCCGTGGCTGCGAATGGCCATCTTGTTGGCGACTTTCTTGTCGGGATTGAGCATGAAATGCACGCCCGCAACGGGATCGGAGATCGCGATCATCTTATGCGTGCCTCCCGCTGCCGCCAGCGGACCCATGCCCGTAAAAGTAACTTCCCGGCGCGTGCGGCCCTGGCTGTCGCGATACTGCGCGCCCTGCGTGGTGCGGTGGATCGCTGTTCCGTCCTGCAGCGTCTGGGTCGTTTCGGAAGTGGACGTCGCGGAGAACGGCGCGCCTTTCACCAACTTCCCGCCGTGCATACCTTCGAAACCCATGAACTCCATGGGACCGCCAAAGGGAGGGGGTGGATGGCCTTCGCCGCCGGGCCCCTGAGCCCTGGCGATTCCTGCGCCGAGCACCAAAGCGCCACCCAGAACCAAATGCATCCATCCATTCCGCATCATGTATTTCTCCTCTTCTCTCCCAGGCGTGGCGAACTCATCGCCCCGCGAAAATCATTTATTGCTGAGGCAAACGCACGGCCTGCGCCGAGCCGTCCCTCCCCAATAACACATCCACCTGAATCCAATCGTCGGCGCGCTCTTCGTTCACTGGCAAACCAAAGGCCGCCAGGGCCGAGCGCGGCATGCCCACGCGAACAATGGCCCCTTCTTCCACTTCCTGGGAGAACGCCCCCGGCAACAGCGTAAAATCATTGCCGCCCACGCCGTTGCTGTCGTTTCCAGCCATCAATACTTCCGACGACTTATCCGACGCGACGTTGCTGCTGTCGCTGGTCGACGCAACAGAACTATTGTTTTGCGCAGGGTTGCTCAAAGTGACGGGAGCACCCTGCGAGCCCTGCCGCCAGTGGCGCCACTCCCGGACGCTGACGGCGCAAACCAGTATCGCCGCCGCGGCCAGAGACCAGGTCGCAAACTTCAACGTTCTGCGTTCCTGCTTGAACTGGTGTTTCACTCGAAACTGTTGCAACACCCGCGTTTCAACGCGAGACGGCGCTCCCATCGATTGCGTGCTCTCACCTAACGCCAGCAATTCTTCCTGCGCCGCTTTCCAGGAAGCCCCCAGTGCCGAGCATCTTGCGCAAATACGGCCATGTTGCAGCGCGCGCTGGCGGCACTCTTCGCCCAGCGAGTTGTCGCGGTGCGAGTCCAGCCCAAAAAGTTCAAATTCTTCGCAGGTCATGTCACTTTTTCTATTCATATACGTCATCCCACCGAACGCCAGCGCTGCGGCGCATCGCGAAGCATCTCCAGCTTAGCCAGCAAAAGCGCGCGTCCCCGGTGTAGCCGTGAACGAATCGTGCCTATGGGGCAATCGAGCGCCTGGGCCGCTTCGTTATAGCTCATCTCTTCCAGCTCGCACAAAACCACCGTCTCGCGAAACTCCACGGGCAGTTCCATCACCGCGGCGCGCACTTTTTCAAGGCGCTCGCGCTGCTCCGCCCACATCGCCGGGGTGAAAGAATCTCGCAGGGTTATTCCGCCGCCGCCGCCGTCTTCCTGGCGCTCCACCAGGGAAATCTCGCGCGGCAAACGCTCGTTATGCTTCATGACCTTGTTCCGCGTGATGCCAAAAAGAAAAGCCGGCAGGGTGCCACGTTCCGCATCGTACTTGCCCGGCTCGCGTGCCAGCGTCATGAACACATCCTGAACAATCTCTTCCGCTCCCCAAGCGCTGCCGGTCATGCGGAACGCGAAGCGATACAGCACGTCCGCGTATTTGCGATACAAAACCGTGAAGGCTTCTTCATCGCCCCTGGCAGAACGCTTGAGCAGCGCCTCGTCCTGATCTTTCTCTCGAATTTTCATCGCGTCCGATCAGGCATTTGGCGTTTCATCTGACATTTCCCCGGTGCTGGCAAAAAAGTTCCCCGAGAGGTTCGGGTCTGCTGCCGGAACCTGCACCTAGGCACACTAAGTCTAATCAAGGCAATACATTAGACGGCAACCAGGCGGTTTCCGTTTCCTTCACACTCTCGTCTAGGATGCCACCGCGCCGGGAGGCGCTGCTCAGCGGGTGAGGGTCCTGTCCAACAGTTCGATGACGTGCAGCACCTCCTGCTTCGTGCCATGGATTTCGGCTCCGGCGCGCATTTGCAGCAAACAACCCGGGTTGCAGGTGGCGATGACTTGCGCCTGAGACTTTTGCGCATGGCGCATTTTTTCCGCCAGCAAATCGAGCGAAGCCTTCGTTTCCGTCACGTTATACACACCCGCGGAACCGCAGCAAATCTCCGAGTACGGCAATTCCACCAGGTCGATGCCCGGAATCGCGCGGAGCAGCGTTCGCGGCGCTTCCCGGACTTTTTGCCCGTGCAGCAGATGGCACGAGTCCTGATACGTCACGCGAAGCGGGAGCGGCTGGAGGCGCGCAGACAGCCCCAGGGCGGCAAGAAACTCCGTTACGTCGCGCGTCTTCTTGGCAAAAGCGACGGCCTCCGCGTATTCGGGCTCGTCCGCCGTGAACAGGTGATCGTATTCCTTCAGAGTGGAGCCGCACCCCGCGGCGTTTGTGACCATGGCGTCGACATCGGCGGCCGCGAAGGCGCGAAGATTTTTGCGAGCCAGCTCCCGGGCCACCTCACGAACGCCCGCGTGAGACGCGAGCGCGCCGCAGCAGAATTGTTCGGCGGGAACCACGACCTCGCAACCGTTGGCGGTCAGTACCCGGATGGTGGCGGCATTCAGTTCCGCGAAAGTGACGTTGGCGACGCAGCCGGAAAAAAAAGCCACGCGAGCCCGGCGTTCGCCGATGGCTGGATAAGTCTTACCCAGGCGGTCGAAGAAAAAATTCCCATCGACGCGAGGCAGCAGCCGTTCGCGTTCCGCTAAACCCAGTAGCTTCAAAATACCCGTGGAGCGCGCCACGCGTTGCAACCCCGAGCGCTGGTAGAAGCGCAGCAGGCGCGCCACACCGGCAATGCGGCGGGGATACGGCAGCAGGCGGCGATACAGCATGTCGCGCGCCACCCGCGCCAACCACGGACGCCGATAATCGCGTTCGATGCGCGCCCGCGCGTATTCCACAAGTTTTCCGTATTCGACGCCGGACGGGCAGGCCGTTTCGCACGCGCGGCAGTCCAGGCACTTGTCGATGTGCTCTACGAAAGAATCGGTAACTTCGCCCCCATTTTGCTCCACGTGAATCATCTGGTGAATCCGGCCGCGCGGCGAATCCGCTTCGAGATTCCAAAGCCGATACGTAGGGCAGGCATTCAGGCAAAGCCCGCAATGGATGCACCGGGCGTAATCTTCGTAGCGCGGTTGAAACCCAGGAATGGCAGCTGGTGGCATGAGTCTTTCGTTACAACTCTATGATATGACGCCTGGAAATTTCTTCGATCAACGTGGAAAGTCAACCCGGCGCAGCCAATTCATATACCGGCCAGGAACCGCCCTGGCGCGAAAACATTTTCAGGATCGAACGCCTTCTTGACCCGCCGCATTAATTCTCCGTCTTTCCTCTCCGGACCCCACACATTGACAACGCGCTTCAACTCCGCGGGACAAAAAAGAATCGATGCCTGGCCACGGTGTGCCGTTGCATATTCAAAAACGCCCGAAGCAAGTTGCGCCATTGCGCCGATCGCGTTGCCATCCAGAACCGGCGGCTGCGCCGCGAAGTACAACGGCCCCGAGGCGCTCGCGAAAATCACGCACGGAATCGACAGGCGCTCCGCGAGTTCACGAAGCCGCACAACATCGGCGGGAAATGCAGGCAGGCTGCTGATTTTGAAGATGCTCACCGCCGGTCCGGAGCAGACCAGAAGGTTGAGAAGTTCCCGCAACGCGCCCCCCAGAGCCTCGCTTCGCGGTCCGTCAAGAAATTCGAAATTCGCCGCCCCCGATTGCTGCGCAAATCGCGCCAGGTCCGTCGAGTACCGGCGAAGAACCGCCTCCGTGCCTTCGAAGGATACGCACACATGCCAAAGTCCCGCGGCATACCACGACGGCAGTGGCGAGCTGCGGTCTTCCTTGAATTCAGCCAGGTATCGCGCCGCCTCCGGGCCGAGAATTTCAAAAGAATCCGGAGCCAGCGGCGACTTTGCAACCATATTCCGAAATTGCACGATGGCATCCACGTCCGAAAAAACGGCCACCAGGTGCCCGTAACCCTGCGGCGACGGAAAGGTCCGAAAATTGAGCCGGGTGATCACCGCCAGCGTCCCGAGCGATCCGATCAGCAATTTGTGCAGGTCGTACCCCGTAACATTTTTCACCACACGCCCGCCGCTCTTCGTCAGCGTGCCGGCGCCATTCACAAATTCCGTGCCAAGCAGGAAGTCCCGCGCGGTGCCATAGAAATGCCGCAGCATGGAACTAATCCCCGACGCTACCGCGCCGCCAACGGTGCACTCATCAAAAAAAGGCACCGTCAGCGGAACAAATTGCTTTTGTTCGCCGAGCACTTCCGCCAATTGCCCCAGACCCATGCCGGCATCCACGCTCAGCGTCAGGTCCGCCGGGTCATAATAAGCAATCTGCTTCAACCCGGTCACATCGAGCGCAAAGTCGTAGCGCGCAGGAGGCATACCGATGCCTAGTTTCGTGCAACGGCCGCACGGCACCAATGCAAGCTTCTCGCGCGCCGCAAATCGCACCACCTCCGCAACTTCTTCCGCGGAAGCTGCCATTGCCACCGCCGCCGGAATCACGCCATCGATGGCGTACTTCTCACACTGCGTCGCCTCGCCGCCAACATGCGCGGCCCCAATCACCGATTCAAGGCGCCCGGCAACATTCGCCACCGAGCTGCTCATAAGGGATTCGCTCTGACAGCGGCCTGCGCCCGCGGCGTGATTTCGCCGCAGCCTTTGTTGAGTGGAAAAATTTTGCCGGGATTCAGCGCGCAAGCCGGATTGAAAGCGTCGTGCACCCGCCGCATCAGCTCAAAATCGGCGTCGGAAAAAAGCAGCGGCATCAATTCACTTTTCTCCATGCCCACCCCGTGTTCCCCGGTCAGCGCGCCGCCGATTTCCACGCAATACCGGATAATTTCGGCGGAGACTTCCACCGCCTTTTGATATTGCGCCGGGTCGCGCGGATCAAACAGCACGATGGGGTGCAGATTGCCGTCGCCGGCGTGAAAAATATTTCCAATCTGGAATTGATATTTCTCGCCAAGTTCCTTGATGCGCCGCAGCGCTTGGGGAATTTTGGATCGCGGAATCACGCCGTCCAGCGTGTAATTGCTAGGCGCCAGCCGGCCCATCGCGCCGAAAGCGTTTTTGCGCCCCTTCCATAATAAATCGCGCTCCCGATCGTCGCGCGCCACGCGCACTTCCCGCGCGTGATGCATCCGGCACACTTCCTCCACGCCTTCGGCTTGCGAGGCCACGCTCTCCGCCAGGCCTTCCAGCTCGATCAGCAACACCGCGGCGCTGTCCATCGGAAAGCCGGCGTGGATGAAATCTTCCACGGCGCGCAGCGTCCAGCCATCCAGCATTTCGCACGCTGCGGGGGTAATCGCGCGCGCGGTCACTTCAGCGACGGTTTCCGAAGCATCATCGACCCGATCAAATATGGCCAGCAGCGTTTTGACGCTTTCCGATTTGCGCAGCAGTTTCACGGTAATTTCCGTCACCAGCGCGAGCGTTCCTTCCGACCCGACCAGCAACCCGGTGAGATCGTAGCCCAGTGTGTCGCCGTGCCGGCTGCCAACACGGAAAATTTCGCCGTCCGGGAGAACCAGCTCCAGCGCGGTCACGTGATTCGACGTCACGCCATAAGCCAGCGTGTGCGGCCCGCCGGCATTTTCCAAAACGTTGCCGCCAATCGTGCACGATTTCTGGCTCGAGGGGTCGGGCGCAAAGTACAACCCGGCGTGCTCCACGGCGCGCGACATTTCATAATTCACCACTCCCGGTTGCACCACCGCACGCTGATTCTCCACGTCGATTTCCAGAATGCCATTCATCCGTGAGAAGACCATCAGGATCCCGCCGGTTCGCGCCAGCGCGCCTCCCGAAAGCCCCGTGCCCGCGCCGCGTCCGATGACCGGTATATCGTGCTGCGCGGCCAGCCGCACGATACGCGACACTTGCTCCGTGCTGCGCGGAAAAACTACCGCGCCGGGCCGCGCTTTTTCCACCGACCCGTCATACTCGTAAAGCAGCAAATCCTCCGGCCGGTCCAGCACCGTCGACGCCCCCACTATGCTTTCCAGCCCGCGAATAACGCTACGATCCATGAGTGCTCGAACGGCCTCCAACGCGCTCCTGGCGCTGCTGTCTGTTGCTACTATAGTGAGACATGCGCTGCGCGTGCAACGCTGGCGCGTACGCGCCGCACCGCACCTGTGCTAGTGTAATTTTCCCAGCCGCCGAATAGAGGAGACGGATGCCCCGACTAAAAACTCTTGCCACCAGACCCCTATTTGAAGATGCCCGACAGATTCTCCAGGAAAAATGCGAAGTGGAATATTGGTCCCAGCCGGACCGCATCTCCAGGGAAGAACTTTTCAAGCGCGTGAAGGACAAGCAGGCGTTGGTGTGCCTCTTGACGGAGCGCGTGGATGAGGCCCTTCTGCAGGGCGCCCCAAAATTGCGCATTGTCGCCAACGTGGCCGTGGGCTTCGACAATATAGATGTTCCCGCGTGCACCAAGCGCGGGATCGCCGTCACCAACACCCCCGGCGTTCTCGACGAAACCACCGCCGATTTTGCCTGGACCCTCATGATGGCCGTGGCCCGGCGTCTCGGTGAAGGCGAAGCGCTGGCAAGGTCCGGCGCGTGGAAAGGTTGGGACCTGGACCAGCTCGTCGGCACGGATGTCTACGGAAAAACGCTGGGCGTCGTCGGTTTTGGGCGCATCGGTCGCGCCATGGCGCGCAGAGCCGGCGGTTTCAAAATGAAAGTGCTGTATACCGATATCGAGCGCGTTTCCGAAGACCTCGAGAAAGAACTCAACGCCGAGTACCGCGATTTCAACACCTTGCTCGCGGAATCCGATTTTGTCAGCGTGCACGTACCGCTCTCTCCGGAAACGCAAGGTCTCTTTGAAGCCGCCAAGTTTTTCAGGATGAAGCCCACCGCTTTTCTCATCAACACTTCGCGCGGCTCGGTAGTCGATGAGGCTGCGCTGGTGCATGCGCTCGAAAGCAAGAAAATCGCCGGCGCCGCGCTGGACGTCTACGAAAACGAGCCTTTCATTCATCCGGGCTTGAAGCGCGCCAACGTGGTGCTGGCTCCGCACATGGCTTCCGCTTCCCTCGAGACCCGCACCAAAATGGCGGTCATCGCCGCGGAAAATGTGCGCGCCTTTGCCGAAGGAAAACGCCCGCCCAACATTTTGAATCCAGAAGTTCTGAAAGGCGCCTAGGGCGCGGGTACATTCCATGGCGGATTTGAAGCAACTCGCCCGCCGTATTTTCCACGACACTTTAGCTGCTATCGATATTCCCTCGAGCATGCAGCGCAAATTGCCGTGCCTGGGATCGCTGCTGCAATGCGGCGGCGCCTCCATCGATCTCCGCCGCTTTACAAAGGTTCGCGTGGTGGCCATCGGCAAGGCCGCACTCGCCATGATCGATGGCCTCCGCGTCACTTTGCCGCCGGACATTCTCTTCCAGGGCATCGTTTGCGCGCCCACAGCTCCCGCTGCGGCAAAACGTCACCCCAACGTGAAATATTTCAGCGCCGGTCACCCTATTCCCGACGAAAACAGTTTCAAAGCCGCCGAAGCCATCCTCGAAATGCTCGCCGCCTGCGACGAGCAAACACTGGTGTTCTTCCTCTTGTCCGGTGGAGGCTCCGCGTTGATCGAGTTGCCGCTCGATCCCGCCTTCACTTTATCCGACGTGCAGCAAATTCACCGTGCACTCGTCGGTTGTGGCGCCCCCATCGAAGCCATCAACACCGTGCGCAAACATCTTTCGGCGGTCAAAGGTGGGCGCCTAGCTCAGGCCGCCGGCGCCGCCACCAAAATTACCTTGGCGGTGAGCGACGTTCCCGCCGGAAAAGAGTGGGCACTGGCCAGCGGCCCAACCTTGCCAGACCCCACCAGCGTCGAGGACATGCAAAAGGTTCTGGACGCCTATTCGCTGCACGACAAATTCCCGGATGTTTTCCGCCGTTGGATCGCGCAGGATGGCTTGCCGGAAACACCCAAAGCGGATGACTCGGCATTTCGCAATGCGTATTTCGTTTTGCTGCTGGGGCTCGACGCCCTCTTCCATCCGGCTCACGGCGCCGCGGAAGCGGCGGGCTGCATCACCTGTTGCGATAATTCTGCCGACGACTGGCCCGTCGAGCGCGCCGCCGATTATCTGCTCGCGCAGCTCGAAGAGTTGCGCAGAACTAATCCCTCAAGGCGCGTTGCGGTCATCGCCGATGGCGAAGTCATCTCGCCCGTTACCGGCGACGGCATCGGCGGAAGAAATGCCGCCTTCGTTTTGTCCTGCGTGCAGAAAATCGCCGGGAAGCGCATCGGCGTGCTCAGCGCCGGCACCGACGGCATCGATGGAAACAGTCCCGCGGCGGGCGCCGTGGCCGACGGCGAGACCCTTGCGCGCGCGCAGGCCGCCGCCCTTGATCCCCGCAACGCCTTTCGTCGCAGCGATGCTTACACGTTCTTCAAACAATTGGACGACGCGCTGATCACCGGCCCGACCGGCAATAATTTGCGGGATTTGCGCATCCTTATTGCCGAACCGCCCCTATGAACATTCCTCGCGGCGCGATTCTCCATCGCAATTAGTTTTTGGGCGGCAGGCGCGCTTCGATCGTTTTCAGGCGGTCATTCATTTCGCGGACAAGGTGTTCCAGCTTGTCCAGGCGTTCCGCGACCACTGTCTGATTTTTATCGCCGCTCGCGTTGCCATCGCCGGGTGCGTCTTCATCCTCGTCGTCTGCGCCGCTCGCACCGTGGGCTCCGCCTTTTCCTGATCCGGGGTGCTTCAGGTGCGCGATCTGCGCTTTAATCATCGGAACCACTTCGATGCTCAGGTCATTGCTGTTCAGCAGCGCCTCCAGCGCGGGTATCGCCGAAGGATCCTCGCGCGAGCCCAGCGTCAGCAGCGCCGAGATGCGAATTGAAAAATGCGGCTCCGACAAAAACGACGCTATCTCTTTCGTGATTTCCTTGTTGTCTTTTTGCAGCCGCCCCAGGCTCGAGATAGCCGCCTCGCGCGACTCCAGCGGCTTGCCCGGAACCACCCACACTCGCAGCACCGGCACGGCTTTGTCATCCCCCAGCCAGCCAAACGAGCGCAACGCCGCGTTGCGAATAAAATTATCCGGCGAATCGCTCGCCACCGCCGCGCTCAGCGTCGCAAACGCGTTCGGCGCTTTCAATTTGCCGATGGCCTGCAGCGCAGCCGCTCGCGCGCGGTAGGAATGCTCCTGCTCCACAATCGACTCGAGCTTGGCGAGCACCTCCTTATCATCTTTGAAATTGCCCATGGCCGTAACGATGCGCACCTTCAGCCACGGCTCCTTGGCCGCATTGAAAGCGCTCAAAGCTTTTTTCGCCGCCGCCGCGCCGCCCAAATCAGCCAGGCTGTCCGCCGCCACCGCTCGCACGCCCCACGCCTTGTCCTCGCTGGCAGCCTCTCCCAGCGCCGCGATCACATCATTATCTTTCTCCGCGCCAGCCCCCGCTCCGCTCTCCTCCTTGAACTTCCTCAGCGCCACCGCGGCATCCGCGCGATCCGACAACTCCGACGCATGCTTGAGCTGGTAGATCCATTCCTTTTTCGCTTTGTGCACGTCTGCGGTCTTCAAAATGTGTCCGCCCTTGTCAAACAGCACCATCAGCGGCTCGGAGTTGGATGGCAGCGAAAAAGTTTCCGCCTGTTTGGAAACGGTGATGGGATAGAGATGCGCTCCCGCGCCGGTAGTGATTTCTACCTCCACGGGCACGTGAAAAATGCCGACGTGGCCTTCCACCTTTTGCGTCTGTTTCACCGTGAGCGCCACTTGGTGCTTGCTGTCGTCATAGGTGTAAGCAATGTCGAATTTCGGTGCGCCCGCGCCATACACCCATTGATTGAAAAACTGATCGACGTCCGTGTTGGAAGACTCTTCCACGGCCTTCACAAAATCCGCGGTCACCACGTTTTTGCCGTGATTCACTTCCAGGTAATGCTTCAGCGCCCGATTGAAAACCGCTTCGCCTAACTGGTGCCGCAGCATGTTCAGCACCCAGCCGCCCTTGTTGTAGACGTTGCCGTCGAATTCACTCGAGTCCTCAAAGTCGAAACGCACGATAGGCTTCCGATAAAGGCTGTTTTGCCCGAACCAGCGCCGCGCATCGTTCCAGCGATCGAATTCGCTCTCATCCTTGGGGTAATGATTTTCCATCCATACCGTTTCGCCAAACGTCGCGAAGCCTTCGTTCAGCCACACATTTCCCCAGTCTTTGCAGGTCACGTAATCCCCGAACCATTGATGCGCCAACTCGTGTGAGATCAAGTCATCCTGCCCCGTGGGGTATTCCGCCGCCAGCTTGGGATTCACCAGCGACGAGCTCGTGTTCGTGGTCGCGCTGGAGTTCTCCATGCCTCCCGCAACAAACTCGTCGACCATCACCTGCGCATACTTCTCCCACGGATAATCCACGCCGAACTTTTTATTGAAAAGCTCGATCATCGCCGGCGTCCGCCCGTAATTTACGGCGAGACGGTCGCCCCGGCCCTTCGGCGCGTAGTACGTCACCGGCAAATTGCGCAAGCTGTCCTTTACTTCATCGAATTCCCCCGCCACCACCGTAATCAGATAAGTGGAGCTGGGCACCGACTCCTTCCACGTCCACGTCTTCATGTTGTTTGGCTCATTCGCCACGCCCATGAGCTTGCCGTTCGCCACCGTCTGCCACGAAGCCGGCACCGTCAGCACCGTTTCCGTCGTGAGCCGGTCATTCGGATAGTCATACGTCGGAAGATAATTCCGGGTATCTTCCGATTCGCCCTGCGTCCAGATTTGCGTGGGAGTGTCGGGGTAGGCCTTTTCCGGCAAAATAAAATAAAGGCCCTTGGCGGGCTTCCCTTCGTAGCGGATATCAATATCAAATTTGTCCCCGACCTTGCCGGATGGCACCGCAACAGTC
The DNA here is from genome assembly GCA_036496505.1 of Candidatus Acidiferrum sp. Classification (GTDB taxonomy): domain Bacteria; phylum Acidobacteriota; class Terriglobia; order Acidiferrales; family UBA7541; genus Acidiferrum. The sequence goes on along the minus strand of DASXLA010000044.1, from coordinate 4,439 downwards.
AGCTTGTCGGCGCTGCTTTCGAATTTTGCCGGTGCCTTGTTCACCGTTACGCTCTGGATGGTCAGCCCCACGGAATCAAACGCAATTTGGGAAGTGTTTTCACGCAGCGTTGCCACCGTGTGAATCACCTCGCCGATTACTTTTTTCTGCTCCACGTCGAAGCGCAGAATAATTTTGGAATGCTGCAGGTCATAGTTCCGGCTGGGGGCGTAAGGCTCGTCAGCCTGCAGCCACAAGGTCGCCGTCGCAATCACCACCGCGAGACTCAACAGGCGCAGTCCTCCGCGCGGCCGTGCTTTCCGAGACGTGATGAACTGCGTGATCATTGGCGCTCTCTCCGGTGGATCGTTGGTTTCACGTAACAGTTTCCAGTTCATGTATCTTGTGCCCCGCCCTGCGAAGCGCCGCTTCGGCAGCCTGCAATTGTTCGCGCCGCACCAGCAGGTAATCGGTATCAAACGTCGAAATCGTAAACACGCTGACGCCTGCCTCGGCCAGCGGCGAAACCAGCGCAGCCAGCACGCCCACTGCTGACCACTCAAACGGCCCATGTACTTTCAGCACCCGCCATGCGGCCTTCGCGCTCGCCTCTTCGCGCAAATCTTCCGGAATCAATTCCTTTTCCGCAATGATCGAGAGTTCTTCATTTGTGCTGGTGATTGAAAAAAATTCCCCGCGTGTCGCCCACTCCGGCACAGCCGATCCCGCCGCAAGTTTGCAGACCGCAAAAAATTTCGGAAGCACGGAAAGCGCAAAGGTGCGCTTGGTTGCAGGCACGGAATCTATAGCAGGCTCCTGACAATTCCGCCGTCTACTGCGATGGACGCGCCGTTTACGTAACTGGCGCGCTCCGAGGCCAGAAAAGCAACCACCGCGGCAAATTCTTCCGGCGTGCCGATGCGCCCCGCGGGGATCTGCTTCTCCCATCCCGCAAAGACTTCCGCAGGATGGGCGCCGGTGCGCGCCGAGATGGCCTTCGCAAGATCGCCCAGCCTCTCCGTTCGCGTGTAGCCGGGGCACACATTATTCACGGTGATGCCGTGCGGCCCGTATTCATTAGCCAGTGTGCGCGCCAGCCCCGTAACCGCCGAGCGAATCGAGTTAGACAGCAGCAAGCCGTCCACCGGTTGTTTCACCGCATAGGAAGTGATGGTAATCAGGCGGCCCCACTTGTTCTTTTTCATGCGGGGAAGCGTTTCTCTGGCGAAGGAGACGCAACTCATCAAAAGCTGGTCAATCGCCGCGCGCCAATCCTCATTCCCGGTGTCTTCAAATAGCTTAGACGGCGGACCACCGGAATTGGTGATGCAAATATCGAGGCGCCCAAAGCGCGTTTCCACCGCTGCAACGAAGCTCGCCACAGCCTTGGCGTCGGTGACATCCACCGCCTGGTAAAACACCTCGCGCCCGGTAACGCCCTGAATCTTCGCTGCCGCCGTTTTCAGGTCGCTCGCCGTGCGCGCGCAGATGGCCACCTCCGCGCCCTCGCGAGACAATTCCTGCGCCGCCGCAAAGCCCAGCCCGCTGCTCGCCGCGGCCACTATCGCAACCCGCCCCTTCAGTCCTAAATCCATGCGCCTCTCCAACCATTTATCGTCCTATTAAACGCAGGCAGCGTCAATTAAACGCAGGCAGCGTCAAGACGTCGCGCACCTCGCCAAGGCATTAGTTCGCATCCTGCCCCCCTGCCCATGGAAATTAACCTTGCTAAAGTTTAGTAATATGATATAATGTCAATTAGGTAATCGTTCGTCTCTACAGTCCCGCAAGTGTAGACAGGCGGCTCACTGCCGCTGTAACCCTTCGTTCCGCGAATTTAGCTTATCGCTCGAACCTGGCGATCGCTCGAACCCGTACGAACGTCAATTTATTTGAAGTTATTCGCCTTTTTTGCACATGTAATTAAATATTCAATCAAGTAAAAGTACTCGTACCGCAATACAAACAAAGCACTTATCGCGCAGCGTCCCTCGAAGGCTCCCATGTCCGCACAAGCGGGTGCCTGACGGCTCCATGCCACGCGGCGCCGAGAGAATATACGAGGCGTGGGCCGACCTGGAGGGTGCGACGGCGGGCAGACCATGGTCTCAGGTCGGGAGATAAATTTCGGGGGCACTCCTCAAGGCGAGGCGCAGTCCTCCTTGGACGCGATCCCTGGAGTCTTGGTGTTTCTGCGCGATAGCTTCAGCACCGAGTGCCGGCGCAGAAACCATAAAGCCACGGCCCGCTCCCGATTGAACCAGATGAGCGCCGCCGCGCATCCAACGTCGTTAGCGTGCCGTTCATCTGACTTACGTTAGAATAATGTCAGCATTTGTCGGTACATCGAACTGCGGAAAACCGCTGGAAAAATGAACCGCTGGAGAATGAAATGACCGAAGTCGCAACTTTTGCCGCTGGATGCTTCTGGGGCGTAGAAGAAACTTTTCGCAACGTGCCCGGCGTGATTGACACCGCCGTGGGCTACTCCAACGGCCACACCGCGAATCCCACTTATAAAGATGTCTGCACCGACGAGACCGGCCACGCGGAAGTCGTGCAAGTCACTTTCGACCCCGCGAAAGTCTCCTACGGGGAGTTACTGAATGTCTTTTGGAAGGCCCACGATCCCACGCAAGTGAATCGCCAGGGCCCGGACTTTGGCGCCCAATATCGCACCGCGATTTTCTTTCACTCACCCGAGCAGGAAGCCGCCGCGAAGAAGTCGTTAGCCGCGCTCACCGCCAGCGGAAAATTCAAGCAAACCATCGCCACCGAAATTACCGCCGCCGGCCCCTTCTATCGCGCCGAAGAATATCACCAGAAATACCTCCAGAAGCGCGGCGCCCCTTCCTGCCACTACTGAAGAGTCGCCCCGCGCGACGCGAGACCTCTTTTTTTGCAGCATATCGTTTTGAAATATGGCGGCTGCGGCTTCATCGCCATTCAGCCGCCGCAGTCCTTGTGGTAGGCGTTGATGCCCACGATCAAAAATCTCTCGTGGCGCGCAATTCACCCCAGACGGAAAGGCCGCAGGATATTGTGTGCGCAACGATGGTGTAGACCATATCTGGATTCAGCCACGCTTATTGGTCGCTCCGCGCCATCCGGTAACCAGGACCACGCAGGGCTTGGCCGGGACGTTCCTCGGTGATGGTTCCATCCCAGACAACCGCCCGGCCATTTACAAAAACAAATTTGACGCCGAGGGAGTAGTGCAGCGGGTCGCTGTACGTAGCCACGTCCTTCACCGTTTTGGGATCGAAGACGGTGACGTCGGCCATCATGCCCGGGCGGAGGATGCCACGGTCCAAGAGTCCTACACGGCTGGCAGCCAGTGACGTCATCTTCCGCACTGCCTCTTCCAGGCGCATGGTGTGCTGTTCGCGAACATATTCTGCAAGGATGCGGGGAAAAGTGCCGAACGCTCTGGGATGAGCTTTCGACTTGCTGAGGGGACCGTCTTCCGCTTGAGCTTCGGAGTCGGAGCCGAACGTGACGAGGGGATCGGACACGGCGGCGCGTACGTCTGGTTCGTCCATAATGGAGATCACGACGCTGCTGTTCCCATGATCTTCGATGGCGATGTCCATGGCGGCATCCCTCGGGTCTTTGTTCATGCGGTGGCCGATTTCTTCGAGAGTCATACCTTCGTACTTGGTAAGTTCAGGGTTTAAGGTCTGGATCAGAAGAACGCCCGCGGCGCCGCCTGAGCCGCGCCACTGGTTTTGCCAGGTATCGCTGGGTTCATCCATCTCTTTTTTCGCGCGCGCGCGCTGGACCGGGTCTTTCAGACGCTCGATCATTTTTTCCGTGCCGCCTTCCGCAACCCAACTGGGAAAGCAGGCGATGAGATCGTTGGAGGCGCGCGCGTAGGGATAGACGCTGGCGGCGACGTCGATACCGCGCGCACGCGCGGCGTCGATGCGACGAAGAACTTCTGGCATCTTGCCCCAGTTTTCACGGTAAGCAGTTTTCAGGTGCCAGATGGTGGCGGGGATATTTGCGCGCTGGGCAATAGTGAAAACTTCATCGAGAGAGTCGAAGATTTGGTCGCCTTCGGAGCGTTGGTGCGTGAAATACACGCCACCATACGCCCGCGCAATTTTCGCCAGTTCGACGATTTCGTCGGTGGAGGCAAAGGTGTCCGGAACATATTGCAACGCCGTGCTGACCCCAAAGGCACCCTGTTGCATGGCTTCGGCGACCAGCTTACGCATCTGACCGAGTTCCGCCGGGGTAGCGGCGCGATTGTCTGCGCCCATGACATAGTTGCGAACCCCGCCGGCGCCGACAAACGTGCCCAGATTGATGGCTGATTTGTTGCGCTCGAAGTGTCGGAAATAATCGGCGAGCGAATACCAGTCAAGGGTAACGCCATATTTCTTGGCCTTCTCTTCCATCTGTTTCCTCAGACGGTCATTCACCGGGGCGATGGAGTTGCCTTCGCCGGTGATTTC
>DASXLA010000043.1:0-4176 GCA_036496505.1 Candidatus Acidiferrum sp. | reverse complement strand
CGGCACGTTCGAGATGGTGCAGCTCTGGATCAATCTTCCGAAAGCTCACAAGATGTCCGTGCCCCGTTATCAAGCTTTGCTCAAGGAACAGATCCCAGTAGTGAACTTGGGGACGGCGGGAGAGGCGAGGATTATTGCGGGAGAGTGGAACGGAACAGCCGGTGCGGCGCGGACAGTCACGCCGGTAAACGTGTTCGACGTGCGATTGCAGGGCGGCGCCAACACTGAAGTCAACTTGCCCGAGGGCCACAATACTGCCGTGGTTTTACTAAAGGGCGAAGTGGCGATTAACGGAGGCAGTGCGTTGAAGAGCGAAGCGCAGCTCGCGCTGCTCAGCGCGGAGGGTGAACGGATTTCGCTCGACGCCGGACGGGACAGCGTGCTTTTGATCCTGAGCGGCGCGCCCATTCATGAGCCGGTGGCCAGCTATGGGCCGTTTGTGATGAACACGCGGGCAGAGTTGACGCAGGCGATCGACGATTATAACGCCGGGAAGATGGGGAGACTGGAAGATTGAACCGCGCACAACGGGCCATCACACGCCCCGTGCGCCCGACTGAAAGAAATTTAACGCGCGGTCGATAAACCAATGGGCGGGCCATCCGTCTTCAGAAGCAGGGAAAGGAAACCCTCATGAAAAAGCAATTTGGATTATTCGCGCTCTGCGTTATTTTTTGCGCCGGTTTGGCGCCGGCAGCGCCACTGCCGCAGGAAGCTCCGCCGGTGGCTCCGGCTGGTCATCGCGCCGACCCTAGCCAACAGCTTCGGCGGCTGACTAAGAGGCTGAATCTCACTTCCGAGCAACAGGATCAGCTTCTGCCGATTCTCACGGACCGGCAACAACAGATGACCGCACTTCTGAGCGATAGTTCGCTGTCGGCGCAGGACCGCCATGCGAAAATGCGGGCGCTGCGCGGAGACAGCGACTCCAAAATCAAGGCGATTTTGAACGGTAATCAGAAACAGCAGTACGAGCAGATACGCGAACAGCATAGACAGCGCGGGAATAAGAGCTAGGGCGTAATCATGAAACTACTTGCGACAGCATTTTTAGGAATTGGCTTGATGGCTGGCGCGGCGAATGCGCAAGTCTACGTGCGCATCGGTCCCCCGGCGCAACGCGTGGAGCGGCGGCCTCCTCCTCCTAGTCCACATCATATTTGGATGGACGGTTTCTATCGCTGGGACGGAAGAAATTACGTGTGGGCGCCAGGGTATTGGGCGGTCCCGCCTCGCGCGCGCGCTCAATGGGTATCGGGGCATTGGGCGCACGGGCACAAAGGCTATTACTGGGTCGAGGGCCACTGGCGCTAAGAGGCAGGCGGCATAGACCGCCTGCTTCAGGCCTGGATTGCTATACTTACACTTTGTGCGTCGGCCGGGATTCGGCTCAGGAGCATTGGGTGAGCGCGTGTTTATAAGCCTCCAGGAACTCGAGCTGAGGGATGTTCGCTTCGACGTGAAAGTCCCGGCTGGCGAAATCGACTTTGATGGCGAGATAAGCCATTCGTCGCCGCTTCAAGCCCGAGGTGATGCGCGGCTGCTGAATCGGTCGCTAGGTGAGATACGCGTCCAGGGAGACTTGAGCGTGGTGGTGGACGCCGCGTGCGACCGCTGTCTGGAAGCGATACGGTTCCCGATCGAGAACCATTTCGACCTTATCTACATGCCGGCAGATGAGGTGGCCGCCGGGGATGAGCAAGAAACCGGCCAAGCGGGAATCGAAGTTGGTTATTACGAAGGCGGCAGGCTGGACGTCGAGGAAATGTTGCGCGAGGTGGCGCTGCTCGCTTTGCCCATGCGTCTGGTTTGCAGTGAGGCATGCAAAGGAATCTGCCCGTTGTGCGGGCAGAACCGCAATCAGAGCGATTGCGCTTGTGCCCGGCAGGCGCCTGACGAGCGCTGGAGTCAGTTAAGAAGTTTTCGGGCCGAAGTTGGGCCTCACAGTTAAGAGAATAGGAAGTCATGCCAAATCCCAAACGGCGGCATTCGAAGCGCCGCACCTCTACGCGACGCGCGCACGATGCTTTGAAAGTACCGCAACTGGCCGAGTGCCCGAATTGTCACGAAAAAATCCGCGCCCATCGCGCCTGCCCGCATTGCGGCAAGTACAAGGGCCGCGAAGTCATTGAAGTCATCGAAACCTAACCCGCCAGCCAACTCTTGACCACATGGTGACGATAGCCCTCGACGCGATGGGCGGCGACCATTTTCCGAAGCCGGAAGTGGAAGGCGCTCTGCAGGCCGCCAGGACTTTGAACGTCGGAATAATTTTGGTAGGGCGCGAAGAAGTGATCCGGAAAGAGCTGGACCGGCACGCGGATTGGCGTAGACTGCCGATTGAAATCCGGCACGCGAGCGAACAGATCACCATGAAGGAAAGCGCCGCAAAAGCGATGCGCGCGAAGAAGGACAGCTCTATTCGGGTGGCCTCGCGGCTGGTGCATGAGGGCGCGGCCCAGGGCGTGGTTTCGGCGGGAAACACGGGCGCGATCATGGCCACCGCCAAAATGGTGCAAGGCATGTTGCGGGGCGTGGACCGGCCGGCGCTGGCGTCCGCCTTCCCCACGCTGAGCGGCAGTTCGGCGATCATGGTAGATGTGGGCGCGAACGTTGATTGCTCCCCGGAGATGCTGGCGCAATTCGCCGTGATGGGCACCGCCTATTCGCGGGTGATTTTCCGGATTGCGAAGCCGCGCGTGGGGCTGCTGTCGATTGGCGAAGAAGACCACAAAGGCAACTCGCTGACCCACGAGGCGCTGCCGCTTCTTAAGAATCTTTTGCATGTGAATTTCATCGGAAACGTGGAAGGCCGCGATGTGTATACCGGCGCGGCGGACGTTATCGTTTGCGACGGGTTTGTGGGGAACGTCGCCTTAAAGGTAAGCGAGGGATTGGTTGAAGTGCTGCGCCAGATGTTAAAGCAATCTTTGAAGGCGACGGTGGCGCGGAAAGTAGGGGCTTATCTCGCGCAAGGCGCTTTTAACGATTTCAAAAAGCGCGTGGACTACTCCGAATATGGCGGCGCTCCGCTGCTCGGCCTCAACGGAATCTGCATAATTTGCCATGGCCGCTCCAATGCAAAGGCGATCCGGAACGCCATTCGGGTGGCCAAAGATTTCGCCGAAGGCGGAATCAATCAGCGGATTGCAACCGAGTTGAATGGCAGGTGAACTTGATGTTTGGCCGTTTCCTTTCTTCGCTGTTGCTGCTTGGTCTTCTACCGGCGCTCTCGACGGCTAAAGAAGACCCGGTGCAATGGACGCTCGGCGGAGGGAAAGCAGCGCCGGGCGCAAAAGCGTATCTCGAACTGAAGGCCACTATCCAGCCGGGCTGGCATCTCTATTCGCCAACGACGCCGCCGGGCGGACCGATCATCACAAAAATTGACGTAGCCGAGAGCCCGGCTATTGCGAGCTACACGGTATATCGGCCGCAGCCAGTACGGAAGCTCGATCCGAATTTCCAGATCGATACCGAAACCTATACCGGCACAGCCAATTTTCTGCTTGAGCTTGCGACGTCGAAGTCGGCCTCCGGAAATGCAAACGTCGTGGCAACGGTGCGTTACCAGGTTTGCTCCGACACACAATGTCTGCCGCCGGTGAAGAAGAGTGAATCGGCGGCGCTCACGTTTGCAAGCGGCGCTCCGTCTACGGCGTTCCAAATTCCGGCAGGCTATGCGCCTGTTGCGGCAGCCGGTCCTCCGGCGGCCCCGGCCCAAGCGCCATCGCAGCCCGCGTCGACGGCCGTCGTGCCCGCGGCTGCCGCGCAAGATCTCCTGCCCTTTCTTTTGACGGCATTCGGTTTTGGTTTGGCGGCGCTCTTCACGCCCTGCGTGTTCCCGATGATTCCGATCACGGTATCGTTCTTCCTCAATCAAAGCGGCGGAAGCGAGCCGAAACGCGGAGGCTGGAAGCAGGCGCTGGTGTTCTGCCTTGGCATCGTGGTCCTGTTTACGAGTCTAGGGTTTTTGGTTACGGCCATCGCGGGACCGTTCGGTGTGGTGCAGCTCGGGTCCAGTCCGTGGGTCAACGGGTTTATCGCGCTGGTGTTTTTTATATTCGGGCTCAGCCTGCTGGGTGCGTTCGAGCTGCGTCTGCCTTCCGGACTGCTCACGAAACTCAACTCGGCTTCGCAGGGCACCGGCTATGCCGGCACGCTGCTTATGGGGCT